>NZ_JBJYZK010000013.1:0-180140 GCF_048654275.1 Candidatus Pseudomonas auctus | reverse complement strand
TGGCAGCGGTCACGGTGAAGGTCCGCGGATCCGAGACCTGCCCCGAACCATACAACGCCTTGGCCGTGAAGCTGTGCGGTGTTATGTCCAGCCCGGAGACCGTTTTGCTCCAGACCCCGGTGACCGGGTCTGCGGTTGCTTCGCCTTTATCGTCGTCACCATCCAGAATCTGCACTTTCTGACCCTTGCTGGCCGTGCCCGTCAGGGTCACGGCCGTTTCCACGGTCAATCCGTCCGGCGGAATCTCGTCCCCGCTGGGTGAGCCCTTGACCAAGGTGATCGCGGGTTTGCTGTCCTCGATGGCTTTGATGGTGTAGGTGCGCACCGGGAAGGTCACTGCTTCGTTTTCGTCCTGGCTGCCGCCGAACGCAACCTTGAACTCAATCGTTAGCGGAGTACCATGCTTGAGGTTCTTGAGCTCGGCCAGAACCGGCGCAAGGACATCCTCTTCGTAATGGCTGCTGATCCATGCCGGATCGATAACCCTGGAGTGGGGCGCTGTCCAGACGACCCGATCATAAGGGCCATTGGCGTTGGTGCCTTTGAACCGTAGCCACACATACTGCCCCAGGGCAATCAGTGGCCATTTCAGGCTGTGCAGGCGCGCGTTGGTGCTGATGGCGTTCAGATCCAGCTCCGGCCCTTCGCCGTTGTTGGCCGCCTGGAGGATTTTCGGTGTGTGCGACAGATTCAGCGTCAGCGCCAGCACCATCAGAGACCTGATGTCCGACGGTTGCGGGTCCTGGCTGCCGCGCTTGACCGTGTAGCTCACGTTCACCGACTTGTTCAGGTTGAAGGCCACCACGCTGTTGGCCAGTGGAATCTCCTGCGGACCGAGCACGGTGACGGTTTTTTCCGGCGCGGTGTGTGAGCCTTCCCCCGGCGTGCCGGTCCAGGTGGCAATGATTTTGTCCTGTAACTTGATGTCCTCGAAATCGACCACGACGGTCAGGGTGTCCCTGGCGTCGATCGGGTCCAGGCGAGTGTCATCGGGGGCCTCCTTGATCTTCGGGGGCTTCAGGTCGAGTTTCACGCCAACACTGAACTCCAACGGATTCGAATAACTGGGCTTGCCCGTCGCATTCCGATCGATGTGATAGCGGACCCTCAACTGTTCACCGCGATGGGCTTCAAAATGCTGCTGTACAAACGCCGCATCGAGCAGGAATGTCACGTCTTTGCCGGCACTCATTGAGTTGAGGGTCTTGTCGTCCTTGAACAGCAACTTGTCTTGGGCATCATACAATTGCCAGTGCACCACATCCTTGGGCAGGGTCGGATTGTTCACGGGGTTGGGGCAGGTGACTTTGCTGATGCCGTTGGGCAGATCCTCGGGTTCAAACGTACCGTCCTTTTCACCGAGCAGGATGGCCGGAACCAGCTCAAGCCTCGGCTCGCCGATGTTCAATTGCGAGGCTGGCGGGGAAGGCCTGCGAACGATCTCGTCGTTCTCGCCTTCGCTGAGCACGTCGTACGACACCACCAGGGTGCCGCCTTCGCCGGGTTTCAGGTACTTGGGGCCTGAAATGGGGACGATGAAGCCCTCGGGGTCATCGGCCTCCTGTTGGGTCGGAGAGATCCAGTCCAGCTCGGGCTCGAAAACGGTGCCATCCGCAAGGGCAATGCTCCAGTGAATTTCAATGGCGTTGTCCGGGGTGATCAGCGGATCGTAGGGGATGCGGACGATCACGTTCGGCAAGTCTGGATTCAGCGCTCCTCCCACCTCACTTTCGACTTTGGGCGCTGCCAGGCGTTTGGGCTCGCCGATGATATTGATGAAGCGGCCTCTGGAGCGCTGAATAATGCTGCCGTCACGTTCCAGGTCGAAGAAAAACACACTCTGGGTTTTTGCCAATGCCCGGGCACCGTCGTTGTCCATCAGCACCTCGACCACCAGCGGTGGTGTTTTGTTGATGGTCTGGCGGGCATCGACCTGGATGCTTTCGCCGTCGAGGGTGGTGCCCTGCAAGTGCATGATGATGGTGTCGCCCTTGTTGTAGTCATCGGATGATGCTGCAACGACCTGGAGCAACAATGGCTCTTTATCCAACTGATCGACGTCGAGTTCGTTCCCGTCGGCCTGCTCAAGAATCGGCGCATCCAGCCGCGTGTTGCCGGTGTCGACGACGATGCGCGTTTCCTTGCACCAGTCCTCGGAGTCGTTGTCTGCAAAGTCTCTGACGAAGAATGACACCGCCAGCCCTTCGCTCCCTGAGTCGCTGGCTGCAAGGATGACGTCCTTGCTGATGTGGATGATGATGGGGTTGTTCAGCGGGTCGTCGATCTGCTCCTGGGTGACCGGATCCGACGGCACCCTTTTGCCGCCCCAGCTTACCCAGCTCACGTCGCCCACGGCGATTTCGGGGTAAGGCAGGTTCGAGCCGCTGCCGGGTTTGGCCACGACCAGAACGTCCACGCCTTTTTCGGCGGTGTCCTTGTCGACACCGTCCTGGACAATTTCCGACGGCCTGAACTCCATGTGCAGGTTGGAGTGACCCTGCCCGGGATCGGTGTCCTGGCCGGCGGGGATTTCCAGTTTGACCTTGAGTTTGAGCGGTGGCGTAAAAGGCTCTGGCGCCTGGTTGTAGCGCGTCACCCGGTAGGCCAGATCCCACGTGCCGCTCTGAAAACGACCCGGTGCGACGAACAGGGTGGTGCGCTGGGTCTTTTCGGCATCCTGGGTAACGATTTGATGGTCGACCGGGAGGTTGTTGAGCAGCAGCTCGACCTTGTCGGCCAGATCTTTGTTCGACCAGACCGGGATCTGCACCTTGAGACCATGAGTGGGAGAGTTGAGCAGTGCGGCGGCGCGGTTGATGGCCCATTCTCCGCTCGGCAGCTGCTTGGCGCCGGGGATGTCTGGGTCGAGCAGGGCGAGTGTGCCGATGGCTTTTTTGGGTTGGACGAGCATGACGGGAACTCCTGCCGGAGGGTGTGGGCGGTGGAGTGATTGAGCGATCAAACGGGTAATTTGGCTACTGTCAGATCTGACAGGTACAGGAGGGATTTAGACGAGCGGTAAACAGGGAAGCGATAGGTGTTGGCAGACCGCCCCTCCCTCCGCAAGTTGGCGCAGTTTGTAGGGGCGGTCTCCAGAGATGAATCAACTACAACGTTTCATTCTCGACAGGTACTCAACCTTTTATTTGATGCCGACCACGTTGGAGTAGTCATTCCAGGGTGGTGTCTTGGCTGCACCTTCCCCTCCCGAATTAAGGTAAAAAGTTTTTCTGGCCGGCAGGGGCCACCAAAAGTTGCTGGGATCGGTTGACCAGTAATGATGGTTTCCCATGGGCCATCGATTCCCGAAGGCCGCATGTATTTCGTATAGCTCCGCCATGCTCGGGATCCGCGTACCTGCCGACGCGACGCTTGAGTTGGCTTGCGTCCAGGTTGCATTCCCATAGCCGAAACATTGGATCACGTTCGTCACCGTCACGGTGTAACTCTTGGATTGGTAGGCTGCATCTGTGGCAGTGATGGTGGTTGTTCCCCGGCCACGCACGGTGACAAGCCCTGTTGTATCTACCACCGCTACACCTTCAATACTGGAGGTATAGGTGTAGCCTGGGCGGCCACCGGAGGCTTGATGTCGCACCGAGTTACCCGAATTGAACGCGGGAAGAACATTGGGGCTGCCCGGAATGATATAGGTCTTGCCACCCAACGTGACCGGGTTGGTATTGAAGTTCAACGGCGCTAGCGGATTCTCCCTGGTAAAGCTGCGCGACTCGGTCTGTTGATTGTTGGCAACCGATCTCGCGTAAACCGTGTTCGAGCCCAGATGAATGCCGAGGCAGAGTGACCAGACACCGCTCCCGTTGACAGGCACGGTTTGCCCCCCCACGTTGTTGAGAAAAATCTGCACGCTGTACAACGGCGTTGCCGCCCCGGTCACGGTTACCGAAGTGTCTGTTGTTTTGCCGCCATTACCCAGCTCCCCGCCTGAATGCCGGATCGAAGTGAGGGTGGTGGTGAGGTGGGCCCTGACTGTAAATGAGTGGGCAGGTGACTCAAGCTGATTTCCATAAAGTGCTTTGGCTTTTAGGACATAAGTGCTCTGACTGAGGCTGGAAAGTCGAATGCTGGCGCTGCCATTACTGCCCAGTGTTATCGGCGAACCGATGGGCGCTGCACCGTTGTAAAGCTGCACACGCTGATTGCTGTCTGCACTGACTGTTACGGTGACTTCGTTTGAGTATGTGGTGCCATTGTTGCCAACGGAACCTTTGGCATCGGTTACAGAAACGATACGAGGGGTAGTAGAAACAGCCACAGTAAAATTTCGAACTTCAGATTCCGGTTGCGTACCGTACAAAGCCTTGGCCTTGATTTTATGAGTAGTGGTTCTCAGGCCAGTCAGTGTTTTTGTCCATTCGCCCGTGCCATCTACCGGTGTATCGGGAGTGATAGCCGTTGTGTCATCGTAGATTTGCACTCGCTGATTTACGCTCGCGGTACCCGTAACCGTCACGGTGGTGTCGAACGTCGTGCCGTTGGGAAGGATTTCTCCCTTTGAATCGTTGATCAAGGAAATGATAGGAGCCAACGCTTCCAGTACGGTGAAGACTCGTACCCCGGATTCTGGCTGAGCTCCGTACAGTCCCTTTGCCAGGATACGGTACCCGGCGGGATTTAGGTTGGTCAGCGTCTTGGTCCATATCCCTTTGTCGTCGACGAGTGTGTCGGGTGCGATTGGCGTCGTGCCGTCGTAGATCTGTATCCGCTGGTTGGGAATGGCAGTGCCAATGATGGTTACACGCGAATCAAATGTCGTGCCATTGTTTTGGATAGCACCATTTGAGTCGCGAACCTCGGATATGACTGGAGCTGTAGCTTCCGCTACTTTAAATGTCCGGACAGCAGACTCAAGCTGATCGCCATAAGTTGCCTTGGCTTTGATCGGGTAAGTCTTTGTATTCAGATTCTGCAGCTTTGTACTTCCTTCACCATTGTTGCCGAGTGTTATTGGGCTTCCAATCGCCGTGGCACCCTCGTAAAGCTGCACAGTCTGGCCGCTATCCGCATGAACCGATACCGTGACCTCAGTAAAATAGGTTGTGTCGTTGTCATCAACCGGGCCGCTGGCGTCCGTAACGGCTGTAATGCTTGGCTTCGTAGCGACTGCAATTGTAAAGGTACGCGGATCGCTGACCTTGTCATCGGCGTCGTATTGGGCAATTGCCTCTACCCGGTGCAAACCCTCAATCAAATCCACCGTCAGTGTCCATTCGCTGCTGGCATCCACCGTTGGCATACCTTTGGGTACACCATTGATTTGAACATCGACTTTCTCGGCCCGAGTGGCTGTCCCTTCGATCGTCAAACGCTTGTCGTAGGTCTGACCTGCCTCAGGAATGACCGTACCCAATGCCGTTTTCACGATGGTGATGACGGGCGTGACGTACTCGTAGTGCTGGCGGATGACCAGCGGCAGTTTCGGGAGAACGATGGCGGCATCTTCATCCGTGCTGTTATCGAAAATGACCTTGCAAACCACGGTGGCGTTGGAGCCGTGCAGCAGCTTCAGCAATTCCGTTTTGAGCAGGGTTTCATTCAACCCTTGTGTGAGCTGTGTTGAGTTCACTTCATGTGCGGTGAGCAGATCGATTCGATAGTCGCCCGTGCTGGCCTGCCCTTCGATATATAGCCAGACCAACTGCTTGAGCGCAATGAAAGGCCATGCCTTGACCAGAACCCTCGCGTTCGCGGTGAGCTCCATTACCAGCAACTCGCCTGACTTCGCTTCTGGAACCTCGGGCCGCGGCAGTTCCGTTTCTGGATTCTGGAAGTTGAGAACCTTCAGCGGAAGGATTTCCGAGGGGGTCCATAAGCCATAGCGTTGGACGTCGTAATTGACCGCTACCTCACGGTTGATGTTGGCTCCAACAAAGGAGCGCGACAGGTGGAATCTCACGGTGCCGGTGGCCTCGGCAGGTTTCTCCAGGTCTTCCGAAGTCCCGGCGCCTGGCGAGCCCCGCCATTTCAATCCGAGGTTGTCGAGCAGGGCGTCCATGGTCGCGTAGCTGCAATCGATGTCCACGCCGTTGCGGCCATCCATTGGGTTCAGAATACCGCCAGGGGCCTGTACGACCGTAGGTGGCAACAGCCTGCCCAGAGGAATGCCGACCAGCACCTCAAGAGGTGCTGAATAGCTGTATTTTCCGGTGGCAGCGTGCAGCAATGTGTAGATGACGGTCACGTAGTAGCCAATGTTGGCCGAGACATATTGTTTGTCCACCCGGAATCGTACCGGTTGGCCAACTGTCGCCAACGTGATCGGCACGCTGCCGGATGTACTGCCGTAAAGGTTGATTCCGATCCAGTGGAAGGTGAGCGTATCGCCCTTGACCCAGTTCACTGGCAAGACCCGCACATGAACCAGCTTGTCAGTTTGCGAGGGGTCGAGAATGTCATCCGGAGCCTCTTCAACTTTGGGTGCCGGAAGCGTTGCCTGCCATGATCCCACGTTGACCCGCAGAAACTCGGACTCGCTGGTGCCGTAGTGGCCGGTAGCTTCGTTGAATACCCGGTACTTAAGTTTGAGACTGCCGTTTTCCAAGGCTTTGACGTGCTCGCCCATGACGTAGATCGTCACCTCGCCGGCCTTCTGCTCTTCGCCCGACACGGTATGCTCTTCTTCATGCAGATAGTCATCGTCGTTGGATTTTTTACCTAACCAGATCAGCGTCAGGACATCGCCATTTGCGATGCCTGAATATCTGATTACCACCGATGCCGCTTGTATCAAGGCGGGCAAAATGTTCCCGACTACCTCTCTGATCGTCGGTGCCGGCAGCAGCGACGGATTACCGATCACCGTGGCAAACGTACGCTTGGAATAAAGCGTTGGGCTGCCATCCTGTTTACGCAACGCATAGGAAGCGTCGAGGGTGCCCTGGGCGAAGAGTTTCACGAACTCGTAGGCAACCGGGATTTCATGAATGTACGTCGGGTTGCGGACGATGGCTTCAACGGTAAACGTCCGGGGCGGTCTGCCGGGAATCGGCGTGCCGACCACTGTGATCAGGAGAGTGTCACCGGCTGTGAAGACGTCGTCGGCTTTGATCAGGATCTGCAGGGTGACAGGGTTGGCGTCCAGGTCTGCAAGAATGATCCTCCCGTCATCCGCTTCCTTGATGATGAGCGCATCGAGGCGTGATACCCCGGCATCAACTGGCACGGAAGTCGCCTCTGACCACTTCACACTCCAGTTGTAAACCAGATCGCAAACGTCATATTGGATCTTCATTGCGGCGCTGTCGCCAGCCGTCAGGATATCTTCCGGCCTGGCCATGACGATGATTTCGGCGGTGCCTTCCACTTCTGCCTGTGTCAGCTCGTGGGGTAGTAGAAATACACTGCCCCACATTGCGAGGATGATGTCGCCAACCGCGATATTCGGATAACGCGTGATGGTCATCGGCACGCCTTTGTCGGCCCACTCTTTGGTCACGCCGTTGTCGATGACATCCTGCGGTAGCCCGACCTTTTTCAGCTCCGAGTGCCAAGGTTCGAAGGGGCGCTTGTCGTCACCGGCCGGGTCGTCGATTTCCAGCAACAGCGTCAATGTGGCCGATGGGTCGTCGGGTACGGTCTCGCCTGCCCGGGTCAATACGTAGTGGCAGGTGAAGAGGCCCGGTACAAGCCCGACCGTCGGTACGAAGAAGAACCACCGCTGATTGAGGTGCTCATCCTTGACCTTGAGTTCGCCGACCTTTTTGTCATTCAGGAATACTTCGAGAAAATCATCGATTGCCATGTTCGGATAAGGGTCGATAAGGGCAAACAACCCAGCATCGAACGCTTCGTATGCAATTCTGTTGATCCCTCCATCGGCACTTGGCACCGGGATGACCATGTCGGCGAAGTAGGGCGGGAACAGACCCGATAACGGGGCGAGCAGCTCATTACGACTCGGGAACAAGGATCGGCGAAAAGTGAACATGATCAACTCCATCCGAAGGGGTACGCCAGTGGCGTCAAGGGCTTCTGGCTTGCCGGCGGTTACGGGATTACCGGGCATGAACGCACATCTGGACGTTCGAGCTGTGGATCGGGGGCTGGAGTGATTTAAGGCGTGAAGCGAGGGAATTGTCGACTGTCAGAAATAACAGGTCGGCAAGCGTTTCCGATGAACGGTTCGTTGCTTTGAAAAGCTTGATGGCAGGGTGAGATCAGGGTTTGGACAACGTTTTCTGCCGCAAGATATAAACCGTCACCAGCACCGCGCTGGTCAGCATGAACCCCCGCGCCCAAGGCAGCGGCACCAGGTAGCACGAGAACAGAATGCTCACCCACATCAGCCCGATCGCATAGACCTTGCCCTTGAGCGGAATGCCGTTGCCATCCAGGTAATCGCGGATCCATGGCCCGAGCCGGGGATGCTCGACCAGCCATTGATAGAAACGCGGAGAGCTGCGGGCGAAGCAGGCGGCTGCCAGCAGGAGGAAGGGGGTGGTGGGGAGAACAGGCAGGAAAATCCCGATCACCCCCAATGCCACGCTCAGCCAGCCGATGGCCAGCAGGATGTAGCGCAACATCAGGGGGCGGTTGCCTATGGGATTGTCCATAGGCCGGATCTTAGTGGTGACGAGGCTTGAGGATCGCCGGTTTTTCGTCGGGTGCCTGGCACAGCAGGTACAGCGCGGTCAGGGCTTCCGGGATCTGCACGATCATGTCGTCCATCAGGTTGGCGTCCTTGGCGATGTCTTCGAACTCAGGCTGTTCGTCGAACAGGCCCGAACCGACCATGATCGGCAGGAGCATTTCGCTGACTTCTTCTTCGGCGGTTTCGAACCAGGCCGCTTCGCGCAGGAACACGCCTTCCATGAAGCCGATGCACCAGCCGCGCAGTTCGGAATCGTCCGGGTCGTCGCCCAGGTCCAGCTCGCATGGCAGCTCGAACTCTTCGTCCGACGCCAGTTGGCGGGCGATGTGGGCCTTGAGGCCGATCAGCGTGGCTTCGATCTCTTCACGCTGCGCTTCGCTGCTGTAATGCGGCTCTTCGGCGAACAGGGCGTCGATCCATTCACGCTCCGGCACCACGTCGGCGCAGATCGACAGCGCAGTCAGGTAACCGTGAGCGGCCACGTAGTCCAGCGCCTCTTCATGCAGCTCGTCGGCGTCAAGGAAGACTTGCAGGCGGGTTAGTTGCTCGGCGAAGGACATTAAAGGGCTACCTTGGGGGAATAAACAATGCGGGAATTCTAGGCCTTCTTGAGCCCTCAAGCCAGCCGCACGGCAGATTTGCCCGCACAAGCTTCTTATCGGCGGTGCCCTTTGCCGGGAAGGGCTCGGGTATACTGCCGCGCTTTGCGATCCCTGCCGGTGTCGCGGCTGATTGTGTACGGCGCGATGCAATGCGCGCTTACGTTTTGTTTAAAGCAGCCTCGGCTGTCTTGAACCAGCCTGTGCAGGGATGTTTCAGTGGATTTTTGGAGTTTTTATGCTCGAACAGGCTCAACGCGTCCTCAAGGACATCTTCGGCTACGACAGTTTCCGTGGCCGTCAGGGTGCAATCATTGAGCGCGTGGCCAGTGGCGGTGATGCCCTTGTCCTGATGCCGACCGGCGGCGGTAAATCCCTGTGCTTCCAGGTGCCGGCGCTGCTGCGCGACGGCCTGGCGGTGGTGGTTTCGCCGCTGATCGCTTTGATGGACGATCAGGTCGCCACCCTCGAAGAGCTGGGCGTGGCCGCCGCCGCGTTGAACTCCACGCTGAGCGCCGAGCAACAGCGCGACCTCGCCAACCGGATCAAGCGCGGCGAAGTGAAGATGCTCTATCTGGCGCCGGAGCGGCTGGTGCAGCCGCGCATGCTGTCGTTCCTGCAAGGCTTGAACATCGCCCTGTTCGCCATCGACGAAGCGCACTGCGTATCGCAATGGGGCCATGACTTCCGCCCGGAATACCTGCAACTGGGGCAGTTGGCGGAAATGTTCCCCGACGTGCCGCGCATCGCCCTGACCGCCACCGCCGACAAGCGCACCCGCGAAGAAATCGTCACCCGCCTGCACCTGCAGAATGCCGAACGTTTCCTCTCGAGCTTCGACCGGCCGAACATCTTCTACCGCATCGTGCCCAAGGAGCAGCCGCGCAAGCAGTTGCTGGCGTTCCTTGCCGAGCGGCGCAGTGACGCCGGCATCGTCTACTGCCTGTCGCGCAAGAAAGTGGAGGAGGTGGCCGCGTTTCTCACCGAGCAGGGCTTCCCGGCACTGCCGTATCACGCCGGTCTGCCCAACGATCTGCGCGCCTATCACCAGAAGCGCTTCCTCAACGAGGAAGGCCTGATCATGGTCGCCACCGTGGCGTTCGGCATGGGCATCGATAAACCCAACGTGCGCTTCGTTGCTCACCTCGACCTGCCGAAATCCCTTGAAGCCTATTACCAGGAAACCGGACGTGGCGGTCGTGACGGTCTGCCGGCGGACGCGTGGATGGCCTACGGCCTGCAAGACGTGGTGATGCTCAAGCAGATGCTGCAGAACTCCGAGGGCGACGAGCGCCACAAGCGTCTGGAGCAGCACAAGCTCGACGCCATGCTCTCGCTCTGCGAAGAAACCCGCTGCCGCCGTCAGGCGCTGCTGGCCTACTTCGATGAAGACATGCCGGAGCCGTGCGGCCACTGCGACAACTGCACCGACGGCGTGCAGACCTGGGACGCCACCGAGCCTGCGCGTCAGGCGCTGTCGGCGATCTATCGCACCGGCCAGCGTTATGGCGTCGGCCATCTGGTGGACGTGCTGCTGGGCAAGGACAACGAAAAGGTCCGCAGCTTCGGTCATCAGCATCTGTCGGTGTACGGTGTCGGCAAGGCGCTGAGCGAGAGCGAATGGCGCTCGCTGTTCCGTCAACTGGTTGCTCGCGGCCTGGCCGATGTCGATCACGAAGGTTACGGCGGGCTGCGTCTGAGCGACACGTGCCGGCCGCTGCTCAAGGGTGAAGTGAGCCTGGAGCTGCGCCGCGACCTCAAGCCGCAAGTCTCCGCCAAGAGCGGCAGCAAGAGCCCGGCCAGCCAACTGGTGCGCGGCGAAGAACGGGAACAGTGGGAAGCGTTGCGCGCCCTGCGGCGCAAGCTGGCGGAAGAACACGGCGTGCCGCCGTACGTCATCTTCCCCGACTCGACCCTGCTGGAAATGCTCCGCAGCCAGCCGACCTCGCTGGCGGACATGGCCCGGGTCAGCGGCGTCGGCGCGCGCAAGCTGGAGCGCTACGGCGAGGCCTTCCTCGAAGTGCTCGGCGGCGAGGCCGAGGCGCCGAAAGTCGTGGCCGACGTGCGCCACGAACTGATCACCCTGGCCCGCGCCGGCATGACGCCGTTGCAGATCTCCGGTCAATTGCAGTGCTCGGAAAAGAACGTCTACACCATGCTCGCCGAGGCCATCGGCAAGCAGCAGCTGTCGCTGGAACAGGCGCTGGATTTGCCGGAAGACCTGATGGGCGAAGTCCAGGATGCGTTCCTTGACGGCGAAGGCGAGTTGCCGTCGGTCGCCGAAGTGGCCGAGCTGTTTGCCGGGCGCGTGCCTGAAGGTGTGCTGTATTGCGTACGGGCTGCGCTGCAATCCGAGTTTGAAATGTGAGAGGGCGTTTGTGCCAACCGCTATACCGATGTAACGATTCAGTACAGGACGCCTCTTGCCTATAGGCAAATGTCATGCTTAGCTGACTAATAATTAGTTTTTCTCTATTTCTTCAGTCTGATCATGAGTGTTTTATGCCGTTAACCGATCAACACCGTTTTGGCATGCAATTGGCCCAGATGTCCCGTGGCTGGCGTGCCGAACTGGATCGCCGGCTGGCCGGCCTGGGCTTGTCCCAGGCGCGCTGGCTGGTGCTGCTGCATCTGGCGCGCTTCGAAGAGGCGCCGACCCAGCGGGAGCTGGCGCAAAGCGTCGGCGTCGAAGGGCCGACCCTGGCCCGTCTGCTCGACAGCCTGGAAAGCCAGGGTCTGGTGCAACGCCAGTCCGTGATGGAAGACCGCCGGGCGAAAAAAATCGTGCTGTGCTCACCGGCCTTGCCGCTGATCGAACAGATCGAAACCATCGCCACGCAACTGCGCAAGGAATTGTTCGAAGGCGTCGACGAAGCGGATTTGAAGGTCTGCATGCGGGTTCACGGGCACATTCTTGCCAATCTGGAAAAGTCTTGAGGCACAACCGCGTGCCGTTTTTTTGAGAGAACGCGCTGGGCAGACTATAAGAACTACTGGGCAATATCGTGTTCGTACCGGATGTGCGAACGCATAGAAGTCGGTTTTGCTTATACAAGGGATGCTCATGCTCGGAAGTCGGCACGTGGTAAAGCGTTGCGCCAACTCGCTGCTGGTGGCCGGTGTTCTCGCCTGGTCCACCGCCTCATTGGCGCTGGGGCTCGGTGACATCACCGTGCATTCAGCCCTCAATCAGCCGCTCAAGGCTGACATCGCGCTGGTGGATGTCGGGGGCGTCAGTGAAAGCGAACTGGCGGTCCGTCTGGCCTCGGCGGACGAGTTTGGCCGCGCCGGCATCGAGCGCGTGTTCTTCCTCAATGACCTCAAGTTCACCCCGATCCTGCGCGGCAATCGCAACATGATCCGGGTGACGTCCAGCAAACCGGTCAACGAACCCTTTCTGAATTTCCTCGTGCAGCTCGATCAGCCCAACGGCCACCTGCTGCGCGAATACACCGTGCTGATCGACCCGCCGGGCTCACCGGGAATTGTTCCGGCCACCGACGAGCCAACGGCGCGCGCGCAATCCTCGGAATTCCCGACCCCCGAGACTCCCACCGCAACTACGCCGGCCAAACCTGCTGCGCCGGTGCAGCCACCGGCTCCGGTCGCCGACGCGCAGGCCGAACAACTGGCGGCGAGTCTTGTGCAGAACCAGCAACTGCAAAAAACCATCGATGCATTGAACGTGAAGCTTCAGGCGCAGGAAGTGCTGATCGCTGACGGCAAGAAACAGCTCGGTGATTTGCAGGCCCGCCTCATTGAAGTGCAACAGGCGCCGCCGGCACCGGTAGCCCCTGTGGCAGCTGCGCCTGCGCCGGTCATTGCCCCGGTTGAGTCCCAAGAGGATTCACTCAACTGGCCGCTGCTCGGCGGACTGCTGCTGGTACTGGGGTTGCTGGTGGCGGGGTTGTATGTGCGCCGGCAACGCCAGCAGGCGCAAGGGACTGCTGCGCCGTTGCCGTTCCTGCCGGTACGAAACGAACCCCCGGTCGACGACGCCGAACCGATGCAGCCGAGTGCCATTCACAGTGCTGTCGAGCATCGCGAGGAACACGCCAACGGCGATGTGCTGGAAGCGGTCGGCATTTATCTGGCTTACGGACGCCTGGGCGAGGCCGCCGGCCTGTTGCGCGATGCGTTGCAGCGGGAGCCGGAGCGCATCGACCTTGGCGTGCAGTTGCTTGAAGTGCTGGGGCGGCAGGGCGACACGCCGATCTATGACGAGCAGGAAAACCGCCTGCGCCAGCTCGGGGTCGAGGATCAGCGCTTGCAGGAGATTCGCGCCCGCTACCCGAAACTGGCCAGCGCCGCACCTCTGGCGGCAGCGGCTCCGGTGATTGCTGCGCTGCCGATCGAACCCCCTGTGGAGCCGGAGCCCGAAGACAATTTCGAACTGAACCTGGATCAGCTCTCGATGGCGTCGAGTTGGGATCTTGAGGAGACTCGCTCCATCACCGACGCACCTGAACAGGCGCCATCAACGCTCGGCTCCGATCTGCAGGTACTGCCACAGGATTTCGAATTGCCGGAAACCCTGCCCGACGATACCGAAACCGCCGAACTGGAATGGATCGTCGAACCGGAAACGCAGCCGCTGGATGAGGACTTTCTCAACGAGTTTGGCGATCCCGGTTCGTCGCTCTCGTTGGAACCACTGGAGCTACATGCTCCTGAACTGGAGCCCGAACCCTCAGACGCCGCCAACGCCGGCAAACTCGAACAGGCCCAGACCTGCATCGACGACGGCGATATCGACAGCGCCATTGCCTTGCTCAACGAACTGCTCAAGGAAGCCGACGAACCCCTCAAGCAAACGGCGCGCACGCTGTTGGCGGGGATTCGCTGACCGCTGTCAGAAGGTCTGCCCGAGGTTCAGGTACACCGCCTGCTCATCCGCATCGTTCAGTCCATAGCTGAAGTTCAGCGGCCCCAGCGGCGTATCGAAGCCGATGAACACGCTGGCGGCGTTGATGTAGCCACTGTCGAACTCGTTGTCGTTGTTCCACGCCCGGCCGCGTTCCAGCGAGGCGCCGGCGTACAGCGGGAAGTCCAGCGGCAGGTACGAGCGCGGGGTGAGGCGGCGGTAATACACCGCACGCATCAGACTGACGTTCTGCCCGGAGATCGCGTCCTCGCGGAAACCGGACAGTTGCCGGGCACCGCCGAGCAGGAAACTGGAGGTCACCACGTTGGCATCGTCCAGCGTTCGACCGTAACGACCGCCCAGGATCAGCGTATCCGGGCCACTGCTCATGGCCTTGTCCAGTTTGAATTCCCACTGCCGGTAGCGCGTGTCGGAACCCAGGCTCGGCTCGAACTGCACCAGCGTCAGGCCGATGTCCTCGCCTTCGTGGGGGTAGTAGACGTTGTCCAGCGAGTCGAACGAGTACTTCAACGCATAGAACCCTTCGTTGAAGTTTTCGCTCGGCAGGTCCTGATCGCCGATCCGTACATCGGCCTTGCCCCAAGCCTCGCCGACGCCGAAACGCACTTCGCCGCTGTTGCCGATCTGCCGGCCGACATTCAGGCCGAAGCCGTAGCGCTCGACGCGATACTGGGCGATCGGATCGTTGTCCAGCACCGAGTCGACGTTTTGTGCGGCGAACGACGCATAAGGCGCCACGAAGTAGCGAGAGCCCACGTCCAGCGGTTGATAGAACTCGCTGTACAGTTCTTGTTTATCGCCGATTTGCGCCCGGGTCAGCCATTCCGCGCCGAGCCGGTTGATGCCGTTCATGCGGTAACTGGCGCCGAGGTTGAAGGCGCTGTCGCCGCGCATGTCGTCCGACAGGCTGAGGCCGACCCGCAGGTAATCGGTGCCGGTGCGTTTGCCGCGCGCGCTGATCACCAGCGTGTGATCCGTGCCCTTGTGCACCACGCGGTATTGCACCTGCTCGAAATAATCGAGGCCGTACAGAGTGCCCATGTCGGTTTGCAGGCGGCCCAGGTCCAGCGGTTCGCCGATGTGCTGGCGGATGTAGTAGCGGATCACGTCATCGCCGACTTTCGAGTCGTTCTCGACCTTGATCGCAGTGATGATCGGCGTGCGCTGGCCCGGCGCGCGGGCGGCGTTGAGTTCGGCGTCCTGCGACTGCACCGGTTTGAGGCGGGCGAGGCGCACGTTCAGGGCCTGGGTCGCTCGGTAGCCGGCATCGATCATCTCCTGGCCTCGGCCGAAATCGGTGGAACCGAAACTCGCCAGCGGCGGCTGGATCAGCACGTCGTCGGGATGCAGGGTCGCCAGTTGCTCTTCGGAGTTGCGTCGGGTCATCAGGGTGATCGACTGGTTCAGCACATCGACCACGGTCACCAGTTGCTTGCGGTTGCGCAGTGGGGTGCCGATGTCGACCACGATGGCCACGTCGACGCCCATTTCCCGCGCCACATCGAGGGGAATGTTGTCGGTCATGCCACCATCCACCAGCAATCTGCCGTCGAGTTCGACCGGGGCGAACACTGCCGGGATCGACATGCTGGCGCGGATCACTTGCGGCAGATGGCCCTTGCGGAACACCACTTTTTCGCCGTTGGCGATGTCGGTGGTCACGGCGCGGAACGGTATTGGCAGCTTGTCGAAATCCCGGGTGTCGCTGGTATGGGCCAACAGGCTTTCGAGCAGCAGCGCGAGGTTCTGGCCTTGAATCACGCCCAAGGGCAGGCCGAGGCTGCCGTCGTCGCGAAAGCTCAACTTCTGTTTCACCAGAAAATCGCGGTCGTCCTGCTTGCGCCGGAACGGTACGTCTTTGCGGGGCGGGGCGTCGGACAATGCCTGCTGCCAGTCGATGGTCAGGGCGAGTTTTTCCAGCTCGTCAATCTTGTAACCCGAGGCGTACAGCCCGCCGACCACCGCGCCCATGCTGGTGCCGGCAATCGCATCGATCTTGATGCCTTGCTCTTCCAGGGCCTTGAGCACACCGATGTGCGCTAGGCCACGGGCCGCGCCACCGGACAGCACCAGTCCGACTTTCGGTCGCGGTGCTTCACTGGCATGGACGAACAGCGGAAGGAAACCAAGTAAAAGGCAGATCAGCAGACGACGCATCGTGATTCTCGGGGCGAGCGATAAAGCCGGCTATTATAGCGGCGCCCTCTGGCTCAGGAGTTTCAGCAATCATGACCGTCACAAAACCGGAAATCGTCATCACCTATTGCACGCAATGCCAGTGGCTGTTGCGTGCCGCGTGGCTGGCACAAGAGCTGCTCAGCACCTTCGGCGATGACCTCGGCAAAGTGTCACTGGTGCCGGGCACCGGCGGGATATTTCACATTACCTGCAACGACGTACAGATCTGGGAACGCAAGGCCGACGGCGGCTTCCCCGAGGCCAAGGTGCTCAAGCAGCGGGTGCGCGACCGGATCGACCCTGACCGCGACCTCGGCCACAACGACCGTACTCAGTGAGAGGCGGCTTCGGCCGCGACGGTTTTCTTGTCGCTGCTGCCTGACATCCGGCTCGACACCACGATGGCAACGATGATCAGCGCGCCGCCGATCAGCATGCGCAGGGTCGGATCTTCATCGAACAGCAGCCAGGCCACGGTAATTCCGTACACCGGCTCCATGGCAAACACCACTGCGGCGGTGCGCGCCTTGATCACCGCGAGACTGGCGACGAACAGACTGTGGGCGACGCCGGTGCAGAACACCCCGAGCAGACCGATCCACAACCAGTCGATGGCCCGTACTTCGCTCAGTTGCGGCGCTGCCACCGGCAGCAGACACAACGCCACCACCACGTTCTGACACAGCGCTGCCTGCACCGCCGGGATGCGCCCGGAGCTGGCGCGGTTGGTCAGGGACAACAGGGAAAACAGCAGCCCGGACAGGATTGCCCAGAGCAGGCCGGTGGTCGCGCCGCTGGCCAGATCGAAGGCGGGGGTCACCAGCACCAGTCCGACACTGACCAGCACCACCAGCACGATTTCATTGATGCGGATGCGTTCGCGAAAGATCAACCCTTCGAGGATCACCGTGAAGGCCGGGAAACTGGCGAAACCCAGGGTCGCAATGGCGACGCCCGCGACCTTGACCGCAATGAAGAAACTCACCCAGTGGCCGGCCAGCAGCACACCGCTCAGGGCCAGTCGCCGCCAGTCGACGGCCTGCAGTTTCTGCCAGCCGCCCTGTTGGGCGAAGCGGGCAAAAAACGCCAGGGCCAGCACGGCAAACGCGGCGCGTCCGAACACGATGACGGCGGGCGTTGCGGCCGCGAGTTTGCCGAAGACACCGGTCAGGCCGAACATCAGTGCGCCGATATGCAGGGCGCCGAGGGCGGTACGGGGAGTCATTGCAGTCCTTTTTCCAAACACCATTACAGGCACACATTGAAGCGTGTCACGGCGCAAAAGTCTGTCGGCAGGCTATCGACTTTTGTCGTCAGCCTCGCGTCGCAATTGTGTAGGAGACGTACCGAACTCACGCAGGACGGCGGCCGAGAACGCACTCTGCGAGCTGTAGCCGACGCGGCTGGCCACTTCACCGACGGGCAGTGTGGTGTTGCGCAGCAGCGCCACGGCTTTGTGCAGCCGGCGACTGCGAATGTAGTCCATCGGTGTCTGCCCGCATTCGGCGACGAACCGCGCATGCAGCCGGGCGCTGGACAATCCGGCGACACGTGCCAGATCCGCGACTTGCAACGGATAGGCCGCGTACTGCTCGATGTGCGCATCGAGTGCCGCGTAGGGCAGGCGGCGCGCGACGATCTCGGCGGGTGGCACGTGGTTCAGGCTCGCCAGCAGCAACACCGCGCCCTGTTGCGCAATCAGAGGATCGTTCACCGGACTGTTCGCCAGCCAGTTGACCAATTGACCTTGCCCGGCATCCAGCGACAACCGCGCGGCGTTGTCCAGCAGGCGACGGCTGGCATCGGCGTGATCGCCCAGCGAGCGCGCCAGCCATTGCTCGTCGGGCACATCCAGCACCAGACAGCGACTGCCCTTGGGACTGCCGCACGCGTGATGCGCGCCAGCGGGGATCACCACGAAGCTCTGCTGCAAGACCTGGCTGCCGTGCCCTTCGACTTCAAAATCCAGCGCGCCGGACAGGCCGAACACCAGTTGCGCGTGGTCGTGGCTGTGGGCGATCAGGTCGTGGCTGTAATGGCGCAGGGTCAGGATCGGTTGCATGGCGGTCTCCGGGCGAGCCGCCAGTCTACACCGGCGCAGGGGCGACGCGTTTGTCACACGACTGACGCACACCTGTCATGGTCGATTAACCGGGCGCGCGCAAAGTGGCGAAAACATCGCAGAGGGTTGCCCATGACCAGCGCCGAGCTCGCCAGACCCAGCCGTAAACAACGGGTTCGCACCCTGTGGATCTCCGACGTGCACCTGGGCACGCGGGATTGCCAGGCCGAGCATCTGTCGCAATTTCTCAAGGGCTATCACGCCGACAAGATCTACCTGGTCGGCGACATCATCGACGGCTGGAAACTGCGCGGCGGCATGTATTGGCCCCAGGCCCACACCAACGTGATTCGCCGTTTGCTGACCATGAGCAAGCGTGGCACCGAGGTGATCTACGTCACCGGCAACCACGACGAATTCCTGCGCCGCTATTCGAAACTGATTCTGGGCAACATCCAGCTGGTCGACGAGGCAGTCCACGTCACCGCCGATGGCCGGCATCTGCTGGTGATTCACGGTGACCAGTTCGACGTGATCACCCGTTACCACCGCTGGCTCGCGTTCCTCGGCGATTCGGCCTACGAGTTCACCCTGACCCTCAACCGCTGGCTCAATCACTGGCGGGCGAAATACGGTTACGGCTACTGGTCGCTGTCGGCCTGTCTCAAGCACAAGGTGAAGACGGCGGTCAGCTTCATCAGCGACTTCGAAGAAGCCATCGCCCACGAATGCGTGAAGCGCGAGTTGCACGGCGTGGTCTGCGGGCACATTCACCACGCCGAGATCCGCAAGGTCGGCGAGGTGGATTACCTCAATTGTGGCGATTGGGTGGAGTCGTGTACGGCGCTGATCGAGCACTGGGACGGCACGATCGAGCTGTATCGCCTGGCCGATGCGCAGGCGCGAGAGGCCGAGTTGAAAGCGGCGAAGGTTGCCGAGCTGGCTTAGAAAAGATGTGTGTCGGTTTTGCTGGCCTCATCGTCGGATCGCCGCCCGGAGCAAGCCCGCTCCCACAGTGGTCGAAGGTGTACGTAGCCTTTGTGTACACCCCAAAAACCTGTGGGAGCTGGCTTGCCAGCGATGAGGCCGGTGCAGACAACATCAGGCCTAGGCGTGCTCTTCCATCGCCGCTTTGTAGATCGAGTTTTTCGGCTGGGCGAACAGCCTTTCCATCATCGGCTCGAAGAAGCTCAGCGGCAGGGTGTCGTACTCGGGGTCGAACGCCGCTGCGTCGTATTTGGCGCAGAACTCCGCGGTCGCCAGAAACTGCGGGTGGTCGCTGAACTGCTCGCGCAGGTGCCGATCCATGCCCAGGTGATGGAAGAAGTAGTAGCCCTGGAAGATCCCGTGCTTTTCCACCATCCACAGGTTTTCGGCACTGACGAACGGCTTGAGAATGGCCGCGGCAATGTCCGGGTGATTGTAGGAACCGAGGGTGTCACCGATGTCGTGGAGCAGGGCGCAGACCACGTATTCCTCGTCGCGCCCGTCGCGAAAGGCGCGGGTCGCGGTTTGCAGCGAGTGGGTCAGGCGATCCACCGGGAAACCGCCGAAATCGCCTTCTAGCAGTTTCAGGTGCGCCATGATCCGGCCCGGCAACTGACGGGCATAGGCGCTGAAATCCGCCGCAATGATCGCCCAGTCGTCCGGTGTGCCGTCCTTCATGTGGGTGAAACGGGCATTGGCATTCATCGGCAATCCTCTTGGTCGGAATTTCTAGAACGGCACGCGGCCCAGGATCATGTCGCGGTACATGACAAAGTCGCCGAGCAGGCTGTAGAACGGGTGCTGGAAGGTGGCCGGGCGGTTTTTCTCGAAAAAGAAATGGCCGACCCAGGCAAAGCTGTAGCCCGCCAGCGGCAACGCAAGTAAAAGCAGCCAGGCGCCCTTGGCGATGGTCAGGGCGAGAATGAAGATCACCAGCGTCGTGCCGATGAAATGCAGGCGACGGCAGGTGCTGTTGCTGTGCTCGCTGAGGTAATACGGATAGAACTCGGCGAAGCTGTTGAAAGGCTTGAGGGTTTCCACGACTGCGATCTCTGTGGCTATTGTTCTGATTGCAAGTTGTTCGGCGGGTAGCTTATTTGAGTCTAGAGTGATCATTGGCGTCGGCCAGTGACAATCGGCGCCACTTTACTATCCTTGGGAAATCGGCCGTAGTATGCGGCTTACCATGTCATCCAAGAAAAAACGCCATGAGCGAAAGAACGACTTCTGCAAGCTGGGCGATGGGGATTGTCAAGGCACTGGAAATGGACGGCCTGGATTGTCGGGTTCTGTTCAGACAGCTGGGGCTCGACTACGCGGCGCTGGAGGATCCGGACGCACGCTTCCCACAGGATTCCATGACCCGACTCTGGCAACGGGCGGTCGAGCTGTCCGGGAATCCGGCGATCGGCCTGAACATGGGCAAGGTGGTGCGGCCGGCTTCGTTCCATGTCGCGGGCTATGCACTGATGTCCAGTAATACGCTGGCGGAAGGTTTTCAGCGTCTGGTGCGTTATCAGCGGATCATCGCCGAAAGTGCCGACCTGAGTTTTCGCCTGCTCGACGAGGGTTATGCGCTGATCCTGACGGTGCACGGCGATCATCTGCCACCGACCCGCCAGAGTGCCGAAGCCTCGCTGGCCTGCGCGCTGGCACTGTGCGGCTGGCTGACCGGGCGCACGCTGCACCCGCGCAAAGTGCTGGTGCAGGGTGACGAGCCGGATGATCTTGAACCCTACAAACAGGCCTTCCATGCACCGCTGGTGTTCAACGCGCCGTATGACGCGCTGATCTTCGAACGGGCCGACATGGAAGCGCCGCTGCCCACGGCCAACGAGGCGATGGCGCTGCTGCACGACCGGTTCGCCGGGGAGTATCTGGCGCGTTTTTCCGAAAGCCGCGTGACCCACAAGGCGCGTCAGGTGTTGTGCCGCCTGCTGCCGCAGGGCGAACCCAAGCGCGATACGGTGGCGCAGACCCTGCATCTGTCGCAGCGAACCTTGCAGCGACGCTTGCAGGAGGAGGGCACCAGTTTTCAGCAGTTGCTCGATGACACCCGCCGCGAACTCGCCGAGCAGTACCTGGCGCAACCGAGCATGACCTTGCTGGAGATTGCCTATCTGTTGGGGTTTGCCGATCCGAGCAATTTCTTCCGCGCCTTCCGTCGCTGGTTCGACACCACGCCCGGCGATTACCGGGCGCGGTTGCTGGAGGCGCCGAAGGCGATCAGTGACGCCAGAACGCCGGAATACACAGTACAAACACCGTAATGATCTCCAGTCGGCCGAGCAGCATGCCGAACGACAGAATCCACTTGGCCGCATCCGGCAGGCTGGCGAAGTTGCCGGCCGGGCCGATGGTCTCGCCCAGGCCCGGGCCGACGCCGGACACGGTGCTGGCGGCGCCAGTCAACGCGGTCATCCAGTCCACGCCCAACAGCGACAGCAGCAGGGCGATCACGCAGATGGTGATCGCGAAGAAGAACGAAAAGGTCAGAATCGACCGGACGATTTCTTCGTCGAGGCGGTGACCGTTGTACTTCTGCTTGATCACCGCCCGTGGGTGAATCAGCTGGTTAAGGTTGGCCTTGAGCAAAATGTAGGCGACCTGGAAACGGAAGATCTTGATCCCGCCCGCCGTCGAACCGGAACAGCCACCGACGAAGCCCAGATAGAAGAACAGCATCAGCGAGAAATTGCCCCACAGGCTGTAGTCCCCCAATGCAAACCCCGTGGTAGTGACCACCGACGTCACGTTCAGCGCCACATGGCGCAGCGCGTCCAGCCAGTGCAGGTTGGTGGTCCACCAGTACCAAGTGCCGAGCACCAGCCAGGTCGCCAGCAACATGCCGAGCAAACCCTGCACCTGTTGATCCTTGATCAGCGCCCGGCGGTTGCCGCGCAGCGTCGCCACGTACAGGGTGAACGGCAGGCTGCCGAGAATCATCACCACCACGGCCACCCAGTGCACCGCCGGTTGCGTCCACTTGGCCAGGGACTGGTCGGAGGTCGAGAACCCGCCGGTGGAAATCGCTGACATCGCATGGTTGATCGCATCGAACGGGCTCATCCCGGCCCACCAGAACGCCAGGCTGCCGAGAATCGTGATGCCGACGTAGGCCGCCACGATCAGCCGCGCCACCATGTGCGAGCGGGGCATGACCTTTTCCGAGCGGTCCGAGGATTCGGTCTGGAACAGGCGCATGCCACCGATGCGCAGCAGCGGCAGGATCGCCACCGCCATGCCGATGAAGCCGATACCGCCGATCCAGTGCAGCAGCGAGCGCCACATCAGGATGCCGGGGGACATGTCGTCCAGATGGTTGAGCACGGTCGACCCGGTGGCCGTGATGCCGGACATGCTTTCGAAGAACGAGTCGGTGTAGCTGATGTGCTGGGTCAGCAAAAACGGCAGCGCGGCGAAAATGCACACCACCAGCCAGCTGCTGACGGTCAGCAGGTACATGTCCCGGGGGCGCAGGTGAATGTGTTCCGGGCGGCCGGGAATGACCAGCGCGAGGCCGGCGACGAAGGTGATCATGCTCGCCCAGAGGAACGACGGCAGATCGCCGGTGCGCTCGAAAATCACCAGGGTGGCCATGGGCACGACCATGGCGACGGCCAGGGTGATCAGGAAGATGCCGATGATGAAACCAATGATCCGTAAGGTCGGCAACGCCATGAAGTCCGCTCGGGCTGATGTGGGAAGGGCGCCATTCTACCTGCGGTGCAAGGCATGTAAACCGACGCGTCTGGATCACTTGCAGCTAGAATAGCCGGACATTTTTTCAGGAGGTGGCCGATGCAGGCTCTCGACGCTTTGCTCAACCGTGTTTCCGTTCCACGACTGATCGATCCGGCCCCCACTGCCGCACAGCGCGAAGTGCTGTTCGCCGCCGCGACCCGCGCACCGGATCACGGCCATTTGCAGCCGTATCGCTTCCTGACCGTCGAAGGCGCGGCGCGTGAGCAGATGGGCGAGTTGCTGGCCGAAGCTGCGCAGATGCAGGAAGGCGAAGTCACCGAAGCGATGATCGACAAGGCACGCAACGGCCCGCTGCGGGCGCCGCTGGTGGTCGTGGTCATCGCCAAGTTGCAGGATCACGTCAAATACCCGAAGGCCGAGCAATTGCTGGCAGCGGGCTGTGCGGCGCACGGGATTCTGCTGGCGGCTTACGCGCAGGGGATTGGCGCGGTGTGGCGCACCGGTGATCTGGCTTATTCGAAACATGTCGCCAGGGGCCTGGGCCTGACGGATGACGAAGAGGTGATTGCGTTCCTGTACCTAGGCACGCCGCAGAAAGAACCGCGGGTGGCCGAGAAGGTTGATTTGGCGGAGTTTGTTAGCGCCTGGTCGGGTAAGGCTTAAAGGGCGTTAAAAGCTATAAAATCGCCCTCACCCTAACCCTCTCCCGGAGGGAGAGGGGACTGATTGGGGGATGCTTCAGAGGTTCACCGACCTGAAAGAACTTGGCCGAATCCGGAATTGACGCGGTTCAGGGGCTTTGGCAGATCCATAATCGACTCGTTTTTTCAGGTTGATGTATGACGCAAGACACCTCGGTCGGCTCCCTCTCCCTCCGCGAGAGGGCTGGGCGGGCGGCGTTCCGATGAGGGGGGCTTTTCAGGGTTGCACCACAATCCCAGGCTCCAGCGGTAACTCAAGACTGGCCACAAATCCGCCCTGCGGGTGATTGGCGAGCACCAGCGTCCCGCCATGCCGCTCCGCCGCCCGCCGGGCAATCGCCAGCCCCAGGCCATGACCCGCAGCGGTCTGCCCCGGCGCCCGATAAAACGGTTCGCCCAACTGGCTCAGATGCTCGGCCTGCACCCCGGGCCCATGGTCACGCACGCTGACCACGATCCGCTCGCCCTGACGTGACGCCTGCATTTCAATCGACTGCCCGACCGGGTTGAAGCGTTGGGCATTGCGCAGCAGGTTGTCCACGGCGCGTTCGATCATGGTCGGCCAGCCTGTCAGATTGAGCGCCGGCTCGGCCTCCAGACGCACGGTCTGCTCTGGCGAACCCAATTGAGCGTCTTTTTGCAGGGTGGCGAGCAGGGCATTCAAATCCACCTCTTCGGCGCTGGCGTTGTCGGCATCGACTCGCGCCAGCACCAGAATTTCACTGATCAGCGCTTCCAGCCGGTCACACTCGCGGGTCAGGCGCGGCCAGAGTTTTTCCCGTTCTTCGGGGCTTGCACGTTCGGCCAAAGCCAGGGCGATGCGCAGTCGGGCCAGTGGTGAGCGCAACTCGTGGGACACGTCGCGCAACAGTTGGCGCTGGCTGCCGATCAGGCTTTGCAGGCGTGCGCCCATGCGGTTGAAGTCGTTGGCCAGCACGCCGAATTCATCGCGACGGTTGGCCAGTTGCGCCAGGCTGTTCTGCTGATAGGTGGTCTGCCCGAGGTCGTGCACCGCGCCGCGCAAACGGCTGAGCGGGCGGGTGATGGAAAAGGTCACCAACAGGCTGAACAGGGTCAGCACCACCAGCGCGATGCCCAGCGCGCTCAACGGCCAGAGCAGGCTTTCGCGGTGCCAGGCGTCGAGTTCCGGGTGCGGGATGCGGTAGATGAAGAGGTAGGTGTCGCCGCTTTTGTCGCTGGTGAATTCGTCGGTCAGTCGGCGCCAGGGCAGGCGTCGGTCATCGTTGTTCTGCCGCGCCTCGAAGGCGGCCGCGCGCCGGGGGAAGGTGCCGCGCACTACCGGGTCGCCGCTTTCGTTCAGCACCTGCACGTCGATGTGGTACTGGCGTTTGCGCTGTTCGAGGATGTCCTGGGCGGCGTCTTCGCCCTGGGCTTCGTAGGTCTGCGTCCATTCGGCAGCCAGGGTGTTGAGGCCCGGATGGCGGCTGAGGATCCACGCATCCTGATTGAGCATGTGCCCCAGCAGAATGGAAAGCCCTGCAACCAGAGCGATGGCCAGCCAGAAGCTGGCGAGAATACGCCAGAACAATGAACGCACAGAAAATCCTCAGGACAGACGCAAAACCTTTGTGGGAGCGAGCCTGCTCGCGATGGCGTAGCGTCAGACAGCACATCGTGTCTGATACACCGCCATCGCGAGCAGGCTCGCTCCCACATTGGGCCGGGTGAAAGCAGGCCCGACGGGGTAAGCCGTCGGGCTTGGGGTCAGAACATTATTGCGCCTTTTGCGGCTGTTGCGCTTTCCAGGCTTTGAACTCGGCCCATTCGGCGCGACGTTCGGCCTGTTTCTTCTGGATCTCGTCGAATTTCTTCTGTTGATCCGGTTTCAACACGGCGCGAACATCAGACTCGGCTTTCTTGTGGTTCGCCGCCATCTCGTCCTTCATGGCTTTCTGGTCGGCTGGCGAGAGTTTCTCCAGGTATTTTTCGACCGTCTGTTTACGCTCGTGCATCTGCTCGCCCATGATCTTGCGAATTTGCTCGCGCTGTTCGCGGGACAAGTCGAGCTGGCTGTACGGGCCTTTGCCGTGCATGCCGTGCATCTGACCGCCATGGCGCGGGCCGTCCAGCGGGCCACCCATCGGGCCACCATCCTGTGGCATGGCCATGGCGACGGTCGGCAGGGCAGCGGCGAACATCAGAGCGATAAGAGTCTTGCGCATGGTGAATCTCCTTTGTCTCGTTCCCGGTACGTTCCGGATGAGTACAGATTACGGAGATCAAGGTCAGCGGCGGTCAGCGCTGTGTAAAGCTTGGGTAAACACGTTTTCGCGCCGACCTGACAAAACTGACAGACGATCAGAGGCTGTAGTAGTAGCCACGGCTGCGCAGGGCGACGATGCGCGGGCGGCCGTCGGGGTGCGGGCCGATCTTTTTGCGCAGGTTGCTGACGTGCATGTCCAGGCTGCGGTCGTACAGGGTCAGCTTGCGGCCGAGGGCGATCTGCGCCAGTTCCTGTTTGTCCAGCGGCTCGCCCGGTTGCTTGAGCAGGGCTTCAAGCAGGCGGCTTTCGGAGACGGTGAGGGTGAATTCCTTTTCGTCGATGCTGACCACGCCGCGCACCGGGCTGAAGCTCAGGTCGCCCAGCTCGAGCTGGGTCGACACGGCGGCCGGGTGGCTGCGGCGCAGCACGGCGCGCAGGCGGGCGGTCAGTTCGCGTGGATCGCAAGGTTTGGCCAGGTAATCGTCGGCGCCCAGTTCCAGGCCGAGAATCCGGTCCAGCGGCTCGCCCCGGGCCGAAAGCATCAGCACCGGCAGGTCGGCATGATCGCTGCGCAGTTGCTTGAGCAGTTCCAGACCGCTGCCGTCGGGCAGCATCACGTCCAGCACCACGGCCGCCGGCGCGGTTTCGGCCAGCGCCTTGCGGGCACTCTGGCCATCGTGACAGGCCCGGACCTGAAAGCCTTCCTGGCTCAGCCAGCTACTCAGGAGTTCACACAACTCCTGGTCATCATCAATCAGTAACAGCTCGCTCATGACTCACTCAATTTAGCCATTGCCGACGTTTTCGGCTTGCTCCACTGGCAAAGATACCGCAGAGCAGCGCCAATAGCGCTACCCCGGCCCCGGTGACGAACCATTGCTGCTGTTCGGTCAGCAGGCGCGGCAGCGGGCTGGCCTGGGCTTCCTTGAGTTGCAGCTTCAGGCGCTGGTTCTCCTGGCGCAACCGGGCGAGCTGGGCGCTTTCGCGGGTGTTGTCGGCATTTTGCAGTTGTTTGCTCAGTTCTTCCCGTTGCTGCTCGCTGGCCTTCAGGCGCTGCTGCAACTCGGTGATCTGGCTGCCGGCGCTCAATGAAAGCGGCGTGGAGCTGTTGCCTTCGGTGCTTTCTTCACCATGGGCGGGCGCCATGATCGACAACGTGATCAACATCAGACACAACGGACCCTTGCGCATCGCGACTCCTGTTTCCAAATGGATATTGGGCAGGTTGTCGGCCGGCAAACGAGAATAATGAGCGATTGAGAACGCGATGAACCGACAAGGTTCATCGCGCTGAGGGCTTTTGCGGGGGAGGTTACGGCAGGACTTGCTTGAACGGCTTCACGACAACATTGGCGTAGACGCCGGCGGCGACGTACGGGTCGGCATCGGCCCAGGCTTGCGCCGCGCTCAGGGAGTCGAATTCGGCAACGATCAGGCTGCCGCTGAAACCTGCTGCGCCCGGATCATTGCTGTCGACCGCCGGGTGCGGGCCGGCCAGCACGATGCGGCCTTCGCCCTTGAGTACTTGCAGGCGTTCAAGGTGTGCCGGGCGCGCAGCGAGGCGGGCGTCCAGGGAATTGGCGACGTCGGTGGCAATGATGGCGTAGAGCATGTCAGTCCTCGGTTTTTGGCGTTGTGGTATCGGCGTCGTGCAGGTGACGGGACAGGTAGATGCCCTGACCGACCAGGAACAGCACGGTCATGCCCAGGCTGCCGAACACCTTGAAGTCCACCCAGATGCTCTGGAAGGTGAAGGCGACGAACAGGTTGGCGGCCCCGCAGAACAGGAAAAAGGCGATCCAGGCGATGTTAAGGCGGGTCCAGACCGGATCCGGCAGGGTCAGCGCGTGACCCATGATGCGCTTGATCAGCAGGCGGTCACCGATGAAATGGCTGCCGATGAAGGCCAGGGCGAACAGCCAGTTGACCACCGGGGCTTTCCATTTCAGGAAGGTTTCGCTGTGAAAGGCCAGGGTCAGGCTGCCGAACACCAGGCAGGCGATCAGGGTCAGCCACTGGCTCTTCTCCAGCTTGTGCTGCTTGATGAAAAGCGCGCCGTACACCACCAGGGAGCTGATGATCAGCATGGCGGTGGCACTGTAAATGCCGCCTACCGTCAGTTCATGGCCGGCAACGTCGACGGTGCGTGGATCGAGTTTGTAGACGATGAAGAACAGCAGAAGCGGGATGAAATCGATGAATTGTTTCACAGTGAGAGCCAGAAGCTGGATGTGGCGGCATAATAACAAACATATGGGCGCGCGATAGCGCCAGCTGATTTGAGGTAACACATCCCCGTGAATGTTGATTTGCACTGCCACAGCACGGCCTCCGATGGCGCCCTGGCGCCTGCGGCACTGGTTGCGCGTGCGTTCGAGAACGGCGTGCGAGTCCTGGCCCTGACCGATCACGACACCCTCGAAGGCCTCGCCGAAGCGCGCACGGCCGCCGAGGGGCTGGGCATGCAACTGGTCAACGGCGTCGAATTGTCCTGCACCTGGGGCGGGGCGACCATTCACGTGCTCGGCTATGGTTTTGACGTCAATGCCGCGCCGTTGGTCGAGGCGATTGCGAAGTTGCACGACGGCCGCTGGCTGCGGTCTGAAGAAATAAGCCGCAAGCTCGCCCTCAAGGGCATGCCGAATGCGCTCGACGGCGCGCGGCAGATCCAGCAGGAATTGGGCGACAGCGGCAACGCGCCGGCCCGCCCGCATTTCGCCGACTGGATGGTGCGTGAAGGTTTTGTAAAGGATCGCGCCGAGGCGTTTCGTAAATGGCTCGGCGCCGGCAAGCTGGGGGACGTCAAGCAGCACTGGCCGACCCTGGAAGACACCGTCGGCACGTTGCGCGCCGCCGGCGCCTGGGTCAGCCTGGCGCATCCGTGGCACTACGATTTCACCCGCAGCAAGCGCCGAAAGCTGATTGCCGACTATATTCAAGCGGGCGGGCATGCGATTGAAGTGGTCAACGGTCATCAGCCTGCGGAACAGGTGGGCAGCCTTGCCATCCTTGCCCGTGAGTTCGGTCTGCTGGTCAGCGCCGGCAGTGATTTCCATGGCCCTGGTGGCTGGTCCGAGATCGGCCAGTACCGGCCGGTGCCGGAGGACCTTCCACCCCTGTGGGGTCGGTTCAAACATGACCCAGTTATTGCCGCCGTCTGAACAGGTAGAGAATGTGAGTCAATTTTTCCAGATTCATCCGGAAAACCCGCAAGCGCGCCTGATCAAACAGGCGGTCGAGATCATCCGCAAGGGCGGAGTGGTGGTCTATCCCACGGACTCTTCCTACGCAATCGGCTGCCAGATCGGCGACAAGAACGGCATCGAGCGCGTTCGACGCCTGCGTCAGCTCGACGAGAAACACAACTTCGCACTGATCTGCAGCGACCTGTCGCAACTGGGCAATTACGCCAAGATCGACACCGGGACGTTTCGAATCCTCAAAGCCCACCTGCCGGGGCCGTACACCTTCATTCTCAACGCCACCCGCGAAGTGCCGCGCCTGTTGCTGCATCCGAAGAAGCGCACCATCGGTCTGCGGGTGCCGAGCCATCCCATCGCGCTGGCGCTGCTGGCCGAACTGGGCGAGCCGTTGATGAGCGTGACCCTGATCATGCCGGGCGATGAAGACCCGTTGAGCGACCCGTACGAAATGCGCCAGTTGCTCGAGCATCAGGTGGATCTGATCATCGACGGCGGTTCCGGCGGCATCAAGGCCTCCACCGTGATCGACCTCACGGGCGACGATCCGGAAGTGATCCGCGTCGGTTGCGGCGATCCTGCTCCATTCATGGTCGAGGCCTGAATGTCCGCAGTGGAAACCGTTGATCCCCAGGCCGGTGCCCAGCAGGAACTGCCGTTTGCCATGGTCTATGGCCAGGCCGTTACGGAAATGCCGCTGGACCTGTACATCCCGCCCGACGCGCTGGAAGTCTTCCTCGAAGCCTTCGAAGGCCCGCTCGACCTGCTGCTGTACCTGATCCGCAAACAGAACATCAACATCCTCGACATCCCGGTGGCGGAAATCACCCGCCAGTACATGGGTTATGTCGAGCTGATGCAGTCGGTGCGCCTGGAACTGGCCGCCGAGTACCTGGTGATGGCCGCGATGCTGGCCGAGATCAAGTCGCGGATGCTGCTGCCCCGGGCCGAAACCGTCGAGGACGAAGAGGACGACCCGCGCGCCGAACTGATTCGCCGTCTGCAGGAGTACGAACGGTTCAAGGCCGCTGCCGAAGGCATCGATGGCCTGAGCCGGGTCGGTCGCGACGTGATCGTGCCCAAGCTCGACGCCCCGGAAGCCCGCGCGCGCAAGCTGTTGCCGGACGTGGCGCTGGAAGAAATCCTGATGTCCATGGCCGAAGTGCTGCGCCGCGGCGACATGTTCGAAAGCCATCAGGTCAGCCGCGAGGCGTTGTCCACCCGCGAGCGCATGAGCGACGTGCTGGAGCGGCTCAAGGGCGGCGGGTTTGTGCCGTTCATCGAGCTGTTCACCGCCGAAGAGGGCAAGCTCGGGGTGGTGGTGACCTTCATGGCCATCCTTGAACTGGTCAAGGAATCCCTGATCGAGCTGGTGCAGAATGAGCCGTTCGCCGCGATCCACGTGCGAGCCCGAGCCGAATAACGAGTCCCGATATGAACCTGACTGAACCCCGCGAGCTGGCGTCCCTGCTTGAAGCCTTTCTGTTGGCCTCGGGAAAGCCGCAATCCCTCGAGCGTTTGTATGAACTGTTCGAAGAGGGCGAGCGCCCGGAACCGCCGGTTTTCAAGAAAGCCCTGACCCTGCTTGGCAAGTCCTGCGAGGGCCGGGCGTTCGAGCTCAAGGAAGTCGCGTCCGGTTATCGCCTGCAAATCCGCGAGAAGTTCGCGCCGTGGGTTGGTCGCTTGTGGGAAGAACGTCCGCAGCGCTATTCCCGCGCACTGCTGGAAACCATGGCGCTGATCGCCTACCGCCAGCCGATCACTCGGGGCGAAATCGAGGACGTGCGGGGCGTGGCGGTCAACACCAACATCGTCAAGACGCTGATCGAGCGCGAGTGGATTCGCATCGTCGGTTACCGCGACGTGCCGGGCAAGCCGGCGATGTTCGCCACCACCAAGGCGTTTCTCGATCACTTCAACCTGAAGAACCTCGACGACCTGCCGCCGCTGGCCGAGCTGCGCGAGATCGAGGCAGAACCGGTGCTCGACTTCGACGACGCTCCGGTGCCACCGGGCTTGCAGGAACTGGCCGACGCCAGCGCCGAGCCGGAAGAACCGAAGGAGGAAACCAGTTTCCACACCCTGCTGCTGGAACTGGACAGCATGGAGGAGGGGATCAAGACCGACTTCGACGACTTGCTGCGTGACGGGGTGGGCGGCGAATCGCTGCCGACCGGGGTTGAGTCCGATCCGGTCGAGCCGTCGGTTGAGGGTGAGCCAGAACCTGAATTCGAGCCTGAATTTGAGCATGAGCCTGAATTCGAGCCCGAACCCGAGCAGGAAGACGATGTGCTCGGCGTGGCCGAAGCCCGGGAAAAACTGCTGGCTGCCGTCGCCCGGCTTGAACAGCCCGCCCCGGAACCCGCCGCCGAGGAAGAACTGAGCGAAGAGGAAGCCGAAGCTCGCGCCCTGGCCGAAGCCATTGAAGCCGAACGCCGCGAGTTCGAGGACTGAGCATGAGCTCGACCAAAGACCCGTGCATCAGCGTCTGCAAGTTCAGCGACGACATCTGCCTCGGTTGCGGCCGCAGCAAGCGCGAGATCCGGGCCTGGAAGAAACTCGACAAGGACGACAAGCGCACCGTACTGGCCGAAGCCGCGCTGCGTCTGATCAAGCTCGGGGCCACCGGTCGGCGGAAAAAGAAATAACCTTGGCCTGATCGACTAGTCTCTGATGCGCGCGCGGCCACATCCGCGTATGATTCGCGACCCTTCGGCGATCCCTTCGCCCGAAAACCCAGATTTCAACGTTTCAGCGGCTCAATTCAGCGCCGCTGAACAGACCACACCGGGAGGTGCCCAGATGAGTGACATCAATCAGAAAGACGACCAGGAAATCGGCCCAGCAGGCGAAAAGCTGCAGAAAGTCCTCGCCCGTATCGGCGTCGGCTCGCGCCGTGACGTCGAATCCTGGATCGCTGCCGGCCGGATCAAGGTCAATGGCAAAGACGCCACCTTGGGCCTGCGTGTCGACATGCACGACGCCATCACCATTGATGGCAAGGTCATCAAGCGTGAAGAAGCTGCCGAGTCGGTTCGCCGCGTGATCATGTATAACAAACCCGATGGCGAGATCTGCACCCGTGACGACCCGGAAGGCCGTCCGACCGTGTTCGACAAGCTGCCGCGTCCGAAAGAAGGCCGCTGGATCAATATCGGTCGTCTCGACATCAACACCACCGGTCTGCTGATGTTCACCACCGACGGTGAACTGGCCAACCGCCTGATGCACCCGTCCTACGAGATGGACCGTGAATACGCGGTGCGTGTGCGCGGCGAAGTCGATGACGAGATGATCGAACGCCTGAAGGCCGGCGTGGTGCTGGAAGACGGCCCGGCGCGGTTCACCGACATCCAACAGGCACCGGGCGGCGAAGGCTTCAACCACTGGTATCACTGCGTGGTGATGGAAGGCCGCAACCGTGAAGTGCGTCGCCTGTGGGAATCCCAGGGCCTGGTGGTCAGCCGCCTGAAGCGCGTGCGTTTCGGTCCGGTGTTCCTCAACTCCGACCTGCCGATGGGCCGCTGGCGCGAAATGAGCCAGTACGAAGTCGACGTGCTGAGCGCCGAAGTCGGCCTGACCCCGGTGGCCATGCCACAACTGAACGCCAAGAGCAAAGACAAGCTTGACCGCATGCAGCGCAAGTCGTCGCGTCCGATGGCCCGTACCGAGCGCGTGCGTACCCTGCGTCCGGCCAACGGTGCGCCGATTGGCGCCGGTCCGCGTCCGGTTCGGGAGCCGCAGATCGAAGGCGAGCGTCCAGGTCGCAAACCGGCAGCGCGTCCGGATGGCGAGCGCGGTCCACGCACGCCGCGTCCGGCCAATGGCCGTACCGAGCGTGGTGAAGGTCGCGGTACGCCGGTGGCGGATCGTCCAGTCGACACTAAGCGTCCGTCCAAGCCATCGCCGAAGCGTCCAGGCATCAAGCTGGCTGATGATGACAAGCCGTCGGGCAAGCGCCGTGGCGCACCGGCCGGTTCCGGCCAGCGTCCGGGTTTCGGTCGCAAGAAGCCGGAATAACGCGGTTGTAAGCTTCGAGCGGCAAGCTTCAAGCTGAAAACAGAAACGCCAACCTCAGGGTTGGCGTTTTTTTTTGGACTTTTTATTTCTTTTTTTCGGGCGTTTTTTTTGTTTTTAAACAAAAAACTTAACGCCTTTCAAATAGTTAGCCAGCTAACGTCAATCACCGGACGCCGCTTCGATGGGTCTGGAGTGGAAACTTTACGTTACGCGCTGTCAGTGAATATTTACGAAAAAGCCCTCGCCTTCCCATGAATCGGGTGGCTTTGCCTGGCTGTAAGGAAAATCTGCCGCAGCCGCGCCCGCCGGGCCTTGCGCAGCCCTCTGGCGTGCTTGTTTCAGCGTCGTTTGGAAGGTGAGATGCGCGGCATGCCTGTCGTGCAGGTGCATAACAAGAAGGAGGCGCAATGAACGCCGTAATCCATTTTCACTTCTCCACGTGGGGCGGATTGTCCATCGTCCACGCCGATGGCCTGCAAAGGCCTGACTCAATTTTTGCAGCCGCCCGGGCTTCCCGGGGTGGACACATGCAATCCCGGCAACCGACACGCTGATCCGGCGAGGTCTGGCAGCAGGGGGTTAGCGGTGTACAATGCGCCGCGTTTTAACTGTGACCCTCTGCGTAATCGCGCAAACCTCAAGGTTTATCCGCCTTGTTCACTCCGCCGCGTCACAAGCGTGTCGGGTTCGATTTCGTCACAGATAAAAACAAACAGGTGACGCATGACCGTTGTAAAAAAGCTGAATTCCTGGTGCCTGCGCTGGGGTTTGATCAAGGTTGGCTGAAATCGCAACCTTGCAGCAACGTCTACTGAACATCATCAAACCTTGCGTGAGACCTTTTTCATGAGTGGACAAAACTCGCAATCAGGCGAGCTGAAACGCGGCCTGAAAAATCGCCATATTCAACTGATCGCCCTCGGTGGTGCGATCGGTACCGGACTGTTCCTCGGCTCGGCCGGGGTGCTGAAATCCGCCGGCCCGTCGATGATCCTCGGCTATGCCATCTGCGGCTTCATCGCCTTCATGATCATGCGCCAGCTCGGCGAAATGATCGTCGAAGAGCCGGTGGCCGGCTCCTTCAGCCACTTTGCGCACAAATACTGGGGCGGTTTCGCCGGCTTCCTGTCGGGGTGGAACTGCTGGATCCTGTACATCCTGGTGGGCATGTCGGAGCTGACCGCCGTCGGCAAATACATCCACTACTGGGCGCCGGAGATCCCGAGCTGGGTCACCGCTGCCGCGTTCTTCGTGCTGATCAATGCGATCAACCTGGCCAACGTCAAAGTCTTCGGTGAAGCCGAATTCTGGTTCGCGATCATCAAGGTCGTGGCGATCGTCGGCATGATCGCCCTGGGCAGTTACCTGCTGGTCAGCGGCCATGGCGGCCCGCAAGCCTCGGTCAGCAACCTGTGGTCCCATGGTGGCTTCTTCCCGAACGGCGTCAGCGGTCTGGTGATGGCCATGGCGATCATCATGTTTTCCTTCGGCGGTCTGGAAATGCTCGGTTTCACCGCAGCCGAAGCCGACAAGCCGAAAACCGTGATCCCGAAAGCGATCAACCAGGTGATCTACCGGATCCTGATTTTCTACATCGGCGCTCTGGTGATCCTGCTGTCGCTGACCCCGTGGGACAGCCTGCTGGAAACCCTCAATGCTTCGGGCGATTCCTACAGCGGCAGCCCGTTCGTGCAGGTGTTCTCGATGCTTGGCAGCAACACCGCCGCGCACATCCTCAACTTCGTGGTTCTGACCGCGGCATTGTCGGTGTACAACAGCGGCACCTATTGCAACAGCCGCATGCTGCTGGGCATGGCCGAGCAGGGCGACGCGCCGAAAGCGCTGGCGAAGATCGACAAGCGCGGCGTGCCGGTGCGTTCGATCCTGGCGTCGGCGGCAGTGACTCTGGTGGCGGTGCTGCTCAACTACCTGATCCCGCAACATGCGCTGGAACTGCTGATGTCGCTGGTGGTTGCGACGCTGGTGATCAACTGGGCGATGATCAGCTTCTCGCACTTCAAGTTCCGCCAGCACATGAACAAGACCAACCAGAAGCCGCTGTTCAAGGCGCTGTGGTACCCGTACGGCAACTACATCTGCCTGGCGTTCGTCCTGTTCATCCTCGGCGTGATGCTGCTGATCCCGGGCATTCAGATCTCGGTGTACGCGATTCCGGTGTGGGTCGTGTTCATGTGGGTCTGCTACGTGATCAAGAACAAGCGTGGTGCGCAACAGGCACTGCACGCAGCGAGCGCAGCCAAGTAAGCGTCGTTGCAAAAACACCAAACCCGGCCAAGTGCCGGGTTTTTTGTGCTTTCGCGGTATCCTGCGGGTTCTGATCAGGGACGCTTTTCCATGCTGGTGATTTCAAACAACGTGCATCTGCCGGATGCCGAGATCGAACTGACGTACATCCGCGCCCAGGGCGCCGGTGGGCAGAACGTCAACAAGGTCTCCAGCGCCGTACACCTGCGCTTCGACATTCCGGCCTCGTCCTTGCCCGAGTTCTACAAGGAGCGGCTGCTGGCGCTGCGCGACAGTCGCATCACCGGCGACGGCGTGCTGATCATCAAGGCCCAGAAATATCGTACGCAGGAACAGAATCGTGCCGATGCGCTGGAGCGTCTGACCGAGTTGATCCTCAGTGCTACCAAGGTTGAGAAGAAGCGGCGGCCGACCAAACCGACGCTGGGTTCAAAGAAGCGTCGGCTCGAGTCGAAGACCAAGCGCGGCAGCATCAAGGCCGGGCGCGGCAAGGTGGATTTCTAGTCTTCGCGGTACTTCGCCGTGTGGCGGTAGAGATAGACGCTCAGTGCCAGGCCGCTCAGCGCGGCGAGGGCGGCGAACAGGAAGATCGAGGCAAATCCGAAGCCCGCTGCAATCGCCCCTGCCAGCGGCCCGGTGATGCCCAGCGACAAGTCAATGAACAACGAATAAGCCCCGACCGCCGCGCCACGGCTGGAGGCCGGCACCAGGTTCACGGCTTCCACGCCCAGCGCCGGGAACACCAGCGAGAAACCGAAGCCGCTCAATGCCGCGCCGGCCAGTGCCCAGTGCGCGTCCGGCGCCAGCCACAACAACAGCAGACCCAGGGTTTCCACTGACAGGCAGGCAATCGCCACTCGAAAGCCGCCGAGGCGGTTGATCAGGTTGCCGAACAGCAGGCGTGCGCCGATGAAGCTGGCGCCGAACAGGCTGAGGCACAGCACCGCGTTATCCCAATGCTGCGTGGCGTAATACAGGGTGATGAAGGTGGCGATGGTGCCGAAACCGATCGAGCCCAAGGCCAGTCCACAGCCGTGCGGGAAGACGCGACCGAGAACGTGCATGAACGGCAGGCGCTCGCCGGCCACGATCGGCGCGGCGGTTTTCGGCCAGGCCAGCAGCAGCCCCAGCGTGGCGAGCAACAGAATGCTCACACCCATGCTCCACAGACCGAAACGGCTGACCAGCCACACCCCCAGCGGCGCACCGACCGCCAGCGCGCCGTAACTGGCGATGCCGTTCCACGAGATGACCTTGGCGGTGTTGGCGGCACCGACGCGGCCGATGCCCCAGCCGATCGATCCCGAGCCGACAAGACTTTCCGCGCTGCCCAGCACCAGGCGGCCGACGAACAGGCTGATCAGGCTCAGCAGCGGCAGGTTGGGCGTCCACGCCGAAATCAGCATGAACACACCGCTCAAACCACAACCGGCCAGACCGATCATCACCGCACGTTTGCTGCCCTGGTTGTCGATGATCTTGCCAGCATACGGGCGGCTGAGCAGGGTGGCGAGGTATTGCACGCTGATCACCAGCCCGGCGATGACCGCGCCGAAGCCCAGGTCGCTGTGCACATAGCCGGGCAGCACCGCCAATGGAATGCCGATGTTCAGGTAGCCGATGAAGGTGAACAGGACGATGGAAACGACTTGCAGCGTGACCGCCAGGGGGCGCTGGGGTTCTGGCATAGAGGACGACATGAATTACGATCCACGGGAAGAGCAGAATAGATAGGCTGCTCATGATACCGATGCGGACGCGTCCGGGGCGGGGAAAAGTAAAACTATTTGGCCGGGGCGACCAATTGCGTGGTGACCAGGGCGGCCAGCGCGTTTTCTTCGCTGCCGAAACGGGCGAGCAGGGCGGCCTGTTTCTCGGGCGAGAGACGGCTCCAGATCTCGATCATCTTTTCGGTGGCACCGATCAGGGTCTCGGCCTGTTGTTCATCGAATTCTTTGGACATGGCAACTCAGGTTTCAGGCAGTGTGGAAAGCGCATGTTAGCGCTTTCCACACGGTCTGTACGGCGGGTGTTGCTTACTCTTCGCTGTCGGCCGGACGGCTCTCGGCGGCTTCTTTCGGCTCGGGCTGTTGGGCACCGGCTTGTTGCGTGGTCGTCTGCTCAGTTTCGTGCAGGCTTGGGAAGGGGAGATTCGGAATCTCGTGCATGGTTGCGCTCCTCGCTAAGTCTGTTGATAGATCTGGTAGATCCGCGCTTTCAGAAAGCCTGCGCAGGATACAGCAAGAAAAATGACAATCAGACTTTTAAATCCATTTGGTTCGACGGGCGGGATTGTCTAGACAAGTGCGACAGGGTGACGCAGGGCAGATGTGGGAGCGAGCCTGCTCGCGATGAGTGCTTGTCAGTCGACATTTGTGCTGACTGATGCACCGCTATCGCGAGCAGGCTCGCTCCCACAGTTGGGACTATTTGCAGACGTTGGCGATCGCTTCGGCCAGCAGGTCGAGACGCGTCGCATCAATCCCGGCAACGTTGGCCCGGCCCGAGCTGACCATGTACACGCTGTGATGCTCACGCAGGTTCTTCACCTGTTCCGGCGACAGCCCGGTGTAGGAGAACATCCCGCGTTGCACGCCGATGTGCGCAAAACGCTCGCGCAGGCCGTGCGGTTCCAGCGCTTCCACCAGTCCGCTGCGCAACTGGGCGATGCGCAGACGCATGGCTTCCACTTCGTCGGCCCAGCGGCGTTTCAGCTCCGGGTCGGCGAGGATCGTGGCGACCACAGCCGCGCCGTGATCCGGTGGCGTTGACCACAGGTTGCGGGCGATGTGCGCCAACTGGCTGCGGATGTCGATCAGCTTGTCAGCGGTTTTCGCGCTGACGATCAACGCACCGGTGCGGTCGCGATATAAACCGAAGTTCTTCGAGCAGGAGCTGGTGATCAGCAGCTCGGGCAACTCGGCGGCGAACAGCCGGGTCGACCATGCATCCTGCTCCAGACCGTCGCCAAAGCCCTGGTAGGCAAAGTCGATCAGCGGCAGCAGGTCACGGCGGCGTACTACCTCCAGCACTCGCTGCCAGTCGTCGTGGCTCAGGTCGAAACCGGTCGGGTTGTGGCAGCACGCGTGCAGCAGCACCACATCACCTTTCGGCACTTCGTTGAGCACGGCGAGCATCGCATCGACGTCGAGGCGGTTGTCGCTGCCGACGTACGGGTAATGGCTGATCTTGACCCCGGCGGCCGCGAAAATCGTTTCGTGGATCGGCCAGGTCGGGTTGCTCAGCCATACACCTTTGCCCGGCAGGCATTGGGTGATGAAGTCCGCCGCCAGACGCAGGGCGCCAGTACCGCCCGGCGTTTGGGTGGCGCCGGCGCGTTGCTCGGCGATCAGCTTCGAATCGACGCCAAGCACCAGCTCATTGATCACCTTGCCGAACAGCGGATTGCCGTGGCCACCGATGTAGGTCTTGGTGTCCTGGCTCTCGACCAGACGTGCCTCGGCGATTTTCACCGCCTCGGGGATCGGCGTCAGGCCCTGGGCATCCTTGTAGACGCCCACGCCAAGGTCGAACTTGCGCGGGTTGGAATCCTGCGCGTAGGCCTCCATCAGACCGAGGATCGGGTCGCCGGGCACTCGGCCGATGGCGTCGAAGTGCATTACTTGCGTCCTTCTGCGGTCTTGGCCACTTCGTCAGTGCGCGCGGCCATGATGAAGTCGTTGCGATGCAGTCCTTTGATGGAGTGGCTCCACCAGGTCACGGTGACTTTGCCCCACTCGGTCAGCAGGCCCGGGTGGTGACCTTCGGCCTCGGAGATCTCGCCGACGGCGTTGGTGAACGCCAGCGCGTGTTTGAAGTTCTTGAACAGGAAGACTTTTTCCAGCTGCATGATGCTGTCGCGTACTTCGATGTTCCAGTCAGGAATCTGCTTGATCAGGATCGGCAGTTCTTCATCGCTGACTTGTGGGGCATCGGCACGGCAGGCTTCGCAATGGGCTTGGTTCAAAGTGGACATGGTGAACTTCCTGAAATCTGAAGGTGTTTTTTTATATTGGCGGTCAATGTCGCCACGCTAAACCAAAGTGGCGACGACGGACAGACTCACTTGTAAGCAAAAGTCGCGGGTCACGCGGCTTTCGGTTTTGGCGGAAACTTCGGTGCGTGCAGACCCAGCTGCATGCCTTGCTTGACCATGGCCATGATGTCTTCGTGGGCCAGGTCGAACAGGCGCTTGAGGTTCGGCAGGACAAAGTACAGCGGTTGCAGGATGTCGATGCGATACGGCGTGCGCATGGCTTCCAGCGGATCGAAGGCCTGATGCTCGGGCTCGTCCGACAGCGAGTAAACAGTTTCTTTTGGCGAGGACAGGATGCCGCCGCCGTAGATGCGTTTGCCTTGCGGGGTGTCGACCAGGCCGAACTCGATGGTCATCCAGTACAGACGCGCCAGATAAACGCGTTCTTCCTTGGTCGCCTGCAGGCCGAGTTTGCCGTAAGTGTGGGTGAATTCGGCGAACCACGGGTTGGTCAGCAGCGGGCAGTGGCCAAAGATCTCGTGGAAAATGTCCGGCTCCTGCAGGTAGTCCAGTTCTTCACGGGTGCGGATGAACGTGGCCACCGGAAACTGCTTGCTGGCGAGCAATTCGAAAAAGGTCTGGAAAGGGATCAGCGCCGGGACGCGGGCAACCTGCCAACCGGTAGTCTCACCGAGCACCTTGTTGATCTCGCCCAGTTGCGGAATGCGGTCGTGGGGCAGACCGAGTTTTTCGATACCGTCCAGGTATTCCTGGCACGCACGACCCTCGATCACTTTCAACTGGCGGGTGATCAGCGTGTTCCACACCGCGTGTTCTTCGGCGGGGTAGTCGATAAAACCTTGCGCATCGGGCTCGCGGGCCACGTATTGCGTCTGCTTCATACTGCTCTCCTGCGAGGGGAATTTCGTTCTTGTTATGTCCTGCGATGGACTGAGAAATACCCCGGAACGTTTGTTGTTGCAGCAGGTTGAAGACTGGTTGAGTAGGAAAAGTCTCTTTAATTCGTAAAATTTTCGTTACGCTTCGCGCGATAAGTCGTGTTTACGGTGACTGTCGGGTTTGAAAAGGCCGATGGCTGTCACATAATCTTGACGACTATCTTGCGCGCTGCGCAGAAAATTCCGGCGTCAGACCGCCGCCTCACCTGTTTCGGGCCTTTATATGCGTATCAAAGTCCACTGCCAGAATCGCATCGGCATCCTGCGCGACATTCTCAATCTGCTGGTGGAGTACGGGATCAACGTCGCCCGTGGCGAGGTGGGCGGTGAACATGGCAACGCGATCTACCTGCATTGCCCGAACCTGATCAACATTCAGTTCCAGGCGCTGCGACCCAAGTTCGAGGCGATTGCCGGGGTGTTCGGCGTCAAGCGGGTAGGGTTGATGCCCAGCGAACGGCGGCACATGGAGTTGAATGCGCTGCTCGGCGCGCTGGAGTTTCCGGTGCTGTCGATCGACATGGGCGGCTCCATCGTTGCCGCCAACCGTGCGGCAGCGCAGTTGCTCGGGGTACGGGTGGACGAGGTGCCGGGGATTCCGTTGTCGCGTTACGCCGAGGATTTCGACCTGCCGGAACTGGTGCGCGCCAACAAATCGCGAATCAACGGCATGCGGGTCAAGGTCAAGGGCGACATCTTTCTGGCCGACATCGCGCCACTGCAATCGGAACACGACGACAGCGAGGCCATGGCTGGTGCTGTGCTGACGCTGCACCGCGCGGACCGGGTCGGCGAGCGCATCTATAACGTGCGCAAACAAGAGTTGCGTGGCTTCGACAGCATCTTCCAGAGCTCGAAAGTGATGGCGGCGGTGGTGCGCGAAGCGCGACGCATGGCACCGCTGGATGCGCCGTTGTTGATTGAGGGCGAAACCGGCACCGGCAAGGAATTGCTGGCGCGGGCCTGCCACCTGGCGAGCCCGCGTGGTCAGTCGCCGCTGATGGCGCTCAACTGCGCGGGGCTGCCGGAGTCGATGGCCGAGACCGAACTGTTCGGCTACGGCCCCGGTGCCTTTGAGGGCGCGCGGGCCGAAGGCAAGCTCGGGCTGCTGGAGCTGACGGCGGGCGGCACGCTGTTCCTCGATGGTGTCGGCGAAATGAGCCCGCGCTTGCAGGTGAAACTGCTGCGATTCCTGCAGGACGGCTGCTTTCGGCGGGTGGGCAGTGATGAAGAGGTTTACCTGGATGTGCGGGTGATCTGCGCAACCCAGGTCGACCTGTCGGAGCTGTGCGCGCGCGGCGAATTTCGCCAGGATCTGTATCACCGCTTGAACGTGCTGTCGCTGCACATCCCGCCACTGCGCGAATGCCTCGACGGTTTGACGCCGCTGGTGGAGCACTTTCTCGATCAGGCCAGTCGGCAGATCGGCTGCCCGCTGCCGAAACTGGCGCCGGCGGCGATGGATCGGCTCAGTCACTACCACTGGCCGGGCAACGTGCGGCAACTGGAGAACGTGCTGTTCCAGGCGGTTTCGCTGTGCGACGGTGGCACGGTCAAGGCCGAGCACATTCGCCTGCCGGATTACGGTGTGCGTCAGCCGCTTGGCGATTTCTCCCTCGAAGGCGGGCTCGACGAAATTGTTGGGCGCTTCGAGAAGGCGGTGCTGGAGCGCTTGTATTCCGAGCATCCGAGCAGCCGGCAACTGGGCAAGCGGCTCGGGGTTTCCCATACGACCATCGCCAACAAGTTGCGTGAGTACGAAGTCGGCAAGGACGCGTCGGAGTGATCACGGCCGGATCGGGTGTTTGCCGCCAAGCGGCATGACACCGCCGGTTTTTCGTCTTCGATACATTTCCCTTCTCCCCGCAAAATCCCTCAAGTCCTTTGTTTACCGGGTCGTGGGCCGCCAGAAAAAAGTTGGTCTGCAAATTGCTTATGGCTCAGCAGTACAGCGGTGGGCGGCAAACGCCCGGCATGCAGAGGAAAGAGTGTGGACAAGTACCTTTATGTGGCAATGACCGGCGCCAGCCAGAACGCACTGGCGCAAAAGGCTCATGCCAACAACCTGGCGAACATCTCCACCAACGGTTTTCAGCGCGACCTGGAGCAGGCACGTTCGATGCCGGTGTTCGGTGACAGCTTTCCGGCGCGTGCGTTTGCCATGAGCGAACGGCCCGCCACCGACTTCACGCCGGGCTCGCTGGTGCAGACCGGTCGTGACCTCGACGTGGCTGTGTCGGGTAACGGCTGGATCGCCGTGCAGAACCCTAATGGCGGTGAAAGCTACGTGCGCACCGGCAGCCTCAATATCGATGCCCTCGGCGTGTTGCGTGCCGGCAACGGCATGCCGGTCATGGGCAATGGCGGGCCGATCGCCGTGCCGCCGGAGCAGCAGGTGGAAGTCGGTGAAGACGGCACCATCAGTATCCGTGCGATGGGCGAGGGCCCGCGCGTCATGGCCGAAGTCGACCGGATCAAGCTGGTCAATCCGGACATCAAGAACATGAACAAGGGCCTGGACGGTTCGATTTACACCAAGGACGGCCAGCCTGCGCCGGCCGATGCCAACGTCAAGCTGGTGTCGGGTTTCCTGGAGTCGAGCAACGTCAATGCCGTGGAAGAGATGACGTCGGTGCTGGCCCTGGCCAAGCAATTCGAATTGCACGTCAAGATGATGAACACCGCCAAAGACGACGACCAGGCCATGGCTCGGGTCTTGCAGATCAGCTAATTATCAGAACGTCGCGCCGTAAAACAGGCGCACGAGGAGAATCGAATGCTTCCGGCTCTATGGGTTGCCAAAACCGGTCTGTCCGCCCAGGACACCAACCTGACCACCATTTCCAACAACCTGGCGAACGTGTCGACCACGGGTTTCAAACGTGACCGCGCCGAGTTCCAGGACCTGCTGTACCAGATCAAGCGTCAGCCAGGCGCCCAGTCGACCCAGGACAGCGAACTGCCGTCGGGTCTGCAAGTGGGTACCGGTGTGCGCATCGTCGGCACCCAGAAAAACTTCACCGCCGGCAGCCTGCAAACCACCGAGCAGCCGCTGGACATGGCCATCGACGGTCGCGGTTTCTTCCAGATCCTGCAGCCGGACGGCACCACGTCCTACACCCGTGACGGTACTTTCCACCTCGACTCCAACGGCCAGATCGTCAACGCCAGCGGTTTCGCCCTGGAACCGGCCATCGTCATCCCGAACAACGCCCAGACCTTCACTGTGGGTCGTGACGGCACCGTGTCGATCACCACCGCCGGCAACGCCGCATCGCAAGTGATCGGCAACCTGCAAACCGCTGACTTCATCAACCCGGCCGGTCTGCAAGCGGTGGGCAACAACCTGTTCCTGGAAACCGCCGCTTCCGGTGCGCCGCAAGTCGGTACGCCGGGCCTGAACGGTTTCGGTACCACCCTGCAGAACACCCTGGAAACCTCCAACGTCAGCACCGTGGAAGAGATGGTCAACATGATCACCACCCAGCGCGCGTACGAGATGAACTCCAAGGTGATCTCCACCGCCGACCAGATGCTCTCGTTCGTAACGCAGAATCTGTAATCAAGTCTATGAGGCGGCCATGAGGCTGCCTGCAACACCGTGAGGTAAGGGTCATGAAGCGCTTTGTATCTGTTGTGGCATTGAGCGGGGTCGTCTCGCTCGCGGGCTGCGTCGCTCCGACGCCCAAGCCCAATGATCCTTACTACGCCCCGGTGTTGCCGCGCACACCGTTGCCGTCGGCCGCCAACAACGGCTCGATCTATCAGGCCGGTTTCGAGCAGAACCTGTACAGCGACCGCAAGGCGTTCCGGGTCGGTGACATCATCACCATCACCCTGAACGAGAGAACCCAGGCCAGCAAGAACGCCAACTCTCAGGTGGCCAAGAACAGCAAGACCGGCATCGGCCTGACGTCGCTGTTCGGCAGCAGTGCAACCACCAACAACCCGATCGGCGGCAATGACCTGAGCCTGAGCGCCAGCTATGAAGGCGACCGCGCGACCAAGGGTGACAGCAAGGCGGCCCAGGGCAACACCCTGACCGGCTCGATCACCGTGACCGTCGCCGACGTGCTGCCCAACGGCATCATCGCCGTGCGTGGCGAGAAGTGGATGACCCTCAACACCGGCGACGAGCTGGTGCGGATCGCCGGTCTCGTGCGTGCCGATGACATCGCCACCGACAACACCGTGTCCTCGACCCGGGTCGCCGATGCGCGCATCACCTACTCGGGCACCGGTTCGTTCGCCGATGCGAGTCAGCCAGGCTGGTTCGACCGTTTCTTCCTCAGCCCGCTGTTCCCTTTCTAGGTGGCTACGTTGAATTTCAGAAGTCTCATGGTGGCCGCGTTCCTGTTGTCGGCGGCCTTCAATGCACAAGCCGAACGGTTGAAGGACATCGCCAGTATCTCCGGCGTGCGTTCCAACCAGTTGATCGGCTATGGCCTGGTGGTCGGTCTTAACGGCACCGGCGACCAGACCACGCAGACCCCGTTCACCCTGCAGACCTTCAACAACATGCTCTCGCAGTTCGGCATCAAGGTGCCGCCGGGATCGGGCAACGTGCAGCTGAAAAACGTTGCGGCAGTGTCGGTGAGTGCCGATCTGCCGGCGTTCGCCAAACCGGGTCAGCAGGTCGATATCACCGTGTCGTCCATCGGTAACTCCAAGAGCCTGCGCGGCGGCACGCTGTTGCTGACCCCGCTCAAAGGTATCGACGGCAACGTCTACGCCATCGCCCAGGGCAACCTGGTGGTCGGCGGTTTCGATGCTGAAGGTCGTGACGGTTCGAAGATCACCGTCAACGTTCCGTCGGCCGGTCGCATCCCGGGCGGTGCGTCGGTCGAGCGTTCGGTGCCGAGTGGTTTCAACCAGGGCAACAGCCTGACGCTGAACCTCAACCGTTCCGACTTCACCACCGCCAAGCGCATCGTCGACAAGATCAACGACATGCTCGGCCCAGGCGTGGCCCAGGCCATCGACGGCGGTTCGATCCGTGTGACCGCGCCGCTCGATCCGAGCCAGCGCGTCGACTATCTGTCGATCCTGGAAAACCTCGAAGTCGATCCCGGTCAGGCGGTGGCGAAAGTCATCATCAACTCGCGTACCGGCACCATCGTCATCGGCCAGAACGTGAAGGTATCGCCGGCCGCCGTGACCCACGGCAGCCTGACCGTGACCATCACCGAAGACCCGATCGTCAGCCAGCCGGGCCCGCTGTCCAACGGCCAGACCGCCGTAGTGCCGCGCTCGCGGGTGAATGCCGAACAGGAAGCCAAGCCGATGTTCAAGTTCGGCCCGGGTACCACCCTCGACGAGATCGTCCGTGCGGTGAACCAGGTCGGCGCCGCGCCGGGTGACCTGATGGCCATCCTTGAAGCACTGAAGCAGGCCGGCGCGTTGCAAGCCGACCTGATCGTGATCTGAGGACGCCGACCATGGATATGCGCAAAAGCGGTCTGGTCAGCAGCAGCGATTCGGGTTCGTACTCCGACCTCAATCGTCTGAACCAGCTCAAGGTCGGCGACAAGAACAGCGACGCGAACATGCGCAAGGTCGCGCAGGAATTCGAATCGCTGTTCCTCGGTGAAATGCTCAAGTCGATGCGCTCGGCCACTGAAGCGCTGGGCCAGGACAACCCGCTCAATACGCCGGCGGCCAAGCAATATCAGGAAATGTACGACCAGCAACTGGCGGTCTCCATGTCCCGCGAGGGCGGGGGTATCGGCCTCGCCGACGTGCTGATGCGCCAGATGTCGAAGAACAAACCAATGGCGCCGGGCGAGGCTGCGGCCGCGTCCGCCGCCAAGCAGGAAGAAGCCAAAGCCAAGGCCGCTGCCGTGGCCACGCCGATTGCCGCCGGCACCGTGGCTACGAATGGTCCGTTGTCGCGACTCAATGGCGAGCGTCCGTTGTGGGCGTCGCGTTCGGTGCATGCGCCGAGCACCGAACTGACCCATCGCAATGACATGGAAATGATCAACCAGCGTCGTCTGGCGCTGCCGCCGAAACTGGCGGATCGCTTGCTCGCAGGTCTGGTGCCGTCAGCCACGCCGGCGGCGACCGCTCAACTGCCGCAACGCGCCACGGCCGCCGCTGCCACCGGTTCCGGCCCGCTGTACAACGGCGACTGGCTGGACCGCGCCGAGGCAGATAAAGCCTCGGGCGGGCAGATGCAGATTTACGGCCGCGCCATGGCGCAGATCCCGCTGGCACCGGCAAAGAAAGCGTTCGGCAACGCCGACGAATTCGTCAACACCATGCTGCCGATGGCGCAGGAAGCCGCCGCGCGAATTGGCGTCGATCCGCGTTATCTGGTGGCTCAGGCTGCGCTGGAAACCGGCTGGGGCAAATCGGTCATGCGCGCCCAGGACGGCAGCAGCAGTCACAACCTGTTCGGCATCAAGGCGAGCAGCAACTGGAAGGGCGATTCGGCCCGGGCGATCACCAGCGAATTCCGCAACGGGCAGATGGTCAAGGAGACGGCCGAGTTCCGTTCCTATGCCTCGTACAAGGACAGCTTCCACGATCTGGTGACGTTGCTGCAGAGCAATAATCGCTATCAAGATGTGCTGAAGTCGGCCGATAACCCAGAACAGTTTGTACGCGAATTGCAGAAGGCCGGTTACGCGACCGACCCGAACTACGCGACGAAGATTTCGCAGATTGCCAGGCAGATGACGGTCAATCAGAACTACGCTGCGGCCGGCGTTTCAACAACGCCCTTATAAACACAAGGTAAGGTTTGAATCATGAGTTTGCTCAATATCGGGATGTCGGGGTTGGCCGCGAGTTCATCCTCTCTGGCTGTGACGGGTAACAACATTGCCAACGTCGACACCGCCGGTTATTCGCGCCAGCAAACCGTGCAGGGCACCAAGTCCTCGATTCAGTACGGTAACGTGTTCATCGGTACCGGTACGACCCTCGCCGACGTGCGTCGGGTGTACAACTCCTACCTTGAATCGCAGCTGCGTACCGCCACGTCGCTCAATAGCGAAGCCGCCGCTTTCGGTGCGCAGGCCACCGCACTGGACGGCTCGCTGTCCGACACCAACACCGGCCTGACCGGCGTGCTGCAGAAATTCTTCACCTCGATGCAAGGCGTATCGACCTCGGCCACCGACGACACTTCCCGTCAGTCGGTACTGACCGGCGCGCAGGCCCTGACCAGTCGCTTCAACGCGCTGGCCAAGCAGATGAACGATCAGAACGCCACGCTCAATGGCAACCTGTCCGACATGGCGTCCCAGGTGAACAAGCTGGCAACCTCGATTGCCACGCTGAACCAGAAGATCGGCGAGATCTCCACCAGCGGCGGCCAGCCGAACGATCTGCTCGACAGCCGTAACGAAGCCGTGCGTCAGCTCTCCGAGCTGACCGGCGCGCAAGTCGTTGAGCGTGGCACCAGCTTCGACGTCTACATCGGCAGCGGCCAGCCGTTGGTCATCGGCAATACCACCAATACCCTGAGCACCGTGCCGCTCAAGGGTGACCCATCGCGCATGGGCATCCAGATGGATCGTGGTTCGAGCACCATCGACATCACCTCGGCGATGACCGGTGGTGAAATCGGCGGTCTGCTGACTTATCGCAAGGAAGTGCTCGATCCTGCACTCAACGAGTTGGGCCGTGTGGCACTGGTCGTTGCCGACCAGATCAACCGCCAGCAAGCCCAGGGCATCGACAAGAACGGTGACTTTGGCGCGGCGATTTTCAACGACATCAACAGTGCCGCCCTGATCAGCCAGCGCAGTATTGCCCAGTCCGGCAACAGCGCAGGTTCGGGCAACCTTGATGTCACCATCAAGGACACCGGCAAGCTGACCACCAGCGACTACCAGGTCACCTTCACCAGCGCGACCAATTACACGGTCAAGCGCTCCGACGGCACCGACATGGGTTCGTTCAGCACCACGACCACGCCGCCTCCGGTAATCGACGGCTTTACCCTGGCCCTGAACGGTGGTGCCCTGAGTGCCGGCGACACGTTCAAGGTCACCCCGACCCGCAACGCGGCGGCCAGCATCCAGACCGTGCTCACCGACCCGAAGAAAATCGCGGCAGCCGCACCGTTGACCGGCGTGGCCAGTGCCAACAACTCAGGCACCTACACTCAGCCGACGCTGACTGACGTCGTCGATATCTACAACCCGGCGTCCCAGGCGGAGCTGCAGAACGCGCTCAAGTATTCGACCCCGGTCAAACTGGTATTCGGTGCCACCACCAGCGGCAGCCAGACTTACAACATGGTTGATGCCAAGGGTGCCACGATCGGTTCCGGCGTCATCGTTCCCGGTCAGGCGAACACCCTGAACCTGAAGATCGGCATGGTCGACTCCACCGGTGCTCCGGTGATGGACACCACCGTCATCCCGAACGTGCAAAAGACCTTCACCGTGCAGACTACCGTGGGCGCGACGCCGAAGTCCGGCGAAACCTTCACCATCAACCTGACCGGCGCAGCTTCTTCGGACAACCGCAACGCCCAGGCACTGGTCGGTTTGCAGACCAAACAGACCGTCGACACCGGCACGGCGAGCAAGGGCATCAGCCTGACCGACGCCTACAACAAACTGGTGACCAACGTCGGTACCCAGGCGGCCCAGAGCAAGTCCGACGGTGCGGCCACCACGGTGATTCTGGATCAGGCCCAGGGTGCGCGGGACTCGCTGTCCCAGGTCAACCTGGATGAAGAGACCGGCAACCTGGTCAAGTATCAGCAGTACTACACAGCGTCTTCGCAGATCATCAAAGCTGCGCAGGAAACCTTCGCCACGCTGATCAACAGCCTTTAAGGAGCCGTAATTCATGCGCATTTCCACCGCCCAGTATTACGCGACACAAGCTGCCCAATATCAGCGCAACTACAGCAAGACGGTCGCGACCGCCAACGAAGCCAGCAGCCTGCAGCGCATCAACACCGCCGCCGACGATCCGATCGGGGCTGGTCGTTTGCTGAAGTTGGGCCAGCAGGCCGCAATGCTCGAGCAGTACAAAGGCAACATTGACACCACCAAGAGCTCGTTGACCGTTCAGGAGTCCACCCTGAGCGCCATCACCACCGCTCTGGCACGTGCCAAGGAAATCGGTCTGGCGGCCAACAACGGCATCGCCACCGACAAGGACCGCCAGGCTTACGCCGCGGAACTTGGCCAGATCCAGCAGCAGGTGCTGGGCCTGATGAACTCCAAGGACGCCAACGGCAACTACCTGTTCTCCGGTTCGAAAACCGATACCGCGCCGTACTCGCAGAACGCCGATGGCACCTACACCTACAACGGCGACCAGACCCAGATCAACCTGGGCATTGGCGACGGCCTGTCGGTGGCCACCAACACCACCGGTTGGGATGCCTTCCAGCAGACCATCAATACCGCCCGGACCCAAACCAGCATGACGGCTCCGGCGGTCGATGACGGTCGTGTGGTGCTGACCAACGGTATCGTGGGTACCGCTGCGACTTACAACGCCAAATTCACGGCCGGCCAGCCGTACACCGTGGATTTCATCAGCAGCACTCAGATCAAGATCACCGATGCCCTGGGCAATGACGTAACCACCGAAGCCAGTCAGAACGGTGCGATCACCAACAGCAACGGTGCCAACCAGACGGTCAGTTTCCGTGGTGTCGATCTGAAACTGAACATCAACCTCAAGCCAGGTGATACCAACCCGGACGCGGTCATTGCCGGTCACAGCTTCCAGCTGTCGGCCACACCGGACTCTTTCACCTCCGTGCGCAGCCCGGGCAACCCGTCGACCGCGGTCATCACCGGTTCGAACGTGACCAACCAGGCGGCCTACAACGGCGCTTTCCCGTCGGGCGGCGGCGCCGTTCTGAAGTTCACGAGTGCCACGGCATTCGACCTGTACGCGGCGCCTGTCACTGCCGACAGCAAACCGGTGTCTTCGGGCACCGTGGTCGGTGGCAACGCTACGGCTGCGGGCGTGACTTTCGCCATCGGCGGCACGCCAGCCGCCGGTGACCAGTTCTCGATCCAGTCCAACAACCACCAGACCCAGAACGTGCTCGACACCCTGGGCCAGATGGTCACTGCATTGAACACACCGATCGATGGTGATCCGGTCGCCAAGCAGAAATTCCAGGGGGCGATGGAGTCGGCGCTGGGCAACATCGACAGCGCCAGCAACCAGATCGGTTCCGCCGTCACGTCGATCGGTGCCCGTGGCCAGTCGCTGGATGACCAGACCACCACCAACGAGTCCCTGATCCAGGCGAACACCACCACTCAGGGCTCGATCCGCGATTCCGATCCGGCCGAGGTGATGACCCGCCTGACCCTGCAGCAGACCATGCTGCAGGCCTCGCAACTGGCGTTCAGCAAAATCAGCCAGCTGGGTCTGTTCAACAAGATCTGACGGCAGGCGGGCGCGCAAGCGCCCGCGTTGCCCTGTTCCTTCAATAGTTAATGTCTTAGCGGTTTCAAGAGCTCGCTTTTCTGGGCGGGTTCGCACCGCCTGTGAGCCCGCCGTGAATTCACTTCCCCTCGTCAGCCTCGTCATTCCAGCCTTCAATCCGCGTTTTTTCGAACGGGCATTGCAAAGTGCCGTGAGTCAGGGCTATGGCAATCTCGAAATCATTGTCTGCGATGACAGTCGTGGTCACGAGATCAAAACCATCGTCGACTCGGTGAGCGATAGCAGCGGCGTGGCGGTGCGTTATGTACGCAATTCCCGGACGCTGGGGCTGGTGGGCAACCTGCACGTCTGTCTCGAACAGGCTCAGGGCGAGTTCATAAAATTCCTGTGCGATGACGACCAGTTGTTCAGCATCTGTGTCGAGCGTCAGGCGCAGGTACTCATCGATCAGCAGGATGTCAATCTGGTCCTGGCTCAGCGCCTGTTCTGGGACGCAGACGATCGGCCGCTGCCGTCACGCCTGCAAAACACGCCGCTGTCTCCGACCTGCGGGCTGTTCAAGGGTGAAGACCTGCTGGCGATCTTCGAGAACTTTCCGGTCAACATTCTGGGCGGTTTCAGCAATGCCCTGTTTCGCCGCGCCGATGTAGTGGAGTTGCTGCCGGCGTTGACCCAGCCGGGGCACTGCTTTGTCGCCAGTCTGGACTTCGCCCTGTATGTCTGTCTGCTGCGCCGGGGCAACATGGTGGTCTCGAACCATGTATTGAGTGTCGAGCGACTGTACCCTGAACGATTGAGCGGTCAGCAGGCCATGCGCGATGCGATCGAGGCCGAGCGTCAATGGCTGACGCAGATGCTCAAGGCGCGCAGCGGCGAGTCGGCGCCTGCACCGGGCTGGGTGCGCTACGTGCCGATGACCAAGGCAGACGAGTCGCCGCGTGTCTGGGAAGAGCTGCCGCTGAGCCGGACACTGGGTACCAAGCAGACGACCCAGGATTGGCACGTGGGCATCTCCAGCGTCAGTTTCGCCGAGCTGTACGCGCAGTGGCTCGAATGCCGCCACCTGACCGAAGGCCAGCGTGAATTGCTGCCGGATACACTGGCCGCGTGGCCGCGTATACCGAAAATCGTTGCACTGATCATTGACGAGCAGGGCAGTCGCTCGGCGCTGGATCTTACGTTGCAATCGCTGGCCGCCCAGGAGTATTTGTCCGAGCTGACCATCGTATTGTCTGCGGCCTGTACCGAGGTGCAGCTGGACGAGCGCGTGGTGCGCATGCCGCTGCAGGATGACTGGCAGCAACAAATCAATGATCTGCTGCCGCAACTCGATGGCGCCGACTGGTTCTACCTGCTGCGTGCCGGCGATCGGTTGGTGGTGCCGGCGCTGCTGGTGATGGCCGAGCGCATTGCGTTGTCGCGTACCTTGACGTGTCTGTACAGCGATGAGGGTGGTCTGTCCCAGGGTGAATCGACCGAGCCGGTATTCAAGCCGGACTTCAACCTCGATCTGATGCGCAGCTACCCCTACGTCGGCAGGGCGCTGGCGTTCGAGCGTGAACGTTTCCTGGCCCTGGGTGGTTTCGATTCGTCGTTTGGCGAACTGGCACCCCACGATGTGCTGTGGCGCATGGTCGAGGAGGGCGGCACGCCAGTGGTCGGTCATATCGCCGAGGTGTTGCTGGAGTCGGCATTTGACCTGGCCAAGTGGCTGTCGGGACCGGAAATGGCAGACAGCAATGCGCAACTGGTCGGCGCACACCTGGATCGGCTGGGCATCGCTCATGACATCCGTCGAGGTGCGTCGAACCTGTTGAACCGGGTCGACTATCACCACGCCCGCCGGCCGCTGGTGTCGATCATCATCGTCAGCAAGGATCAGACGGCGGCGGTGCAGCGCTGCGTCGAGAGCCTGCTGGAGAAAACCGCATACGCCGAGTACGAACTGCTGCTGGTGGACAACGGCAGCGAGAGCGCCGAAGCCCGGGCCTGGTTCGATGGCATGGCGCAATTGGGCAGCGAGCGGATTCGCGTGCTGGACTGCCCGCAGCAGGACAACCTGGCGTCAGTGCGCAATCTCTCCGTGAGTGAGGCCCGTGGCGATTACGTCCTGCTGCTCAACCCGTACGCCGTGATCACCAACGGCGAATGGCTGGCGGAAATGCTCAATCATGCGCAAAGGCCGGAAGTCGGTGTAGTGGGCGCGAAACTATTCAACCCGGATGGCCGGATCGTGCATTCCGGGCTGATTCTGGGTCTGCAAGGGCCGGCCGGCGTACCGTTTTTCGGTGAATCGCTGCAGGCGACGGGTTATATGTATCGTCTGCTGGCGGCGCATGACCTGAGCGCCGTCGGCAGCGATTGCCTGCTGGTGCGCAAGTCGGTTTTCGAGGCCGTCGGTGGCCTCGACGAACAGGATCTGGCGCAGTCGCTGAACGAAGTGGACTTGTGCCTGCGTGTCGGTCAGCAGGGTTATCTGGTGGTCTGGACGCCTTATGCGCAGCTGGCATTGGGTGCGCAGCCGGCCGTTACGCCAAAAGAGGGTGAAGAGGCGCAGCTCGGCAAGGAGCAGGAAACGTTCTACAAGCGCTGGTTGCCCATCGTTGCGCGGGACCCGGCCTACAACAAGAATCTGTCGCTGAACGGCCTTGGCGGGTCGAGCTTCAGTCTCGATCCAGGCTTGCGTACTGGCTGGACTCCGTTCTCCCAGCCACAACTGCCGAAGATCCTTGCGCTGCCGGTCAACGCCTCCGCCATCGGCCACTACCGCGTGACGCAGCCTTTGATCGAGCTGGAAGCAGCAGGTCGCGCGCTGGGGCGCATTCACTACAACCTGCCGACCATCATTGAAGTCGAGCGTCAGTCGCCGGACGTGATCATTTTGCAGGGGCGCTATGCCGAAGCGCCGATCAACGAAATCCCGAGTCTGCAAAAGTACTCCAGTGCGCGGCGGATCTATGAGCTCGATGACTACGTCATCGATGTGCCGCACCGCAATGCGCACATCCGCAACATGCCGAACAAGGACGAAATGGAAAAACTCGTCCGCCGGGCAATTGCCATGTGTGACCGGGTCGTGGTGTCCACGGCGCCGCTGGGCAATGCGCTGTCGAGCATGCATAACGACATCCGGGTCGTTCCGAACATGCTGTCCCGACACATGTGGTGCGACTTGCGCAGCCAGCGCCGCACCTCGAAAAAACCACGGGTCGGCTGGGGTGGCGGCACCAGCCACCACGGCGACCTGGCCGTGATTGCCGACGTTGTTCGTGAACTGGCCAATGAAGTCGACTGGGTGTTCTTCGGCATGTGTCCGGATGATCTGCGTCCGTACATGCATGAATTCCACGGCGTGATCGGCCTGGACGTGTACCCGGCGAAACTGGCGAGCCTCAACCTCGACCTGGCCCTGGCACCGCTGGAGTTCCACATTTTCAACGACTGCAAGAGCAACCTGCGTCTGCTGGAGTACGGTGCCTGCGGATACCCGGTGATCTGCACCGACACCGAGGCCTATCGCGGTTACCTGCCATGCACCCGGATCAAGACCAACACCACGGATGAGTGGCTGCAAGCGATCCGCATGCACCTGGCCGATCCGGATGCGAGCTATCGCATGGGTGACGAATTGCGTGAAGTCGTGCTGCGCGATTACGTGCTGCGTGGGGATAACCTACGGTACTGGGAAAACGGCTGGCTGGCGGACTGATCGGTTCGTACAGGCTTTTTCTCAAAACAGGCGACTTTTACAGTCGCCTGTTTTGTTTTTTTCAGGCTGGTTCCTATCGTTCGGCGTCGTTTGAGATGACCGAAGTCATGGGTCCGAAGTTTATTTTCAGCAAGCTGGCGCTCAGCGCTCTTTGACGGTATCCGGTTCAACAACAACGCAAGGAAGAAGCAATGTCAGTAGTGAATGGAACGAGTGATGTGGATTACCTGGTGGGCACCGATGGCAATGACGAACTCTATGGAATGGGGTCGGATGATCAGCTGATCGGCAGCGCCGGATCGGACGTGCTGGACGGGGGTGAGGGTTTTGACACGGCGGACTATCGCGTGCTGTCTTCGGCCGTCAGTGTCGAAATCGACCAGGACTCACTGACTGTCACGGTGGCCGACGGCAAGCGCGATACCTTGCTCAATGTCGAGAAAGTCATCGGTACCTCTTTGAACGACACCTTCACCAGCAACAACTCCGGTGTGACGCTGGAGGGCAGCTGGGGGGACGATGTGTACATCGTCGGCAGTGAAGGCGTGACCATCATCGAAGAGAATTACGGCGGTTACGACGAGCTGCGCACCAGTCTCAACACCATCAAGATGGACTTCTTCATCGAGAAGCTGACCTTCACCGGTACGGGTGATTTCAAGGCCTACGGCAGTGACACTGACAACGAGATCATTGGCGGTGCCGGCAACGACTGGCTGTGGGGCGGCGACGGGGCGGATCACTTCGTCGGTGGTGATGGCTTCGATACCGTCAGCTACAGCGACAGTTCCGAAGGGGTGAGAATCGCGGACTGGAGCAACTATGACGGGTTGACCATTGCCTACGGAGACACCTTCACCGGTATCGAAGCCATTGAAGGTTCGAAGTTCGATGATCTGATCTATCGCTTCGAAGGGTCGATGATCATTGACGGTTCCGATGGCTACGACACGGTGAGCTATCACCATAACGCAGGGCCGGTCAGCATCGAGATCGGCAGTGGAATCAATGCAGTTGGCGACACCTTTCGCAATGTCGAAAAAATCATTGGCACCAGCAATGCTGATCAGTTCACCGCCAACATCGGTGGCGTGACCCTGGCCGGTGGCGACTGGAACGATGTGTACATCATCAACAGCACCGGTGTGACCATCGAAGAAGTCGAGGGCTTCATGGGCGGCACCGATCAGGTTTACACCACGCTGTCTGTGATGCACCTGGATCCGTTCGTTGAAAACCTGACGTATACCGGGACCGGCGACTTCACCGGCTACGGCAACGACACCTGGAACACGATCGTCGGCGGCAGTGGCAACGACGTGTTGTTCGGCGGTGACAAGGGCGATTCCTTTGACGGTGGCGACGGTATCGATGTGCTCAGTTACGGCGACAGCACGGTCGCCATGACGCTGAACTGGGCGACCCGGGAGTTTTCAGGGATCGCTGACGGCGATACGTACCAGAACATCGAGATCATCCGTGGCAGTGACTTCAACGACACCTTTTACGCCAGCGGCATGTCCTGGTTTTTCGGCCTCGATGGCGGGCAGGGGCAGGATCTGCTGAGTTTCAAATACGCCTTCATGCCGATGACGATCGACCTGAGCGGGGCCGCGTACAAACCCTGGAATCCGGTGCCTGAATACACCGGGATCGAACTGATCGAGGGCAGTCAGTATTCTGATAACTTCATGGGTTCGGCTGGCAATGACACCTTCATCGGTGGTGGTGGCGCAGATGCGGTCGATGGGCGCGATGGCATCGATAGCGTCTGGTACCTCACCAGTGCCTCGGCAGTAGAAATCAATCTGCAGACCGGTATCAACCTGGGTGGCGATGCCCTGGGCGACATGCTGACCAATATCGAAGGCGTGATGGGCAGTCATTTCGACGACACCTTGACCGGCAACGATGCGGACAACACGCTGGAAGGCGGGCGCGGCAGCGATCTGATCAATGGTGGTGACGGTAACGACGTCATCTATGGCGGCCTGGTATCCGATATCGGGCCGTTCAGCCTCGAAGGTGTGGCCGATAATGCGCAGGCCGATCAGTTATATGGCGGGTCGGGTGACGACGTGATTGTCAGTGCTGAAAACGATCTGGGTACCAACGCGTTCGGTGAGGACGGCAATGACGCCGTGACGGTAGTCAACGGCAGCGCCATCGGCGGTATCGGCAACGACGTATTGACCGGCAAGGGCAGCACCTACTCGTTGTTCGGTGGCGAGGGTGACGACCGGTTGATTCTCAATCTGGCCGGCCAGCAGGCATCCGGTGGTTTCGCCAATGGCGGTGAGGGTGATGATACCTACGTGGTGAACACCTCCGGTCTGGTGGTGATTCAGGACGGCGGCACCAGCCTGAACGACACCCTGATCCTGAACGCCATTGCCAACGCCAGCCAGTTGGGCGTTACCCGTATCGGTGACGACGCCTATCTGCACAGCGCCAATGACGGCAGCACCGGGGCACCGACCAATGGCGTGAAACTGGCGGGCTGGTATGCGGGCTTCAATAGCATCGAGCACATCCAGACCGCTGATGGTCAGGTTTACAATTTGCCGGCCGCTGTTGACGGGTTTGCCATGTTCGGTTGATCCGGTCGACGCACGGGAGTTGTTTGAAGGGAGGGATGAAGCCGGCAACGGCTTCCTCCCTTTTTTCATGGGCAAATGTCCTGCCGACGCGCAGCCAGCGGAGCTGGCGCGTTTCCTGCAAGTCCCCCTCAAATCGCCATAAAACGAGCGCTCGCGGTCATTGCCCCTGCGCCCGTACCGGCAGAAAGGTTTAGCCAGAAGGCCGCAATGCGCAAAAAGCAGCGCGCAGCCCTGTGACGAACGAGAGGGGAGACCATGAAGGCAGTTATTTTGGCGGGTGGCCTGGGCACGCGCATCAGTGAAGAGTCGCACCTCAAGCCGAAACCGATGATCGAGATCGGTGGCAAGCCAATTCTCTGGCACATCATGAAACAGTATTCCGCCCACGGGATTCATGACTTCGTGATTTGCCTTGGCTACAAGGGCTACGCGATCAAAGACTTCTTCGCCAACTACTTCCTGCACACCTCCGACGTGACGTTCGACATGCGTGAAAATCGCATGGACGTTCACCAGAACTACAGCGAACCGTGGCGCGTGACGCTGATCGACACCGGCGAGGAAACCATGACCGGTGGCCGTCTGCGCCGCGCCGCACGCTATCTGGAAAACGAACAAGCCTTCTGCTTCACCTATGGCGACGGCGTCTCCGACCTGAATATCAGCTCGCTGGTGGATTTCCACCTGACTCACGGCAAGTTGGCGACAGTCACCGCCGTACAACCGCCGGGTCGCTATGGCGCGCTGGATCGTGACGGCGACCGGGTTCTCGGTTTCACGGAAAAACCGCGCGGTGACGGTGGCTGGATCAACGGTGGTTTCTTTGTGCTCTCGCCCAAGGTTTTGCCGCTGATCGAAGGCGACGAAACCTCGTGGGAGTCCGGCCCGCTCGACGGTCTGGCCGAGCGCGGCGAGTTGATGGCGTACCAGCACGAAGGCTTCTGGCAGCCAATGGACACCCTGCGTGACAAAAACCACCTCGAAGCGTTGTGGCAGAGCGGGGAGGCCCCATGGAAGCAATGGGACTGAGTCCGGAATTCTGGCGCGGCAAGCGGGTTCTGGTCACCGGTCACACCGGTTTCAAGGGCAGTTGGCTGACCCTGTGGCTGCAAAGCCTCGGTGCGCAAGTCAGCGGTTTCTCCCTCGACCCGTCGACCGAGCCGAGCCTGTTCGAACTGGCGCGTGTGAGCGAAGGCATCAACGACCAGCGCGGCGACCTGCGTGACCTCGGCGCCTTGCTCGAGATCATCGCCGACACCGAGCCGGAAATCGTCCTGCACCTGGCGGCCCAGCCGCTGGTGCGCGAAGGTTATCGCGATCCGCTCGGCACTTATTCCAGCAACGTCATGGGCACCCTCAACCTGCTCGAAGCGATTCGTCAGGTTGGTTGCGTGCGGGCCTGCGTGCTGGTGACCACCGACAAGGTCTACGCCAACAAGGAATGGCTGTGGCCGTACCGCGAGGACGAAGCCCTCGGTGGACACGACCCTTACAGCAGCAGCAAGGCCTGCTGCGAGTTGCTGGCGCAGTCTTACGCGGCATCGTTTTTCCCGGCCGACAAGTACGCCGAGCACGGTCTGGCCCTGGCCACCGCGCGCGCCGGCAACGTGTTGGGCGGTGGCGACTTCGCCCCTGAACGGCTGATCCCCGATGTACTGAAAGCCTGGACGGCAGACGAGCCGGTGACCCTGCGTTATCCGCAAGCCGTGCGCCCGTGGCAGCACGCGCTGGAGCCGCTGGCCGGCTACCTGCAACTGGCCGCCGGCCTCTATGAAGATGGCCCGGAATACGCCGGCGCGTGGAACTTCGGCCCGGGTGAAGCGGACATGTGCAGCGTCGGTGAAGTGGTCGAACTGCTTTCCAACCGCTGGCCTCAGGCCCGTGGCCTGCGCCTCGAAAAGAGTGACCTGCACGAAGCCGGCCTGTTGCGTCTGGACAGCAGTCGCGCCCGTCAGGTGCTGGGCTGGCAACCGCGCTGGTCGTTGCAGCAATGCCTGACCCAGACCCTCGACTGGCATCTGGCGTGGCAGAACGGCGACGACATGCGCACCGTGACCCTCGGCCAACTGAACCTGTACCGGGGCGCGCTGTGAGCGAGTTTTCCTTGAAACCGTTGCCGCTGGCCGGGTTGTTCAGCGTCCAGCACAGACGCTTCGAAGATCAGCGCGGGCACTTCGCCCGGCTGTTCTGCGAAGGCAGCCTGAAAGCGTTCGGCAGCGAATTCCACATCCGCCAGATCAACCATTCCTGCACCCGCGAGAAGGGCAGCGTGCGCGGTCTGCATTACCAGAATGCCAATGCGCCGGAAGCCAAACTGATCACCTGCCTGCGCGGTGAAGTGTGGGACGTGGCGGTGGACCTGCGCCCGGATTCCGAAACCTTCCTGCACTGGCACGCCGAGCACCTGAAGGCCGGCGACGGTCGCAGCCTGCTGATTCCGGCCGGCTTCGCCCACGGTTTCCAGACCCTCACCGAAGACGCCGAACTGCTTTATCTGCACAGCGCCGATTACGCGCCGGAGCACGAGGGCGGCCTGTCGGTGAACGATCCACGGCTGGCGATTGCCTGGCCGTTGCCTGTCAATAATTTGTCAGCGCGTGATTCCAGCCATCCCGCGCTCGATCAACACTTTGCTGGAGTGCGTCTATGAACTGCCGTGGGTGCGCCGCACCGCTGAGCCTGCCGCTGATCGACCTCGGCACCTCGCCACCGTCCAACGCCTACGTGCATGCCGATCGGCTGGAGCAGGCCGAACAATGGGTGCCGCTGAAGGTCGCCGTGTGTCAGCAATGCTGGCTGGTGCAGACCGAGGATTACACCTCGGCCGACAGCCTGTTCGACGCCGATTATGCCTACTTCAGTTCGTTCTCCAGCACCTGGCTGGCCCACGCCGAGCGTTATGTGGCCGAGATGGTCGAGCGTTTCGGCCTGACCGCCGACAGCCGTGTTGTGGAGGTCGCCGCCAACGATGGCTACCTGCTGCAATACGTGGCCGGTCGCGGCATCCAGTGCCTGGGCGTCGAGCCGACCCGCAGCACCGCGCAGGCAGCACGGGAAAAAGGCCTGGAGATTCGTGAACTGTTCTTCGGTCGCGACACCGCCGCCCAGCTGAAAAGCGAAGGCTGGGCCGCCGACCTGATGGCCGCCAACAACGTGCTCGCTCACGTGCCGGATATCAACGATTTCCTCGGCGGTTTCGCTGCGCTGCTCAAACCGACCGGCGTCGCTACCTTTGAATTCCCGCAACTGCTGACGCTGATGGCCGGCGCGCAGTTCGACACGCTGTATCACGAACACTATTCGTACCTGTCGTTGACCGCCGTGCAGACCCTGTGCGAACGCAATGGCCTGGAAGTGTTCGACGTCAACCAGCTGACCACCCATGGCGGGTCGCTGCGGGTGTTCGTCCAGCGCAAGGACGGTGAACGCCGCGCCGTGCAGCCTGCCGTGCAGCAGCAGTTGCAGGCCGAGCTCGACGCCGGGGTGAAAACCACCGGGTACTACGCGACGCTGGCGCCGGCCGCCGAAAACATCAAGCACCAGTTGCTGCGTTTTCTGTTGCAGGCCAAGGCCGAGGGCACGCGCGTGGTCGGCTATGGCGCGGCAGCCAAAGGAAATACCTTGCTCAACTTCGCCGGCGTGAGGACGGATCTGCTGGCCTGGGTCGCCGATGCCAACCCGCACAAACAGGGCAAGTTCCTGCCGGGCAGCCGCATTCCGATTGTCGAGCCCGAACGCATCGAGCTGGAAAAGCCCGACTACATCCTGGTGCTGCCGTGGAACCTGTTGAGTGAAGTCACGCAGCAACTGGCCTCGGCCAAAACGTGGGGCGCACGCTTTGTCGTCGCCGTTCCGGAGTTGAGCATTCGATGAGCAGAATTCATTACACCAAACCCAGCGTCGGCGAACTCGAAGCCCGCTACACCCTTGACGCCGTGCAGAACGGCTGGGGCGCACGTTGCTACGAATACCTGACCCGCTTCGAGCACGGTTTTGCCGAGCACCTGGGCGCGACCTACGCCATCGCCACCTCCAGTTGCACCGGAGCCCTACACATGGGCATGGCGGCGCTGGGCATCGGCGAAGGCGATGAAGTGATCCTTGGCAACACCAACTGGATCGCCTCGGCGGCGCCCATCACTTATCTGGGCGCCACGCCGGTGTTCGTCGATGTGCTGGCCGACAGCTGGTGCCTCGACCCGCAGCAGGTCAGAAACGCGATCGGCCCGCGCACCAAAGCCATCCTGGCGGTGCATCTGTACGGCAATCTGTGCGACATGGATGCCTTGCTGGCCATCGGCAAGGAATTCGGCATTCCCGTGATCGAGGATGCAGCCGAAGCCATCGGTTCGCAGTGGCGCGACAGGGCGGCGGGCTCGCTCGGTGCTTTCGGGGCTTTTTCGTTCCATGGCACCAAGACCATGACGACTGGCGAGGGCGGGATGTTCGTCACCTCGGACAAGGCCTTGTACGAGCGCGTGCTGACCCTGTCCAACCACGGTCGGGTGGCCGGCTGCACCAAGCAGTTCTGGCCCGAGTTCGTCGGTTTCAAATACAAGATGAGCAACCTGCAGGCGGCCGTCGGTTGCGCACAGGTCGAGCGGATCGAAGAGTTGATCGCGCGCAAGCGGGCGATCTTTGCCAACTATGCGCAGGCGCTGGAAGGCGTGCCGGGTGTGTCGCTCAATCCCGAGCCGGCTCACGGGCGCAACGGTTACTGGATGCCGACCGTGGTGTTCGATGCCGACACCGGTATCCATCGCGACCAGTTGATCGCAGCGTTCCAGGCCGCCGACATCGATGCCCGGGTGTTCTTCTGGCCGCTGTCGACGCTGCCGATGTTCAGCGGGCACAACGTTGACACGCCGGTGTCATTCGCCCTGCCGGAGCGCGCCTTCAACCTGCCGAGCTATCACGACATGACCGACGCCGATCAGCAGCGCGTCGTGCAAGTGGTGCTGGACTTGCTGGCAAGCAGGCCCGCGCCGTGAAGATGTATCTGCTGGGGGCCGCCAACCCGGAAGCGGTACGCATGCTGCACGCGGTCAAACGCAGTACGCCGAATGTCGAATTCGCGTTTCTGGACAACGATCCGCGCAAGCACCACACGATGTTTTACGGGGTGCCGGTGGTGGGTGGTTCGGAGCGGGTCGCCGAGCTCAATGGGCCGGACGTGCGCTTCGTCAATCTGATCACCGGCAGTACCCGGTTACGCTACGAAACCACGTGTCAGTTGGTAGATGCAGGGGCGAAGCTTGGTCAGTTCATTCATCCCGGCATCGATCTGAGCATGATCCGCATGGGGCAGGGCAGTTATCTGCAGGAAGGCGTGTTGATGCAGGCCGAAGTCGAACTCGGCGACAACACCAGCATCAGCGCCGGCAGCGTCGTGGGACATGAGGGGCGAATCGGTCACTCGGTGTTCATGGCGCCGGGCGTGTGCATCGCCGGCTGTGTGGAAATCGGCGACGGCACGTTTATCGGTACCAACGCCACGATCCTGCCGCGCCTGCGCATCGGTCGCTGGGTGACCATCGGCGCCGGTGCCGTGGTGACAAAAGACGTTCCGGATTTTTCGGTCGTGGTGGGCAATCCCGCCAGGATCATCAAGACCAACACCGTGCCATACCCTGACGCCAGGGTGTTCAGGTAAGCCGTTTTCCCGAATTTTTGGAGAGTCGCAATGAATCCACATGAGCAGTTTCGCGAAGAAGTAAAAGCCAACATCGAAGGCCTGCAACAGGACAAGGCACTGCAAACCGAATCGCTGGGCTGGGTCGGCACCACCGCAAAACACAAGTACACCTACAACTTCAGCTGGATGGGCCGGCCGATCATTCAGTTCCCGCAGGACATGGTCGCCATGCAGGAAATCATCTGGAACCTGCGTCCGGACGTGATCGTTGAAACCGGGATCGCCCACGGCGGTTCGCTGGTGTTCTACGCCTCGATCCTCGAACTGATCGGTCACGGCGAAGTGCTGGGCGTCGACATCGACATCCGCCAGCACAACCGCGAAGCCATTGAAGCGCACCCGATGTTCAAGCGGATCAGCATGATCCAGGGTTCGAGCATCGATACCGCCATCGTCGACCAGGTACGTGATCGCGTGCAGGGCAAGAAAGTGCTGGTGGTGCTGGACTCCAACCATACCCACGAACACGTCCTCGAAGAGCTGCGCCTGTACGCACCACTGGTGTCGGTGGGCAGCTATTGCGTGGTGATGGACACCGTGGTCGAAGACATGCCCGAAGACGCCTTCCCGGATCGTCCGTGGGGCAAGGGTGACAACCCGAAAACCGCTGTGTGGGCCTACCTGGAAGAGAACAGCGATTTCGAAATCGATCAGGCCATTCACAGCAAGTTGCTGATCACTGTCGCGCCGGATGGCTATCTGCGTCGCGTTCGTTAATCGACAAAAACAACGTTGAGTTTTCGGCGACTCGCCGCTTGTGGGGAATTTATGCAAGGCAAGAACAGTTCTGGACACGATTTGGCACTCAACGAACAGTTGACCGTTGTGCTGATATCTCACGAACGCCCGGCGTTTCTGCGCAGGGCCGTGCGTTTCTACAGCGCCCTGCCGTGCAGGATCCTGGTGCTGGACTCGTCCGCCGAGGCATTGCCGGGCGTGGCCGGGCAATTTGCCAACGTGGAATATCAGCATCTGCCGCAGTTCGGCTATTGGGGCATCCGCGCCAAGCTGGCCTACGGCGTGCAGCAGTTGCAGACCCCCTACATGGTGTTCGCCGCCGACGATGACTTCCTGGTGCACGATGCCTTGCACCAGGCCGTTGACTTCATGGATGCCAACCCCGACTACAGCTTGTGCCACGGCTACAGCATGATGTACCTGACGCTGGCCAATGGCGTCAGCTACTACCGTCGTGACAAGAAAGTCTGCGAGGACTACTCGGCCGATCGTGCCCAGGATCGCCTGCTGGAATACATGTCCCAGTACCTGCCGCCGTTTTATGCGGTGCAGCGCACCGAGATTCTGCGCGACTGGTATGACGCGATGCCGCAAGACACGATCTTCCAGTGGCAGGAAGTCGGTCACACGTACTACATGCTGGCACGCGGCAAGGCACGTATCCTGCCGATCCCCTATGTTGTGCGTGAAATCAACTATCAGCATTCCGATCACAACACCGAGATCTTTCACTCACTGGCTTACACCGACGCCAAATCGGTGTCCGAGCGAGAGGCGTTTGCCACGTTCCTGGCCGGGTTGCCGACCCAGGTCGAGCATCAGGATCCGCAACAGGGAAAACAGTTTGTCCTGCAAAGTTTCGAAGCCCTGGCCGACAGCCTGCGCACCGGTCGGGCATTGACCGCCGAATTGATTCTGGAGTCGACCTGGACCGATATCGAAGCCGGCCCGCAGCGCCGCTTCGGGCCGAAACAGTACGTCGAAATGCCGTTCTACAATCAGGCGTTCTTCGATCAGTTGACCCAGTTCGAGTTTCTGCTGCACGCCATGCCGGCCGGCCGCATCCAGTTGCAAGGCCTGGAAGGCATCTGGGCCCGCCAGGAAAACCTGATGCAGGCCCGCAACAACGACACACCGGAAAGCGTGGTGGACCGCTTGTGGCAAGCCCACGACGCCAACGTATTCAACCGCACGGTGATCAACCGTCTGGTGGCGCAACTGCAATTGCTGGGCGAGGACGAAGACGCCGAAAAACTGCGTGCGTGGGTCGCTCGACTCGAAGCGGTGTCGCTCGAAGGCAATCAGGCGGTATTCGGCAAAATGCTGACCGGGCGTTTGCTCAAGTGGCTCGATGAGCGTCAGCCGGATGCCGGGCAGGCCCAGGCCATTGCCCGTCAACTGGCGGCCAATGGCGGCAGTCCGCAGTTCGGCATCTTCCTGCTGGATCTGGACAACGACATCGACAAGCTGCAGGTCACCCTGGACAGTCTGCTGGAAGGACACAGCAAGGCATTCAAGGTTGTGGTGTTCACCACCGGTGAACCACCGGCCGCGACCACGGCGCAGAATACCTTGCACTTTGTACGGGTGACCCAGGGCAACTTTGTCGACAAGCTGAACCTGAGCGTCAATCAATCGCCGTGCGACTGGCTGCTGCTGGCCGAAGCGGGCGACGAGTTCACCGCCAGCGGTCTGCTGCGTGCCGGTCTGGAACTGCAGTCGGCCGACGGTTGCCGTGCGGTGGCCACCGATGAAATCCAGCGCAGCGCCGACGGTGCCCTGGTGGACGTGTTCCGTCCGGGCTTCAACCTCGATCTGCTGCAAAGTCTGCCAGCCCTCATGGCGCGGCACTGGCTGATCCGCCGTGAAGTGCTGATCGAGGCGGGTGGTTATCAGGCCGACTTCAGCAAGGCGCTGGAATTCGACCTGTTGCTGCGCATCATCGAGCAGCGTGGTCTGGGCGGCCTCGCGCACCTCGACGAACCACTGCTGATTACCCGCTCTTCGGAGCTGGCAGAGAACACCGATGAACGTCAGGCGCTGCTGCGTCACCTGGGCAATCGTGGCTACAAGGCCAAGATCACCTCGTCGACGCCCGGCACTTACCAGATCGATTATCGCCACACCGAGCAGCCGCTGGTGTCGATCATCCTGCCGGTCAGCGATGATCTGCCGGCCTTGCAACGTTGCCTGGAAGGCGTGTTGCTGAGAACCCGCTACACCCGCTATGAAGTGTTGCTGGCGGCACGGGCTGGTCAGTCAGCCGCCGTCAACGACTGGCTGGGCACCCTGAGCCACGCCAAAGTCCGCGTTCTGCATGCCGATCAACCGCTGAGCGACGTGGCGTTGTACAACGCCGCCAGCCAGCAGGCGCAAGGCGAGTACCTGGTGCTGATGGCCGCTGACAGCGAAGTCGTCAACCCGAACTGGATCGAGTCGCTGCTCAACCATGCCCAGCGTCCTGAAGTGGGCGTCGTCGGGCCGAAGCTGGTCGACCGCGACGGGAAAGTCTCCCAGGCCGGTCTGATTCTCGACGCGGATGGCACCGTTGGTTCGGCCTTCATCGGCGAGAAGCACGACGCCGAAGGTTACATGCATCGTCTGCAGGTTGATCAGAACTACTCGGCCGTGTCGGGCGTGTGCCTGATGGTGAGCAAAGAGTTGTTCGACGCCCTGGGCGGGCTGGACGCCAAAAGCTTCGACGAAGGTTTCAGTGACGTCGACCTGTGCCTCAAGGCCGGTCAGGCCGGTTACCTCACCGTGTGGACGCCGCTGGTGCAGGTGCTGCATGACGGGCAACTGTCGCAAGCGCCGCAGGCTCTGGAAGCACTGGCTGAAAAATGGTCCTCCGTCTTCGCTCAGGATCCGGCCGGTAACCCGAACCTGATCCTCAGCGGCAAAGGTTTTGGTCTGAACGAACGTGCTGCGGTGAATTGGGCGCAGTGGCTGGGCTGATGCCTCGGGGTACAGGAAACAGGACTCAAGACATGTTCAACGGTAAATCGATTTTCATCTCCGGTGGCACCGGCTCGTTCGGGCGCAAGTTCATCGCGCGCCTGCTCGAGCAATACCAGCCCAAGCGCGTGGTGGTGTTCTCCCGGGATGAGCTCAAGCAATACGAAATGCAGCAGATGTTCAACGCGCCGTGCATGCGTTACTTCCTCGGTGACGTGCGCGACGCCGATCGCCTGCGTCAGGCCATGCGCGGCATCGATTACGTGGTGCATGCCGCGGCGTTGAAGCAGGTGCCGGCGGCGGAATACAACCCGACCGAATGCATCCGCACCAACGTCAACGGCGCAGAAAACATCATCGCTGCCGCCATCGACAACGGCGTGAAGAAAGTCGTCGCGCTGTCCACCGACAAGGCCGCGAGCCCGATCAACCTGTACGGCGCCACCAAGTTGCTGTCGGACAAGTTGTTCGTCGCGGCCAACAATATCGCCGGTGAGCAACAAACGCGTTTTGCCGTGGTGCGCTACGGCAACGTCGCCGGTTCGCGCGGGTCAGTGGTGCCGTTTTTCAGCAAGCTGATCGCCGATGGCGCGACAGAGCTGCCGATCACCGATGAGCGTATGACCCGCTTCTGGATCACCCTCGATCACGGCGTGCAGTTCGTGCTCGACAGCTTTGCGCGGATGCACGGCGGTGAAGTGTTCGTGCCGAAGATCCCGTCGATTCGCGTGGTCGATCTCGCGCGGGGAATGGCCGAACACCTGCCGCACAAGAACGTCGGCATCCGTCCGGGCGAGAAGCTGCACGAGTTGATGGTGCCGCTGGACGATGCGCGGATGACCCTGGAGTTCGCCGATCACTACACCATCCAGCCGTCGATCCGTTTCACCAGCGTCGACGTGGATTTCGCCGAGGACAAACTCGGTGAGCGTGGGGTGCCGGTCGGCGAAGACTTCGAGTACCGCTCCGACACCAACCCGCACTTCCTTTCGGTGGGGCAGATCGCCGAGCTGCACGCGAAGCTGTCGGTATGATTCCGTACGGTCGGCAGAGCCTCGACCAGGCGGACATCGACGCGGTCGTCGAGGTGTTGCAGTCCGACTGGTTGACCCAGGGGCCGACCATCGAACGCTTCGAGCAGGCGATGGCCGAGCGTTGCCAGGCCGATTTCGCCGTGGCGGTGTGCAACGCCACGGCGGCGCTGCACATTGCCTGTCTGGCGGCGGGGCTCGGCGCGGGCGACCGCTTGTGGACCACGCCGAACACCTTTCTCGCGTCGGCCAACTGCGGGCGTTATTGCGGCGCTGACGTTGACTTCGTCGACATCGATCCGCTGACCTGGAACCTCGATGCTGAAGTTCTGGCGAGCAAACTTGATGCCGCCGAGCGCGACGGCACCTTGCCCAAAGTACTGGTGGCGGTCGCGTTCTCCGGGCAGAGCTGCGACATGCGGCGAATTGCCGAACTGGCCGAGCGCTACAACTTCACCGTGATCGAAGACGCTTCCCACGCGGTCGGCGCCCGTTACGCTGGGCGTCCGGTGGGTTGCGGTGAATTTGCCGCGATGACCGTGTTCAGCTTCCACCCGGTGAAGATCATCACCAGCGGCGAAGGCGGCATGGTGCTGACCAATCGCCCGGAACTGGCCGAGCGCCTGCAACGCCTGCGCAGCCACGGCATGACCCGCGATCCGCAGCAGATGACCGAACCCAGCCACGGCCCGTGGTACTACCAGCAGGTCGAGCTGGGTTTCAATTACCGGATCACCGATCTGCAAGCCGCGCTGGGCCTGTCACAGGTGAGCAAACTGGACGAGTTCATCGCCCGTCGCCGGGAGCTGGCCGCGCGTTACGACCGTTTGCTGGCGTACTTGCCGGTCACCGTGCCGAGCCTCCAGCCGGAGGCCGAATCGGCCTGGCATCTTTACGTGGTGCGTTTGCAGACCGAGCGCATCAGTCTCAGTCACCGTCAGGTATTCGAAGGCTTGCGCGCCGCCGGCATCGGCGTGAACCTGCACTACATTCCGCTGCATTTGCAGCCGTACTATCGTGATCTGGGTTTTGCCGAGGGCGACTTTCCCGAAGCCGAGCGTTATTACGCCGAAGCGATCAGCCTGCCGCTGTTCCCGTTGCTGAGCGATCAGCAGCAGGACTACGTGGTTGAGCAATTGCGTCGGTTGACTGAATGATTGCCGCCACGGCGGTGGATGGAAAACGGTAATGCGTGATCTCAGCGAGCAGGAACAATTCTGGCAGGGCGAATTCGGCAACCAGTACGTTGACCGCAACGTCGGCCAACCACTGGTGGCGGCCAATCTGGCGTTGTTCGCCAAGGCGCTGACCCGGGTCGGGCGGATCGACAGCCTGCTGGAACTGGGCACCAACGCCGGCAATAACCTGCAGGCGCTGCGTCAGCTGTTGCCCCGCTGTGAGCTGTTCGGGGTCGAAATCAATGCCAGTGCCTGTGCCCAGGCGCGTGCGCTGGAGATTGCGAACATCTGGCACGGTTCGCTGTTCGACTTTCCCCGTGAGCGCCAATACGACCTGACCCTGAGCAAAGGCGTGCTGATCCATCTGGCGCCGGAACTACTGCCGACGGCGTATGCGCAGTTGTATGCGTTGAGTTCGCGCTACATCCTGATCGCCGAGTACTACAATCCGTCGCCGGTGGAAGTGTCCTATCGCGGCAACAGCGGCAAGCTGTTCAAGCGTGATTTCGCCGGGGAAATGCTCGATCGCTATCCCGATCTGCAACTGCTGGATTACGGCTTCGGTTATCACCGCGATCCGCAATTTCCGGTGGACGACATCACCTGGTTTCTGCTGGAAAAACGTCCTTGAACAACGTCGCAATCATCCCGGCCCGCGGGGGCAGCAAACGCATCCCGCGCAAGAACCTCAAGCCGTTCGACGGTGTGCCGATGATTGTCCGTTCGATTCGTACGGCCCTCGATTCAGGCTTGTTCGAGCAGGTGGTGGTCAGCACCGACGACGCAGAGATCGCCGACGTGGCGCGAGCCAACGGTGCTCATGTGCCGTTCATGCGTCCGGTGGAGCTGGCCGATGACTTCACCGGCACTGCGGCGGTGATCGCGCATGCCTTGCAGCAGCTGCCAGCCTTCGATTACGCCTGCTGTGTGTACGCCACGGCGCCGCTGTTGCAGGCGCGGTTTCTGCGTCAGGGCCTGGAGTTGCTGGCGCAGCATCCGGACAAGTCCTTTGCTTTTTCAGTCACCGATTTTGGCTTTCCGGTGCAGCGCGCCCTGACCCTGGACGGGCAGGGCGCACTGACGGCGTTGTACCCCGAGTTTCGCAATACCCGTTCGCAGGATCTGCCGGCTGCCTTTCAGGATGCCGGCCAGTTCTATTGGGGTCGCCGCGAGGCGTGGCTGGGTGGCGAGGTGTTGTATTCGCCGGCCAGTCTGCCGGTGATCCTGCCACGCCATCTGGTGCAGGACATCGATACCGCCGAAGACTGGAAGCGCGCCGAATACCTTTACGCAGCGCTAAAGGTCGGCGGAGAACTGCAATGAGAGTGCTGATCCGCGCCGACGCCTCGCCGACCATCGGCAGTGGCCACATCGCCCGGTGTCTGACACTGGCGCGAGTACTGCGCACGCAAGGCAGTCATGTCGCGTTTGCCTGCCGTCGTTTGCCGGGGCATCGGCTCGATGCGTTGCAGCGCGAGGGTTTCGAGACCTTCGCGTTGCCGGATCGCTATGCCGGTGAAGACCCGGAGCAGGCCATCGAATCGATGCTGCCGTGGCAGGCGGATATCGATGCACTGGCGGCGCAACTGGAAGGGCAGCCTGAGTTTGACTGGGTCATCGCCGACCATTACGGCCTCGATCATCACTGGCAGACTGCAGCTCGTCGCTTCGCACCACGGATCGCCGCCGTCGATGATCTGGCGACCCGCCGCTACAGCGTGGATCTGCTGCTCAATCAGAACCTCTCTGGGCTCAGCGAAAATTATCAGCCGCTGCTGCCGGCCGGTTGCCGAACACTGCTCGGCCCGCGCTTCGCCATGCTGCGCGAAGAGTTCAGCGGCCCGGCCATCGAGATCAAACCGGTGGCGCGCCGGGTGCTGGTGAATTTCGGCGGCTTTGATGCGGCACGCCAGACTCATCACGCGATGCTGGCGCTGGCGGATTTTTCCGGGCTGGAAGTGGATTTCGTTGCCGGTGCCGACAACCCGGCCTGGGCAGAGATGCAGGCGCTGGCCGAAACCCGACCACACTGGCGGCTGCACAGTTTCGTCAGCGATTTCCATCGACGCATGACCGAGGCCGACCTGTTTATCGGTGCCGGCGGTGGCACCAGTTGGGAGCGCGCGGCCCTGGGCCTGCCGACGATCTGCATTGCGGTGTCGAACAACCAACAGGCCAACGGCGAAGTGATGGCGGCGGCCGGCGCGCATCTGTTCATGGGCGCGCGGGAGCAGGTCAGCGTCGAGCAACTACGCGATGCCATCGGCTTTGTCGTGGGCAACTTTTATCTGCGCCAGAGCCTGGCCGAGCGTTCACGGCAACTGGTCGATGGACGCGGCGCGCTGCGGGTGGCGGCGGCACTGGCCGGCGCGGTGCTCAAATTGCGTCCGGCGACGTCGGATGACGCGCAGTTGCTGTTCGACGGACGCAATGCCGAGGCGGTGCGCCGCTGGTCGCTGGACAGCGGGGCGATTGATTGGACGCAACATGTGAACTGGCTGGGCGCGAGTCTGCGCAATCCTCAGCGGTTGCTGCTGGTGGCCGAGGCAGATGACGGCCCGGTTGGTGTCCTGCGCTACGATCTGCGCGGCTTCGAGGCAGAGGTTTCGCTGTATTTGCTTGAGGGGCGTTTCGGCCTCGGCTGGGGCAGGGCGCTGCTGGCGCAGGGTGAAGTCTTCGTGGCTGCGCACTGGCCGCAAATGACCGCCATCACCGCCCAGGTGTTGCCGGCCAATCAGCCCTCGATGAATGTTTTTCGTGACGCCGGGTTCACTCAGAGTGCCTGCGCGTTCACCAAGGTTTTGAAGGAATCCCGTCAATGAGCAGTTTCAAGATCGGCAACCGCCAGATCGGTGCCGATGCGCCGCCGTTCATCATCGCTGAAATGAGCGGCAACCATAACCAGTCGCTGGACGTCGCCTTGCAGATTGTCGAAGCGGCGGCCAAGGCCGGTGCACACGCCTTGAAGCTGCAAACCTACACCGCCGAAACCATGACCCTGGATCTGGCCGAAGGCGAATTTTTCATCAAGGATCCGAACAGTCTGTGGGCGGGCACCTCGCTTTATGACCTGTATGAAAAGGCCCACACGCCCTGGGAGTGGCATGCGCCGATCTTCGCCCGGGCCAAGGAGTTGGGCATGCTCGCGTTTTCGACACCGTTCGACGACAGTGCCGTGGACTTCCTTGAAAGCCTCGATGTGCCGGCCTACAAGATCGCCAGTTTCGAAAACACCGATCTGCCGTTGATCCGCCGTGTCGCAGCGACTGGCAAACCGTTGATCATTTCCACCGGCATGGCCAGCCTCGCCGAACTCGACGAAACCGTGCGCGCCGCCCGTGAAGCGGGGTGCAAGGATCTGATACTGCTCAAGTGCACCAGCACCTACCCGGCGACCCCGATCAACAGCAACGTGCGCACGATTCCGCATCTGCGTGAGCTGTTCGGTTGTGAGGTCGGGCTGTCAGACCATTCGATGGGCGTCGGCGTGTCGGTGGCGGCGGTGGCGCTGGGCGCGACGGTGGTGGAAAAACACTTCACCCTCGACCGTTCTGCCGGTGGGGTGGACGCCAGTTTCTCGCTGGAACCGGCGGAACTGGCCAGCCTGGTCGTCGAGACCGAACGCGCCTGGCAGGCCATGGGGCAGGTGCATTACGGGGTGACCGAGGCTGAGCAAAAGTCGCTGGTTTACCGCCGGTCGCTGTATGTCACGGCCGATATGGCGGCCGGTGAACCCTTCACGGCGGCCAATCTGCGCGCCATTCGTCCCGGTTTCGGTCTGCCGCCCAAGCACGCCGAAGCCGTCCTCGGGCGTCGTGCGCGCCAGCCGATCAAACGTGGTACGCCGCTGGACTGGTCATTGGTCGAATGACCCGATCTGTCATCGATTCGGCAAAATAGCGTGACCTGCGAGTCATAACGCGCATCTTCACTGTATTGTAATGACCGGGGAGATGGCGCCTGGCCCGTTTTCGGTTCCAGTGATAGCCCTTTGCGCTCCCCGTGGCTGCCCGTTGTGGCGGCCGTTTTCTGTTTGTCGGCGCCCCTCGAATCCTTGCGAGCGGTGGTATTGGGCTGTTTATTATTGGGAAGCCGTAATGATTGGCATAAAAAGCATTGCGAGCTACGTTCCTGTAGCCGGCGTGGACAATTACGCACAAGGTGCAAAATTCGAGAAGGATGAAGAATTCATCCTCGGCAAGATCGGTTCGGCCTTCCTTCCACGCAAAGACGCGGAACAGGAAACCTCCGATCTGTGCGTTGAAGCGGCCAATGCGCTGTTTGCCAACAACCCTGAACTGAAACGTGAATCCATCGATGCGCTGATCGTCGTCACCCAGAACGGTGACGAAGAAGGCCTGCCGCACACCGCTGCCATCGTCCAGGACAAACTCGGCCTGTCGACCAATGTCGCGGCGTTCGACATTTCCCTGGGTTGCTCCGGCTACGTCTACGGCATCTACGCGATCAAGGGCTTCATGGAAGCCGCCGGCCTGAAGAATGGTCTGTTGATCACCGCCGACCCGTATTCGAAGATCGTCGATCCGGAAGACCGCAACACCACCATGCTGTTCGGCGATGCCGCCACTGCCACCTGGATGGGCGAAGACCCGGTCTGGGCGCTGGGCAAGGCCAAGTTCGGCACTGACGGTTCCGGCGCACCGCACTTGAAAGTCACCGATGGCGTGTTCTTCATGAACGGCCGTCAGGTGTTCAACTTCGCACTGCTCAAGGTGCCTGCGCATCTGCACGAACTGCTCGACGATTCCGGTCTGAAGGCCGATGACATCGATGCCTTCTGCATTCACCAGGGCAGTGCGGCGATTGTCGACGCCGTGGCGCGGCGGTTCGAAGGCGAGCCGGAGAAGTTCATCAAGGACATGGTCGAGACCGGCAACACCGTGTCGTCCAGTGTGCCGCTGCTGCTGGAAAAACACGTGATGGATTCCGACTGGAACCGCATCGCGATCAGTGGTTTCGGCGTCGGTCTGTCGTGGGGTTCGGCGATTATTTATCGTCCTTGAATCGGTTAAAAACGGCGGATACAAAAATAGCGTTCAAGGGTTAACCTTGAACGCTATTTTTTTGCCTGAAGGGAGCGCGAGGCGCCATGAGTGAGTTTTTCCAGGCCAATGCTGAAGTCGTCGAGCGACGCTGGCCGGCGTTGTTCGCACGATTGCTCGGCGAAGACAGTTCGGCGATCGAGGCTGAGCTGACGCAGGGGCTGGGCTCGACGCTGAGCATTGGCGGCATTCAGCTCACCAGCCGGCATGACCGTGTCCGCGAGGCGCAGATTCAGGCTGCCAGCCTGCCGGCGGACAAGCCGCAACTGCATGTCTACGGCACCGGCCTCGGGGACTTGCCCACGGTGCTGCTGGAGCGCACCGGGCTCGAGCGCCTGTATGTGCACATCCTCAACGGCGCGTTGTTTGCCCTGGTGCTGCAATTGCTCGATCAACGGGAGTGGTTGCAGGACCCGCGGGTTGAATTGCTCTACGCCGGCGACCTGTCCGACATCTGCACGCCGTTTTTCGCCTTGCCTGCCGAAATGCTGCTGGCCGATGACTTCAACGCGAAGATTCGTGATCGGCTGGTCAGCGAAGTGCACCTGAGCTTCAACAATCGTGAGTTCGATCCGCAGTCACCGTTCATTCAACAGCGTCTGCAGGACTGCTTGCCGGTATTGCTGGCTGACGATGATGTGGCAACGTTGTTCGGCACCTGTGCCGGTCGGGAGATCTATGTGATCGGCACCGGGCCGACGCTGGAACAGCATTTCGAACGTCTGGCCGCGATCCGCGAGCGGGCCGTTCGTCCGTTGTACATTTGTGTCGATACCGCGTACCGGCCGCTGCGCGAGCATGGGATCGTGCCCGACTATGTGGTGAGTATCGATCAGCGCATCAGCTTCCGGCATTTGCCATTCGAGGAATCCGACGGCATCCCGCTGGTGTATTTGCCCATGAGTGACCCTGAGGTGCTGAGGGCCTGGAAGGGCAAGCGTTATGGTGGCTATTCGGCCAGTCCGGTCTACGCGGCATTGCGTGAACAGCACCCGAGGGCGCTGCTGCATGTGGGCGGCAGCGTGATTCACCCGGCCGTGGACCTGGCGGTGAAGATGGGCGCTGCACGCATCACGCTGTTCGGTGCCGATTTTGCCTTCCCGATGAACAAGACCCATGCCGGCTGGAATGACGGTGACCTGGGGCCGTCGGTGAATCAGGCGCGGCACTGGGTGCGTGACGGTTATGGCCAGCGCGTCAGTACCCAGCTCAATTTTCGCGGCTATCTGTGCGTGCTGGAGCGATACATCGCCAGTCAGCCGCAGGTGGCGTTTTTCAACAGCAGCAGGGCGGGTGCGCAGATTGCCGGTACAGCGTTCAATCAGGAGTTTGTGCAATGACTGCGCAGCCGCAGTGGATAGAAGAGTGTCATCAGTGCGCCGCGCTTTTCCGCTTGGGGCGTGATGTCGAGGCCGCGTTGACCATGGTCGATGTGTTCGAGGGCGCGCAGCAGTCATTGCTGTCGGCCGGCGCGCAGACGCAGCAGGTCTGGGCGCAATTGCTCACGCAAATGCTCGAGTGCCAGGAGCGTCAGGACTGGCTGGGGCTTGCCGATTTCATGGAGTACGAGTTGATTCAATTGCTGGAAGAACCGTCCGCCTGAAGAGGAGCGAAGGCGCTGGCTCGCAGGTTTGCGCCACGGACGGTTTTATGACGTCATTTTTTCGAAGGTAAAGTGCTGCTAAGTCTTTGTTTTCTAGGGGGTGGCAGGGTGATGGCAAATTTTTTCAAAAAAGCCCTCAAGCAACCTGCAAACCCGACGATAACTATTACGAAGGTTCTCTAGGCCATACCCGGCGGTTGCCAGGGCCGGAAGCCGCAGTACCCAACCAACGAGGAATTCGTCATGGCTTTAACAGTAAACACCAACACCACGTCGTTGAACGTTCAGAAAAACCTGAACCGCGCTTCCGATGCTCTGTCGACTTCGATGCAGCGCCTGTCTTCCGGCCTGAAAATCAACAGCGCTAAAGACGACGCCGCCGGCCTGCAAATCGCTACCCGTATGTCCTCGCAGATCCGTGGTAACACCCAGGCGATCCAGAATGCCAACGACGGTATCTCCGTTGCCCAGACCGCTGAAGGCGCTCTGCAAGCTTCGACCGACATCCTGCAGCGTATGCGTGAACTGGCTGTTAAAGCTCGTAACGGTACCAACGGCACTGCTGACCAGACCGCAACCAACGCTGAATTCGCTCAGATGTCTGACGAAATCACCCGTATCTCGGCTGCTACCAACCTGAACGGCAAAAACCTGCTGGACGGTTCGGCTGGTACTGTAACTCTGCAAGTTGGCGCCAACACTGGCTCCGCCAACCACATCGACCTGGTACTTAGCGGCAAGTTCGACGCCGTCAGCCTGTCGGTAGGTAGCGGTACTGTTGTTCTGACCGGTGCTACTTCCGCAGCCGCCGCTTCGAACATCGACAACGCGATCACCGCGATCGACGCTGCAATTGCGAACATCAACGCCACTCGCGCCGCTCTGGGTGCTTCGCAAAACCGTCTGACCAGCACCATCCAGAACTTGCAGAACATCACCGAGAACACCACTGCTGCACAAGGTCGCGTACAAGATACCGACTTCGCCGCAGAGACTGCTAACCTGACCAAGCAGCAAACCCTGCAACAGGCTTCGACCTCTGTTCTGGCTCAAGCCAACCAACTGCCTTCCGCTGTACTGAAGCTGCTTCAGTAATTTCGGAATGAGTTTTAGCGGGGGAGTGCGCTTGCGTGCTCTCTCGCTTTTTACGTTATGAGGTGATGAGCATGGACATGAGCGTCAAGCTTAACGTGTCTTATCCGGCTCCCAAGCCAGCCAATACCGTTACCGACAAACCGTCGGAAACCAAGCCTCAGACCGTTGATGCTGTTCCTGCCTCGAAAAAGAGCCAGGAATCAGATGAAACCAAGCTGAAGCTGGCGGTGCAGGAGATCGAGAAATTCGTTCAGTCGATCAAGCGCAATCTGGAGTTCTCGATCGATGAGCATTCCGGCAAGGTGATTGTCAAGGTGATCGCAAGCGAGACGGGCGAGGTCGTACGACAGATCCCTTCCGCAGAAGCACTCAAGCTGGCAGATAGTCTGGCCAACGCGAGTCACGTGTTGTTCGACGCCAAAGTCTGATAACTGGCATGAATAGTGTTTGAAGTTCTTTAGACGCAAGTAGTGGTCAAAAGACTGGCAACAACCCAAGGGAGAAGCACATGGCAAGTCCAATTTTACCGGGTTCGGGCCTGGGTTCCGGCCTGGACATCGGTGCGATCGTTACAGCACTGGTCAATGCCGACAAGTCGCCGAAACAGACGCAGATCGACAACGCCACCAAAACCAACACGCTGAAGATTTCCGGTATCGGCACGTTGAAGAGTGCGCTGACCGCATTCCAGACGGCGATGACCAACCTGGGCAGCAAGACCAATCCAGCATTTGCGGGTTACACGGCGACTTCGGGTACTCCGGCCGTGTTGGGTGTTTCTGCGGATAACACTGCAGTCTCGGGTACTTATAGTGTTGTAGTGAATAAGCTGGCCACCGGCTCGAAAATAGCCAGTGCATCCTTTGCCGGCGGTGCTGCCAGTGCCATTCCGAGTGGTACCCTGAAAATCAGTCAGAATGGCACTGATTACAATGTCACGATCCCGGCCAATGCGACCTTGCAGAGCACCCGGGATGCGATCAACTCGGCTCAGGCCGTCAATGGTATTTCTGCCAACATCGTGACCGACAGCTCGGGTGCTTCGCGCCTGGTGATCAGTTCGAGCAAGACCGGCGCCGGCTCCGACATGAAAGTCAGCGGCATTGCCGGTTTGGAAATCGACGGCACCCAGACCATGGGCACCAACCCGGCCGCCGGCGCTTCTGGCGCGGTCAACGGCCTTGCTCAGGACGCGTCGCTGACCATTGACGGCCTGGCGGTGACCAGCAAGAGCAACACGGTCACCGGCGCCATCAGTGGCCTGACGATGAATCTGACGACGGTCAGTGCCGGTGATCCACCCTCGACACCTGTCACAGTGACTGTCGACGGTAACACCAAGGGATTGCAGACGTCGGTTCAGGCGTTCGTCGATGCCTACAATACCTTGAAAAACACCATCGATTCGTTGTCCAAGGCGACGCCGGACGAAGATGGCAAGCTGACCGTTCAGGCGGCGTTCACTGGCGACTCGCTGGCGCGTTCCTTGATTGCCGATATCCGCGGGCAGATTACGGCCCCGAGTGCGACTGCTGGCAGTCCGATTGCTTATCTCTCGCAGCTGGGCGTCATGACCGACCGCAACACCGGTAACCTGACGTTCGACACGACTGCGTTCAACAAGGCCATGTCTACGCCGGGCATGAGCGGCAAAGTCCAGGAGATGTTCACTGGCACCAACGACACCAATGGTCTGTTGGCGCGCATGAGCAAGGCGGTTGACCCATATCTCAAGGCTTCGGCTGATGGCAAGACCACCACCGGTCTGCTGGATCAGCGCCTGACTATCCTGAACAACAATACGCGCAACATTACGTCCCAGCAGTTGGCTCTGGACCTGCGTGTCGCCAACCTGACCAAGACGTTGACTGCTAAGTACAACGCCATGGACTTGCTGGTAGGGCAGATGAAAGCGACGGCGAGCAACATTACGTCGTTCTTCAGTTCGCTGAACGCCCAGCAGTCTGCGAAGTAACATGTAATAGCGACAAAAACCCGGCTACGCTTTCGAGCGTGTGCCGGGTTTTTGTCTTATGGTCTAAAGTTTTCTGGCTTGCAGGCGATACACTGCTCATACGAGTCATAGTTGCAAATGAGGTAGAACATGAATCCGATGTTGGCCCTTCGGCAATACCAGAAAGTCGGCGCTCAGGCCCAGACGTCCGAAGCGAGTCCCCACCGTCTGGTGCAAATGCTGATGGAAGGTGGTCTGGACCGTATCGCTCAGGCAAAGGGCGCCATCGAGCGCAAGGACATTGCCGCCAAGTGCACGGCGATCAGCAAGGCCATCGGCATCGTCAGCGGCTTGCGTGAAGGTCTGGATCTGGAAAAGTCTGCCGATACGCTGGCTGATCTGGACGGTCTTTATATCTACATGATGAAGCGTCTCGCCGAGGCGAACATCAGCAGCGATCCGCGCATTCTTGATGAGGTTGCCGGCTTGCTGAGCACCGTCAAGGAAGGCTGGGATGCGATCGCACCTGCGCCCGCTCCGCAGTTCTGAGGAGATCACCATGAGTCTTGTTTTGCAGCGAATCGAAGAAACCCGAGTAGCGCTGGTCGGTGCCCTGGCCGAGCGCAACTGGGAAGCCATCGGTCAATTGGACCTCGATTGCCGTTCCTGCATGGAAGATGTCTTGAGTGAAGCCTCGGTGGATGAGGTCGCGTTGCGCGATAACCTTGAGGAGTTGCTGCATGTCTACAAGCAGCTTCTGGAAGTGGCTATGGGTGAGCGTCAGGCGATAGTCGACGAGATGTCGCAGATCACCCAAGCGCAGAACGCGGCAAAGGTTTACCATCTGTTTGGTTAATTAACCCCCAGTTAATCCAGACATGTGCGCCATAAATTTGACTGTGCACGGTTTTTTGACTTAACTAGTGGCTGTTTTCAGATTTCAGGCGTCTACAGGCACAAGGTGTCCTGCAAGCGTCTCGCTTGCCCCTCATTTTGGGCATTGAGTTGACTAGGGAAGTTGCTATTGCATGTGGCGTGAAACCAAAATTCTGCTGATCGATGACGATAGCGTCCGCCGCCGCGACCTGGCGGTGATCTTAAATTTTCTTGGCGAAGAAAATTTACCCTGCGGAAGCCATGACTGGCAGCAGGCAGTCGGCTCTTTGTCGTCTAGTCGTGAGGTCATTTGCGTACTGATCGGGACGGTTAATGCTCCTGGTGCGCTTTTGGGCTTGCTAAAGACACTCTCAACCTGGGATGAGTTCCTTCCGGTTTTGCTGATGGGCGATAATTCTTCGGTGGACCTGCCCGAAGACCAGCGCCGCCGGGTACTTTCGACCCTCGAAATGCCGCCGAGCTACAGCAAACTGCTGGACTCCCTGCACCGTGCCCAGGTCTATCGCGAGATGTACGACCAGGCCCGTGAGCGTGGCCGGCATCGCGAACCCAACCTGTTCCGCAGCCTGGTCGGCACCAGCCGCGCGATCCAGCACGTGCGTCAGATGATGCAGCAAGTGGCCGACACCGACGCCAGCGTTCTGATCCTCGGCGAGTCCGGGACCGGCAAGGAAGTGGTTGCACGAAATCTGCATTACCATTCCAAGCGTCGCGACGCGCCGTTCGTACCGGTCAACTGCGGGGCGATCCCGGCCGAGTTGCTGGAAAGCGAACTGTTCGGTCATGAGAAGGGCGCCTTCACCGGCGCGATCACCAGCCGTGCCGGCCGCTTCGAGCTGGCCAACGGCGGTACGCTGTTCCTCGACGAAATCGGCGACATGCCGCTGCCGATGCAGGTCAAGCTGCTGCGCGTGCTGCAGGAGCGCACCTTCGAGCGCGTGGGCAGCAACAAAACCCAGAGCGTCGACGTGCGCATCATCGCCGCGACCCACAAGAATCTCGAAAGCATGATCGAGATCGGCACCTTCCGCGAAGACCTCTACTACCGCCTGAACGTGTTCCCGATCGAGATGGCGCCGCTGCGTGAGCGCGTCGAAGACATTCCGCTGCTGATGAACGAGCTGATCTCGCGCATGGAGCACGAGAAGCGCGGTTCGATCCGCTTCAACTCCGCCGCAATCATGTCCCTGTGCCGCCACGGCTGGCCGGGCAACGTCCGCGAACTGGCCAACCTGGTGGAGCGCATGGCGATCATGCACCCGTACGGGGTGATCGGCGTGGTCGAGTTGCCGAAGAAATTCCGCTACGTCGACGACGAAGACGAGCAGATGGTCGACAGCCTGCGCAGCGATCTGGAAGAGCGCGTGGCGATCAACGGCCATACGCCGGACTTCAGCGCCAACGCCCTGTTGCCGCCGGAAGGTCTGGATCTGAAGGACTACCTCGGTGGTCTGGAGCAGGGCCTGATCCAGCAGGCACTGGACGATGCCAATGGTATTGTGGCTCGCGCCGCCGAGCGCCTGCGTATTCGCCGCACTACGCTGGTGGAGAAGATGCGCAAGTACGGCATGAGCCGTCGTGAAGGTGATGAACAGGCGGATGATTGACGCCTGTTTTTCAACTGCTTCATTTATAAGCGGTTTTTTTTAGGCACGGGTATTGCTATGTCCCTCGCAACGTTCCGTTTCACTGACGGTCAGCCAAGCGAGAAAGCACAATGCCCCAAGCCTCCCAGATGTCTTCTGTTCCCGAGTCCTCGGGGCAACTGCCGTCCGTAGAGCAGGCGAGCCGCCAGGGGCTTGAGCAGGCATTCGCCCTGTTCAACCAGATGTCCAGCCAGTTGACCGACTCCTACAGCATGCTCGAAGCCCGGGTCACCGAGCTCAAGGGCGAGCTGGCCGTGGTCAGCGCCCAGCGCATGCAGGAACTGGCGGAAAAAGAACGCCTGGCCAACCGTCTGCAAAACCTCCTCGACCTGTTGCCCGGTGGCGTCATCGTCATCGACGGCCACGGCATTGTGTGCGAGGCCAACCCTGCCGCCATCGAATTGCTCGGTCTGCCACTGGAAGGCGAGCTGTGGCGCCATGTCATCACCCGTTGCTTCGCGCCCCGTGAAGATGACGGTCACGAAATTTCCTTGAAAAACGGTCGACGCCTGTCGATTGCTACCCGCTCGCTGGATGCCGAGCCCGGGCAGTTGGTGCTGCTCAACGACCTGACTGAAACCCGTCACTTGCAGGATCAGCTGGCGCGCCACGAGCGCCTCTCGTCCCTGGGGCGGATGGTCGCGTCGCTGGCTCACCAGATCCGCACACCGTTGTCTGCCGCGTTGCTGTACGCCAGTCATTTGACCGAGCAGGAACTGCCGGTCGCGACCCAGCAGCGTTTTGCCGGTCGCCTCAAGGAGCGTCTGCACGAGCTCGAGCATCAGGTGCGCGACATGCTGGTCTTCGCCCGTGGCGAGCTGCCGCTGACCGACCGTGTCACGCCGAATGCCCTGATGCAGTCGTTGCAGGCCGCGGCGCTGACCCATGTGCAGGATCTGCCGATCCGCTGGCAATGCGACAGCCATGCCGGCGAGTTGCTGTGCAATCGCGACACGCTGGTCGGGGCGCTGCTCAATCTGATTGAAAACGCGATTCAGGCGAGTGCCGGTGAGGTGCGTCTGAAGGTGCATTGCTATACCCGCGACAACACCTTGCGTTTGTGTGTCAGCGACAGCGGCAGCGGTATTGATGCGGCGGTGCTGGCGCGGCTGGGCGAGCCGTTTTTCACCACCAAAGTCACCGGGACCGGCTTGGGCCTGACCGTGGTCAAGGCCGTGGCGCGTGCGCATCAGGGAGAATTGCAGCTGCGTTCGCGGGTCGGGCGCGGTACGTGCGCGCAGGTCATCCTGCCGTTGTTTTCTGCTGTTCAGGGAGCTGAGTGAAGGTCATGGGCATCAAGGTTCTGCTGGTCGAGGACGACCGCTCGTTGCGTGAAGCGCTGGCCGATACGCTGCTGCTGGCCGGTCACGACTATCAAGCAGTGGGTTCGGCCGAAGAGGCGCTGAGCGCCGTCGAGCGCGAAGCGTTCAGTCTGGTGGTCAGCGACGTCAACATGCCGGGCATGGACGGCCATCAATTGCTCGGCCTGCTGCGCGCGCGACAGCCGCAATTGCCGGTGCTGCTGATGACCGCCCATGGTGCAGTCGAGCGCGCGGTCGATGCGATGCGTCAAGGCGCGGCGGATTATCTGGTCAAGCCGTTCGAACCCAAGGCTCTGCTGGATCTGGTAGCCCGTCACGCCTTGGGCAATCTTGGCGTCAGTGACGCCGAAGGGCCGGTCGCGGTCGAGCCCGCCAGTGCTCAATTGCTGGATCTGGCAGCGCGGGTCGCGCGCAGTGATTCCACCGTGCTGATTTCCGGCGAGTCCGGTACCGGCAAGGAAGTATTGGCGCGTTACATTCACCAGCAATCCCATCGTGCCAGTCAGCCGTTCATTGCGATCAACTGCGCGGCGATCCCCGACAACATGCTCGAAGCCACCCTGTTCGGCCACGAGAAAGGCTCGTTCACTGGCGCTATCGCGGCCCAGGCCGGCAAGTTCGAACAGGCGGACGGCGGCACCATTCTGCTCGATGAAATTTCCGAAATGCCCCTCGGCCTGCAAGCCAAACTGCTGCGGGTGTTGCAGGAGCGGGAAGTGGAGCGGGTCGGCGCCCGCAAGCCGATCACTCTCGATATTCGCGTGGTAGCGACCACCAACCGTGATCTGGCCGGCGAAGTTGCGGCGGGGCGCTTCCGTGAAGACCTCTATTATCGTCTGTCGGTATTTCCGCTGGCCTGGCGTCCGTTGCGCGAGCGCACCGCCGATATCCTGCCGCTGGCCGAGCGTCTGTTGGCCAAACACGTCAATAAAATGAAGCATGCGATGGCGAAGTTCTCGCCCGAGGCGCAAGCGTGCCTGATCGGTTATCCGTGGCCGGGCAATGTGCGCGAGCTGGATAACGCGATCCAGCGGGCCTTGATTCTGCAGCAGGGCGGGTTGATCCAGCCGCAGGATTTCTGTCTCTCCGGGCCTGCGCTGTTCGCCCCGTTGCCAGCGGCAGTGCCGGTTAAGCCGGTCATTCGTGAAGTCGAAATCGAGGCCGATTCGGCCGGTGCACTGGGCGATGACCTGCGTCGTCGCGAGTTCCAGATGATCATCGACACCCTGCGTACCGAGCGCGGTCGACGCAAGGAAGCCGCCGAAAAACTCGGCATCAGCCCGCGCACCCTGCGTTACAAACTGGCGCAAATGCGCGATGCGGGCATGGATGTCGAAGGCTACCTGTTCGCCACCTGACGGGTCGCGCAAACGTTTGAAACGGCTTTTCTGAAAGCGGTGCCCATGAGCTGGCACCGTTGTTGCTAACACCTGAGTACCCGCCGAGTGAGTGTCAAAAAATTGCGGGCCGCCCAAGAGAGTAGACCATGAGCCAAGGTATTGAATTTAATCGGTTGATGATGGACATGAAGGCCATGCAAATGGACGCCATGTCGAAGCCGAAATCGACTTCCGCTGTCCCGGAAGTGGCAGGCAGCAACTTTTCCGACATGCTCGGTCAAGCCATCAACAAAGTGAACGATACCCAGCAGGCATCGAGCCAATTGGCCAACGCGTTCGAGATCGGCAAGAGCGGCGTCGATCTGACGGACGTGATGATTGCCTCGCAGAAAGCCAGCGTATCGTTCCAGGCCCTGACCCAGGTGCGCAACAAGCTGGTTCAGGCTTATCAAGACATCATGCAGATGCCGGTTTAAGGACGAGATTGAGTCATGGCAGAAGCAGTCGCCGATAACGTTCCGGCCAAGGCCACCCCGATAGACGGCAAACCGCCGCTGTTCGGCCTGTCCTTCCTGGAAAACCTCTCCGAGATGACCGTGCTGCGTCAGGTGGGCCTGTTGGTCGGCCTGGCCGCGAGCGTGGCGATTGGCTTTGCCGTGGTGCTGTGGTCGCAGCAACCGGACTACCGGCCTCTGTACGGCAGCCTTGCCGGCATGGACGCCAAGCAGGTCATGGACACCCTGGCCTCCGCCGACATTCCCTACACCGTCGAACCGAATTCCGGCGCCTTGCTGGTCAAGGCCGATGACCTGTCCCGTGCGCGGCTCAAGCTCGCGGCCGCTGGTGTCACTCCCAGCGACGGCAACATCGGTTTTGAAATCCTCGACAAGGAACAGGGTCTGGGCACCAGCCAGTTCATGGAAGCGACCCGTTATCGTCGCGGCCTCGAAGGCGAACTGGCCCGCACCATCTCCAGCCTGAACAACGTCAAGGGCGCGCGCGTTCACCTGGCGATCCCGAAAAGTTCGGTGTTCGTGCGTGACGAGCGCAAGCCAAGCGCTTCGGTACTGGTCGAGCTGTACTCCGGTCGTTCGCTGGAGCCAGGTCAGGTCGTTGCCATCATCAACCTGGTAGCAACCTCCGTTCCCGAGCTGAGCAAATCGCAGATCACCGTCGTCGACCAGAAGGGCAACCTGCTGTCGGATCAGGCGGAAAACTCCGAAATGACCATGGCCGGCAAGCAGTTCGACTACAGCCGCCGCATGGAAAGCATGCTCACCCAGCGCGTGCACAATATTCTGCAACCGGTACTGGGCAACGATCGCTACAAGGCTGAAGTCTCGGCCGACGTCGATTTCAGTGCCGTCGAGTCGACTGCCGAGCAGTTCAACCCGGATCAACCGGCCCTGCGCAGCGAACAGTCGGTCAACGAACAACGCACCGCCAGCAATGGCCCGCAAGGTGTGCCGGGTGCCTTGAGCAACCAGCCACCTTCGCCGGCTTCGGCGCCGCAGACCACCGGTGGCGCAGCCGCCCCGGCGAGCATGGTGCAGCCAGGCCAGCCACTGGTTGATGCCAACGGTCAGCAGATCATGGACCCGGCCACCGGCCAGCCGATGCTCGCGCCGTATCCGGCGGACAAGCGTCAACAATCCACCAAGAACTTCGAGCTCGACCGCTCCATCAGCCACACCAAACAGCAGCAGGGTCGCCTGAATCGCCTGTCGGTGTCGGTGGTGGTGGACGATCAGGTCAAGATCAACCCGGCCAACGGCGAAACGACTCGCGCGCCGTGGAGCGCCGACGAATTGGCGCGCTTCACTCGTCTGGTACAGGACGCCGTCGGCTTCGACGCCAGCCGTGGCGACAGCGTCAGCGTGATCAACATGCCGTTCTCCGCCGAGCGCGGCGAAGTGATCGCCGACATTCCGTTCTACTCCCAGCCATGGTTCTGGGACATCGTCAAACAAGTGCTGGGCGTGTTGTTCATCCTGGTGCTGGTGTTCGGCGTGCTGCGTCCGGTGCTCAACAACATTACCGGTGGCGGCAAAAGCAAGGAGCTGGCCGGTCTGGGCGGCGACATGGAACTCGGTGGCATGGGCGGTCTGGACGGTGAACTGTCCAATGATCGCGTCAGCCTCGGCGGCCCGACCAGCATCCTGCTGCCGAGCCCGAGCGAGGGTTATGACGCTCAGTTGAACGCAATCAAGAGTCTGGTGGCAGAAGACCCGGGTCGTGTGGCCCAGGTCGTGAAAGAGTGGATTAACGCAGATGAGTGATAACCGAGCCGCCGTCGCCAAACTGTCCCGGGTCGATAAAGCCGCGATTCTGCTGCTGTCCCTGGGTTCGACCGATGCCGCACAAGTGCTGCGCCACATGGGCCCCAAAGAGGTCCAGCGAGTCGGCGTGGCCATGGCACAGATGGGCAACGTCCACCGTGAGCAGGTCGAGCAGGTCATGAGCGAGTTCGTCGACATCGTCGGCGATCAGACCAGCCTGGGCGTCGGCTCCGACGACTACGTGCGCAAAATGCTCACCCAGGCCCTGGGTGAAGACAAGGCCAACGGCCTGATCGACCGCATTCTGCTGGGCGGCAACACCAGTGGCCTCGACAGCCTGAAATGGATGGAGCCGCGCGCCGTTGCCGACGTGATCCGTTACGAGCACCCGCAGATCCAGGCGATCGTGGTCGCGTACCTCGATCCGGATCAGGCCGGTGAAGTGCTGGGCAACTTCGACCACAAGGTGCGTCTGGACATCATCCTGCGCGTCTCGTCGTTGAACACCGTGCAGCCGGCCGCGCTGAAAGAATTGAACCAGATCCTCGAGAAGCAGTTCTCCGGCAACTCGAACGCCTCGCGCACCACCCTGGGTGGTATCAAGCGGGCGGCGGACATCATGAACTTCCTCGACAGCTCGATCGAAGGCCAGCTCATGGACTCGATCCGCGAAGTCGACGAAGACCTGTCCGGTCAGATCGAAGACCTCATGTTCGTGTTCAACAACCTGGCCGATGTCGACGACCGCGGTATCCAGGCGCTGCTGCGCGAAGTCTCTTCCGATGTGCTGGTGCTGGCCCTCAAGGGGTCGGACGAAGGCGTCAAGGAGAAGATCTTCAAGAACATGTCCAAGCGTGCCGCCGAACTGCTGCGCGACGACCTCGAGGCCAAGGGCCCGGTGCGCGTCAGCGACGTGGAGACCGCGCAGAAGGAAATCCTCACCATCGCCCGCCGTATGGCCGAAGCCGGAGAAATCGTGCTCGGTGGCAAGGGCGGCGAGGAAATGATCTAAGCCCATGGACAAGCATGACGACGATGTGACGGACCTGATCCGTGCCCGGGACGTCCGCGGCTTCGATACCTGGGCCTTGCCCAGCTTCGATCCGCCGGCGCCTGAACCCGAGCCGGAACCGGAGCCCGAACCGCCGGAAATGGAAGAAGTGCCGCTGGAGGAAGTCCAGCCACTGACCCTCGAAGAGCTCGAAAGCATCCGTCAGGAGGCCTACAACGAGGGCTTCGCCATCGGTGAAAAGGAAGGCTTTCACAGCGCCACCCTCAAGGTGCGCCAGGAAGCCGAAGTGGTCCTGACGGCCAAGGTCGACAGCCTTGAGCAACTGATGGGCCACCTGTTCGAGCCTATTGCCGAGCAAGACACCCAGATCGAAAAGTCGCTGGTCGACCTCGTTCAGCACATCGCCAAACAGGTGATTCAGCGCGAGCTGGCCATCGACTCGACGCAGATCGAACACGTCATGCGCGACGCGCTCAAGCTGTTGCCGCTGGGCGTGGGCAATGTGCGGCTGTACGTCAATCCGCAGGATTTCGAACAGGTCAAAGCCCTGCGCGAACGTCATGAGGAAACCTGGCGCATCGTCGAGGACGAAACCCTGCTGCCGGGCGGTTGCCGGGTCGAGACCGACCACAGCCGGATCGACGCCAGCATCGAAACCCGCGTCAGCCAGGTCATGGCCAAGCTGTTCGACCAGTTGCACGAACAGGCCCTGCACCCGGCCGCGCCGGACCTGAGCCTCGACTTACCGGAAGCGCCGAAACCGGCACCGGTCGCAGAAGAGCCGCTCGCGGACGCCCCCGATGCGCCTTGAACGCACCAGTTTCGCCAAGCGCCTGAGCACCTACGCCGAGGCCACCGAAATCGCCGGTGCGCCGATTCTCGAAGGGCGCCTGCTGCGCATGGTCGGTCTGACGCTCGAAGCCGAAGGCCTGCGCGCCGCCATGGGCACCCGCTGCATGGTGATCAACGACGACACCTATCACCCGTCCCAGGTTGAAGCCGAAGTCATGGGCTTTTCCGGCAGCAAGGTGTTTCTGATGCCGGTCGGCAGCGTGGCCGGCATCGCCCCGGGCGCCCGCGTGGTGCCGCTGGCCGACACCGGTCGCTTGCCGATGGGCATGAGCATGCTCGGTCGCGTGCTGGACGGCGCCGGACGGGCGCTGGACGGCAAGGGCGGCATGAAGGCCGAAGACTGGGTGCCGATGGACGGCCCGACGATCAACCCGCTCAACCGAGACCCGATCAGCGAACCGCTGGACGTCGGCATCCGTAGCATCAACGGATTGTTGACGGTCGGTCGCGGTCAGCGTCTGGGTCTGTTCGCCGGTACCGGTGTCGGTAAGTCGGTGTTGCTGGGCATGATGACCCGCTTCACCGAGGCCGACATTATCGTCGTCGGCCTGATCGGTGAGCGGGGTCGAGAAGTTAAAGAGTTCATCGAGCACATCCTCGGTGAAGAAGGCCTCAAGCGCTCCGTAGTGGTGGCGTCGCCGGCGGACGATGCGCCACTGATGCGTCTGCGCGCGGCGATGTACTGCACGCGGATCGCCGAATATTTCCGCGACAAGGGCAAGAACGTCCTGTTGCTGATGGACTCCCTGACCCGTTTCGCCCAGGCCCAGCGGGAAATTGCCCTGGCCATCGGTGAGCCGCCGGCGACCAAGGGATATCCGCCGTCGGTATTCGCCAAACTGCCGAAACTGGTGGAGCGTGCCGGTAACGCGGAGAAGGGCGGTGGTTCGATCACAGCGTTCTATACCGTGCTGTCCGAGGGCGATGACCAACAGGACCCGATTGCCGACTCTGCGCGGGGTGTACTTGACGGGCACATCGTGCTGTCCCGGCGGCTGGCCGAGGAAGGGCATTACCCGGCCATCGATATCGAAGCCTCGATCAGCCGGGTGATGCCTGCAGTCGTGGCGCCGGAACACATGCAGCGCGCGCAATACTTCAAGCAGCTGTGGTCGCGCTATCAACAGAGCCGCGACCTGATCAGCGTCGGCGCCTATGTCGCTGGCGGTGACCGCGAGACGGACCTTGCCATCAATTTGCAACCGCAACTGGTCAGATACCTGCGTCAGGGGCTCAACGACAAAATCAGCCTGGGTGAAAGCGAGGCGTACCTCGAAACGATTTTCGCCCCGGCGGCCGGCGGGTAACCGGTCATGGCCCTGAGTCGAGCCGCGCGTCTGGCGCCGGTGGTGGACATGGCCGAGAAGGCCGAAAAAACCGCCGTGCAACGCCTGGGCTACTTTCAGGGGCAGGTGAAAGTGGCCGAGAGCAAACTCGCCGACCTCAACGCCTTTCGTCTGGATTATTCGCAGCAGTGGATCGTGCGCGGCAGCACCGGCGTGACCGGTCAATGGCTGCTGGGTTTTCAGGGCTTCCTGGCGCAACTCGACACCGCTGTCGATCAGCAGCGCCAGAGCCTGCAATGGCACCAGAACAACCTGGACAAGGCCCGTGACGCCTGGCAACAGGCATTCGCCCGGGTCGAGGGCCTGCGCAAACTTGTACAACGCTACCGCGACGAAGCCCAGCGTGTCGAAGACAAGCGCGAACAGAAGCTGCTGGACGAGTTGTCCCAGCGTTTGCCGCGGCACGAGGTGTTTTGACGAGCCGCAGCAATGTCACTAGGTAGCAGACCATGAATCAAGTATCTGAAACGGTGAACTCGAACGCTGATGATTGCCCCACGGGCATGGAATTACGCTGGACATTGAAATACGCGGTTACTTCTTGGCCCACAAGCTCCCAATCATCGACACTGTTGATTTTCGTGCCGACTTTACCCTTTTCAGCTCCACCGGGAGCGACTGTGGCGAGCTTTTCATAATGATTCCCCCCCTTGATATGCAGGACAAAAGTGACCTTGTCATTCAGTTGTGCAGGGTATTGCGCCATAAGGGCAGTGTTACCTCCTTCAAATTCATCTTTGCTGATGTTGGTTGGTGAGTGGGTGTTTTCCAGGTACGGTTTATCGAATGCTGTGGTGGGTGAGTTCATGATTCAAGGTTCTCCGGTGTCTGTGCAGCGTTTTTGCTGCCAATTCATTTAGGGCTATAGGAGGGCGTCGTCGCTACTGTCAGATCTGACAGTAGCGACGAGTGGAGTGCGGGGGAGGGAATCATGAATCATTTTCTTTTGTTGCCGTGTTCGGGTTGATGCTCTCCCCGTCCAGTGCTAAACCTTGTACAGGTTCGTCAATGACAAGGAAGCCAGTACATGTCAGTCGTTACAGAAGTGTCTGCGGATGGGCAAAAGTTGACGATTTCCGTCAAGGGCCGATTCGACTTCGGTCGCCATCAGGAATTTCGCGAGTCCTACGAGCGGCTCACTAAAAAGCCTGACTCCATCGTGGTGGATCTCAAGGATGCCACCTATCTCGACAGTTCGGCCCTGGGCATGTTGCTTCTATTGCGTGATCACGCCGGCGGTGACGACTCGGATGTGCGGGTGGTCAACAGCAATTCGGATGTGCGCAAGATCCTCGCCATCTCCAACTTCGACAAATTGTTCGACATCAGTTGACGGCCATGCAGCCGCTAGAGCCGCTGACGATCCTGATCGCCGAAGACAGCGCCGCCGACCGGCTGTTGTTGTCGACCATCGTCCGTCGCCAGGGGCACGAGGTGCTGACGGCCACCCACGGTGGGGAGGCGGTCGAGGCATTTATCCGGCAAAAGCCGCATCTGGTATTGATGGACGCCATGATGCCGGTGATGGACGGGTTCGAAGCTGCACGGCAGATCAAGAAGCTGGCGGGTGAAAGCCTGGTGCCGATCATCTTCCTTACCTCGCTGACGGAAAGCGAAGCGCTGGCCCGTTGCCTTGAAGCCGGCGGTGACGACTTTCTGGCGAAACCGTACAACCAGGTGATCCTCGCCGCCAAAATCAAGGCGATGGATCGCTTGCGACGTTTACAGGCCACGGTTCTTCAACAGCGCGACCTGATCGCCAAACACCACGACTATCTGCTCAACGAGCAACGGGTCGCCAAGGCCGTGTTCGACAAGGTCGCGCATTCCGGTTGCCTGAGCGCACCGAACATCCGTTACCTGCAATCACCCTATGCGCTGTTCAACGGCGATCTGCTGTTGGCCGCGTACACCCCGGCCGGCGACATGCATGTGTTGCTCGGTGACTTCACCGGTCACGGTTTGCCGGCGGCGGTCGGCGCCATGCCCCTGGCCGAGGTGTTCTATGGCATGACCGCCAAGGGTTACGGTCTGGCCGAGACCCTGCGGGAAATGAACGCCAAGCTCAAGCGCATCCTGCCGGTGGACATGTTCTGCTGCGCGACGCTGTTGTGCCTGAGTTTTCAGCGGCGCTCGGTGGAGGTCTGGAACGGCGGCATGCCCGACGGCTATCTGCATTGCCTCGCCACGGGCGAGCGCACGCCGCTGGCAGCGCGTCACTTGCCGCTGGGGGTGCTCAGCCCGCAGACCTTCGATGACCGCACCGAGGTTCACCCGATGGCGGTGGGCGATCGGGTGTTCCTGCTCTCGGACGGGGTCATCGACACCTGCGATGCCAACGATCAGTTGTTCGGTGTCGAGCGCCTGCACAAGGTGTTCGCCGCCAATCGCCAGCCGGATCGGCTGTTCGAGGACATCGAGCAGGCGCTGCAGGACTTTCGCGGTGAGGCCCGGGACGATGTGAGCATGGTCGAGGTCAGCCTGCTGGAGGCTGAGCAGATCAATCCATCGGCGCCGGTGTATTCCGACAGCGGCCAGTCCTGTCCGCTGGACTGGTCAGTGAGCTTCGAATTTCGCGGTGCCACGCTCAAGCGCTTCAATCCGTTGCCTTACCTGTTGCAGTTGCTGCTGGAGGTGCATGGATTGCGGGCGCAAAGTGGCGCACTGTACAGCGTGCTGGCCGAGCTTTATTCCAATGCGCTGGAGCATGGTGTACTGGGCCTGGACTCGAGCCTCAAGCGCGATGCCTCGGGTTTCGCCCATTATTACGAGCAGCGCAATGCGCGCCTCGAGGCCCTGCAGGACGGTTATGTGCGGGTGCATTTGCAGGTGCGGCCGGAAGGCGAGGGTGGTTGTCTGGTGGTGCGGGTCGAAGACAGCGGCCAGGGATTCGATGTCTCGCGCGTGATGGAGCGGCCGCTGGACGAAGTCCGTCTGTCAGGGCGCGGTGTCAGTCTGGTCCGGCAATTGGCCCGAAATGCCAGCTGGTCAGACGATGGTCGCAGTGCCCGCGTGGAGTTTTTCTGGGAGGCTCTGGCATAATCCGCGCATTCTTGATCAGGGAGTGAACAAGTGGCTGATACACATGTGGACCACGAGGCGCTGAGCGCGCTGCGGGAAGTGATGGAAGACAGCTATCCGGAACTGCTGGATACCTTTCTTGCCGATTCCGAAAATCGCCTGCGGGAGTTGCAGCAGACTGCCGATGCCGACGCATTGTCTTCCGTTGCGCACAGCTTCAAGGGCAGCAGCAGCAACATGGGCGCGACCCGTCTTGCCGTGCTGTGCCAGGAGCTGGAACAGCATGCCAAAGACAAAAGCCCTTCTGAAATCATCAAACTGGTCGCCGATATTCATAGCGAATTCGCCGATGTGCGGCCCGTATATGTCGCCGAGCGACAGCGCTCGCTGACGCACTGATCCTGCCGCCGGGCGGTTTTGTCGGATTTCTGACGAAAACTGGCCCGGCACTTGCAGTCATCTATCCTAACTGTACCTACGATCCCAGTGCAGCGGAGACCGTGCCATGCCTGCAAGCCCCAACATTCTTCTTCAGACCGCCGCCCAGGCCAAGGCGCAAGCTGCCTCGGCCAAATCATCGGCAGTGGCCGCAGAGCCCGGGGACAAGGCCTCCAGCTTCGCTCAGGTGTTCGCCGATCAAGGCCCGAACAAGCCCTCGGTGACCGTCGACAATTCGGTCAAGCCTGCCCGTGAAAAGGTTGCCGACAACAGCGGCAAGAAAGACCTCGGCAAGGATCAGTCTGCCGCCCCGACGCCGGCGGTTGCCGATAGCGGCAAAGCCTTGCCCGCCGACAAACCGGCGACGGCGGCAACGGACGACAAGACCGCGGCCGATGACGAAACGGCTGAAACAGCGCCGGCCCCCGTTGCCGATACGGCGCCGGTGGACCCGGCACTGGTGGCGGCGGTGGAGCCCGTCGTCACGGCACCGGTGGTGGCCACGCCGGTCGTCGAGACAGCTGCGCAACCGGAAACCGACAAACCTGCCGTGGCGGCATTGCCAGGAATGGTCAAGGATCCGGCACCGGCCACTGACCCGGCTTTCGACCCCGAGGCGGATCCCCTGGATTCGCTTCCCGCCGTGCGCCTGGCCATGGAGCAGAGCGGTCACATTTCCGCTTCCAGCCAGTCCCAGCCCAAGGCCACCCCGGCCCAGGCGCAGGCCGACGGTGAGTTGACCTCGGCGCAGAATTTCGCTGCCGGCATGGCCAGCATGCTGGATGTGCAGGCGGACAAGGACAGCACCAGTCAGGGCGGTGAAAAAGCGTTCAGCGGTCTGATCGATGACGGCCTGAAAGACCTGAAGACCGCCACCAGCGACACCCGGGTGGATGATTTCGCCAACCGTCTGGCGGCGCTGACCCAGGCTGCCACACCGAAAACCGCCAATGCGGTGCCGGTGAACCAGCCGATCGCCATGCACCAGAACGGCTGGACCGAAGAAGTGGTCAACCGGGTCATGTACCTGTCGAGCAACAACCTGAAGGCCGCCGACATCCAGTTGCAGCCAGCCGAGCTTGGGCGTCTGGATATCCGGGTGAACATGGTGCCGGATCAGCAGACCCAGGTGACCTTCATGAGCGCGCATCCGAGCGTGCGTGAAGCCCTCGACGGTCAGATGCACCGCCTGCGCGACATGTTCAACCAGCAAGGCATGGGGCAGGTCGACGTCAACGTTTCCGACCAGAACCGTGGCTGGCAGGGCCAAGGCCAGGAACAGGCGCAGCAGGGGCAGAGTGGTCGCACCAGCGCTGCCGGCGGTCGCCTGGACTCGGCTGAAGAAGAGTTGACGCCGACTGCCGTGGCTGAAGCGGCGGCCACCGCCACTCACGTGATCGGCTCCAGCGCCGTCGACTACTACGCCTGATCAAATCAAAAGCCCCTCACCCTAGCCCTCTCCCGGAGGGAGAGGGAACTGATTGGGGGATGCTTGAGATGCTCGCTAACCTGATTGTTTGGGCTGAATCCAAGTCGACTCGGTGCCTCAGGTCGATATATCACGACAAGACAACTCGATCGGCTCCCTCTCCCTCCGGGAGAGGGCTGGGGTGAGGGTTGCTTTTGACTTCAGCGTTGTCTCCGCTACTACCTACACTTCTGGCATAACACTTGCTCTTGCCTTGCCGTGCGACTGTGAAAACCCGATTAGTGACGGATTATTGGCATGGCGAAGAGCGAAGCTGCAGCAGTAAAAGACCCCGCAACCAAAGGCAAACTCAAGCTGATCATCATGATCGTGCTGGGTCTGCTGCTGGCCATCGGTACGTCCGTGGGGGCGACGTGGTTCTTCATGCACAGTGCCCAGAGCAAGCCTGCGGCGGCCGCCGAAGCGGCCCCGGTCGGCAAGCAACCGGCGATTTTCGAGCCGATGGCGCCGGCCTTCGTGGCCAACTACAACCAGAACGGCCGTCAGCGCTACATGCAGGTGAGCATCACCATGCTGGCGCGCAATCAGGCGGATCTGGAAGCGCTCAAAGTGCACATGCCGGTGATCCGCAACAACCTGGTGATGCTCTTCTCCGGTCAGGATTTCGCCACGCTGGCGACCCCGGTCGGTCAAGAGATGTTGCGCCAGAAGGCCACAGCCAGCGTCCAGGAAGTGGCGCAGAAAGAGCTGGGCAAAGTGGTGATCGAACAGTTGCTTTTCACTAATTTCGTACTGCAGTAGGAACACGACATGGCCGTGCAGGATCTGCTGTCCCAGGATGAAATCGACGCGCTGTTGCATGGCGTCGACGATGGTCTGGTACAGACCGATAACGCTGCCGAACCCGGCAGTGTCAAAAGCTACGACCTGACCAGCCAGGATCGCATCGTCCGTGGACGCATGCCGACTCTGGAAATGATCAACGAGCGTTTTGCCCGTTACACCCGCATCAGCATGTTCAACATGCTGCGCCGCTCGGCGGACGTTGCCGTCGGTGGCGTACAGGTGATGAAGTTCGGCGAATACGTGCACTCGCTGTACGTGCCGACCAGCCTCAACCTGGTCAAGATCAAACCCCTGCGCGGCACCGCGCTGTTCATCCTCGACGCCAAACTGGTGTTCAAGCTGGTGGACAACTTCTTCGGCGGCGACGGCCGTCACGCCAAGATCGAAGGGCGTGAATTCACCCCGACCGAACTGCGCGTGGTGCGCATGGTGCTGGAGCAGGCGTTCGTCGATTTGAAGGAAGCCTGGCAGGCGATCATGGAAGTCAACTTCGAGTACATCAACTCGGAAGTGAACCCGGCCATGGCCAACATCGTCGGCCCGAGCGAAGCGATCGTGGTTTCCACGTTCCACATCGAACTCGACGGCGGTGGCGGCGATCTGCACGTGACCATGCCGTACTCGATGATCGAGCCGGTGCGCGAAATGCTCGACGCCGGTTTCCAGTCGGACCTCGACGACCAGGACGAACGCTGGGTCAATGCCCTGCGCCAGGACGTGCTCGACGTCGACGTGCCGATCGGTGCCACCGTGGCGCGCCGCCAGTTGAAGCTGCGCGACATCCTGCACATGCAGCCGGGTGACGTGATTCCGGTCGAGATGCCGGAAGACATGATCATGCGCGCCAACGGCGTGCCGGCCTTCAAGGTCAAGATGGGCTCGCACAAAGGCAACCTTGCGTTGCAGGTGATCGAGCCGATCGAGCGCCGCTGAAGCGGCGCCCTCACTCCCTGATTCTTTTACCGGTTTTTTGCCCGCCGAGGACAAATGATGAACGACGATATGAACACCCAGGACGATCAGGCACTGGCCGATGAATGGGCTGCCGCCCTGGAAGAAACCGGTGAAGCCGGGCAGGCCGACATCGACGCGCTGCTGGCCGCCGATGCAGGCGCTTCGAGCTCCAACCGTCTGCCGATGGAAGAGTTCGGCAGCGTGCCGAAGAACAACGATCCAGTGACCCTCGATGGTCCGAACCTGGACGTGATTCTCGACATTCCGGTGTCGATCTCGATGGAAGTGGGCAGCACCGACATCAACATCCGCAACCTGCTGCAACTCAACCAGGGTTCGGTGATCGAGCTTGATCGTCTGGCCGGCGAGCCGCTGGACGTGCTGGTCAACGGCACCCTGATCGCTCACGGTGAAGTGGTTGTGGTCAACGAAAAGTTCGGCATCCGTCTGACTGACGTGATCAGCCCGAGCGAACGCATCAAGAAGCTGCGCTGAGTGAAAAAGCTTCTGGGGGCTTTGTTCGGCCTGGCACTGGCGTTGCCGTTCAGCGTGCTGGCGGCCGAGCCGGTGGCGACCACGGCAGCGGCGGCTGCGCCAGCCGTCAACAGCGGCGTGGCGGGGCAGTTGACGCAGCTGGTGCTGGGGCTGTTGCTGGTGCTGGGCTTGATCTTCTTCCTCGCCTGGCTGTTGCGCCGGGTGCAGCAGGCAGGTCCCGCCGGCAAGGGCCAGGTGATCGAGTTGATCGGTTCCCGCGCGCTCGGGCCGCGTGACCGTCTGATGCTGGTGCAGGTCGGCAACGAGCAGATTCTGCTGGGTCTTAGCCCCGGAACCATCACTGCGTTGCACGTGCTCAAAGAGCCGGTCGAGGTGCCGAGCACCGCCGACAAAGCGACTCCGGAATTTGCCCAGCATCTGTTGAAGATCCTCGGCAAGGATCAGAAGGATAAGAAGTAATGGGTGCGTTGCGCATCGTCTTGACCCTGGCCTTGATGTTGGCCGCGCCGCTGGCATTCGCCGCCGATCCGTTGTCGATCCCGGCGATCACTCTGGGCACCAACGCCGAGGGCGCGCAGGAGTACTCGGTAAGCCTGCAGATCCTGCTGATCATGACGGCGCTGAGCTTCATTCCGGCCGCCGTCATCCTGATGACCAGTTTTACCCGGATCATCATCGTCTTCTCGATCCTGCGTCAGGCCCTGGGCTTGCAGCAGACCCCGTCGAACCAGATCCTCACCGGCATGGCGCTGTTTCTGACGCTGTTCATCATGGCGCCCGTGTTCGATCGCGTGAACAACGATGCCTTGCAGCCGTACCTCGCGGAAAAGCTGACCGCCCAGCAGGCAGTGGAAAAGGCCCAGGTGCCGATCAAGGACTTCATGCTCGCCCAGACCCGCTCCAGCGACCTGGAGCTGTTCATGCGCCTGTCCAAACGCACCGACATCGCGACGCCGGATCAGGCGCCGCTGACGATTCTGGTGCCGGCATTCGTGACGTCTGAACTGAAGACTGCGTTCCAGATCGGCTTCATGATCTTTATCCCGTTCCTGATCATTGACCTGGTGGTCGCGAGCGTGCTGATGGCGATGGGTATGATGATGCTGTCGCCGCTGATCATCTCGCTGCCGTTCAAAATCATGCTGTTCGTGCTGGTGGATGGCTGGGCGCTGATCATCGGCACCCTGGCCAGCAGTTTCGGAGGTGTATCGCCATGACGCCAGAAGTAGCGGTCGACATCTTTCGCGAGGCCCTGTGGCTGACCACCATGATGGTGGCGATCCTGGTGGTGCCGAGTCTGTTGGTGGGCCTGCTGGTGTCGATGTTCCAGGCCGCCACCCAGATCAACGAACAGACCCTGAGCTTCCTGCCGCGTCTGCTGGTGATGCTGGTGACGCTGATCGTCGCCGGCCCGTGGCTGGTGCAGACGTTCATGGAATACATCACCCAGTTGTACAAAAACATTCCGATGGTCATCGGCTAAGCCATGCAATCGCTGCTTCAGCTGACCGATACCCAGATCAGTACCTGGGTGGCGACGTTCATGCTGCCGCTGTTTCGCGTCGCCTCGATGTTGATGGTGATGCCGGTCTTCGGAACCACGCTGGTGCCCCGGCGGATCCGTCTGTACTTCGCTTTTGCGATCACCGTGGTGATCACGCCCAACCTGCCGCCGATGCCGGCGGTCAGCCCTCTGGACCTCAGCGGTCTGCTGCTGATTGCCGAGCAGATTCTGGTGGGGGCGGTGCTGGGCTTCTCTCTGCAACTGTTCTTTCAGGCTTTCGTGGTGGCGGGGCAGATCGTCGCGATCCAGATGGGCATGGGCTTCGCGTCGATGATCGACCCTACCAACGGCGTGTCGGTGGCGGTGATCGGGCAGTTCTTCACGATGCTGGTGACGTTGCTGTTCCTGTCGATGAACGGGCACCTGGTGGTGTTCGAAGTGCTCACCGAAAGCTTCACCACGCTGCCGGTCGGCGGCGGGCTGATGACCACCCATTACTGGGAGCTGGCCGGCAAACTCGGCTGGGTGCTGGGCGCCGCGTTGTTGCTGGTGCTGCCGGCGGTCACCGCGCTGCTGGTGGTCAACATCGCCTTTGGCGTGATGACCCGCGCCGCACCGCAGCTCAACATTTTCTCCATCGGCTTTCCGCTGACCCTCGTACTCGGCCTGTTCATCGTCTGGGTCGGGCTGGCGGACATTCTTAATCAGTATCAACCGCTGGCCACCGAGGCCTTGCAGTTTTTACGCGAACTGGCAAAGGCGCGCTGAGTCATGGCTGAGAGCGAAAGCGGTCAGGACAAAACAGAAGACCCCACGGAGAAGCGCAAAAAGGACTCCCGGGAAAAGGGTGAGATTGCGCGCTCCAAGGAGCTCAACACCCTGGCGATCATGCTCGCCGGCTCTGCCGCGCTGCTGATTTTTGGCGGGATGCTGGCGCAGGATTTGATGGACCTGATGCGCCAGAACTTCACGCTGTCGCGGGAAGTGATCATGGACGAGCGCTCCATGGCGACGTTCCTGATGAGTTCCGGATTGCAGGCATTGCTGGCGATCCAGCCAATCATGATCACCCTGTTGCTGGCCGCTTTCCTCGGGCCGATCGCGCTGGGCGGCTGGCTGTTCGCCGCCGGTTCGCTGGCCCCCAAGTTCAGCCGGATGAACCCGGCGGCGGGCCTCAAGCGGATGTTCTCGATGAAGGCCGTGGTCGAACTGCTCAAGGCGCTGGCCAAGTTCCTTATCACCTTGGGTGTGGCGCTGGTGGTGCTCAATTCGGACATCGACGACCTGCTGCGCATCGCCCACGAGCCGCTGGACCGGGCGATCATTCACAGCTTGCAACTGGTGGGCTGGAGCTCGCTGTGGCTGGCGTGCGGGTTGATCATCATCGCCGCCGTCGACGTGCCCGTGCAGATCTGGGAGAGCATCAAGAAGCTCAAGATGACCAAGCAGGAAGTGCGCGACGAGCACAAGGACCAGGAAGGGCGGCCGGAGGTCAAACAGCGCATTCGCCAGGTTCAGCGCGAGATGTCGCAGCGCCGGATGATGGCGGCGATCCCGGATGCCGACGTGGTCATCACCAACCCGACCCACTACGCCGTGGCGCTCAAGTACGACGCCGAGAAGGGCGGGGCGCCGATGCTGCTGGCCAAGGGCAGCGATTTCCTGGCGTTGAAGATCCGTGAAATCGCCGTGGCCAACAACGTCATGCTCCTCGAATCGCCAGCGCTGGCGCGTTCGATCTACTACTCCACGGAGCTGGAAGAAGAAATCCCCGGTGGCCTGTACCTGGCGGTCGCTCAGGTCCTGGCCTACGTCTATCAGATCCGCCAGCACCGCGCGGGCAAGGGCAAGTTCCCGGAACCGCTCAAGGACGACCTGCCGATCCCGCCGGATCTGCGGCGCGATTCCTGATGCTGATGAAGTAAAAAAACCGCCATCCGGTTGCATCCGGTGGCGGTTTTTTTATGCCCGATGACCTGTGTTGCCTGTGAGGCCTCTTTCGCGAGCAGGCTCGCTCCCACAGTTGACCGCGTTCCAATGTGGGAGCGAGCCTGCTCGCGATGACGTCAGCCGCCACGACACATCACTCAAACCTTCACACAGTGTTCGGCGACTGCGGTATTTCCAGGTTATCCAGCACCCGATTCACTGCCAGCTCGCCGAGCATGATCAGTTGCCCAATCCCCACCAGCGTCCTGCGCTGCGAGGCGGGCATGAGATGGGTGAAGTCATTGACGATGGTTCTGGCTGAAGCCAGGGTTTCGCAGGCATCGGCCAGCAGTTCCTCGTTTTTGAAGTCTGCGGTGACGGCGTACATTCTGCGGGTTTTGCGCGGTGGTGGCGTGGAGCCGGGCGGGCAGAGGTAGTGATCGAGGGCGCGGTCGGCGGCTTCGTGAAGCTTTCTGGAATCGAGGGATTCGTAGGGCGAGGCGGGGTCGGTTTCGGGTGGGTTGGGTGTGGGTTTGATCATGGTGAAGCTCCTATAAAGTGGAGCCGCCCGGAACTGTCGCTAAACAGTAAGGTGGCGGCTGTACGCAGGTTAGCGAACCGGTTATAGGCACCCGGCAGACCCGAGGGTCTCCCGCATACAGCCACCATAGCGGAGTTGCAGACATTGAATCTGCGACAAGGCATCGAGCGCTGGTGCACCTATTTATGATTCGAGTCGCTAAACCCGATCGCTGATTCGTCAGCGACCAATCCACAATAGAACCCGACCCCAAGGCGCACAAGCCGGCGGATTCTGGCGTAGCTGTAGGCAATGGCGCAAGAGTTCGTAGCCTCGAAGGCGTGTCTGGAGGTGTCTTTTAAACGCCGGAGTTTAAGAGGTAAAAGATCGCGTGGCAGTCTCTCGGAGCTATCCCATCAGACCTTTAGGAATTCGTCGTTACGCCGAGCATGGCGACATGCGCAATGCCCAGCGATTTATGGCGGGAAAGCAAAAAAAACGCTCAATAAACCATTGAGAAGTTATCTAGGTATGAATCGCCTCCTCCATCAGTTATGTCTATATATTTAATTTTCCTATTTGGCGTTTCTGTTATGTCAACCCATACTTGGTTCTGTCCATCAAATCGCGGGGTGAACTCGTCTTTAACTAGTTCTAGGATTTCGTCATAGCATTTGTATGGTGACGGGATTTTAGAAGTGTCGGCAATCCCGAATCTAATGCTTTTTGCTGGGTGGTTTAGTGTGAATCTTAGAGTCGCGCCGGGGCGAATGTATAAACACTTCCCTGTTATAGGCGGAGCATAAGTCGTGCCGTTAGGAGCGACACTTACTATTCCTTCCACTACCTTAACGGTCATGCTGGGGAAATCCATGACCGTACCAGGGGGCTTGTAACCCACTGTACCTGTCTCAAAATCCTCTGAGGTTACTAAAGGTTTTTTCAATAACTTTAAAGTCAAAGTCGGAAACGCAATGGGCGTCAAATTGTTGGTCGCGCTTGGCAATACTTCAAAGGAAACTTTGAATTCAGTGTCATGCTTCAGGGTTGATAGTTGTTCTCTAGTCAGTGTTTCTTTTATTCCAGAGGTTGTTTCCGGATCTGTTATTTTGTGGTTGGTCAATATCGGGATTATGTAGTCGTTATTGTTATTGTCTTTCCCCGATAGTTTTAGTTGCACAATGTTATCCGTGCTGATGCCTGTCCACGGCCGCACGGTAACCTCAGCGTTTCCTTGAAACGAATTCAAATCCAGCACTTTGTCATCCGGTGCCTGTGGAATTTTCGGCAAGGGTAACCGCTCATCTCCATCCGCGATCTTCAGCAAAGTCACCTTGGTCGCATCTGATTTACCCGCTTCTCCACCATCGCGATTCAAATCCCAGCGCAATTCGATCACCTTGCCATGTCGCGCCGCCAGAAACGCCGGGCTCAACACCATATCCACCGGCTTGTTGTTGAACTCCACCAACGGAAATGGTGGCGAGCCTGCTGGTGGATCGACCTCCACCAGCCTTGCCCGGTCGCCGTCCCGCGCCTGTAGGTGCTCGATGCGTACCGTCACTCCATTCGGATAGGCCAACACATCGATAGGGTTGACGGCCGGAGCCACCAGAAACGGCGGTAGCAAATCCTCCGGAGTCGATCCTGTTACGGTGCCGGTCGCCGGTCTGGAAGTGCCCACCAGATCGCCGTTCGGCTCGCGCAGTTCGTAAGTCACGATGACGTTGCTACCGGCAAAGATCTTGTTGTTTGGCACTTCAAGGATGCAGGGTTTTTTCTGCCCGAACGGATCCGCTTCGACTTTGCCACTGACGGTAACCACCACATCAGCGGGTTGCCCCGTATTTTTCGCTGTGTACGTCGCGATAACTTCATAGCCCGCGACAAAGCGCTGGTCGATCGTCAGGACCACCAGCAGCAATGGCTTGCCCGCCAGTTTCACCAGATCGATTTCCTCGGCGTCGTCGCCGGGATAATCCTCCATCCGCTCCAGCAGGATCGCCATTGGCAGACGCGTACCATCCAGGTCCTCATCCACCGTCTGCACCGACGACCACGGTGCATCGGTGTCCGGGCCGTTGCCGAGCTGATCGGTGACGGTGTAGGAGAAATGCAGCTTTTTATCCAGCCGTTTCGCCTCGTCCAGAAAGGCGCGGGTGATGGTGAAACAAATGGTAATGGGGATTTCGTCACCGGGATTCGGCGGTTGCGGCGCCTGATTCGGATTGACCTTGGGCTTGGGTTCCAGCAGTTCGCCATTGCACTTGAGGGTGATGAGGTCATACGCCCGGCAATATGGATAGGCAACGCACACCTCGGCGCTGACGAAATCCGGGCCGACGCCGTTCTTGATTGCGTCAGGCAGAAGGAGCTTGAGTTCAGAGTGGCCGCCGGGGTCGGTCAGGCGATCCTTCAGGCCGGGGCGGATGCGGTTATAGAGTATTTCGAGCGGGGGCGTGGACGTCCCTAAATTGCTGCTTCCACGCCTGATCGTGTAGTACAGCTTGTTGACCCGGTCCGGATGTAGTCGACCCTTGGGAATACGCAGCGTGGTGCGTGCGTTCGGATCGACAATGGTTTCGCTGTCCAGTGCTGCCGGTTCCTCCTCAAGCCAAAGCTCCATGACATCTCCGGGATCCATGGTGCCCGTCGACGGCGGATCGACGAGAACGACTGCACCTTCACCATCGGTGACCAGATCATAGGCGACCAAGGGCACGCCGATATGTGCACCTTCCACGGGCGTGGTCTGGCCATTGACGATTGGCGGATAGAGAACGAAAACGGTGTCGTCCGGTGGGGTTGAAGTGGTCACGGTTGAGGCTCCTGCGCGGTGGGAACGGGCAGGAGCTATCAGAGCGCTAAACGATGAATTTCGCACCTGTCAGATCTGACAGGTGACGGCGGTTTTGCGACGAGTGGTCGTGTACTGTATGAAAAAACCGCCGTCCCGGTTGATTCGCAACGGCGGTTCTTTTTGTCTGGAAAGAGGTGTTGCCTGTAAGTCAGCCTTCGTGAGCAAGCTCACTCCCACAGGAGGGCAACAGTGGCGACGCGTTAATTCGGCAATTCCAGATTATCGAGCACCCGATTCACTGCCAGCTCACCGAGCATGATCAGTTGCCCAATCCCCACCAGCGTCCTGCGCTGCGAGGCGGGCATGAGATGGGTGAAGTCATTGACGATGGTTCTGGCCGAGGCGAGGGTTTCGCAGGCATCGGCCAGCAGTTCTTCGTTTTTGAAGTCCGCGGTAACGGCGTACATTCTGCGGGCCTTGCGCGGTGGTGGCGTGGAGCCGGACGGGCAGAGATAGTGATCGAGGGCGCGGTCGGCGGCTTCATGAAGCTTTCTGGAATCGGCGGATTCGTAGGGCGAGGCGGGGTCGGTTTCGGGTGGGTTGGGTGTTGGTTTGATCATGGTGAAGCTCCGTGGTTGATTTAGCCGCCACGGCTCATCGCTAAACAAGTAAAGGTGGCGGCTGTACGCAGGTTAGCGATCCGGGCCACAGGAACCCCGGGTAGACCCTAAGGTCTCCCGCGCACAGCCACCATGACGCCAATTGTAGGAAGGAAAAACCTGCAATCGAGACTGGGCATGTTGTGTCTGTAAAGTGCCGGATCGCTAAACCCGATCGCTGATTCGTCAGCGACCGATCCACAATAGAACCCGACCCCATAGCGCACAAGCCGGCGGATTCTGGCGTAGCTGTAGGCAACGGCGCAAGGGTTCGTAGCCTGTGAGGCGTGTCTGAAGGTGTCTTTTAAATACCAGAGTTTAAAAGACATTTTGTGCTGATTTCTCGGGCCACTTCGCGAGCAAGTCGAATCGTCGCGCCGTCGCTCCCACATCTGGAATGCATTTCTCTGTGGGAGCGAACTTGCTGGTAAATAAATACGTCCCCTTTTTCCAGTGCCATTCAAATACGTACCCTTTTTTAGGTGACTATCTGGATGCGATATCACCCTTCTCTGTCTGCCAGTTTGATCTACAGTTTAAATGTGAAACAGTCTAATAAATAAGCGTCATTAGATCCTGTGATTTCCATTTCAATTATTCCGGAATAAGTGGCTGTCATATTTTCCAGTTGTGAGGGATTTTCAGTGTTTTTGAAGTTTTGTGTGCCAAGAATAAGTTTATTGGGGCCATAAAAAAATACGGTGGTGGTCGATTTTGTTTGGTTGTACCAAAAGCTAATCGATGAATATATTTCCTTGAAGGTTATTAGGATTGTGGTGGTTGAAGTTGAATATAGATATAAAACATTCTGGTACATTTTTCCCGCCTCTGCAGGAGGTTTCGGGAACGGTGGATTGAGCGTGTCCAGTTTTGCGATCTCTAGTGTTGCGGCGGGTGTTAACAACTTGATTGTCATGGCCGGGGTTTTGATTGTCTCGTTATAACCGATTGATTGAATTGGTACCTCGTCAAAGTTTTCTTCAAGTATCGAATTTTGGATTTTGTAATTCCTCTCTGGGAACTTGGTTGTTATCAAGCCGAATGAGGTGTCGGTGGATGTGCTGAATGTTATGTGGAGATTACTGTTGTTTTTTAGTTCTTTTAACTCTTCAATCGGCGTAAAAGTGCTGAAGCCAGGAGGTGTGGAAGGTTCGTTTTTGACGAGCTCCGATTTGAAGTCAGTGCCGTCAAAGTATTCCCCTTTCAGTACTAATGAAATTAGTTCACCAGGGATGTGCGGCCAAGGGTTGACGGATATTGTGTCTGCCGGCTCTAGCTTGGTTACATCGAGAATATCGCCGGAGGCGCGACTGATAAGCGGAGTCGGGAGTCGTTCGTCCTCATCTGCAATCTTCAATATGTTCACTTCCAATGGACCTGACTTTCCAGCCTGTCCTCCACTGCGATTCAGATTCCAGCGCAGTTTTATTTCTTGGCCTTGCCTTGCAGCGAGAAACGTCTGGCTCAACAACGTGTTCACCCGCTTGTTGCTGTTGAAATCCACCAAAGGAAACGGTGGCGTGCCTGCTGGTGGATCGACCTCCACCAGGCGTGCCCGGTCGCCGTCCCGCGCCTGTAGGTGTTCGATGCGTACCGTCACTCCATTCGGATAGGCCAACACATCGATAGGGTCGACGGCTGGATCCACCAGAAACGGCGGTAGCAAATCCTCCGGAGTCGATCCTGTTACGGTGCCGGTCGCCGGTCTGGAATTGCCCACCAGATCGCCGTTCGGCTCGCGCAGTTCGTAAGTCACGATGACGTTGCTACCGGCAAAGATCTTGTTGTTTGGCACTTCAAGGATGCAGGGTTTTTTCTGCCCGAACGGATCCGCTTCGACTTTGCCACTGACGGTAACCACCACATCAGCGGGTTGCCCCGTGTTTTTCGCTGTGTACGTCGCGATGACTTCATAGCCCGCGACAAAGCGCTGGTCGATCGTCAGGACCACCAGCAGCAACGGTCCGCCGGCCAGTTTCACCAGATCGATTTCCTCGGCGTCGTCGCCGGGATAATCCTCCATCCGCTCCAGCAGGATCGCCATTGGCAGACGCGTACCATCCAGGTCCTCATCCACCGTCTGCACCGGCGACCACGGCGCATCGGTGTCCGGGCCGTTGCCGAGCTGGTCGGTGACGGTGTAGGAAAAATGCAGCTTTTTATCCAGCCGTTTCGCCTCGTCCAGAAAGGCGCGGGTGATGGTGAAGCAAATGGTAATGGGGATTTCGTCACCGGGATTCGGTGGTTGCGGCGCCTGATTCGGATTGACCTTGGGCTTGGGTTCCAGCAGTTCGCCATTGCACTTGAGGGTGATGAGGTCATACGCCCGGCAATACGGGTAGGCCACGCAGACTTCGGCGCTGACGAAGTCCGGGCCGACGCCGTTCTTGATCTCGTCGGGTAGTAACAACTTGAGTTCGGAGTGGCCACCGGGGTCGGTCAGGCGATCCTTCAGGCCGGGGCGGATGCGGTTATAGAGTATTTCGAGCGGGGGCGTGGACGTCCCTAAATTGCTGCTTCCACGCCTGATTGTGTAGTACAGCTTGTTGACCCGGTCCGGATGTAGTCGACCCTTGGGAATACGCAGCGTGGTGCGTGCGTTCGGATCGACAATGGTTTCGCTGTCCAGTGCTGCCGGTTCCCCCTCAAGCCAAAGCTCCATGACGTCTCCGGGATCCATGGTGCCCGTCGACGGCGGATCGACGAGAACGACTGCACCTTCACCATCGGTGACCAGATCATAGGCGACCAAGGGCACGCCGATATGTGCACCTTCCACGGGCGTGGTCTGGCCATTGACGATTGGCGGATAGAGAACGAAAACGGTGTCGTCCGGTGGGGTTGAAGTGGTCACGGTTGAGGCTCCTGCGCGGAGGGAACGGGCAGGAGCTATCAGAGCGCTAAACGATGAATTTCGCACCTGTCAGATCTGACAGGTGACGGCGGTTTTGCGACGAGTGGTCGTGTACTGTATGAAAAAACCGCCGTCCCGGTTGATTCGCAACGGCGGTTCTTTTTGTCTGGAAAGATGTGTTGCCTGTAAGTCAGCCGTCTTGAGCAAGCTCACTCCCACAGGAGGGCAACAGTGGCGACGCGTTAATTCGGCAATTACAGATTATCCAGCGCCCGATTTACTGCTGAGATAAATAAATGCCTCCCTATCGAGGTCGTTACTCCCCGTGAAGTAGGAAGTTAATCTGACGATTGTCAGGGGCGCTGTTGGCCCTGGTATCCCAGCTATTCGGCGCCGTTTAGTCGACCCCTAATACAACCATAACTTGTCTAAGCAATGTTGAAGGAGGGAGATAGATTTCTGTGAATCTATTGTTACTGAACCGCGTTGCGAAGTGACCTTCCGGGGCGTGACCCCAAATGGGTCCCCACGAGTCAGTCATTGGTTGAGGTATATGTGTTTCCAACAATTTGTCCAACACCGTTTGACCCCAGTACTGCGGCTGTGGTTGGGTGTTTTTCCATGCGAAGGCAGTCTCGAAATCATACGATCCGGCGGGTGAGACAACGAGCTGAAAGATACCGGAGCAGGTAACCTCATATTCGACCTTTTCACCGGCGCTATCCGTAACGGTTATCGTCGTTGTATTTGGCAAGGTGCAGTTTGATCTTGTTATTGGGCCCTCAGTGGTGGCGACTCGTGTATTTTGAGGTGTATAAGTGTAAGGAGGAACACCACCTGTGGCCTCTCTTTTCGCAAAGGTACCCGGGGCATCCTTGCCATTTGTTACCCAGCCTGCATAGCGCATAGCTGTCCCTGTCAGGGACATGGGGGATTGATCGATCGATAGTCGGTGATTCACTTTGAAAGTAAAGGGCGGGGCCGACACCGGGTTGTCGCCATACAGCGCTTTGGCAGTGAAACTGTGCTCGGCAGCGGTCAGCGCGGAAACGAGCAGCGTCCAGATGCCCGTTACTGGGTTGGCGGTCGGCTGCCCTTTGGAGGTGGTGCCATCCATCACATCGACTTTCTGTCCTTTGGCAGCGACACCGCTCAGCGTTACGGCAGTTTCGACGGTGGTACCGCCGTTGGGAATATCAGCGCCACTTGGTGAGCCTTTTGCCGAAGTGATTTCCGGTTGCAGATCAATCGGGGCCGCATCGGTCACCGTGGCGATCGCTATGTTGGAACTCCCCACCAGATCGTCATTGGACCTGCGCAGTTCGTAAGTCACGGTAACGTTACTGCCCGCAAAAACCTTGTCGTTAGCCACTTCAATAAACAAGGTTTTCTTGGAACCAAAAGGATCCGCTTCAACTTTGCCGGGGACAGTCACCACTACGTCGGCGGGCTGGCCTGTGTTTTTAGCGGTGTAGGTTGCGAGCACTTCATCGCCCGCCACAAAGCGGTTGTCTGCCGTCAGAACCACCACCAATAACGGATTTCCGGCCAGTTTTTCCAGATCAATGATGCTCGCGTCATCACCGGGATAGTCCTCTTTACGTTCAAGCAGAATTGGCATTGGAAGTAAGACGCCATCCAGATCCTCATCCACACTCTGCACCGGCGACCACGGTGCATCGGTGTCCGGGCCGTTGCCGAGCTGGTCGGTGACGGTGTAGGAAAAATGCAGCTTTTTATCCAGCCGTTTCGCCTCGTCCAGAAAGGCGCGGGTAATGGTGAAACAAATGGTAATGGGGATTTCGTCACCGGGATTCGGCGGTTGCGGCGCCTGATTCGGATTGACCCTGGGCTTGGGCTCCAGCAGCTCGCCGTTGCACTTGAGGGTGATGAGGTCATACGCCCGGCAATATGGATAGGCCACGCACACCTCGGCGCTGACGAAATCCGGGCCGACGCCGTTCTTGATCTCATCGGGCAGTAGCAATTTGAGTTCGGAGTGGCCACCGGGATCGGTCAGGCGATCCTTCAGGCCGGGGCGGATGCGGTTATAGAGTATTTCGAGCGGGGGCGTGGACGTCCCTAAATTGCTGCTTCCACGTCTGATCGTGTAGTACAGCTTGTTGACCCGGTCCGGATGTAGTCGACCCTTGGGAATACGCAGCGTGGTGCGTGCGTTCGGATCGACAATGGTTTCGCTGTCCAGTGCTGCCGGTTCCCCCTCAAGCCAAAGCTCCATGACGTCTCCGGGATCCATGGTGCCCGTCGACGGCGGATCGACGAGAACGACTGCACCTTCACCATCGGTGACCAGATCATAGGCGACCAAGGGCACGCCGATATGTGCACCTTCCACAGGCGTGGTCTGGCCATTGACGATTGGCGGATAGAGAACGAAAACGGTGTCGTCCGGTGGGGTTGAAGTGTTCACGGTTGAGGCTCCTGGGCGGTGGGAACGGGCAGGAGCTATCAGAGCGCTAAACGATGAATTTCGCACCTGTCAGATCTGACAGGTGACGGCGGTTTTGCGACGAGTGGTCGTGTACTGTATGAAAAAACCGCCGTCCCGGTTGATTCGCAACGGCGGTTCTTTTTGTCTGGAAAGATGTGTTGCCTGTAAGTCAGCCTTCGTGAGCAAGCTCACTCCCACAGGAGGGCATCAGTGGCGACGCGTTAATTCGGCAATTCCAGATTATCCAGCACCCGATTCACTGCCAGCTCGCCGAGCATGATCAGTTGCCCAATGCCCACCAGCGTCCTGCGCTGCGAGGCGGGCATGAGGTGGCTGAAGTCATTGACGATGGTTCTGGCTGAAGCCAGGGTTTCGCAGGCATCGGCCAGCAGCTCTTCGTTTTTGAAGTCCGCGGTGACGGCGTACATTCTGCGGGTCTTGCGCGGTGGTGGCGTGGAGCCGGGCGGGCAGAGATAGTGATCGAGGGCGCGGTCGGCGGCTTCATGAAGCTTTCTGGAATCGGCGGATTCTGGCGTAGCCGTAGCCTTAGCCGTAGCCGTAGGCAATGGCGCAAGGGCTCGTAGCCAGTAAGGCGTGCCTGGAGGTGTCTTTTAAACGCGAGAGTTTAAAAGACGCTTTGTGCCGTCGGTCTGAAAGTTTCCACGACCTGTTAGTTATGACAGTAGACGGCTGTCATTACCTGTCGCCTCATAAACCCGGAGGTCACGCCGTTTCCTGCTCGCGCTCTGCGAGCACGGTGGGTGATGGCTCATTCACTTTAAATCGGGGATAAAACATGACAACGCGCACTTACCGAAAACTGCCGGGCATGGAGATGGAGTTCGTTTCAGGGAAGCTGGAAAGGGATGCCGGAGAGAGGGCCATTTTCTATGAGGTGACGTTCAGCCTGAAGCTGGACTTTCTCAACTTTCTGGTCATGGCTAATCAGTACATTCCTGGTTATCTGGATACGCCGATAAATGCGATCCGCCCCGAGCTCGCCGGGTTTGCGTATCACTACTCCTACAATTACTTCTTTGGTGCGGCCGGTAATATCAGCGATAACCCGTCGTTGTTCGCTCTATTCACCGACCCTGGTTATTACATGGACCAGTGGGCGAGTGATGGCGGGCCCGTAGAGCGACGTTATGGAAAACCCTCGTTCACGGTGGTCGGCAACCAATTGCGCATCACGACGCGGCAATATTTTCGGCTGGATGCGGGCGCGCCTCCGATCGAAATCAGCGACCTGCCATTCATACGTTTCGAATGGGCCTTGAATCTGATGGAAGGTCAGGAGAAGTCCACTAATGTCGCGCCTGTCACCAGGGCGGTACTGATGTATACGGAGGAGGACGTTGTCGATGCCGGCGGTCAAAGCGTGTTCAGGGGCACGCGCTATCTGGATAATGCATCCCTTTCCATCGGTCCGATCACTTCGGCGCACATTCTGGTAGCCAGTTGACTATCAGGGTTTCTTCTCAGTGAACATCGCTGAACAGGGGCGGGCGCACGACGTGCGTGCCGCCCATTTGTGCATCCATCACCGCTTCCGTTTCACGCCTTGGTAAAAGTTGGAAGGCTTCTTGCAGTAGCCGCCGTGCGCCTGCTTCGGGCGTCAAAAGTTTGCTTTAAAGGAACGGGGAAAACCGGTGGATCGCACTCAGTTATTCAACACTGCTCGCACAAACGTTGCCGACCTCAGTCGAGGCAATCTGGGTGTGCCGCTGTTGCTGCTGGTCATGCTGGCGATGATGATGTTGCCGGTGCCGCCGTTCCTGCTCGACGTGTTCTTCACCTTCAACATTGCCCTGTCGATCGTCGTGCTGCTGGTCTGCGTGTACGCCTTGCGGCCGCTGGATTTTGCGGTGTTCCCGACGATCCTGCTGGTGGCGACGCTGTTGCGACTGGCGCTGAACGTGGCGTCGACGCGGGTGGTGATGCTCCACGGTCAGGACGGCCACGCTGCTGCCGGTAAGGTGATTCAGGCCTTCGGTGAGGTGGTGATCGGCGGTAACTACGTGGTCGGTATCGTGGTTTTCGCGATCTTGATGATCATCAACTTCGTCGTGGTGACCAAGGGTGCCGGGCGGATTTCCGAGGTGAGCGCGCGTTTCACCCTCGATGCGATGCCCGGCAAACAAATGGCGATCGACGCCGACCTCAACGCCGGTCTGATCGATCAGGCCCAGGCCAAGGCCCGTCGTTCTGAAGTTGCCCAGGAGGCGGAGTTCTACGGTTCGATGGACGGTGCCAGCAAGTTCGTGCGCGGTGACGCCATCGCCGGCCTGCTGATTCTGTTCATCAACCTCATCGGCGGCATGGCCGTCGGCATCTTCCAGCACAACATGACTTTCGCCGACGCGGGCAAGGTTTACGCCTTACTGACCATCGGTGACGGTTTAGTGGCGCAATTGCCATCACTGTTGTTATCTACAGCGGCGGCGATCATGGTGACCCGTGCTTCCGGCTCGGAAGACATGGGCAAGCAGATCAATCGCCAGATGTTCGCCTCGCCCAAAGCGCTGGCGGTGGCTGCCGGTCTGATGGCGGTCATGGGCCTGGTGCCGGGCATGCCGCACTTCTCGTTCCTGACCATGGCTGCACTGGCTGCCGGTGGCGCTTACCTGTTCTGGAAGAAGCAGAACGTGGCCAAGGTCATCGCGCTGGAAGAGGTCAAGCGCCAGCAGGAACTGCTGCCGTCGCCGGCCCGCGCCATGGAAACCAAGGAGCTGGGCTGGGACGACGTGACTCCGATCGACATGATCGGCCTGGAAGTCGGCTACCGCCTGATTCCGTTGGTGGACCGCAATCAGGGCGGGCAATTGCTGGCGCGGATCAAGGGCGTGCGCAAGAAGCTCTCGCAGGATCTGGGCTTCCTGATGCCGACCGTGCACATCCGCGACAACCTCGACCTGGCGCCGAGTGCCTACCGCCTGACCCTGATGGGCGTGATCCTGGCCGAAGCCGAGATCTACCCGGATCGCGAACTGGCGATCAACCCGGGTCAGGTCTACGGCTCGCTCAACGGCATTACCGCCAAAGATCCGGCTTTCGGCCTGGAGGCGGTGTGGATCGAAGTCAGCCAGCGCGCCCAGGCGCAATCGCTCGGTTACACCGTGGTCGATGCCAGCACCGTGGTTGCGACTCACTTGAACCAGATTCTGTACAAACACTCCAGCGAGCTGATCGGCCACGAAGAAGTGCAGCAATTGATGCAATTGCTGGCCAAGAGCTCGCCGAAACTGGCTGAAGAGCTGGTGCCGGGCGTGGTTACGCTGTCGCAGTTGCTCAAGGTGCTGCAGGCGTTGCTGGCCGAACACGTGCCGGTGCGCGATATCCGCAGCATTGCCGAAGCCATCGCCAACAATGCCGCCAAGAGTCAAGATACCGCCGCTTTGGTGGCCGCTGTGCGGGTCGGCGTATCCCGCGCCATCGTCCAAAGCATTGTAGGGACTGAGTCGGAGCTGCCAGTTATCACGCTGGAGCCAAGGTTGGAACAAATATTGCTCAATAGTCTGCAGAAGGCAGGGCAAGGCTCGGAAGAGGGCGTTCTGCTGGAGCCGAGCATGGCCGAGAAGCTGCAGCGTTCGCTGATCGAAGCGGCGCAGCGCCAGGAAATGCAAGGTCAGCCGGTGATCCTGTTGGTAGCAGGCCCGGTTCGCGCGATGCTCTCGCGCTTTGGTCGCCTGGCAGTTCCCGGACTGCATGTGCTGGCCTACCAGGAAATTCCGGACAACAAGCAAGTGACCATCGTTGCGACAGTAGGGCCCAACGGCTGAGGTAGTGGTTTATGCAAGTTAAGCGTTTTTTCGCCGCCGATATGCGTCAGGCCATGAAGCTGGTTCGTGATGAGCTGGGCGCTGATGCCGCCATCATTGGCAACCGCCGCATTGCCGGCGGCGTCGAGCTGACGGCGGCGCTCGATTACAAACTGTCGGCGCTGGCCCCGCGCGTTCCGAACATGGAACTCGAGGATGAGCTGCGCAAGACCCAGTCGCGCATCGTCACCGCCCAGGCCGAGCTGAGCCTGCGTGGCGAAGCCGACGGCAACACCAATCGCCAGTTGTTCGCCGGGCTGCCGTTGACGGCCGGCCTGCCGCTGACCGCTGCCGAGCCGCTGACTGAACCGACCTACGAGGCGCCGGCCCGCCAAGCCCCGGCGCCTGCACCGGCCGCCGCTGGCGTTGACCCGCGTGCACTGGATTCGATGCGTTTCGAACTCAACAGCCTGCGCGAACTGATGGAAGTGCAACTCGGCACCCTGGCCTGGAACCAGCTGCAAGGCAGCCGTCCGGCCCAGGCCAATCTGTACCGTCGTCTGCAACGCATCGGTTTGTCCGGCCCGCTGTCCCGGGATCTGCTGTCGATGATCACCGAGATCGACGAGCCTCGTCAGGCCTGGCGCATGCTGCTGGCGCACCTGGCGCGGATGATAGCCGTACCGGAAGTCGAGCCGTTGGAAGAGGGTGGGGTGATTGCCATGGTCGGCCCGGCCGGCATGGGCAAGACCACCACCCTGGCCAAACTGGCCGCCCGCTACGTGCTCAAGTACGGCGCGCAGAACATCGCGCTGGTGAGCATGGACAGTTTCCGTATCGGCGCGCAGGAGCAGCTAAAGACTCTGGGTCGCATCCTCAATGTGTCGGTGACCCACGTCGATCCGGGCCAGTCCCTGGTGCAGGCGCTGGATCCACTGCTGCGCAAACGCGTGGTGCTGATCGATACCGCCGGCCTGCAAGCCAGCGATCCGGCGCTGCGCATGCAGCTGGAAAGTCTGGCCGGTCGTGGCATTCGGTCGAAAAATTATCTGGTGCTGGCAACCACCAGCCAGAAACAGGTTCTAACCGCCGCGTATCACAGTTACAAGCGTTGCGGGCTGGCCGGGTGCATCCTGACTAAACTGGATGAGACGGCCAGCCTTGGCGAAGTGCTGAGCCTGGCGATCAGTCACGAACTGCCGGTCGCCTACCTGACCGATGGGCCGCGTATTCCGGATGATCTGCATCTGCCGCGCCGTCATCAACTGGTCAGCCGCGCCGTCAGTGTGCAAATGCAGGAAGAACCCAGCGAAGAAGCCATGGCTGACATGTTCGCTGATATCTACCACAGTCCGACCAAGCAGGTTGGCTGAGGTAATGAACCGTTTTTGTACCTACATCGATGGTCTGCCATGCATTGTTCCGGTTGTGAACGCGCAGCCAGTAATGTGGCCTCCGTCTATGCAAGACAAGGTAAAGAAATAACATGGGCAGCATGCATCCCGTACAGGTGATCGCGGTGACCGGCGGCAAAGGTGGCGTCGGCAAGACTAATGTGTCAGTGAACTTGTCCCTGGCGCTGGCAGAGCTTGGCCGTCGGGTCATGCTGCTGGACGCCGACCTGGGGCTGGCGAACGTCGACGTTCTGCTGGGCCTCACCCCCAAACGCACCCTGGCCGACGTGATCGAAGGCCGCTGCGAGCTGCGCGACGTGCTGTTGCAGGGCCCCGGCGGGATCCGCATCGTGCCGGCCGCTTCCGGCACCCAGAGCATGGTTCACCTGAGCCCGGCCCAGCATGCCGGCCTGATCCAGGCGTTCAGCGACATCGGCGACAACCTCGACGTGCTGGTGATCGATACCGCTGCGGGTATTGGTGACTCGGTAGTCAGTTTCGTGCGCGCTGCCCAGGAAGTGTTGCTGGTGGTCTGCGACGAGCCGACCTCGATCACCGACGCCTACGCGCTGATCAAACTGCTGAACCGCGATTACGGCATGAACCGCTTCCGCGTCCTGGCCAACATGGCCCAGAGCCCGCAGGAAGGTCGCAATCTGTTCGCCAAGTTGACCAAGGTCACGGATCGCTTCCTGGACGTCGCTCTACAATACGTCGGCGCGGTGCCTTACGACGAAAGCGTGCGCAAGGCGGTGCAGAAGCAGCGTGCGGTCTATGAAGCCTTCCCGCGTTCCAAGTGCGCGCTGGCGTTCAAGGCGATCGCACAGAAGGTCGACACCTGGCCGCTGCCCGCCAACCCGCGCGGCCACCTCGAATTTTTCGTCGAGCGCCTCGTGCAGCAAACGGCAGGACCTGTGCTATGACCGCCAGCGGTATGAATTTTTACAAGAAGTCGGCGCGTGACGCGCAGTACGAGCTGATCGAGCGTTACGCGCCACTGGTCAAACGCATCGCCTACCACTTGCTGGCGCGATTGCCGGCCAGTGTGCAGGTCGAAGACCTGATCCAGGCCGGGATGATCGGCCTGCTCGAAGTCTCGACCAAATACGACGCCAGCAAGGGCGCCAGTTTTGAAACGTACGCGGGCATCCGGATCCGCGGTGCGATGCTCGATGAAGTCCGAAAAGGGGACTGGGCGCCACGCTCGGTTCACCGCAACACCCGTATGGTCAGCGACGCAATTCGCTCGATTGAAGCTAAAACCGGCCGCGACGCTAAAGATCACGAAGTTGCGGCCGAACTCCAATTGAGTCTCGACGATTACTACGGGATTTTGAACGACACCCTGGGCAGCCGGCTGTTCAGTTTCGACGACCTGTTGCAGGACGGCGAACACGAAGGGCTGCACGAGGATGGCGCCAGTGCTCATCTGGAGCCGTCGCGCGATCTGGAAGACGAACGTTTCCAGGCCGCGCTGGCGGACGCGATTGCCAATTTGCCGGAGCGTGAGCGACTGGTGTTGGCGCTGTACTACGACGAAGAGCTGAACCTCAAGGAGATCGGTGAAGTCCTTGGCGTCAGTGAATCGCGGGTCAGCCAGTTACACAGCCAGTGCGCGGCCCGCTTGCGGGGGCGTTTGGGGGAGTGGCGAGCGCGCTGAAGGCAGTGTGGGGACACTGCGAACGAGGCTGGTGCGGTGGTGAACGGCACCGGTCTCGATCTGTTGTGCTCCAGACAGTCATCGAGTGTTTTGCCGGATTGATTGAAATGGCGCGTCCAGGTGCTGGGCGCGTTTAAGACTGCTTGGAGGTCGAATTGAACAAAGACATGAAAATCCTCATCGTTGATGACTTCTCAACGATGCGGCGGATCATCAAGAACCTGTTGCGTGATCTGGGGTTCACCAACACCGTTGAAGCCGACGATGGCACCACTGCCATTCCGGTGCTCAACAGCGGCAGCATCGACTTTCTGGTGACCGACTGGAACATGCCCGGCATGACCGGTATCGACCTGCTGCGCCACGTGCGTGCCGATGAAAAGCTCAAGCACCTGCCGGTGCTGATGGTGACCGCTGAAGCCAAGCGCGAGCAGATCATCGAAGCGGCCCAGGCCGGCGTGAACGGCTATGTGGTCAAACCTTTCACGGCCCAGGCGTTGAAAGAAAAAATCGAGAAGATTTTCGAACGCATCGGCTGATGAACGCGCGGGGGAGCTATGGAGCATAACGAATCTTCACAGGGCGATTTTGAGTCGACCCTGAAAAAACACGCGGTCGAACTGGTCGAAAGCCTTGAAAAAGGCAAGTTCGGCGACGCGGTGCAACTGATCCATGAGCTCAATCAGACCCGTGACCGTGGCCTGTACCAGGAAGTGGGCAAGCTCACGCGTGAACTGCACAGTGCGATCGTCAATTTTCAGATCGATCCGCACATGCCGCAGGCTGAGGAAGTGTCGCAGATTACCGACGCTACCGAGCGCCTGGGCTACGTGGTCAAACTGACCGAAGCTGCCGCCAACCGCACCATGGATCTGGTGGAAAGCGCGACCCCTGTGGTCAATGGCCTGGCTGATGAAGCCCAGGCCTTGAGCGCCGATTGGGGCCGTTTCATGCGTCGTGAGGTCGGGGCTGAAGAGTTCCGCGAACTGGCGCGCCGGGTCGACGGTTTTCTGGCACGCAGCAGCGCGGACAACCGCGCGGTGTCGAGCAATCTGAACGACATTCTGCTCGCCCAGGATTACCAGGACCTCACCGGCCAGGTGATCAAGCGCGTGACCCAATTGGTCACCGAAGTCGAAAGCAACCTGCTCAAGCTCGTGCTCATGGCCAGCCAGGTGGACCGCTTTGCGGGCATCGAACATGACCGTGCGGCGATGCTTGCTGAAAAAGATCCACAAAAACATCTCTCGCAGGGTGAAGGTCCGCAGATTCATGCCGATAAACGAGAAGACGTTGTGTCCGGTCAGGACGATGTGGACGATTTGTTATCCAGCCTTGGATTCTAGAGTTTTGGAATCATAGGTTTTTTGGGTTTTTAGACCTGTAGGAGCACCCCATTAATGAGCTTCGGCGCCGATGAAGAGATCCTTCAGGATTTCCTGGTTGAGGCCGGCGAGATTCTTGAGCAACTGTCCGAACAACTGGTCGAGCTGGAAAGCCGCCCGGATGACGCAGATCTGCTCAACGCAATTTTTCGCGGTTTCCACACTGTAAAAGGGGGCGCCGGCTTCCTTCAGCTCAACGAGCTGGTGGAGTGCTGTCACATCGCCGAAAACGTGTTCGACATCCTGCGCAAGGGTGAACGACGCGTCGATGCAGAACTGATGGACGTGGTGCTCGAAGCGCTGGACGCGGTGAACAGCATGTTCAGCGAAGTCCGCGATCGCAGCCCGATCACCGCCGCCACCCCGGAACTGCTGGCCGCCCTGGCGCGTCTGGCCGAACCGCAATCGGCGGATGAAGCCCCGGCTTCGCCGGTTGCCGAGATGATCGAAGAACTGGTCGTCGAAGGCGATTCGGGCGACATCACCGATAACGAATTTGAACAGTTGCTGGACTCGCTGAACGCCGTCAAGGCCGAAGCCGAAGCCCCGGCGGCTGCCGCTGCACCTGCTTCCACCGAAGCGGCCAGCGATGAAATCACCGACGCAGAATTCGAGTCGCTGCTCGACCAGTTGCACGGCAAGGGCCAGTTCGCGGCCGACGCCGTGGCACCGGCGGCGGCTGCACCTGCTGCCCCGGCGGCGGGCGACAGCTCGGACATTACCGACGACGAATTCGAAGCCTTGCTCGATCAGTTGCACGGCAAGGGCAACTTTGCCGTCGATGCGCTGGAGTCGGCGATTGCTTCGGTGCCTGCGCCGGCTGCTCCGGCAGCCGCTGCGGCCGGTAGCGATCTGATCAGCGACCACGAGTTCGAATCGCTGCTCGACGATCTGCATGGCAAAGGCAAGTTCACTGACGTCGCCACCGGTGCGGTCGTGACTGCCGGCAATGCTTCGGCGGTTGCAACGCCGGCTGCGAAGGCCCCGGCCGCTGCGGCAAAACCCGCCGCGAAAGCACCTGAGCCTAAAGCCGAACCGGCCAAACCGGCTGCCGCCGCAGCACCGGCTCCGGCCCGTGCCCCCGCGACGCCGCCACCGGAAAAACCGACGACTGAAGCTGAAACCACCGTTCGCGTTGATACCGCGCGTCTCGACGAAATCATGAACATGGTCGGCGAGCTGGTGCTGGTACGTAACCGTCTGGTGCGCCTGGGCCTGAACAGCGGCGACGAGTCGATGCAGAAGGCCGTGTCGAACCTCGACGTGGTCACCGCCGACTTGCAGACCGCCGTCATGAAGACCCGGATGCAGCCGATCAAGAAAGTCTTCGGCCGCTTCCCGCGTCTGGTTCGCGACCTGGCGCGCCAGCTCAAGAAAGAGATCAACCTGGAACTGGTGGGTGAAGAGACCGACCTCGACAAGAACCTCGTCGAGGCACTGGCCGACCCGCTGGTCCACTTGGTGCGCAACGCCGTCGACCACGGCATCGAGTCGCCGGAAGAACGCGAAGCCTCGGGCAAGGCCCGTGGCGGCAAGGTGATCCTGGCGGCCGAGCAGGAAGGCGACCACATCCTGCTGTCGATCTCCGACGACGGCAAAGGCATGGACCCGAACGTCCTGCGCGCCATCGCCGTGAAACGCGGTGTGATGGACAAGGATGCCGCCGATCGTCTGAGCGACACCGAGTGCTACAACCTGATTTTCGCCCCGGGTTTCTCGACCAAGACCGAGATCTCCGATGTGTCCGGCCGCGGTGTCGGCATGGACGTGGTGAAGACCAAGATTTCCCAGCTCAACGGTTCGATCAACATCTACTCGACCAAGGGGCAGGGCTCGAAGATCGTCATCAAGGTGCCGCTGACGCTGGCGATCATGCCGACCCTGATGGTGATGCTCGGCAATCAGGCGTTCGCGTTCCCGCTGGTGAACGTCAACGAAATCTTCCACCTCGACCTGTCGACCACCAACGTGGTGGACGGCCAGGAAGTGGTGATCGTGCGGGACAAGGCGCTGCCATTGTTCTACCTCAAGCGCTGGCTGGTCAGCTCCGCCGCTCACGAAGAGCAGCGCGAAGGCCATGTGGTGATCCTTTCGGTGGGCACCCAGCGGATCGGCTTCGTCGTCGATCAACTGGTCGGCCAGGAAGAAGTGGTCATCAAGCCATTGGGCAAGATGCTCCAGGGAACCCCGGGCATGTCCGGCGCCACCATCACCGGTGACGGCCGCATTGCACTGATTCTCGATGTTCCGAGCATGCTCAAGCGTTACGCCGCACGGCGTATTTGAATCCGGGGTGGCGGGGCGACAACGTCCCGCCGCACCTAATGGAGTGTTTATGGCAGTCAAAGTCCTGGTGGTGGACGATTCGGGTTTTTTCCGCCGCCGCGTCTCGGAAATTCTTTCAGCGGATCCGAGCATCCAGGTTGTCGGCACGGCAACCAACGGTAAAGAGGCGATCGATCAGGCCCTGGCCCTCAAGCCGGACGTGATCACCATGGACTACGAGATGCCGATGATGGATGGCATCACGGCCGTGCGGCACATCATGCAGCGCTGCCCGACACCGGTGTTGATGTTCTCCTCGCTGACACACGAAGGCGCCCGGGTGACCCTGGATGCGCTGGATGCCGGCGCGGTGGATTTCCTGCCGAAGAATTTCGAAGACATCTCCCGTAATCCGGAGAAGGTCAAGCAACTGCTGTGCGAGAAGGTTCACAGCATCTCGCGCAGCAACCGTCGTTTCAGTGCCTACAGTGCGCCGGCGCCTGCCGCTGCACCGACGCCTGCGCCGACTCCGGCAGCGGCGCCGTCGAGTTTTGGCAGCCACAGCGCTCCGGCCCGTCCGGCATCTGCGCCGGCACCGACTCGCGCGCCAGCGGCCAGCGCTTCGTCGCCGGCCCCGAAACGCAAGAACTACAAGCTCGTCGCCATTGGTACATCGACCGGCGGCCCGGTAGCGCTGCAACGGGTCCTGACCCAGTTGCCGGCCAGCTTCCCGGCGCCGATCGTGCTGATCCAGCACATGCCGGCGGCCTTCACCAAGGCCTTCGCCGAACGTCTGGACAAGCTGTGCCGCATCAGCGTCAAGGAAGCCGAGGATGGCGACATCCTGCGTCCGGGCCTGGCGCTGCTGGCACCGGGTGGCAAGCAGATGATGATCGACGGCCGTGGCGCGGTGAAAATCCTGCCGGGCGACGAACGTCTGAACTACAAGCCGTGCGTGGACATCACCTTCGGTTCTGCAGCCAAATCCTACAGCGACAAAGTTCTGGCGGTGGTACTGACCGGCATGGGCGCCGACGGCCGCGAAGGTGCTCGCCTGCTCAAGCAGGGCGGCAGCACGGTCTGGGCTCAGGACGAAGCCAGTTGCGTGATCTACGGCATGCCGATGGCCATCGTCAAAGCTGACCTCGCCGACGCGGTGTACAGCCTGGACGATATCGGCAAGCACATCGTCGAGGCATGCGTCTGATGGATGTTCTAAGCCTTATCGGGATCATCATGGCGTTCGTCGCCATCATCGGCGGCAACTACCTGGAAGGCGGTCACCTCGGCGCGCTGGCCAACGGCCCGGCGGCGCTGATCGTGCTCGGTGGCACCGTCGGTGCCGCGCTGCTGCAATCGCCGATGAGCGCGTTCAAGCGCGCCATGCAGATTCTGGCCTGGATCTTTTTCCCGCCGCGGGTGGACCTGGCCGGCGGCATCGACCGCGTGGTCAACTGGAGCCTCACCGCCCGCAAGGAAGGCCTGCTGGGTCTGGAAGGCGTGGCGGATGCCGAGCCTGACGCCTACTCGCGCAAGGGCCTGCAACTGCTGGTCGACGGCGCCGAGCCGGAAGCGATCCGCAGCATCCTCGAAGTGGATTTCTACACCCAGGAAGCCCGCGACATCGAGGCCGCCAAAGTGTTTGAAAGCATGGGCGGCTACGCGCCGACCATCGGCATCATCGGTGCGGTAATGGGCCTGATCCACGTGATGGGCAATCTGGCCGATCCGTCGCAACTGGGCAACGGGATTGCGGTGGCGTTCGTCGCCACCATCTACGGTGTGGCCAGTGCCAACCTGATCCTGTTGCCGGTGGCCGCCAAGCTCAAGTCAATCGCGTTGCGACAGTCGCGTTATCGCGAAATGTTGTTGGAAGGTATTTTGTCGATCGCTGAAGGTGAAAACCCACGCTCCATCGAGTTGAAGCTTCAGGGCTTCATGGATTAAGGGACTGACCTCATGGCACGTCGTCGCCAGCATGAAGAGCATGTAAACCATGAACGTTGGCTGGTTTCCTACGCCGACTTCATCACCTTGCTCTTTGCCTTTTTCGTGGTGATGTACTCCATCTCGTCGATCAACGAAGGCAAGTACAAGATCATCTCCGAAGCGCTGATCGGGGTCTTCACCGACTCCGACCGCGCGCTCAAGCCGATTCCGATCGGCGAAGAACGACCGAAGACCGTTACCCCGGCCAAGCCGCTGGTCAAGGACGCCGAACAGGTCGACGCCGGCATCGCCGGGGCCAGCGATCCGCTGAAAAGCATCGCCGATGACATCAGTGCCGCGTTCGGCGACCTGATCTCCTCGAACCAGATGACCGTGCGCGGCAACGAGCTTTGGGTCGAGATCGAACTCAACTCCAGCCTGCTGTTCGGCAGCGGTGATGCGATGCCGAGCGACATCGCGTTCAACATCATCGACAAGGTCGCAGCGATTCTCAAACCGTTCGACAACCCGATCCACGTCGAAGGCTTCACCGACGATCAACCGATCCGCACTGCGCAGTACCCGACCAACTGGGAACTGTCCTCGGCGCGTTCGGCGAGCATCGTGCGCATGCTGGCGATGCAGGGCGTGAACCCTGGCCGCCTGGCGTCGGTGGGCTACGGCGAATTCCAGCCGGTGGCCAACAACGCCACCGCTGAAGGCCGGGCGAAAAACCGTCGTGTGGTGCTGGTGGTGTCGCGCAATCTCGATGTGCGCCGCAGCCTCACCGGCACCGGAACCGCCCATGCGCAACCGGATGCCGCGTTGAAGCGTGCTGGCACACAAACTGCACCGACCCCGGTCAAGACGCCGGGACGCGAGAGTGCCGTCAATTCTCCGTCGCCCGCATTAATACGCTGAACCATGTCTCGGCCGAGTATCCCGGCCGGGAGGAACGATCCGAATGAGAGTCTGGGCAGTCGCCAATCAAAAGGGTGGTGTTGGTAAAACCACTTCTTCCATCGCTTTAGCCGGTTTGCTGGCAGAGGCGGGCAAGCGCGTGGTCGTGGTCGATCTCGACCCGCACGGCTCGATGACCAGCTATTTCGGTTACGACCCCGACAGCCTGGAACACAGTAACTACGACCTGTTTCTACACAAGGGCAGCGTGCCGCAAGGCCTGCCGGGCCAACTGCTGCTGTCGACCAGCGATGAACGCATTTCCCTGTTGCCGTCGAGCACCGCGCTGGCCACCCTCGAGCGCCAGTCGCCGGGGCAGAGTGGCCTGGGCCTGGTGATCGCCAAGAGTCTGGCGCAACTGTGGCAGGACTTCGATTACGCGATCATCGACAGCCCGCCGTTGCTCGGCGTGCTGATGGTCAACGCCCTGGCCGCGAGTCAACAACTGGTGATCCCGGTGCAGACCGAGCACCTGGCCGTCAAAGGCCTGGAGCGCATGGTCAACACCTTGGCGATGATCAACCGCTCGCGCAAACAGGCGCTGCCGTTCAGCATCGTGCCGACCCTGTTCGACCGCCGCACCCAAGCGTCAATGGGCACCTTGCGCGTGCTGCGCGACAAATTCCCCGACGAGATCTGGCAGGGTTACATCCCGGTCGATACCCGTCTGCGCGACGCCAGTCGTGCCGGTGTCACCCCTTCGCAGTTCGACGGCAAGAGCCGTGGCGTGCTGGCTTACCGCGCGCTGCTCAAGCATCTGCTGGCGCAGCAACTCGTTCCGCAGGTGGCTTGAGCATGAATCGGCCGATCAAGCTGACGTCGAAGCCGCAACTGGCGCTGCAGTCCTATCTGGACGGCTTGCTCCAGGAAGTGACGGACGAGGTCGAGCAGGAAATCGCAGCGCCGGTCGAGGTGGTCGAGAGCGCTGCGGCGCTGGATGAATTCCAGGCCGCCGTGCTTGAAGAGCAGGCCCGGGATGCGCAAAAAGCCGCTAGGCCGGTGGCCCCGGTTGCAGCGCCTGCCGCTGTAGTAGCGACGGCACCTGCGACGTTGATCAAAGAGCCTGAGCCGGTGCGCGTGGTATCGACGCTGGCGCCGTTGCTGCAAACCCAACTTCTGCAAACGCCGCCTCCGGCGGCGCCAGAGCCCGAACCTGTAGCGCCTGCGCCAGCCCCGGTCGAACCGACCCTGGTTGCGCCACTGGTGGAAGTGCATTTGCCACCCAGCAACACGCCGCCACCGGTGGAAACCGACGGCCGTCCGGCCTGGGCTTCGGAAGCGTTCGAATGCCTGCTGTTCGACGTCGCCGGGCTGACGCTGGCCGTGCCACTGGTGTGCCTCGGCTCGATCTACTCGCTGGCCGGCCACGAGCTGACGCCGCTGTTCGGTCAGCCGGAATGGTTCCTCGGGATTCTGCCGAGCCAGGCCGGGAATCTGAAGGTGCTGGACACCGCACGCTGGGTCATGCCGGATCGCTACCGCGACGATTTCCGTCAGGGCCTGCAATACGTAATTTCGGTGCAGGGTTACGAGTGGGGACTGGCGGTGCATCAGGTCAGTCGCTCGTTGCGTCTGGACCCGAATGAAATCAAATGGAGAAGTCACCGAGGTCAGCGGCCATGGCTCGCCGGCACGGTGATTGAACACATGTGCGCCTTGCTCGATGTTTCCGCTCTGGCCGAGTTGATCGCCAGCGGTGGGGCAAAGCACATGTCCGGCAGTAAGCCGAACCACAAACCGACATAAAGACAGTACCGGCATTCAAATGCCGGCGAACGAAACACACACCGCCAGGCGCGGTTTTTCGAGGGGCTAGGGTATGAACGACAAGGCTACGGCGGCAAAGGGTTCCGAAGATCCGATCCTGCAATGGGTGACCTTCAAGCTGGACAACGAAACCTACGGCATCAACGTGATGCGCGTTCAGGAAGTCCTGCGCTACACCGAGATCGCTCCGGTTCCGGGTGCGCCAAGCTACGTGCTGGGCATCATCAACCTGCGCGGCAACGTGGTGACCGTGATCGATACCCGTCAGCGCTTCGGCCTGATGAGCGGTGAGATCAGCGACAACACCCGTATCGTCATCATCGAAGCCGACAAGCAGGTCGTGGGCATCATGGTCGACAGCGTGGCTGAAGTGGTTTACCTGCGTCAGTCGGAAATCGAGACCGCACCGAACGTCGGTAACGAAGAGTCGGCCAAGTTCATCCAGGGCGTGTGCAACAAGAACAACGAGTTGCTGATCCTGGTCGAGCTGGACAAGATGATGAGCGAAGAAGAGTGGTCGGAACTGGAGAACATCTGATTGATTCTCGAGGTAGCGGTCATTGTCCTGTTCCTGTTCTGGGCAGGCACGCTGGCGATGTTTCTGGCGTACATCAAGGCGCAGCGGGTGATCGCTGCGCAACAGGCCCAGGGCGATGCGCTGCGTGATCAGCGCATCAGGGACCTGGCCAAACGTGTCGACGATTACCAGAACGGCAACGTGCGCATGGGCGAAGCCCTGCACGAGCTGCGCGCGGTGGTCAGTCCGATCCCGGACAAACTCTCCCAGCTCGAACAGCGCGATCCTTCCAGCCTGTCATTCGCCCAGGCGGCGAAACTGGTGGGGATGGGCGCAAGCGTCGATGAGTTGACCCAGTCCTGCGGGTTGACCCAGGCTGAGGCGGAGTTGATGCGCAAGCTGCACAAGAACTGATTTGTAGCGCGGCTGAAATCGCTATCGCGAGCAGGCTCGCTCCCACATTGAATCGCGGTCGTCATGACGAGACGCGGTCAAATGTGGGAGCGAGCCTGCTCGCGATGGGGCCTGTGAAAATTCAGTAATCGTCGCCGCGTTCGGTGACGTCTTTCTCGACCATCGGCGCATCCGGATTCTGTCCCGCCGGGAACTTGCCCTTGAGGTTCCAGGCGAAAGCGATGATCTCCGCGATCGTGCGGTACAGCTCTTCGGGGATGCTGTCGCCCAGTTCCATTCGCGCCAGCAGTTTCACCAGTTCGGCGTTTTCGTAGATCGGCACTTCATAATCGCGGGCGATCCGCAGGATTTCTTCGGCCAGTTCTTCGTCGCCCTTGGCGGTAAGGGTCGGGGCGTGGCTGCCGTCGTATTTGAGGGCGATGGCCTGGCGTGGAGCGGTGGTGTCATTCATGCGGTTTCGTCGACCCAGCGGTGTTCGAGGCGGGTTTGGATGCCTTGCGGCGGGGTGCCGAGGTGGCAGTCGATGTCGCCGACGTTCAGCCCGGAATCCAGCAGGCGCTGGCGCAGGGCGGTCAGGTTGCTTTCGATCAGACTCGCGGTGTACGGCCGCTCGGCCCACAACTGGCTGGACAGGCTGCCGCTGATCAACTGTGCCTGAATCTGCATCGGCCCCAGCGGTTCCATGTCGAAAGCCAGATCGACGCGCCACAGTTGTTGTTTCGGCTCGCGCTCATCGCGGCGCTGCTCGTTCGCATCCTGTTTCTCCGGCGCTTCTTCGCGCTGGAACTTGACCTGCAACGGCACGATGTCCTGCAGGTTGCGCATCGGGATTTCCAGTTGCCAGGTGCTGAGCAGGCGGCCGTCGTCGGTCACGCCGGTCTGTTCCAGACTCGACAGTTGATGACTTTGCAGGCGCGACACGGCAGCGGCGGCGAGGCGCAGCAAATGCTCCAGATCGCCTTCACCTTCCAGGCTTTGCAGCAGTCGGTCGGGCAACGGGAAACTGCTCGGCACCGGTTTTGCGCTGACCTGACCGAGCATGCCGAGGGCGTTGCGCACGAAGCTTGGCAATGCTTGAGCCAGGGTGTTGGCGGCGATGATCGCATTCAGGTTGGTGTTGCCGGGCAGGCCGGGGGTGAGTTGGGCGATCAGCTTGAGCAGATCGGCTTTCATGTCCGGGGCCAGCGTCGGGTTCTGCCCGGTCAGCAGTTTGGTTTCGAGGAACACACCGCTGTTGGCCAGCGCCTGGGCCAGACCTTTTGGGGTGCTCAGTTGCTGCACGTCCGGCAGGTTGGCGAGCAGTTTGTCCACGGCCGCGCGCAAATCCTGGGACGTCTGATCGGTGGCGGGGGGCAGGCTCTGGAGCATTTTCAGCAAGCCGTCTAGGGAGCCCTGACGGCTTTGCTGGCTGACCAGCTGCTGGCTGACCGCCAGTTGTTCCTGGCGATTGCTCAGCGGCAGGAACTTCAGGGTTTGCGAGTCCTGCACCAGCGCCGAGAGCAGGGTGCCGATGCGCAGCGGTTGCGGGCTGTCGATGCTCAGTGTGCTGCCGCTCAACGTCGTGTTGAGCAGGCTGACCATCGAGCGGTACACCGTCGGCTGCCCCGGCACCTGTGGCAAGGCCTGAGCCGTCAGCACCTTGCCTTGCAGCAGCGTGCCGACCGGCAGTTGCGCAGTGTCGATGCGGGTGAGGGTGGCGACGCTGCTGGCGATGGCCTGTTGCACGGTGATCGCCAGATTGCCCGCCGACGGCTGGGTGATCGCCAGACTGGTGCCCTGGGGCAGCGGCAGATTGCTGGTCGCCTGCACGGTGGTCTGACGGCCGCTTTCCAGCGTCACCTTGAGCAGCAACTGAAAGGTCTGATCCGCCTGCTTGAGCGACAACACCTCGGCCTTGGCGCTCTGGCCGGCGGCAATCAGCCCGTCGACCGGCGTCAGCAACTTCAGCAGCTCACCCACCTGCGGGCGAACGGTCGCCGGGGTGGTGGGCGGGAGCGGGAGGATGTTCATTTCGCCTGTCATACGCGGACACAACCTGAGGAAAATGCACTCGGGAGAGCGGGGGACGCCATGTATAATGCCGCCCGTCCTTCCATTCGTTCAAAAAACATAGCAATTGTTTGACGCAGCTCTCTGGATTGAGCCGTCATTGCATTTATGCTGCAACTCTTTAACGGCCGCGCCAGAGCCGACTTGAACCGTATAAGGCCCGTGAACCCTTGACCAGTCCTGTCCTGCAAACCGTTGCCCTCGCGTGTGAACGTGATCTCAGACTGCTCTTCGACAATCTCGAATTGAGACTGGCCAGTGGCGATATGGTGCAGATCAGCGGCCCCAACGGCAGCGGCAAGACCAGCCTGCTGCGTTTGCTGGCCGGTCTGATGCAGCCGACCGACGGTCAGGTGCTGCTCAACGGCAAGCCGCTGGGCGAGCAACGCAGCGAGCTGGCGCGCAACCTGTTGTGGATCGGCCATGCCGCCGGGATCAAGGACTTGCTCACGCCGGAAGAAAACCTCGCCTGGCTCTGCGCCCTGCATCAACCCGCCGAACGCGACGCGATCTGGCAGGCCCTGGCGGCGGTTGGATTGCGCGGTTTCGAGGATGTTCCCTGCCACAGTCTGTCCGCCGGCCAGCAGCGCCGCGTGGCGCTGGCGCGGTTGTATCTGGACAGCCCGCCGTTGTGGATTCTCGACGAACCGTTCACTGCGCTGGACAAGCAGGGCGTGGCGCAGCTTGAAGAACACCTGGCCGGGCACTGCGAACGGGGCGGCCTGGTGGTGCTCACCACGCACCACACGCTGAGCCGGATGCCAGCCGGTTATCGCGACATCGATCTGGGGAATTGGGCGGTATGAGTGTGTTCGGCCTGCTGGTTGCCCGTGAATCCCGACTGCTGTTCCGCCGCCCGGCGGAGCTGGCCAATCCGCTGATTTTCTTCGCCATCGTCATCGCGCTGTTCCCGCTGGCCGTCGGCCCGGAAACTCAAGTATTGCAAAACTTGTCCCCGGGGTTAGTCTGGGTGGCGGCACTTTTGTCGGTCCTGCTCTCGCTGGACGGGCTGTTCCGCAGTGATTTCGAAGATGGCTCCCTTGAACAGTGGGTCCTTTCGCCGCACCCCCTGCCACTTCTGGTATTGGCCAAGGTGCTGGCACACTGGCTTTTTTCCGGGCTGGCACTGGTTTTGCTCTCGCCGTTACTGGCGTTGATGCTCGGGTTGCCGGCTGCGTGTCTGCCGGTTTTGCTGCTTTCGTTGCTGCTGGGAACACCGGTGCTGAGCTTGCTCGGTGCGGTGGGCGCGGCGCTGACGGTCGGTCTGAAACGCGGAGGCCTGTTGCTGGCGCTGCTGATTCTGCCGTTGTACATCCCGGTGTTGATCCTCGGCAGTGGCGCCTTGCAGGCGGCGTTGCAGGGCATGCCGGCGCTTGGTTATCTGTTGTGGCTTGGCAGCCTGACCGCCCTGGCGATAACCCTGACACCTTTTGCAATAGCGGCTGGCCTGAAGATCAGCGTCGGCGAATAATGAGGTCTGGTTAAAATTTAACCAGCAAAGACCCTGAGACTGCTCACACCGATGAGCGGCACCCGTGATGGAAACAGTATGAACTGGACCTGGTTTCACAAGCTCGGCTCGCCCAAGTGGTTCTACGGCATCAGCAGCAAGTTTTTGCCGTGGTTGAGCCTCGCCGCGTTGTTGCTGATCTGCGTTGGCGTCATCTGGGGCCTGGCCTTCGCGCCGCCGGACTATCAGCAAGGCAACAGCTTTCGCATCATCTATATCCACGTTCCCGCCGCGATGCTTGCTCAGTCGATCTACGTGATGCTGGCGGTGTGCGGTGTGGTCGGGCTGGTGTGGAAGATGAAACTGGCCGACGTCGCCCTGCAATGCGCCGCGCCGATCGGTGCCTGGATGACGGCCGTGGCGCTGGTCACCGGGGCGATCTGGGGCAAGCCGACCTGGGGCTCGTGGTGGGTCTGGGACGCGCGCCTGACCTCGATGCTGATTCTGCTGTTCCTGTACTTCGGCGTGATTGCCCTGGGCAACGCCATCAGCAATCGCGACAGCGCCGCCAAGGCCTGCGCGGTGCTGGCCATCGTCGGCGTGATCAACATTCCGATCATCAAATACTCGGTGGAGTGGTGGAACACCCTGCACCAGGGCGCGACCTTCACCCTTACCGAAAAACCGGCGATGCCCGTCGAGATGTGGCTGCCGCTGCTGCTGACGGTGCTGGGATTCTACTGTTTCTTCGGCGCCGTGCTGTTGTTGCGCATGCGCCTTGAAGTGCTCAAGCGCGAAGCCCGCGCCAGTTGGGTGAAAGAAGAAGTGCAGAACAGCCTGGAGGCCGCTCGATGAGTTTCGCGTCATTCGGCGACTTCCTCGCCATGGGCCATCACGGCCTGTATGTCTGGTCGGCCTACGGCATCTGTCTGGCGGTACTGATCCTCAACGTGGCGGCGCCGATCGCGGCCCGCAAGCGCTATCTGCAACAAGAGGCGCGTCGTCTGCGCCGGGAGAACGGCAAGTGAATCCGCTGCGTAAAAAGCGTCTGATCATCATCCTGGCAATTCTGGTCGGGGTCGGCGCTGCCGTCGGCCTGGCCCTGAGCGCCCTGCAGCAGAACATCAACCTGTTTTACACGCCGACCCAGATCGCCAACGGCGAAGCGCCGCAGGACACCCGCATCCGCGCCGGCGGCATGGTCGAGAAGGGCTCACTGCAACGCTCCACGGATTCGCTGGACGTCAAATTCGTGGTCACCGACTTCAACAAGTCCGTGACCATCACCTATCGCGGGATCCTGCCGGACCTGTTCCGCGAAGGGCAGGGCATCGTCGCGCTGGGCAAGCTCAACGCCGACGGCGTGGTGGTTGCCGATGAAGTGCTGGCCAAGCACGACGAGAAATACATGCCGCCGGAAGTGACCAAAGCCCTGAAGGACAGCGGTCAATCCGCGCCAACCCCTGTGAAGGAGGGTTGATCGATGACATCCAGCATTTTCATTCCTGAGTTGGGCCATCTGGCCATGATTCTGGCGCTGTGTTTCGCGCTGGTGCAGGCCGTGGTGCCGTTGCTCGGTGCCTGGCGCGGCGACCGTCTGTGGATGGGCCTCGCCCAACCGGCCGCGTGGGGGCAGTTCGCATTCCTGCTGTTCGCCTTCGGTTGCCTGACCTATGCGTTCATGACCGACGACTTCTCCGTGGCCTACGTCGCGATGAACTCCAACAGTGCTTTGCCGTGGTACTACAAGTTCAGCGCGGTGTGGGGCGCCCACGAAGGGTCGCTGCTGCTGTGGGCGTTGATCCTCGGCGGCTGGACCTTCGCGGTGTCGGTGTTCTCCCGGCAGTTGCCGCAAGTCATGCTCGCTCGTGTGCTGGCGGTGATGGGCATGATCAGCACCGGTTTTCTGCTGTTCCTGATCCTCACCTCGAACCCGTTTTCGCGGATCCTGCCGCAGATCCCGGCCGACGGCCGTGACCTCAATCCATTGCTGCAGGACATCGGTTTGATCGTGCATCCGCCGATGCTCTACATGGGTTACGTCGGTTTCTCGGTTGCGTTTGCTTTCGCCATCGCCGCATTGCTCGGCGGTCGTCTCGATGCTGCCTGGGCACGCTGGTCGCGTCCGTGGACCATCGTCGCGTGGGCCTTCCTCGGCATCGGCATCACCCTCGGTTCGTGGTGGGCCTATTACGAACTCGGCTGGGGCGGCTGGTGGTTCTGGGACCCGGTGGAAAACGCCTCGTTCATGCCATGGCTGGTGGGCACGGCGCTGATTCACTCGCTGGCGGTCACCGAGAAACGTGGCGTGTTCAAGAGCTGGACGGTGTTGCTGGCAATTGCCGCATTCTCCCTGAGCCTGCTCGGCACCTTCCTCGTGCGTTCCGGCGTGCTGACCTCGGTACACGCGTTTGCTTCGGATCCTGAGCGCGGCGTGTTCATCCTGATCTTCCTGCTGTTTGTGGTCGGCGGTTCGCTGACCCTGTTCGCGCTGCGTGCGCCAGTGGTCAAGAGTCAGGTCGGCTTCAACCTGTGGTCGCGGGAAACCCTGCTGCTGGGTAACAACCTGGTGTTGGTGGTGGCGGCGTCGATGATCCTGCTCGGCACGCTGTATCCGCTGATTCTTGATGCGATCAGCGGCGCCAAGCTGTCGGTTGGCCCGCCGTACTTCAACGCGCTGTTCATTCCGTTGATGGCGCTGTTGATGCTGGTGATGGCGGTCGGTGTGATCGTGCGCTGGAAAGACACCCCGGTGAAATGGCTGGTCAGCATGCTGACGCCGGTGCTGCTGGGCAGCGTTGCCCTGGCGGTAGTAGCCGGTGTCGCTTACGGCGATTTCAACTGGGCCGTCATCGCGACGTTCCTGCTCGCGGCCTGGGTGTTGCTGGCCGGCGTGCGCGACATCTTCGACAAGACCCGCCACAAAGGTCTGATCAAAGGCCTGCCGACCCTGACCCGCAGCTACTGGGGCATGCAGATCGCGCATCTGGGCATCGCCGTCTGTGCGCTGGGCGTGGTGTTGTCGAGCCAGAACAGTGCCGAACGTGACCTGCGCCTGGCGCCGGGCGAGTCGATGGATTTGGCCGGTTATCAGTTCGTGTTTGAAGGCGCCAAGCACTTCGAAGGCCCGAACTTCACTTCCGACAAGGGCACCGTTCGGGTGATCCGCAACGGTCAGGAAGTCAGCGTGCTGCACCCGGAAAAGCGCCTGTACACCGTGCAGAACTCGGTGATGACCGAGGCCGGGATCGACGCCGGTTTCACCCGCGACCTCTACGTCGCACTGGGTGAACCGCTGGGTGACGGCGCCTGGGCGGTGCGGGTTCACGTCAAACCGTTCGTGCGCTGGATCTGGTTCGGCGGCCTGCTGACCGGTTTCGGTGGTCTGCTGGCGGCGCTGGATCGGCGTTATCGAGTGAAGGTCAAAGCCCGCGTGCGTGAAGCGCTGGGCATGGAAGGAGCCGCTGCATGAGACGTTGGTTGATGCTGGTGCCATTGGCGATTTTCCTGCTGGTGGCCGTATTCCTTTATCGCGGTCTGTACCTGGATCCGGCGGAGCTGCCGTCGGCGATGATCGGCAAACCGTTCCCGGAGTTTTCCCTGCCGGCAGTGCAGGGCGACAAGACCCTGACCCGCGCTGACATTCTCGGCAAACCGGCACTGGTCAACGTCTGGGGCACTTGGTGCATTTCCTGCCGGGTCGAGCACCCGGTGCTGAACAAGCTCGCCGAGCGCGGCGTGGTGATCTACGGCATCAACTACAAGGACACCAACGCCGATGCGCTTAAGTGGCTGGCCGAATTCCACAACCCGTATCAACTGGACATCCGTGACGATGAGGGCTCGCTGGGCTTGAATCTGGGTGTCTACGGCGCGCCGGAAACCTTCTTCATCGACGCCAAGGGCATCATCCGCGACAAGTACGTCGGGGTGATCGACGAGCAGGTCTGGCGGGAAAAACTGGCGGCCAAGTATCAGGCGCTGGTCGACGAGGCCAAGCCATGAAGCGCTTCTTAGCTGCCATGGTGCTGGGCTTGAGCCTGGCCGGGGTGGCCCACGCGGCCATCGACACTTACGAGTTTGCCAAAGAAGGCGATCGCGAGCGTTTTCGCGAACTGACCAAGGAACTGCGCTGCCCCAAGTGCCAGAACCAGGACATCGCCGACTCCAACGCGCCGATTGCCGCTGACCTGCGCAAAGAGATTTTCCGCATGCTCGGCGAAGGCAAGGACAATCAGCAGATCATCGACTTCATGGTCGACCGCTACGGTGATTTCGTCCGCTACAAACCGGCGCTCAATGCCAAGACCGCTTTGCTCTGGTTCGGCCCGGCCGGCCTGTTGCTGGGTGGGTTCGTGGTGATTGCCGTGATCGTCCGCCGCCGTCGCGGGCAGCGCGCCGAGACGCCGCAATCGCTGTCCCCTGAAGAGCGTCAGCGCCTCGACCAACTGTTGGATAAAAACCAAGAATGATTGATTTCTGGCTTGCCGCAGGGCTGTTGCTTCTGGTCGCCCTGAGTTTTCTGCTGATCCCCGTCCTGCGCGAACGTCGCGCCCAGCGTGAAGAGGATCGAACCGCTCTCAATGTCGCGCTGTATCAGGAGCGCGTCGCCGAGCTGCAATCGCAGCAGGCCGAAGGCGTGCTCGACGCCGCGCAAATGGACAGCGGCCGTGCCGAAGCGGCCCGGGAACTGCTGGCCGACACCGAAGGTGTGGCGCCGGCGCGGGTTTCGCGTTTGGGTAAACCACTTCCATTGCTGGCAGCCGTGCTGGTGCCGGTGTTGGGGCTCGGTCTGTATTTGCATTTTGGCGCGAGCGACAAGGTCGAACTGACCCGGGAATTCGCCCAGGCGCCGCAGTCGATGGAAGAGATGACTCAGCGTCTGGAGCGCGCAGTCGCTGCGCAGCCGGATTCGGCTGAAGGCGTGTATTTCCTCGGTCGTACCTACATGGCCCAGGATCGCCCGGCGGACGCGGCGAAGATGTTCGAACGCGCGGTCAATCTTGCCGGTCGTCAGCCGGAACTGCTCGGCCAGTGGGCGCAGGCCCAATACTTCGCCGACAACAAGAAATGGTCGGACAAGGTACAGGCCCTGACCGATGAAGCGCTGAAAGCCGATCCGAAAGAAGTCACCAGTCTCGGCCTGTTGGGCATCGCCGCGTTCGAAGGCGAGCGTTATCAGGAAGCCATCGACTACTGGAACCGTCTGCTGGCGCAACTGCCGCCGCAGGACAAATCCCGCGAGGCCCTGCAGGGCGGCATCACCCGCGCCACCGAGAAACTGCAGGCCAGCGGCGGCAAGGTCGCCCAGGCACCGGCGGCAAAAGCGGCGGCGCTGTTGAAAGTGCGTGTGGATCTGGCCAGCGAGCTCAAAGCCAAGGTGCAACCGGGCGACAGCGTGTTCATTTTTGCCCGTGCGGTTTCCGGCCCTCCAGCACCGCTGGCAGCCAAGCGCCTGACCGTCGCCGACTTGCCGGTGACCGTGGAACTGGGCGATGCCGACGCGATGATGCCGCAATTGAAACTGTCGAACTTCCCCGAAGTCCAACTGGTTGCGCGCATCTCCCGTGCCGGTCAGCCGACCGCCGGTGAGTGGGTCGGTCGCAGCGGGCCTCTGGCCAGCAGCACCACCGCGCCGCAGACACTGACCATCGACAGCCCGGACAAATAGCCGGAACCAACAGGAAAGCACCGCCATGAACGCCATCGCCCGAATCACAGTCCTCACACTGGCCCTGGGCTTGAGCGCATGTGCGGTGCAACGACCGGAGCCGACCACCAGGCTGCCGCCGATCCCGCCGTCACAACCCAGCCCGACCCCGTCGACCAGCCCGACGCCGAGCAAACCGGGCATCCCGGCCAAACCCGCCAAACCCGTCCCGCGCACCTCCGCCAGCTTCGCCCCGCCACCGGGCGGTAACAGTCACTGGGACCAGAAACTGGGCGTTTACGTGCTCGACGACCAGACCAACACCTTCTACCGTCAGCGCACCTACTACCGCTGGAACAACGGCTGGAGCCGCTCGATCAGCCCCAACGGCCCGTGGGAAGAAACCAACATCCACGGCGTACCGGCGGGACTGGGCAAACAATTTCAGTAACCTCTGACTGGATCGTAAAGTTCTTCCGGCGCTTCTCTTGCTCGAAACACGACAGCGCCGCTTGAGTTTTGCGTAAAGCGCTGCAACAGTGGCGCGATGTAAGTCTATTATCCTGTGCGTTGAATCGACGGGATGAAATGTGGGGAAGGGATTGTGTTAAAGAGTTTGAAACTGAGCCATGTAGGGCCGCTTCCACAACTGGATGTGCAGTTCTCCAGCCGGTTGAATTTGATCACTGGTGATAACGGTCTCGGGAAAAGTTTTCTGCTTGATATCGCATGGTGGGCGTTGACGCGAAAATGGCCAGGAGATTTAAACCGTGCCTTAACGGGAGCGGGCATGGTTCGACCTACCGATCCCGCCAAGGCCAGCATTGAATTCTCCGTTTCAGCGAAAACAAAAGACGTTTCTTACGCAACAACTTTTTCGCCATTGGATCAAGCCTGGACGGGCAAGGCGGGACGTCCGATCAACCCGGGTCTGGTGCTGTATGCCATGGCCGATGGTAGTTTTGCCGCATGGGATCCAGCCAGAAACTATTGGTTGAAAAAAGGCAATCTCGATGTACAGGATCGAGTGCCAGGCTATGTTTTCAGCGCTCGTGAAATCTGGGACGGTTTGGTCGATAGCGAGCGTGGTCTGTTGTGCAATGGTTTGATCGCAGATTGGGCAAGCTGGTACAAGGAGAAAGGCGAGTCTTATGAGCACTTGTGTGCAGCGCTTGCCAAGCTGTCGCCTGAAGAAGGTGAAAGCCTGGAGCTTGGGCCACTTACGAGAATAAGCCTAGATGACCCAAGGGACATTCCAACTTTGAGAATGCCTTACGGCCAGGACGTCCCGGTCGTACACGCGTCTTCAGGTATGAAGCGAGTACTGGCAATTGCCTATTTGCTGGTCTGGAGCTGGCAGGAGCACGTCAAGGCATCGGCACTACTTGGACAGGACACGACCCCTAGACTGACTTTTCTGATCGATGAAGTGGAGTCTCATCTGCACCCACGCTGGCAGCGCTCAGTTGTCGGCGCGTTACTTGATGTTGTAACCGCTCTGTCGCCGACGGCGCAGGTTCAGATTTTGCTGGTGACTCATTCACCGTTGGTGATGGCTTCTGTAGAGCCTCGCTTTGATAAGTCCCAAGACGCATGGTTTGATCTGGATCTGGAAACGAACAGCAAATCTGGCGAGACCGAAGTCCATTTCAGGCAGCGTGAGTTTGTTCGCTTGGGTGAGGTATCACGTTGGTTGATGAGCGATGCCTTTGATTTGGGAAGTGCCAGGTCAATCGAGGCGGAAAAGACGCTGGAGGAGGCATCGCGAATACTCTCCCAGGAAGTAATTGACGAAAAGCTCGCATTGTCTCTGGATGCCAGATTGCGGAAATTGTTGGGAGATACTGATCCTTTCTGGATTCGATGGAGATATGTGGGGGAAAAACAGGGATGGCTTAAATGATTTATGTCAAGCCTCAGCCTGAACCGAGTGATTTCGATAAGAAAGTGCGGGTAAAGGGTATTGCTCATCTGAAGGCAAAAGGCATTGCTCTCAATAAGGCACTCCCTTCAGGAACCGAGGTCACACCACTATGGCGGGAAAGCTTGACGGACCTTCATGTAGCCTATGGAGGTATCTGTGCTTACCTTGGAATGTTCTTTGAGCGCGTTGCGGGTTCCAGCGTCGATCACTTCATTGCCAAGTCTGTCAGCGCGAAAGATATTTACGAGTGGAGTAACTATCGTCTGGCATGTTCAACGCTGAATAGTCGAAAGCGCGAATACAATACGGTACTTGATCCTTTTTATCTGGCCCCTGACTTGTTCCGTCTTCAACTGAGTACCGGGCATATCTATCCGAACCCGAGTCTCTCGCCACACGCAATGCGGCTAGTTGAGCTGACCATAGAGACGCTGAGCCTGGATGACGCTCTTTGCCGAGACACCAGAGCCAGGTGTTACCAAGAGTATGTTAAGTACAAACTTGATAATGATTATTTTAGAAGCAAGTACCCATTTATCTGGTTAGAGGCTTATCGGCAGGGATTGCTGTTGACGTAATCGCGGGCTCATCGCCCACTATTAATTTCACATACTCAACAAACGCCCGCGCCTTGGTGCTCGCCATTCTGCCCGTGGGAAACACCGCCCATAATTCCTGATTCGGCAACACCCAGTCGTTCATGACGGTCTTGACCGTAGCGCTGACCAGTTTCGGCGCGAACAACCATTCCGAGCCCAGTGCCAGGCCCTGGCCTCGGATCTTATGCAGTCACCAGCGCCGGCTTCTGCGCAGCACTCAAAAACCGCACCAGCGCCAGCAGCGGGAACGCGCTGCCGACAATCACGATCCACAACCAGCCGCCATGTTCGTACACCGCACTCGCCACCGACGAGCCGAAGGCGCCGCCGACGAAGATGCTGGTCATGTACAGCGCGTTCAGGCGGCCGCGGCTTTTGGCGTCGAGGGAGTAGACCGCGCGCTGGCCGAGCACCATGTTCATCTGTACGCAGAAGTCGAGCACCACGCCGGTCACGGCCAGGCCGATCACGCTGTAGGCCGGGTGGATGAAGGCGGGCAGGAAGCTCAGGCTGGCGAACAGCATGGCCAGCAGCGAGGCGATGCGGGTGTGGCCGGCATCGGCCAGGCGTCCGCTGATCGGCGCGGCGATGGCACCGATCGCGCCGACCAGGGCGAAGATCGCAATTTCACTCTGGGACAGGCCATGGTTGCGCGCCAGTTCCAGCGGCACGGCGGTCCAGAACAGGCTGAACGTGGCGAACATGCAGGCCTGGTAAAACGCCCGCTGACGCAGCACCGGTTGTTTGCGCAGCAGCGTCCACAACGAACCCAGCAACTGGCCGTAGGAGGCGCTGTGATCCGGCTGGCGCTTGGGCACAGTCAGCGCCAAAACCACGCTGATCGCTGCCATCAAGCCTGCCGCGATCATGAACATCGCCCGCCAGCCCAGATGGTCGGCGACCACGCTCGACACTGGCCGCGCCAGCAGAATCCCCAGCAGCAGACCGCCCATGATCCCGCCGACCACCCGGCCACGGGATTCCTCCGGCGCCAAGTGCGCCGCCAATGGAATCAGCACCTGCACCGACACCGAACTGAAACCCACCAACAACGAAATCAGCAGGAATACATTCGGCTGATCGGTAAACGCCGCGCCGAGCAGGCTGGCGATCGCCACCACGGTGGTGATGATCATCAACCGGCGGTTTTCCAGCAGATCCGCCAGTGGCACCAAGAAGAACAGGCCCAGCGCATAGCCGATCTGGGTCAGCGACACGATGAAGCTGGCCATGGTGTCGCTCAGGCCGATGTCCGGCGCGATCATGCCGATGATCGGCTGGGCGTAGTAGATGTTGGCAACGATGGCGCCGCAGCAGAAAGCGAACAGCAGCACCATGCCTCGGGTCATTGCGTGAGTTGTGGCGGTCATAGGGTTTCTCGATCCAGCGAAAAGGAATGCGGTGAGGCTAAGGGACGGGCCGAGCCGGCAGTAGAGGCTTCTGATCGATATCAGTTATTCCGTTGCGGAACAGGTGGCGCCGAACAATCCATTGTTCATCGGCGAACCTTGCGTCCGACCGTTGAGCGTCGATGATACATTCACTTACATCTTGTTCGATAGCGTGCTTATGTTGTGACCGGTTTTCAGCGTTCATCAACGGAGGATTGCGATGTTTCGTCAGTTGCTTCGCCACACCACAACGATTGCCCTGATCAGTCTGCTCGGCGCCACTGCCGCACAGGCCGCCGAAGCGCCCGGCATGCGCATGGGCGTGCGCGGCGAGATCACCGGGGTCAGTCCCGACTCGCTCAAGGTTCACGTCAACAGCGGTGAAAACGTCGTGATCCAATTGACCCCGGACACCAAGGTCCGTGCGGTCACCCTGGCCAACATCGAAGACATCAAGCCCGGCAGCTACATCGGCTCGGCCGCCATTCCCCAGGAGGATGGCACGCTCAAGGCGCTGGAGGTTCACGTGTTCCCGCCGGAGCTGGCCGGCAGCGGCGATGGTCATCGGCCGTTCGACCTGGCCAAGGGCAGCAGCATGACCAACGGCAGCGTCGGCGATCTGGTGGTGAGCAACGGCCGGGTGCTGACCGTCAACTACAAGGGCGGCCAGCAGAAGATTCTGGTGCCGGAGGACGTGCCGATCGTCAACCTGACGCCGGGTGATCGCAGCCTGCTCAAGGTCGGGGTGAAGATCGTCACCTTCGTGACCCAGAGCGCGGACGGCACGCTGACCGCGCAATCGATCTCGGCGGGCAAGGATGGCGTCAAGCCGCCGATGTAAACGCCCACAAAAAAGGCGACCTCTGCAGGTCGCCTTTTTCATGTCAGCTCAAGCCTTATTGGCCGTTGTAGATCTGGTCGAAGATCCCGCCATCGTTGAAGTGAGTCTTCTGCACGGTGCGCCAGTCGCCGAAGGTCTTCTCGACCGACAGGAAGTCGACTTTCGGGAAGCGATCGGTGTACTTGGCCAGTACCGCCGGGTCACGTGGACGCAGGTAGTTGGCGGCGGCGATTTCCTGACCCTCTGGCGACCACAGGAACTTCAGGTATTCCTCGGCAGCGGCGCGGGAGCCTTTCTTCTCGACCACTTTGTCGACCACCGACACCGGCGGCTCGGCTTCAGCGGAAACGCTTGGGTAGATGACTTCGAACTGGTCGCGGCCAAATTCGCGGGCGATCATTTCGGCTTCGTTCTCGAAGGTCACCAGCACGTCGCCGATCTGGTTGGTCATGAACGTGGTGGTGGCGGCGCGGCCACCGGTATCCAGCACCGGCGCCTGCTTGAACAGCTTGCCGACGAAGTCCTTGGCCTTGTTCTCGTCACCGCCGTTTTTCAGCACGTAGCCCCAGGCCGACAGGTAGGTGTAGCGGCCGTTACCCGAGGTTTTCGGGTTCGGCACGATCACTTGCACGCCGTCCTTGAGCAGGTCCGGCCAGTCTTTCAGGGCTTTCGGGTTGCCCTTGCGCACGATAAACACCGTGGCCGAGGTGAACGGCGCGCTATTGTTCGGCAGACGGGTGACCCAGTCCTTCGGCACCAATTGGCCGTTGTCGGCCAGGGCGTTGATGTCGGTGGCCATGTTCATGGTGATGACGTCAGCCGGCAGGCCGTCGATCACCGAACGGGCTTGCTTGCTCGAACCGCCGAAAGACATCTGCACGGTGATGTCTTCCTTGTGCTCGGCTTGCCAGTGTTTCTGGAACGCAGCGTTGTAGTCCTTGTAGAAATCGCGCATCACGTCGTAGGACACGTTGAGCAGGGTCGGTGCGGCCTGAGCCACGCTGCCGAAGGCAAGACCTGCGGCGAGAAGTGAGGCGCCAAAGAGTTTTTTCACTGCGCATTCCTTGTTCTGTGGGGGTGTTTTTGACAAAGATAAGGCCATTTGCCAGCGACTATAGCGGGGCGCGCATAGTCGCTTAAAGATTAAAAAGAACTTTGCTTATTCCATTTTCTTGAATAACGGATTGCCGCATCGCGAACAGAAGGCGGCGCTGCTTTCATGGCTCTTTTTCTGGCAAACCGGGCAGTCGTGTTGCAACTGTTCACCACGCATCGCATTGGCCAGTTCGGCGGTGAAGATCCCGGTGGGTACCGCGATGATCGAGTAACCAGTGATCATCACCAGCGACGAAATCACCTGGCCCAACGGAGTCTTCGGCACGATGTCGCCGAAGCCGACGGTGGTCAGGGTCACGATAGCCCAATAGATCCCCTTGGGAATGCTGGTGAATCCGTGTTCCGGGCCTTCGATTACGTACATCAACGTGCCGAACACGGTTACGAGTGTGCAGACGCTCACCAGAAACACCACGATCTTCTGCTTGCTGCCACGCAGCGCCGACATCAGGTAGTTGGCTTGTTTGAGGTACGGACTGAGTTTGAGGACGCGGAAAATTCGCAGCATCCGGATGATCCGGATAATCAGCAAGTACTGCGCATCGCTGTAGTACAGCGCGAGGATGCCCGGCACGATCGCCAGCAGATCCACCAATCCGTAAAAACTGAAGGCATAGCGCAACGGTTTGGGCGAGCAGTACAGACGCAGAATGTACTCGCCGGCAAAGATGATGGTGAACCCCCACTCGATATACGCCAGCACATCGGCGTAATTGCGGTGAACGCTGTCGATGCTGTCGAGCATCACGATCACCAGGCTGGCGAGAATGATCAACAGCAGGATGCCGTCGAAACGTCGCCCGGCGGGGGTGTCGCTCTGGAAAATCATGACGTAAAGCTGTTCACGCCAGTGCTGGTTACTGTCCATGGATCACGCCTGAATCAAAGATCAGCGCAGCCTAGGTTGATTCTCCCCGCGAGCGCAAGGCGCGCCGCTGATCTGCGGTTGTTGCATCAGGCGAATGCCGGTGCGCAGCAGCCAGCAGGCGAGAATGAACGGTGCCGTGAGGGTTGCCAGACCCAGGGCACTGAACAGCGGCGCCAACAGCAGCGCCAGGCCGATGCCGAACAGCGGCAGCCACGGTTGCTGGCGCTGGGTGCTGAAGGCGAGGGCGGCGAGGACTGCGTTGTAACCACCCAGACCCAGCAACGCGATTTGGCTGTCGTGGTGCAACAGGCTGGAACCCAGACCGATGACCGAAGCCAGCAACGCCCAGGCAAAGGCCCGGCGATCGGCGATCAGCAAACCGGCGGCGATCAAACCACCGGCCAACGGATGGTCGAGGAACATCACTTGACCGAAGCCTTTCAGGCCGGCACCGATCAGGTTCACGGTATTCAGTTCAAGCGCCGGTGCGGCGGACAAAGGCTCGGCGAAACACAGGAACAGCCAGCTCAGCAATACGAACGGCGCGGTGTAGGCGGGCAGGTACTCGGTGAGGCGTGCGCGTTTGAGCCACTGCTGCGTGATCATCGCGCTCAGTCCGCCAGCCGCCAGAATCAGCGGCGGCAGCATTGGCGACCAGGGGAAATACAGGCTCAGCAACAGGCCGACCAGCACGCCGTTGTAGCTGAACAGTCCGGCCTGACGATCCGCCTTGGCGTAGTTGCGCCGTTGCGCGGTGAGCAAACCGGCGACCGCGCCGAGCAGCGCACCGGCGAACAGCACCGGCGCGGTGAATAAAATGGCCAATAGGCACAGGAGGCCACAAAGCGGATGACGCTGGAGGAAGATTTGACTGAAGCCGTTGAGCAAAGCCTCGGCCCAGTCAGGGCAGTGGGTGTTGAAATGATTGGCAGGCATGTCTGGAGAATCTGGGCAGTAGGAAAATCAAAGGGTCTTGCTTGAAGCTGTGGTGAGGGAGCTCATGCCCGGTGAATGCGGTGTCTCTTGTGGAAACCGTCATGCCGGGCGTCGGGAGCACGCTCCCTCGCCACACAGGTGTTGCTTAAATCAATGTTTCGATCCGCAGCGAATTAGTCGACCCCGGCTGCCCGAACGGCACACCCGCGGTGATCAGCAACGTATCGCCACGCTCGGCCATTCCTTGCGCCTGAGCGATTTCCAACGCGGTCGAGCACACCTCATCCACCTGACGCAGGCGATCATTGACCACCGAATGAATGCCCCACGCCACGCTCAACCGGCGGGCGGTCTGCAGGTTCGGCGTCAGGTTGAGGATCGGCGCTTTCGGCCGCTCCCGCGCCGTACGCAGACTCGATGCACCGGACTCGCTGTAGTTGACCAGCACCGCCACCGGCAGCACGTTGCTGATCCGGCGGATCGCGCAGCTGATCGCATCGGACACCGTCGCCTCGGCTTTCGGCCGGCTGACGTCGAGTTGGGTCTGGTAGTCCGGACCGTTCTCCACCTGGCGGATGATCTTGCTCATCATCTGCACGGCCTCCAGCGGGTATTCGCCGGACGCGGTTTCCGCCGACAGCATCACCGCATCGGCGCCTTCGGCCACGGCGTTGGCCACATCGGTGACTTCGGCGCGGGTCGGCGCCGGGGAGAAGCGCATCGACTCAAGCATCTGCGTCGCCACCACTACCGGTTTGCCGAGGTGGCGGCAGGTGGTGATGATGTTTTTCTGGATCTGCGGCACGCTCTCGGCCGGCACTTCCACGCCCAGGTCACCGCGAGCCACCATGATCGCGTCGCTCAGTTCGGCGATCTCGCGCAGTTGCTCGACCGCCGACGGCTTCTCGATTTTCGCCATCAGGAACGCCTTGTCGCCGATCAGCGCGCGGGCCTCGATGATGTCTTGCGGACGCTGCACGAACGACAGCGCGACCCAGTCCACACCCAGCTCCAGACCGAAGCTCAGGTCGCGGCGATCCTTGGCGGTCAGCGGGCTCAGGTCGAGCACCGCTTGCGGCACGTTCACGCCTTTGCGATCCGACAGTTCGCCGCCATTGAGCACGGTGGTGTCGATCGTGTCGGAGTATTTGGTGACGACCCGCAGACGCAGTTTGCCGTCATCGAGCAGCAGATCCATCCCGGCTTCCAGCGCCGCGATGATCTCCGGGTGCGGCAGGCTCACCCGGCGTTCGTCGCCCGGTGTTGCGTCCAGATCGAGGCGGAAGGCCTGACCGCGATGCAACTGAACCTTGCCGTCAGCGAACTTGCCGACCCGCAGTTTTGGCCCTTGCAGGTCCATCAGGATCCCGAGCGGGTAGTTGAGCTGGCGCTCGACTTCGCGGATCCACTGATAGCGCTTGGCGTGGTCGGCGTGATCGCCGTGGCTGAAGTTGAGGCGGAAGATATTGACCCCGGCCTCGACCAGCTCGCGGATGTCTTCGATGCCGTCGACGGCAGGCCCGAGGGTGGCGAGGATTTTGACCTTTTTATCAGGCGTCATGATTTAGAGCTCTCGAGGATCAGGATGGCGCGGAAGTCGTTGACGTTGGTGCGGGTCGGTTCGGTGACGATCAGCGCATCGAGCGCCGCGAAGTAGCCATAGCCGTTGTTGTTATCCAGCTCGTCGCTGGCGCTCAGGCCCAGGGCGGCGGCACGGGCATAGCTGTCCGGGGTCATGATCGCGCCGGCGTTATCTTCCGAGCCGTCGATGCCGTCGGTGTCGCCGGCCAGCGCATAGACGCCGGGCTGGCCCTTGAGGCTGTCGGTGAGGCTGAGGAGAAATTCGGCGTTGCGTCCGCCACGACCATTGCCGCGCACGGTCACAGTGGTTTCGCCGCCGGAGAGAATCACGCACGGCGCTGCCAGTGGCTGGCCGTGATGGATGATCTGGCGCGCGATGCCGGCGTGGACTTTCGCCACTTCACGGGATTCGCCTTCCAGGTCGCCGAGGATCAGCGTGCTGAAACCGGCCTGACGGCATTTCACCGCCGCCGCATCCAGCGATTGCTGAGGGCGGGCGATCAACTGGAAGTGACTGCGGGCCAGGCTCGGATCGCCGGGTTTGACGGTTTCCGATTCCGGGCTTTGCAGCCAGCTGCGCACGGACGCCGGAATCTCGATGCCGTAGCGCTTTATGATCGCCAGCGCTTCGGCGCTGGTGCTCGGGTCGGCCACGGTCGGGCCGGAGGCGATGACCGTGGCAAGATCGCCCGGTACATCGGAAATCGCGTAGGTGTAAACAGTCGCCGGCCAGCAGGCCTTGCCCAGGCGTCCGCCCTTGATCGCCGAGAGGTGCTTGCGCACGCAGTTCATCTCGCCGATGGTCGCGCCGGATTTGAGCAGGGCTTTGTTGATCGATTGCTTGTCGGCCAGGGTGATGCCTTCGGCCGGCAGCGCCAGCAGGGCAGAGCCGCCACCGGACAGCAGGAAAATCACGCGGTCGTCTTCGCTCAGATTGCTGACCAGTTCCAGCACGCGTTTGGCCACGGCCAGACCGGCAGCGTCCGGCACGGGGTGCGCGGCTTCGACCACTTCGATTTTTTCGCACGGGGCGCCGTGACCGTAGCGGGTCACCACAAGGCCCGAGACTTCACCTTCCCAGCAGCGCTCGACCACTTGCGCCATGGCAGCGGCAGCCTTGCCGGCGCCGATGACGATCACGCGACCTGTGCGATCGGCCGGCAGATGCGCTTCGAGGACCTGGTTCGGATGGGCCGCGTCGATGGCTGTGGCAAACAGCTCGCGCAGCAGTTGTTGCGGATCGACCGACATGGCGGGCTCCCGGAATTCTTGTTATTCGAAAGGGCAACTCAGATCCATTGTGGGAGCGGGCTTGCTCGCGAATGCGGTGGGTCAGTCAATCTCCATGTCGACTGACACGCCCTCTTCGCGAGCAAGCCCGCTCCCACATGGAAAGTGGGGCAGGGCTTACTTCTTGTCGCGAATCGAGAAGTTGGCCATGTGTTCCAGGCCCTTGATCAGCGCCGAGTGGTCCCAGTTGCTGCCACCGATGGCCGCGCAGGTGCTGAACACTTGCTGGGCGTTGGCGGTGTTCGGCAGGTTGATGTTCAGCTCCTTGGCGCCTTGCAGGGCCAGGTTCAGGTCCTTCTGGTGCAGGCTGATGCGGAAGCCCGGATCGAAGGTGCCCTTGATCATGCGCTCGCCGTGCACTTCGAGGATCTTCGAGGAGGCGAAGCCACCCATCAGCGCTTCACGCACCTTGGCTGGATCGGCACCGTTTTTCGAAGCGAACAACAGGGCTTCGGCCACGGCCTGAATGTTCAGGGCAACGATGATCTGGTTCGCCACCTTGGCGGTCTGACCGTCGCCATTGCCGCCGACCAGGGTGATGTTCTTGCCCATGGCCTGGAACAGCGGCAGTGCGCGTTCGAAGGCATCGGCGTCGCCACCGACCATGATGCTCAGGGTCGCGGCCTTGGCACCGACTTCACCACCGGACACCGGGGCGTCGAGGTATTGCGCGCCTTTCTCGTTGATCTTCGCGGCGAAAGCCTTGGTGGCGGTCGGCGAGATCGAGCTCATGTCGATCACGACTTTGCCTTTGCCGATACCGGCCGCGACGCCGTCGGCGCGGAACAGCACGTCGTCGACCTGGGGGGTATCCGGCACCATCACGATAATGAATTCAGCTTCCTGGGCCACTTCTTTCGGGTTGGCCAGGGCAACGGCGCCAGCGGCGACCAGGTCGGCAGGAGCGGCGTCGTGGTGCGCCGACAGGAACAGGCTGTGACCGGCTTTCTGCAGGTTCGCCGCCATTGGGTGGCCCATGATGCCGGTGCCGATGAATCCGATTTTAGCCATGAGAAAATCCTCTTGTTTTTGTCTTGCTCAAGCAAATAGGGGGTCAGATCGCGTTGTGGGTCTTCAGCCAGCCGAGGCCCGCTTCCGTGGTGGTCAGCGGTTTGTACTCGCAGCCGACCCAGCCCTGATAACCGATGCGATCGAGGTGTTCGAACAGGAAGCGGTAGTTGATCTCGCCGGTGCCCGGCTCGTTGCGGCCCGGGTTGTCGGCCAGCTGCACATGGTTGATCTCGGCCAGGTGCGATTGCAGGGTGCGGGCCAGATCGCCTTCCATGATTTGCATGTGATAGATGTCGTATTGCAGGAACAGATTGGCGCTGCCGACCTGCTCGCGAATCGACAGGGCCTGTGCCGTGTTGTTCAGGTAGAAGCCCGGGATGTCGCGTGTATTGATCGCTTCCATCACCAGTTTGATGCCGACGGCTTGCAGCTTGTCGGCGGCGTACTTGAGGTTGGCGACGAAGGTCTTTTCAACGGTGGCATCGTCCACGCCCTGCGGACGGATACCGGCCAGGCAGTTGACCTGGGTGTTGCCCAGCACCTGGGCGTAAGCGATGGCCAGGTCGACCCCGGCGCGGAACTCTTCGACCCGGTCCGGCAGGCACGCGATACCGCGCTCGCCCTTGGCCCAGTCACCGGCCGGCAGGTTGAACAGCACTTGGGTCAGACCGTTGGCGTCGAGTTTGGTCTTGATTTCGGCAGAGCTGAAATCGTACGGGAACAGGTACTCGACACCGCTGAAGCCAGCCTTGGCGGCGGCGTCGAAACGGGCAAGGAAATCCTGTTCGGTGAACAGCATGGACAGGTTGGCTGCGAAACGCGGCATGGTGGTCTCCTAAAACAGTTTTGACACGGTTGGTCAGACTGAACGCGATCAAGTCCCCTCTCCTGGGGGAGAGGGACATGTAGCCACCCTCTCCCGGAGGGAGAGGGAGCCGGTTACGGTCAGTCGAGCAACGAAATCGCGGTAGGCGCATCGTTGCCGACCAGCGCCAGGTCTTCGAATTCGTTGACGGCGTTGATCTCGGTCCCCATGGAGATGTTGGTCACACGCTCCAGAATGATCTCGACGATCACCGGCACCTTGAACTCTTCGATCAGCTCTTCGGCCTTGCGCAGGGCAGGGGCGATGTCAGCCGGTTCGAACACACGCAGTGCCTTGCAGCCCAGGCCTTCGGCGACTGCGACGTGGTCGACACCATAACCGTTGAGTTCCGGCGCGTTCAGGTTATCGAAGGACAGCTGCACGCAGTAGTCCATATCGAACCCGCGCTGGGCCTGACGGATCAGCCCCAGGTACGAGTTGTTCACCACGACGTGGATATACGGCAGTTTGAACTGAGCGCCGACCGCCAGTTCTTCGATCATGAACTGGAAGTCATAGTCCCCCGACAGGGCCACGACTTTACGGTTCGGATCGGCCTTCACCACGCCCAGCGCTGCCGGAATGGTCCAGCCCAACGGGCCGGCCTGGCCGCAGTTGATCCAGTGACGCGGCTTGTAGACGTGCAGGAACTGCGCGCCGGCAATCTGCGACAGACCAATGGTGCTGACGTAGCAGGTGTCCTTGCCGAACACCTGGTTCATTTCTTCGTAGACGCGCTGCGGCTTGACCGGCACGTTGTCGAAGTGGGTCTTGCGGTGCAGGCTGGCCTTGCGCTGCTGGCAGTCCTGCAGCCAGGCAGAGCGGTTTTTCAGTTTGCCGGCGGCTTGCCATTCACGGGCGACTTCGATGAACACGGTCAGCGCGGCGGCAGCGTCGGAAACGATGCCCAGGTCCGGGGTGAACACGCGGCCGATCTGGGTCGGTTCGATGTCGACGTGAATGAACTTGCGGCCTTCGGTGTAGACGTCGACCGAGCCGGTGTGACGGTTCGCCCAGCGGTTGCCGACGCCCAGTACCACGTCGGATTTCAGCATCGTGGCGTTGCCGTAGCGGTGCGAAGTCTGCAGACCGACCATGCCGACCATCAGCGGGTGATCGTCCGGAATGGTGCCCCAGCCCATCAGGGTCGGGATCACTGGAATGCCGGTCAGCTCGGCGAACTCGACCAGCAACTCGCTGGCGTCGGCGTTGATGATGCCGCCGCCGGCCACCAGCAATGGACGCTCGGCCTGATCCAGCATCGCCAGGGCTTTTTCAACCTGCACGCGGGTGGCGCTTGGCTTGGCCAGCGGCAGTGGCTGGTAGGCGTCGATGTCGAATTCGATTTCAGCCATCTGCACGTCGAACGGCAGGTCGATCAGCACCGGGCCTGGACGGCCGGAGCGCATTTCGTAGAAGGCTTTCTGGAAGGCGTAAGGCACCTGGCCCGGCTCCAGAACGGTGGTCGCCCACTTGGTCACCGGCTTGACGATGCTGGTGATGTCGACGGCCTGGAAGTCTTCCTTGTGCATACGGGCGCGGGGTGCCTGCCCGGTGATGCAGAGGATCGGGATCGAGTCCGCGGAGGCGCTGTACAGACCGGTGACCATGTCGGTACCGGCCGGGCCGGAAGTACCGATGCACACGCCGATGTTGCCGGCCTTGGTGCGGGTGTAGCCCTCGGCCATGTGCGAGGCGCCTTCAACGTGGCGAGCGAGGACGTGATCGATGCCACCGACTTTCTGCAGGGCGGAGTACAGCGGGTTGATTGCAGCGCCCGGAATGCCAAAAGCGGTATCAACCCCTTCACGGCGCATCACCAGAACGGCGGCTTCGATTGCTCTCATTTTGCTCATGGTTTTGTGCCTCTTTACGTTTTGTAATTGTATACAAGTGGCTTTGCGCAGAGTGTATTCACGGCGGACGGCGCAGGTCAATCCATTTTCTCAAGCGCCTGTTTCATTCGTCGGAAGCCTGTTCTGCTGTGGCTTTTCGTCGCATGGAGCGCTTTTCTGGAATTATTGTATACAAAAAAATAATTCATTGTGTTCTATTTGTTGCATCGGACTGCGGCACTTGCGCGCAGTCCAACGACTTTCCCAATAACAAAATGAGGACGGCACCATGAGCGCTTTAACCTTGAAAGTCGCAGTCGAGCTGGTCAACGAAGCCATCAATGCAGGGCGGGCCATTTCCGCCGCGCCGCTGACCATCGCGGTACTGGATACCGGCGGCCATCTGGTCACCTTGCAGCGCGAAGACGGCGCCAGTCTGCTGCGCCCGAACATCGCCATCGGCAAAGCCTGGGGCGCCATCGCCCTGGGCAAGGGCTCACGCCTGCTGGCGCTGGACGCGCAACAACGCCCGGCGTTCATCGCCGCGCTCAACAGCATGGGGCAGGGCAGCGTCGTGCCGGCACCGGGCGGTGTGCTGATTCGTGATCAGGCGGGGAACGTGCTGGGTGCGATCGGCATCAGCGGCGATCTGTCGGACATCGATGAACAGGTGGCAATCAAAGCCGTAGAGGCCCTGGACCTGCGGGCGGATGCGGGGGTGGCAGCCTGAGTGGCTAAAACCGAATAGCCGCTGAAACGCACAAGCCCGCCCTCACAGGATCATGTGAGGGCGGGCTTGTTTGTGTCTGGAGGTGCGGATTTCAGTCCGGCTCGCAGCCCTTGAGCACCAACCGGATGATGGTTTGTGCTGCCGCTTCATAGTCGGCTTCGTCGAGCTTGTCCTTGCCGGTGACGGCGGAGATCTGCCAGTCGAAGTCGGCGTAGGTCTGGGTTGCGGCCCAGATGCTGAACATCAGGTGGTTGGGGTCGATCGGGGCGATCTGGCCGCGGTCGATCCAGGTCTGGATGCAGTCGATGTTGTGCTTGGCCTGGCCGTTGAGCTGCTCGACCAGGTCGGCGCTCAGGTGCGGGGCGCCGTGCATGATTTCGCTGGCGAACACCTTGGAGGCGAAGGGCAGGTCGCGGGAGATGCGGATCTTCGAGCGGATGTAGCCGCTCAGCACTTCGCTCGGTACGCCGTCCGGATTGAACGGGGTCGAGGCCTGCAGGATCGGTACGATGATACTTTCCAGCACCTCGCGGTAGAGGTTTTCCTTGGACTTGAAGTAGTAATAGACGTTGGGCTTGGGCAGTCCTGCCTTGGCGGCGATGTCGCTGGTTTTGGTCGCAGCGAAGCCCTTGTCGGCAAACTCTTCACTGGCTGCACGCAGGATCAGTTCTTTGTTGCGCTCGCGGATTGTGCTCATAAACCCGGTGGTTCCTTGCCTGTTCTGGCGGTTGCGCATGGTAGCACCGGCCTCGCGCGGCGCTCAACAATGCCCCGTGTGGCCCGCAGTCGCGGTATGCTGCGCGGCATTATTCACATAAGGAAACATGATTCATGGCAGGAAGCAGTTTGCTGGTGCTGATCGACGACATCGCTACCGTTCTGGACGACGTTGCGTTGATGACCAAAATGGCTGCCAAGAAGACCGCCGGCGTGCTCGGCGACGACTTGGCGCTCAACGCCCAGCAAGTCTCCGGCGTACGCGCGGAGCGGGAAATCCCGGTGGTCTGGGCGGTGGCCAAGGGCTCGTTCGTCAACAAACTGATCCTGGTGCCCTCGGCGCTGGCGATCAGTGCGTTCGTGCCGTGGCTGGTGACGCCGCTGCTGATGGTCGGCGGCGCCTACCTGTGTTTCGAGGGTTTCGAAAAGCTCGCGCACAAGTTCCTGCACAGCAAGGCCGAAGACGAGGCCGAGCATGCGCAACTGGTCGACGCCGTGGCCGATCCTGCCACCGATCTGGTGGCGTACGAGAAGGATAAGATCAAGGGCGCGATCCGCACCGACTTCATCCTCTCGGCGGAAATCATCGCCATCACCCTCGGCACCGTGGCCGATGCTTCGCTGACCCAGCAAGTGATCGTGATGTCGGGCATCGCCATTGTCATGACCGTGGGCGTTTACGGCCTGGTGGCCGGTATCGTCAAACTCGATGATCTCGGTCTGTGGCTGACTCAGAAACCCGGGCAGATGGCCAAAAGTATCGGCAACGGCATCCTGCGCGCTGCGCCGTACATGATGAAAAGCCTGTCGGTGATCGGCACTGCAGCGATGTTCCTGGTCGGTGGCGGCATCCTGACCCACGGCGTGCCGGTGGTGCATCACTGGATCGAAAGCGTCGGCGCAGCGGCCGGTGGCGCCGGGTTCGTGGTGCCGATGCTGTTGAACGGCGTGGCGGGGATCATCGCGGGTGCGGTGGTGCTGGCGGGCGTGTCCGTGATCGGCAAAGTCTGGAAATCGCTGAAGGGTTGAATCCTGAGGCAAACAAAAAGGCCATTCGACTCGCATCGAATGGCCTTTTTTGTGGCTGGCGTTTTTACTCGGCGATCTGCAACTTGCGCGACTCGGTGTAGACGTAGCGCACCTTCTCGTACTCGAACGGTGAGTTCAGCTGCCCATAGCGGAAGCTGGTCTGGTAGCGCTTGTCGACGCCACGCAGTACCCAGACTTCCGGGTGGTTGGAGCTGACTTCCGAGACATTGAGGAAGTTGATCGCGGACTCGGCGGTGTAGTCCACGGCGAGACCTGCGGTATCGCGCAGGTTCGACGGGCCGAGGATCGGCAGCACGAAATAGGCGCCGCCCGGTACGCCGTAGAAGCCCAGGGTCTGGCCGAAGTCTTCGCTCTGGCGCGGCAGGCCCATGGCGGTAGCCGGGTCCCAGAGTCCGGCGATGCCGATGGTGGTGTTGAGCAGCAGGCGCGCGGTGGTTTCCATCGAGCGCTTGCCCTTGAACTGCAACAGGCTGTTGACCAGGTTCGGCACGTCGCCAATGTTGTTGAAGAAGTTGCTCACGCCGGTGCGCACGAAGCTCGGGGTGATGTAGCGATAGCCATCGACCACCGGCAGGAACACCCATTGGTCGAAGCGGTAGTTGAAGTGGTAGACGCGGCGGTTCCACTCTTCCAGCGGGTCATAGACGTTCAGCGCGCTGAGGGTCGAGCGCTCGAACTCGCGCTGATCCAGCCCCGGGTTGAACTTGAGTTTGGACAGCGGCTCCTTGAAACCGTCGCTGTCGATGACCACCGGTGCATTGGCTTTGCTGTTGTCGGCCTGGGCCATACCTGCACTGAGGAGCGCTGCAATCAGCAGGAGATATTTAGCCACGGAAGAACTCCAGCATGGCGTCGCTGTTGACGCGGTAGTTAAGGTTGCCGCAGTGGCCGCCCAGCGGGTAAACGGTCAGGCGATCGCCGAAGGTCCGGCGCAGGAAACCGAGATCGCCCGGGCCGAGGATCACGTCGTCGGCGTTGTGCATGACGGCGATTTTCGGGCTGTCGTGCAGGTAATCCTTCAACGCATACAGGCTGACCTGATCGATCAGTTGCAGCAGGCTGCCGCCGTCGGTGCGGGCCCGCCACATCGGGATCACCTGTTCGGTGAGGTAGCAGTCGAAGTCGCATTGCAGCGCACGCTTGAGGAACGGCGTGAGGCTGGTGCCTTCGGTGATCGGGAATTTCGGCGGGGTGATCAGGCCGCGACGGTTGATCAGGTCCGAAGTGAACGCGATATCGGCCGCCGAGAAACGGAATGACGTGCCGATCAGCATCGCCATCTGCTCGTTGCTCAAGTGCTGCTTGGACTGCTGGAAGTCGTAGAGCAGCGCATCGTTGAGGTCGATGTAGCCCTTCTGCTGGAAGTAGCGGGTCAGTTTGTTCAGCACCAGTTCATAGAAAGTAGTGCTGTTGTTGATGCCCTTGACCTCGGTCTGCACCAGCTTGTCGAGGTTGGTGATCGAGGTGTAGAGGTTGACCGGTGGATTCAGCAGCAGGACTTTCTTGAAGTTGAAGCTGCGACGGGTTTCATCCAGATGCGCCACGAAGGCCGCGTCCAGCGCGCCGAGGCTGTAGCCGCTGAGGTAATAGTCGGTGACCGGTACTTTCGGGTTCTGCGCCCGCACGGCCTGCATCACCCGGTACATGTCTTCGGCGTCTTCCTTGGTCACGCCGGGGGTGGCGAAACGCGAGGCGGCGCTCATGAAGTCGAAGCTGGTCGGCGAGGACAACTGCACCACGTGGTAGCCGGCCTTGTAATAAAGCTTCTTCAGGTACTCGTTGAGCGTGCTGTCGTAGCGCGCGCCGGTGCCGGCGATCAGGAAGATCAGCGGCGCGGCCTTGTCCTGAGTGGCGATGCGGTAGGTGAGTTTTTTCACCGGCCAGAAATTGTCCGGCAGGATGAATTCCCGCTCGGGGCGCAGGGTGACGCTGCGATCGGCCTGATCGATGTCGTCGTCCAGTGGCAGTTCCGGGCGCAAGTCCGGCGGCGTGGTGGCGATGGTCGCCTCGAACGGGTTGGTCAGGGGATAGCCATAGCTGGCGGCGTCGATATCCACCGCCAGCGCGGACGCACTCAGAATAAGGCCGCCAAACAGGGCGGCGAAGCGCAAGGAACGGAGCATGACTGGATCCCTTAGAGGAAGGTGCCGAATGAAGTTCGCAGGCTATGACCACCGGGTTTGCGTCAAAGTGCCATGCCACGGCACCAAACTGACAGAATTCGGAGTAATAGTAGCCGGACGATACACTTTGCAAGGAAGGAATGACCAGTTAAGAGTTGTTAGTCCTTGCGTATGCGCGGCGTCAGATTAAGCTGGCCGCCGATTTCGTCGATTGGAGTGTTCCATGTCCCGCCGCTTGCCCGTGATTCTGCTGCTCGTTCTGTTGCCGTTGTGGCTGGCTGCCAGTTATGGCGCGCGTTATGGCTTCATGGAGGACGCGCAGTGGGTGGGCATCTGCGTGGATGAGGCGAGCCGCTGGGAATGCTCGGTGCGCTCGAACCTGGGCCTGATGATTCATTTCCAGCTGCTGGGCTGGGCGGCGGTCGCTGCAGCCGTGCTCGGTTTTGTCGTGCCGGGCCGGGCAGGGTGGTGGCTGGCGGTGCTGGCGCTGGTGTTCGGGTTGCCGGCGCTGGCGCTGTACAACACGACGCTGGCGGTATTTGCGGTGGTGATTGCCGGGTTGCGACTGGTTAGAGAGTCTCGCGGCGTCTGACAGTCAGCCATCGCTGGCAAGCCAGCTCCCACGCTTGATCCATGTAGATGCAGAACCTGTGGCAGCTGGCTTGCCAGCGAAGAGGCCGGTTCAGCCTTTGAAGATCAGCCCTTGCGAACCCGCAGGCAGCGCCACAACGCAGCCACCATCAACACGCTGACCAGCGCCCAGCCCCACGCCTGCTGATTCTGCAATCCTTCACGGAACAGCTGCGGCGCAATGCCCGCGCCGATGATGAAGGTCAGCAGGGCGATCTCCCGACGGGCCACGCTGACCGGGCGGCACAGGTAGACCAGCGCCGGCAGAATGAAGGCCATGCTCGGAAAACTGCGATAACGCGGATCGAACACCAGCTCGAGCATCATCACGGCAGCGGCGAAACCGGCCGCCGCCGCCAGCCAGCCGGCCCGTCGCTCGAAAGCGTTGAACGCCTGTTCACGCCAGCCATTGCGGGCGCTCAAGGTCAGCGCGGCATGGGCCAGCACCAACAGATTCAGGATCGTCAGCAAGCCGACCCACAGCCATTCGCTGGCAAACCGCGTGGTCACCCGCGCCAGATCGCCCCAGGCGCCGATCGAGCAGGCGGCGAGGGCGCCGAGCAACGGCAGGATCAGCGCCGAGCGCGTCGTACGAACCCGACCGCCCAGCAGCAATGTGCCGAGGAAGATCACTCCGCCGACCGCCAGCCACTGCGACCAGTACGGCACATTCGATACCGGCCCGGCCAACACGCCCTTGTCCTGGCGGTCCGCATCGAACAGCCCCCAGTAACCGCCGACCGCGCCTTCGCTGCCGCGCTTCCACGGCTGGTCGAACGCTTCGATCAGGTTGTAACGCCAGCCTTCCTGTTCGGCGAGGGTGACAAAACCACGAATGAACTTGGCCTCGTTGACCCGGCTCGGCAGGGCGGTCTCCCGCTGTCGGCCTTCGCTCGGCCAGCCGGTTTCGCCAATCATCACGTCTTTGGGCGCGAACTTGTTGCCGAACACCTGACGCACTTGCGCCACATGATGCAGCGCGGCGTCGATGTTCGACGGATCGTCTTCCCAGTACGGCAGCAAGTGAATGGTCAGGAAATCTACCGCCGGCGCGACTTCCGGGTGCTTGAGCCAGAACTCCCAGACATCCGCGTAGGTGACTGGTTGCTTGATATGGCTCTTGACCTTGTTGATCAGCTTCGCCAGTTGCGCACCGGTGACTTCCTTGCGCAGCAAGGCTTCGTTGCCGACGATCACGGCGCTGACCACGTCCGGGTTGGCATTGGCCGAGGCGATCAGCAAGTCGACTTCCTTCTCGGTGTCGACCGGATTGCTGTTGACCCACGCGCCGATCATCAACTTCAAACCATGTTTGCGCGCCAGATCCGGCAGCGCTTCGAGGCCGGTCATGGAATAGGTGCGGATGCATTCGAAGCGGGTGGCAAGCAGGGCGAGGTCGGCGTCCATGCGCTCCGGGCGCAGTTTGAACGGCACGTCGAACGGCGACTGGTCTTTATCGAACGGGGTGTAGGAGGCGCATTGCAACTTGTGGGTCGGGGTGGCGACGTCCGGCAGGATCACCGGTTTGCCGAGGCCGTACCAGAAGCCGCACAGGGCAAACAGCCCGAGCAGGCAGGCGAACAGATAGGGAAGAAAGGGGAAACGGGAAGTCGCGGACATGGTCAGGCCGAGTGGCTGCAAAGCGACGCATGTTACCTGCATTTATAAGCAGGTTGGTGGCCCGCACGATTTTGACATGCAAAGTTCGGGCGGATTGTCTGGCGCCAAATATCCGGACTCAGTTAATGGCTTTCTGATGTCGTTTCTCGTTGCTTCGAGGTCGCTGGTAGAGCAGGTCTTAACGGGCGTCAGGTTGATGATCGGACTCATCAGTACTCCGCTGATGATCTAACGAGTTTGCGGTCAGGCGTGATGGGGGCGCTGTGCACCATAACAATACGTTGACGATGCCCGGCATCCGTCGGGCGCAGCATTTCGGGGAAGTAACGATGAAGATGCGACGACTTTTAGGCGCAGGTGCCGCTCTGGTACTTGCGATGGGCTCCACTTTCGCCAGCGCTGAAAAACAGACCCTGAACATCGGTTACGTTGACGGCTGGTCCGACAGCGTCGCGACCACCCACGTGGCGGCCGAAGTGATCAAGCAGAAACTTGGCTACGACGTGAAACTGCAGGCCGTCGCCACCGGCATCATGTGGCAGGGCGTTGCCACCGGCAAACTCGACGCCATGCTCTCAGCCTGGCTGCCCGTGACCCACGGCGAATACTGGACCAAGAACAAGGATCAGGTCGTCGATTACGGCCCGAACTTCAAGGACGCGAAAATCGGTCTGATCGTGCCGGAGTACGTCAAGGCCAAGACCATCGAAGACCTGAAAACCGACGACTCCTTCAAGAAACGCATCGTCGGCATCGACGCCGGTTCAGGCGTGATGCTCAAGACCGATCAGGCGATCAAGGATTACGACCTGACCGGCTACCAACTCAAGGCCAGTTCCGGCGCCGGCATGATTGCCGAGCTGACCCGCGCCGAGAAGAAAAACGAATCCATCGCTGTCACCGGCTGGGTGCCGCACTGGATGTTCGCCAAGTGGAAACTGCGTTTCCTCGACGACCCGAAAGGCGTGTACGGCGCGGCTGAAACCGTGAACAGCATTGGCAGCAAGGAACTGGCGACCAAGGCGCCGGAAGTGGCCAAGTTCCTGAAAAACTTCCAGTGGGCTTCGAAGGACGAAATCGGCGAAGTCATGCTGGCGATTCAGGACGGTGCAAAACCTGACGCAGCGGCCAAGGATTGGGTTGCCAAGCACCCTGAGCGTGTTGCCGACTGGACCAAGTGATTTAAGCCGAAGCGTCTAATCTGCGCTTCCCAGGGTCGCCCGACATGACAGTCGGGCGGCCTTTTTTGTTTGTCCTCTATTAATAGGCAGGGGGGGCGGTTTTCGGCTCGTCTGGAAATTGGCAAAAACGTCATGGCGTTCTACTACTAAGGTCGTCTGGAACCCGGCTCGCAGCCGCATACAGTGGATACGTTCCAAAAATAAAAATCTGTGCTGCGAGGATAAAAACAATGAACGACAGCATTTACCTCTCGATTCAGAACAGCCCGCGCTTCAAGGAGCTGGTCAAGAAAAGAGAAAGGTTCGCCTGGATACTCTCGGCGATCATGCTCGGGCTCTACTCCGGCTTCATCCTTCTGATCGCGTACGGGCCGCAAGTGCTCGGGACGAAAATCAGCCCCGAATCATCCATCACCTGGGGCATCCCGATCGGTGTCGGACTGATTGTCTCGGCCTTCATCCTGACCGGCATCTATGTGCGCCGCGCCAATGGCGAGTTCGACGACCTGAACAACGCGATTCTCAAGGAGGCTCAGCAATGATCCGGCGTCTACTGGCTCTTTTGAGCATCGCAGCGTTTGCTCCAGCCGTCTGGGCCGCTGACGCCCTGACCGGCGAAGTCCACAAACAACCGCTCAACGTTTCCGCGATCGTCATGTTCGTGGCGTTCGTTGGCGCGACCCTGTGCATCACTTACTGGGCGTCCAAGCGCAACAACTCGGCGGCCGACTACTATGCGGCGGGCGGCAAGATCACCGGGTTCCAGAACGGTCTGGCGATTGCCGGTGACTACATGTCGGCGGCGTCCTTCCTGGGGATTTCCGCGCTGGTGTTCACCTCCGGCTACGACGGCCTGATCTACTCGATCGGCTTCCTGGTGGGCTGGCCGATCATTCTGTTCCTGATCGCCGAGCGTCTGCGTAACCTGGGCAAATACACCTTTGCCGACGTGGCGTCCTACCGCCTCGGGCAAACCCAGATCCGCACCCTGTCTGCCTGCGGTTCGCTGGTGGTGGTGGCGTTCTACCTGATCGCGCAAATGGTCGGTGCCGGCAAGCTGATCCAGCTGCTGTTCGGTCTCGACTACCACGTTGCGGTGATTCTGGTCGGTATCCTGATGTGCATGTACGTGCTGTTCGGCGGCATGCTGGCGACCACCTGGGTGCAGATCATCAAGGCGGTGCTGTTGCTGTCCGGTGCCTCGTTCATGGCGCTGATGGTGATGAAGCACGTCAACTTCGACTTCAACACCCTGTTCTCCGAAGCCATCAAGGTTCACGCCAAGGGCGAAGCGATCATGAGCCCGGGCGGCTTGGTAAAAGACCCGATCTCGGCGTTCTCCCTGGGTCTGGCGCTGATGTTCGGTACCGCCGGCCTGCCGCACATCCTGATGCGCTTCTTCACTGTCAGCGATGCGAAAGAAGCCCGCAAGAGCGTGCTGTACGCGACCGGTTTCATTGGCTACTTCTACATCCTGACCTTCATCATCGGCTTCGGCGCGATCCTGCTGGTCAGCACCAACCCGGCCTTTAAAGATGCAGCGGGCGCTCTGCTCGGCGGCAACAACATGGCGGCGGTGCACCTGGCCAACGCCGTGGGCGGCAGCGTGTTCCTCGGCTTTATCTCGGCGGTGGCGTTCGCGACCATTCTGGCAGTCGTGGCCGGCCTGACCCTGGCCGGTGCTTCGGCGGTGTCTCACGACCTGTACGCCAGCGTGATCAAGAAGGGCAAGGCCAACGAGAAGGATGAGATCCGCGTTTCGAAGATCACCACCATCGCACTGGGCGTTCTGGCCATCGGCCTGGGCATCCTGTTCGAAAGCCAGAACATCGCGTTCATGGTTGGTCTGGCGTTCTCCATCGCGGCGAGCTGCAACTTCCCGGTACTGCTGCTTTCGATGTACTGGAAGAAACTGACCACCCGTGGCGCCATGATTGGCGGCTGGCTGGGGCTGGTGAGTGCGGTGGGTCTGATGATTCTTGGCCCGACCATCTGGGTGCAGATTCTGCATCACGAGAAGGCGATCTTCCCTTATGAGTATCCTGCGTTGTTCTCGATGATCATTGCGTTTATCGGGATCTGGTTCTTCTCGATCACCGATAAGTCGGTGGCGGCAGAGAACGAGCGTGCGGCGTTCTTCCCGCAGTTTGTGCGTTCGCAGACTGGGTTGGGGGCTAGTGGGGCGGTTTCGCACTGAGGCTTTTTGTGTAGGTTGATTTGAATTGAAAATGCCCTGGTCGAGAGATTGGGGCATTTTTTTTGTGGGCGGTTATCGGACTTTCTTTGGGTGGTTTTGGTTTGTGTGTATATCCGTTGCTGCGGTAACGGCTGCTTAGGGTTCCGCCCTTACGGCGGGTCACTTTTTCCAAACGCCCGGAATGCCGGCCCAGAAAAAAGTAACCAAAAAGGCTTTACCCTGACGTACGGCCCTCGCTGTGGCTCGGGTTCCTTCGCTCCGGGATCAATCCGGGGGCATCGCCTACGGTTTGCTTCGCTGCACCTCCTCTCGATGCATGCGGCTGCGCCGCACGGTCGCTGCGCTCCCACCCCCGGATCAATCCCTCCACTCAGCCTGCCGACGGGCCCTGCGATCAAAAGCGGTACTCGAGCTAACGCTCATTGTGGTAAGTGGTGAAGGGCGGGTGTTCGGCTTTTGTTTTGTGGTGGGTTTACCCCTCACCCCAGCCCTCTCCCCGAGGAGAGGGAGCCGATTTTTGTGCTTTTCAAAACCTGAGTTCAACGCGGTATCGCACGTCGGCGAACCTCTCCCAAACCACTCAGTCAGTCCCCTCTCCCTCCGGGAGAGGGCTAGGGTGAGGGGGGCTCTTGATCTGGCTTTTGCTCTGGCTCTGGCTTTTGATCTCCAGCCCCATCGGCAGGCCGAGCGGAGGTGTCCATCAGGGGGAAGGCGCGCAGCGCCGTGCGGCGAAGCCGCATACATCGAGAGGAGGTGCAGCGAAGCAAACCGTAGGCGATGCCCCCTGATGGACACCGTAGCGAGGGAACACTGAGCCTAAGCGAAGTGCCGTACGCCGGGGCAAAAGCCTTTTGGTTCCTTTTTGGCGTTTGAAAAAGGGACTCGCTGTAAGAGCGAAACCGCCAGCGGCAGCACCCGAAGCAACGGATATGTACCCAATCAACAAAAAAACAGTCGGCCCAAAGGCCGCTGATATGCCAAAAACAAAAAACGGCCCCCATTCACATGGAGGCCGTTCCCGGTAAAACGCTAAGACGCTATCGCAAGACAGCTCTTATTTGCGGTCTTCCAGCTTGGTGATATCCCGCGACTCATAACCCGTATAAAGCTGGCGCGGACGGCCAATCTTGTACGGGCTGGAGAGCATTTCCTTCCAGTGCGAAATCCAGCCGACAGTACGTGCCAGGGCGAAGATCACAGTGAACATGCTGGTCGGAATGCCGATCGCCTTGAGGATGATCCCCGAGTAGAAGTCGACGTTCGGGTACAGCGAGCGTTCGATGAAGTACGGGTCGGTCAGAGCGATCTCTTCCAGGCGCATGGCCAGTTCGAGTTGTGGATCGTTCTGGATGCCCAGTTCCTTCAACACTTCGTCGCAGGTCTGCTTCATGACAGTCGCGCGAGGGTCGCGGTTCTTGTAGACGCGGTGACCGAAGCCCATCAGCTTGAACGGATCGTTCTTGTCCTTGGCCTTGGCGATGAACTTGTCGATGTTCGAAACATCGCCGATTTCATCGAGCATGGTCAGCACGGCTTCGTTCGCGCCGCCGTGGGCAGGGCCCCACAGTGCGGCGATGCCGGCGGCGATACAGGCGAACGGGTTGGCACCCGAGGAGCCCGCCAGACGCACGGTGGAGGTCGAAGCGTTCTGCTCGTGGTCGGCATGGAGGATGAAGATCCGGTCCATGGCCTTGGCGAGTACCGGGCTGATCGGTTTGATCTCGCACGGGGTGTTGAACATCATGTGCAGGAAGTTTTCCGCGTACGACAGGTCGTTGCGCGGGTACATCATGGGTTGACCCATGGAGTACTTGTAAACCATCGCGGCCAGGGTCGGCATCTTGGCAACCAGGCGGATCGCGGAGATTTCGCGATGCTGCGGGTTATTGATGTCGAGGGAGTCGTGGTAGAAGGCCGAGAGGGCGCCGACTACGCCACACATGACGGCCATCGGGTGGGCGTCACGGCGGAAGCCGTTGAAGAAGGTTTTCAGCTGCTCGTGAACCATGGTGTGGTTCTTCACGGTGCCGACGAACTGGGCCTTCTGTTCTGCGGTTGGCAGTTCGCCGTTCAGCAGCAGGTAGCAGGTTTCCAGGTAGTCCGACTTTTCAGCCAGCTGTTCGATCGGGTAGCCGCGGTGCAGCAGGATGCCGTTGTCGCCGTCGATATAGGTGATCTTCGATTCGCAGGAAGCGGTCGACATGAAACCGGGGTCGAAAGTGAAGCGGCCCGTGGCCGTCAGGCCCCGAACATCGATAACATCGGGACCAACGGTGCCGGTTAAAATGGGCAGCTCGACGGGGGCTGCGCCCTCGATGATCAACTGCGCTTTTTTGTCAGCCATGTGGCCTCCTATTTATGCTTGAAATCATCAGACAGACCCCCCACGCAGGGCCCGCACCACTATAGTGAGATAAATTCGAATGTCAATTTGCCTAAAGTCTTGCTCCAGAAGGCTTTAACCGTACTTTTTCCTCGAAATTGCCTGCCATTTACGCCTTTTATACGACTTGTGCAATCCGCTATTGGGGGTAGGCGATTGCGTTGTCATTAGTAGCCTAACTGTCTATACTCGGCGACCGACCGCCAAGGGCTTTTGGGCTTGCTTTCATTGGGGGTCGCATCCCTGGGTGGTGGTTACCTGACCAGTGCACTCCCCAACAACTTTGCCCTGATTGTTAGGGGCTCTTCAGTGTGAAAAAAAAGCCGTGAAAAGCCAACGACCTGTAAACCTAGACCTAAGGACCATCAAACTCCCCATCACCGGCGTTACGTCGTTTCTTCACCGTGTTTCCGGCATCATCCTCTTCCTGGGCCTTGGCATCATGCTTTATGCATTGGGCAAATCCCTGGGTTCCGAGGAAGGTTATGTCGAGGTGAAGGCATACTTGACCAGCCCGCTGGCCAAGTTCGTAGCATGGGGCCTCCTGTCCGCTCTTCTGTATCACCTGGTTGCCGGTGTGCGCCACTTGATCATGGACATGGGCATCGGTGAGACGCTGGAAGGCGGCCGCCTGGGCTCGAAACTGATCATCGCCGTTTCCGTGGTGCTGATCGTTCTGGCAGGAGTTTGGATATGGTAACCAGCGTTACAAACCTTTCGCGTTCGGGCCTCTATGACTGGATGGCACAGCGTGTGTCTGCGGTCGTTCTCGCGGCTTATTTCATCTTCCTGATCGGCTACCTCGCCGCGAACCCGGGCATTGGCTACGACCAATGGCACGGCCTGTTCGCCCACAACGGAATGCGTATCTTCAGTCTGCTGGCACTGGTTGCCCTGGGCGCTCACGCCTGGGTCGGCATGTGGACCATCGCGACCGACTACCTGACGCCAATGGCGCTGGGCAAGTCCGCGACTGCGGTACGTTTCCTTTTCCAGGCAGTATGCGGCGTCGCGATGTTCGCTTACTTCGTCTGGGGTGTGCAGATTCTCTGGGGTATCTGATTCATGGCTAACATTCCAACGATTTCTTTCGACGCCATCATTATTGGTGGCGGCGGTGCCGGCATGCGCGCAGCGCTGCAACTGGCACAGGGCGGTCACAAGACTGCCGTGATCACCAAGGTTTTCCCGACCCGTTCGCACACTGTGTCCGCACAGGGCGGCATCACCTGCGCCATCGCTTCGGCCGACCCGAACGATGACTGGCGCTGGCACATGTACGATACCGTCAAGGGTTCCGACTACATCGGTGACCAGGACGCTATCGAATACATGTGTCAGGAAGGCCCGGCTGCCGTTTTCGAGCTGGACCACATGGGTCTGCCGTTCTCGCGTACCGAGCAAGGCCGTATCTACCAGCGTCCGTTCGGCGGTCAGTCGAAGGATTACGGTAAAGGCGGGCAGGCTGCCCGTACGTGCGCCGCTTCCGACCGTACCGGTCACGCGCTGCTGCACACCCTTTATCAGGGCAACCTGAAAGCCGGTACCACGTTCCTGAACGAGTACTACGCTGTCGACCTGGTGAAAAACCAGGAAGGCGAATTCGTTGGTGTGATCGCGATCTGCATCGAAACCGGCGAAACCACCTATATCCGCGCGAAAGCCACCGTACTGGCTACCGGCGGTGCAGGTCGTATCTATGCATCCACCACCAACGCCCTGATCAACACCGGTGACGGCGTCGGCATGGCTCTGCGTGCTGGCGTGCCGGTACAAGACATCGAAATGTGGCAGTTCCACCCGACCGGCATCGCCGGCGCCGGTGTACTGGTTACCGAAGGTTGCCGTGGTGAAGGTGGTTACCTGATCAACAAGCACGGCGAGCGTTTCATGGAGCGTTATGCTCCGAACGCCAAAGACCTGGCCGGTCGTGACGTGGTTGCCCGTTCGATGGTTAAAGAGATCATCGCCGGTAACGGTTGCGGTCCGAATGGCGACCACGTGATGCTCAAACTCGACCACTTGGGCGAGGAAGTGCTGCACAGCCGTCTGCCAGGCATCTGCGAACTGTCGAAGACTTTCGCACACGTTGACCCGGTGGTTGCTCCGGTTCCGGTTGTTCCGACTTGCCACTACATGATGGGCGGCGTTGCCACCAACATTCATGGCCAGGCGATCACCCAGGACGCCGAAGGCGTGGATCAGATCATTCCTGGTCTGTTCGCGGTAGGTGAAGTGGCTTGCGTATCGGTTCACGGTGCCAACCGTCTGGGCGGCAACTCGCTGCTCGACCTGGTGGTATTCGGCCGCGCTGCCGGCCTGCACCTGGAGAAGGCGCTGACCGACGGCATCGAATACGACGATGCTACCGAAGCCGACATCGAAGCTGCCCTGGCGCGTCTGAACGCCCTGAACAACCGTACCGACGGCGAAGACGTCGCTACCCTGCGTCGCGAGCTGCAAAGCTGCATGCAGAACTACTTCGGTGTATTCCGTACCGGCGAATACATGCAGAAGGGTATTGCCCAGCTGGCTGATCTGCGCAAGCGCATCGCCAACGTGAAGATCAACGACAAGTCGCAGGCGTTCAACACTGCACGTATCGAAGCGCTGGAACTGCAAAACCTGCTGGAAGTGGCTGAAGCTACCGCCATCGCTGCCGAAGTACGTAAAGAGTCCCGCGGCGCTCACGCCCGTGAAGACTTCGAAGACCGTGACGACGAAAACTGGCTGTGCCACACCCTGTACTTCCCGGGTGAGAAACGCGTCGCCAAGCGTGCCGTGAACTTCTCGCCGAAGACTGTTCCGACTTTCGAACCTAAAGTCCGGACTTATTAAGGGTGACCGCCATGTTGCAAGTCAGTGTTTATCGTTACAACCCTGATCAGGACGCTGCGCCGTTCATGCAGGAATTCCAGGTCGATACCGGTGGTAAAGACCTGATGGTGCTGGACGTGCTGGCCCTGATCAAAGAGCAGGACGAAGGTTTCTCCTATCGTCGCTCCTGCCGTGAAGGCGTGTGTGGCTCCGACGGCATGAACATCAACGGCAAGAACGGCCTGGCGTGCATCACGCCGCTGTCCGCTGTCGTCAAAGGTAACAAGCTGATCGTTCGTCCGCTGCCAGGTTTGCCGGTTATCCGTGACCTGGTTGTCGATATGAGCATCTTCTACAAGCAATACGAGAAGGTTAAGCCATTCCTGCAGAACGACACGCCGGCTCCGGCCATCGAGCGTCTGCAGTCCCCTGAAGAGCGTGAAAAGCTCGACGGTCTGTACGAGTGCATCCTGTGCGCCTGCTGCTCGACCTCTTGCCCGTCCTTCTGGTGGAACCCGGACAAGTTCCTGGGTCCAGCTGCCCTGCTGCAAGCGTACCGCTTCCTGGCAGACAGCCGTGACACCAAGACGTCCGAGCGTCTGGCGTCCCTCGATGACCCGTTCAGCGTTTTCCGCTGCCGGGGCATCATGAACTGCGTCAACGTATGTCCGAAAGGCCTGAACCCGACTAAGGCCATCGGTCACATCCGTAACATGCTGCTTTCGAGCGGCGTGTGATTCAGCTGCTGTAACCGCTGTACCCGCAGAGGGCTTAGGCGCGGGCTTCAACCCGCGCCATGGCTATAACCAGAGCAGCAGCCATAAGCTGCGGCTCTTATTTTGAAGAAATGAGACAAGCAGGGGCATCCGGGCTGGTACCCGGACTATCAGTGTGATCCTAAGTGGCTTGTTTTGGTCGCTGCATTCGGACTTCTGCAAGCTTGCTCGGTGTCGGCACCGATGGTGTTCCCCTAACCGAGGGTGACCAAGCATGCAAGAAAGCGTGATGCAGCGCATGTGGAACAGCGCCTACCTTTCAGGTGGAAACGCTGCCTATGTGGAAGAGCTCTACGAGCTCTACCTGCACGACCCTAACGCTGTGCCAGAAGAGTGGCGCACCTACTTTCAGAAGCTGCCTGCCGACGGCAGCTCTGCCACCGATGTTTCGCACTCCACAATTCGCGATCATTTCGTGCTGCTGGCAAAGAACCAGCGCCGCGCCCAACCGGTTTCCGCCGGCAGCGTGAGCAGTGAGCACGAGAAGAAGCAGGTTGAAGTGCTGCGATTGATCCAGGCCTACCGTATGCGTGGCCACCAGGCAGCCCAGCTTGACCCGCTGGGACTGTGGCAGCGTCCTGCACCTGCAGACCTGTCGATCAATCACTACGGCTTGACCAATGCCGATCTTGATACGACCTTCCGTGCCGGCGACCTGTTCATCGGCAAAGAGGAAGCGAGCCTACGCGAAATTCACGAAGCGTTGCAGCAGACATATTGCCGCACCATCGGCGCTGAATTTACGCACATCACCGATTCCGAGCAGCGCCAGTGGTTCCAGCAGCGTCTGGAAAGCGTGCGTGGCCGTCCGGAATATTCCGCGGACATCAAGAGCCACCTGCTCGAGCGCGTGACGGCCGGTGAAGGCCTGGAAAAATACCTGGGTACCAAATACCCGGGCACCAAGCGTTTCGGTCTGGAAGGTGGCGAAAGCCTGATTCCGATGCTCGACGAACTGATCCAGCGTTCCGGCTCGTACGGCACCAAGGAAGTCGTCATCGGCATGGCCCACCGTGGCCGTCTGAACGTACTGGTCAACACCTTCGGCAAGAACCCGCGCGAGCTGTTCGACGAGTTTGAAGGCAAGAAGAAGGTCGAGCTGGGTTCCGGTGACGTCAAATACCACCAGGGCTTCTCGTCCAACGTAATGACCACCGGCGGTGAAGTTCACCTGGCCATGGCGTTCAACCCGTCCCACCTGGAAATCGTTTCCCCGGTGGTCGAGGGTTCGGTTCGCGCCCGTCAGGACCGTCGCAACGATTCGACCGGTGAGAAGGTTCTGCCGATCTCCATCCACGGTGATGCTGCATTCGCCGGTCAAGGCGTGGTCATGGAAACCTTCCAGATGTCGCAGACCCGCGGTTTCAAGACCGGCGGTACCGTGCACATCGTGATCAACAACCAGGTCGGTTTCACCATCAGCAACCCGCTGGACTCGCGTTCCACCGAGTACGCCACCGACGTCGCGAAAATGATCCAGGCGCCGATCCTCCATGTGAATGGTGATGATCCGGAAGCCGTATTGTTCGTGACCCAGCTGGCCATCGACTACCGCATGCAGTTCAAGCGTGACGTGGTGATCGACCTGGTCTGCTACCGTCGTCGCGGCCACAACGAGGCCGACGAGCCAAGCGGCACCCAGCCTCTGATGTATCAGCAGATCACCAAGCAGCGCACCACTCGTGAGCTGTACGCTGATCGTCTGACCCAGGCCGGTGTACTGGACGCAGAGCGTGTTCAGGCGAAAGTCGACGAATACCGCAACGCGCTGGACAACGGTCTGCACGTCGTGAAATCGCTGGTCAAAGAGCCGAACAAAGAGCTGTTCGTGGACTGGCGTCCGTATCTGGGCCACGCCTGGACTGCGCGTCACGACACTCGCTTCGACCTCAAGACCCTGCAGGAACTGTCCGCCAAGCTGCTGGAAATTCCGGAAGGCTTCGTGGTTCAGCGTCAGGTCGCGAAGATCTACGAAGACCGTCAGAAGATGCAAGCCGGCGGCCTGCCGATCAACTGGGGTTACGCCGAAACCATGGCGTACGCGACCCTGGCGTTCGAAGGTCACCCGATCCGCATGACTGGCCAGGACATCGGCCGCGGTACGTTCTCGCACCGTCACGCTGTGCTGCACAACCAGAAAGATGCCGGTACCTACATTCCGCTCAAGCATCTGTATGAAGGTCAGCCACGCTTCGACCTGTACGACTCGTTCCTGTCGGAAGAAGCCGTACTGGCGTTCGAATACGGCTACTCGACCACCACGCCAAACGCGCTGGTGATCTGGGAAGCCCAGTTCGGCGACTTCGCCAACGGTGCGCAGGTTGTTATCGACCAGTTCATCACCAGCGGCGAGCACAAGTGGGGCCGTCTCTGCGGTCTGACCATGCTGCTGCCGCACGGCTACGAAGGTCAGGGCCCTGAGCACAGCTCGGCACGTCTTGAGCGTTACCTGCAGCTGTGCGCCGAGCACAACATTCAGGTGTGCATGCCGACCACCCCGGCCCAGATCTACCACTTGCTGCGCCGTCAGGTGATTCGCCCGCTGCGCAAGCCATTGGTCGTTCTGACTCCAAAGTCGCTGCTGCGCCACAAACTGGCCATCTCGACCCTGGAAGATCTGGCCGAAGGTTCGTTCCAGACCGTTATCCCGGAAATCGATGCCCTGGACCCGAAAAAGGTCGAGCGCGTTGTTCTGTGCAGCGGCAAGGTCTACTACGACCTGCTGGAAAAACGTCGTGCCGAAGGCCGCGAAGATATCGCCATCGTGCGTATCGAGCAGCTGTACCCATTCCCTGAGGACGACTTGAAAGAAGTCCTGGCTCCTTACACCAATGCCAAAGCGGCCGTGTGGTGTCAGGAAGAGCCGATGAACCAGGGCGCCTGGTACTGCAGCCAGCACCACCTGCGTCGCAGCATCAGCAACCTCAACAAATCTCTCGTACTCGAGTACGCGGGCCGTGAGGCTTCTGCTGCACCAGCATGTGGTTACGCATCGATGCACGCCGAGCAGCAGGAACAACTGCTGCAAGACGCGTTTACCGTTTAACGCCTTCGCGCACCTGAAACCGAATTTAAGGAACCACAGATAATGGCTATCGAGATCAAAGCCCCCACTTTCCCGGAATCGGTTGCCGATGGCACCGTTGCCACCTGGCACAAACAACCGGGCGACGCCGTCAAGCGTGACGAACTGATCGTCGACATCGAAACCGACAAAGTCGTACTGGAAGTGCTGGCTACCGCCGACGGCGTGCTGGGCGCAATCGTCAAGGGCGAGGGCGAAACCGTCCTGTCCGACGAGGTCCTGGGCTCCATCGTTGAAGGCGGCGCTGCTGTCGCCGCTCCGGCTGCCGCTGCTGCTCCGGCCGCTGCTGCCGCTGCACCTGCTGCCGCTGATGGCGAAGACGACCCGATCGCTGCTCCTGCCGCGCGCAAGCTGGCTGAAGAGAACGGCATCAACATCGCGTCCGTTGCCGGCACCGGCAAAGGCGGTCGCGTGACCAAGGAAGACGTGGTTGCAGCCGTTGCTGCCAAGAAAGCCGCTCCGGCTGCCGCGCCTGCCAAGGCTGCTGCTCCGGCTGCCGCCGCTCCTGTGTTCGCCGCTGGCGACCGCATCGAGAAGCGCGTTCCGATGACCCGCGTTCGTGCCACCGTTGCCAAGCGTCTGGTTGAAGCTCAATCGAACATGGCGATGCTGACCACTTTCAACGAAGTCGACATGACCGAAGTCATGGCCCTGCGTTCGAAGTACAAGGACCTGTTCGAGAAGTCCCACAACGGCGTACGCCTGGGCTTCATGTCGTTCTTCGTCAAGGCTGCCACCGAAGCGCTGAAACGCTTCCCGGCGGTCAACGCTTCGATCGACGGCAACGACATCGTTTACCACGGTTATGCCGACATCGGTGTCGCTGTTTCCAGCGACCGTGGCCTGGTAGTTCCGGTTCTGCGTAACGCCGAGCACATGAGCCTGGCTGAAATCGAAGGCGGCATCGCCACCTTCGGCAAGAAAGCCCGTGACGGCAAACTGTCGATGGACGAAATGACCGGCGGCACCTTCACCATCACCAACGGTGGTACCTTCGGTTCGATGATGTCGACCCCGATCGTCAACCCGCCGCAGGCAGCGATTCTGGGCATGCACAACATCATCCAGCGTCCGATGGCCATCAACGGTCAGGTCGTGATCCGTCCGATGATGTACCTGGCACTGTCCTACGATCACCGTCTGATCGATGGCAAAGAAGCTGTAACCTTCCTGGTGACCATCAAGAACCTGCTGGAAGATCCGGCTCGTCTGTTGCTGGATATCTGATAGAAGCAGTCACGCGCTGCAAGCTTCAAGCTGCGGGAAAACGCAGCCTGGCTTGCAGCGCGCGGCTTGAAGCTTTTCGCTAAAGAGGATTTTTTGAATGTCGCAGAAATTTGACGTAGTAGTGATCGGTGCGGGCCCTGGCGGCTACGTGGCAGCTATCAAGGCCGCGCAACTCGGCCTGAGCACTGCCTGCATCGAGAAGTACACCGATGCTGAAGGCAAGCAAGCCCTGGGCGGCACCTGCCTGAACGTAGGCTGCATTCCTTCCAAGGCGCTGCTGGACAGCTCCTGGAAATACAAGGAAGCGAAAGAAAGCTTCAACGTCCACGGTATCTCGACCGGCGAAGTCAAAATGGACGTCGCTGCGATGGTTGGCCGCAAGGCTGGCATCGTCAAGAACCTGACCGGTGGTGTTGCCACTCTGTTCAAGGCCAACGGCGTTACTTCGATCCAGGGCCACGGCAAACTGCTGGCCGGCAAGAAAGTCGAAGTCACCAAGCCGGACGGCTCGGTTGAAGTCATCGAAGCCGAAAACGTCATTCTGGCTCCGGGCTCGCGTCCGATCGACATTCCACCGGCTCCGGTCGATCAGAAAGTCATCGTCGATTCGACCGGCGCTCTGGAATTCCAATCCGTACCTAAGCGTCTGGGCGTGATCGGCGCTGGCGTGATCGGTCTGGAACTGGGTTCGGTCTGGTCGCGTCTGGGTGCAGAAGTGACTGTCCTGGAAGCACTGGACACCTTCCTGATGGCAGCGGACACCGCTGTTTCCAAGGAAGCGCTGAAAACCCTGACCAAACAGGGTCTGGACATCAAACTGGGCGCTCGCGTAACCGGCTCGAAAGTGAACGGCGACGAAGTCGTTGTGAACTACACCGACGCCAACGGCGAACAGACCATCACTTTCGACAAGCTGATCGTAGCCGTTGGTCGCCGTCCTGTGACCACTGATCTGCTGGCTGCCGACAGCGGCGTGACCCTGGACGAGCGCGGTTTCGTGCACGTTGACGATCACTGTGCCACCACCGTACCGGGCGTTTACGCCATCGGTGACGTGGTTCGCGGCATGATGCTGGCTCACAAGGCCTCGGAAGAGGGCATCATGGTTGTCGAGCGCATCAAGGGCCACAAGGCCCAGATGAACTATGACCTGATCCCTTCGGTTATTTATACTCACCCGGAAATCGCATGGGTCGGTAAAACCGAGCAGGCCTTGAAAGCTGAAGGCGTTGAAGTTAACGTCGGCACCTTCCCGTTCGCAGCATCCGGCCGTGCCATGGCCGCCAACGATACCGGTGGTTTCGTCAAGGTCATTGCCGATGCCAAGACCGACCGCGTATTGGGCGTGCACGTGATTGGCCCGAGCGCCGCAGAACTGGTTCAGCAGGGCGCGATCGGTATGGAATTCGGCACCAGCGCTGAAGACCTGGGCATGATGGTTTTCTCCCATCCGACCCTGTCTGAAGCCTTGCACGAAGCAGCTTTGGCAGTGAATGGCGGCGCCATCCACATTGCCAACCGCAAGAAGCGTTAAGACACACAATAAGAAACCACGGCGGTACGGCCCGTCGTGAGCCTTGCGTGCAAGACTCACCGCGGAATGTCCGCTGGACGCAGCCTTGCGTAGCTGCACCGGGTATCCGGAAAGGCTACGCAAGCAGCAGTCACAGGTGGCGCGGCACTCATAAAGAGCGCAGCGCCGAATGCGCAGTACCTAACGAAGACGGTAAAAAGCATGAATCTTCACGAGTATCAGGGTAAGCAGCTGTTCGCTGAATACGGCCTGCCAGTTTCCACTGGTTTCGCAGTAGACACCCCGGAAGCAGCAGCAGAAGCTTGCGACAAAATCGGCGGCAACGAGTGGGTTGTCAAAGCCCAGGTTCACGCCGGTGGTCGCGGTAAAGCGGGCGGCGTCAAGCTGGTTCGCAGCAGAGAAGACGCCAAAGCCTTCGCACAGCAGTGGCTGGGCAAGCGTCTGGTGACTTACCAGACTGACGCCAACGGCCAGCCAGTCACCAAGATCCTGGTTGAATCGTGCACTGATATCGCTAAAGAGCTGTACCTGGGCGCTGTCGTTGACCGTTCGAGCCGTCGCATCGTGTTCATGGCTTCCACCGAAGGTGGCGTGGACATCGAGAAAATCGCTCACGACACTCCAGAAAAAATTCTGAAAGCCACCATCGATCCACTGGTCGGCGCTCAGCCATTCCAGGGTCGCGAGCTGGCATTCCAGCTGGGTCTGGAAGGCAAGCAGGTTGCTCAGTTCGCCAAGATCTTCGTAGGTCTGGCCAAGCTGTTCAAGGATCACGACCTGGCTCTGCTGGAAGTGAACCCGCTGGTGATCAAGGCTGACGGCGATCTGCACTGCCTGGATGCCAAGATCAACATCGACGCCAACGCAATGTACCGCCAGCCCAAGCTGAAAACTTTCCACGATCCGTCGCAGGACGATCCGCGCGAAGCGCACGCTGCCAAGTTCGAACTGAACTACGTAGCGCTGGAAGGCAACATCGGCTGCATGGTGAACGGTGCCGGCCTGGCCATGGGTACCATGGACATCGTCAACCTGCACGGCGGCAAGCCAGCCAACTTCCTCGACGTAGGTGGTGGTGCTACCAAAGAACGCGTAACCGAAGCTTTCAAAATCATTCTGTCCGACAGCAACGTCGCTGCAGTACTGGTTAACATCTTCGGCGGCATCGTTCGTTGCGACATGATTGCCGAAGGCATCATCGGTGCAGTGAAAGAAGTCGGCGTGAAAATCCCGGTTGTTGTTCGTCTTGAAGGCAACAACGCTGAACTGGGCGCTAAAGTACTGGCAGAAAGCGGTTTGAACATCATCGCTGCTACCAGCCTGACCGACGCTGCTCAACAAGTCGTTAAAGCTGCGGAGGGCAAGTAATGAGCGTCCTGATCAATAAAGACACCAAAGTAATCTGCCAGGGCTTCACCGGCGCGCAGGGTACTTTCCACTCCGAACAAGCCATTGCCTACGGCACCAAAATGGTTGGCGGCGTGACCCCAGGCAAAGGTGGCACCACTCACCTGAACCTGCCTGTGTTCAACACCGTGAAAGAAGCTGTAGAAGCTACTGGCGCCACCGCCAGCGTAATCTACGTTCCGGCTCCTTTCTGCAAGGACTCGATCCTGGAAGCAGCTTTCGGCGGCATCAAGCTGATCGTCTGCATCACCGAAGGCATTCCTACCCTGGACATGCTGGACGCGAAAGTTAAGTGCGACGAGCTGGGTGTTACCCTGATCGGCCCTAACTGCCCAGGCGTGATCACCCCAGGCGAATGCAAGATCGGCATCATGCCAGGTCACATTCACTTGCCAGGCAAGGTCGGTATCGTTTCCCGTTCCGGCACCCTGACCTACGAAGCTGTTAAGCAGACCACTGACGCCGGTTTCGGTCAGTCGACTTGCGTCGGCATCGGTGGTGACCCGATCCCGGGTTCGAACTTCATCGACATCCTGAAGCTGTTCCAGGAAGACCCGAAGACCGAAGCGATCGTCATGATCGGCGAGATCGGCGGTTCGGCTGAAGAAGAAGCGGCTGCCTACATCAAGGCTAACGTGACCAAGCCGGTTGTTTCCTACATCGCTGGTGTGACTGCTCCTCCGGGCAAGCGCATGGGCCATGCTGGTGCAATCATCTCCGGCGGCAAAGGCACTGCAGACGAGAAATTCGCTGCTCTGCAAGACGCAGGCGTGAAAACCGTGCGTTCGCTGGCAGACATCGGCAAGGCCCTGGCCGAGCTGACTGGCTGGGAAGTGAAGAAGTAAGCTTCGGCTGACTTCTCTGCTCCAGCAACAAAGGCCACCTTCGGGTGGCCTTTGTCGTTTCTGGCGTTCGGGTGGACGATGGCAATTTATAAGCACTCACCCAATAACATGCAAAAACGCGACACAGAAGCGTCGCGTATCGGATAGTTCGCCCTCTAACAGTGCGTTTGTCGGGCAAATTCGTTAGGCTAGCCGCCATTTTGCGTCTGCCGCCCACAAGGCATGCAACGCGCTAAACGGGTCAGTCTCATACGGATTGACAGCATTTCCCTAACCCCACAGGGAAATCCCCCTCTAAATTCCGATTCAGTAGTGTGGTATTTCCTTAATGAAAGTTTTGAAAGGTCAGGACATCCTGGCACTTGGCTTTATGACATTCGCCCTGTTCGTCGGGGCCGGCAACATCATCTTCCCGCCTATCGTCGGTTTGCAGTCCGGGCCTAACGTCTGGATCGCGGCGCTGGGCTTTCTGATCACGGCGGTCGGTCTGCCGGTGGTCACCGTGGTCGCACTGGCCAAGGTCGGTGGCGCAATGGACGCCCTGAGCAGCCCGATCGGCAAAATCGCTGGTGGCGTGCTGGCAGCGGCTTGCTACCTGGCCGTCGGCCCATTGTTCGCCACCCCGCGAACCGCGACCGTCTCCTTTGAAGTAGGTCTGGCGCCGCTGACCGGCGAGAGCCCGCTGGCACTGTTCCTCTACAGTTCGGTGTACTTCCTGCTGGTGTTCTTCATTTCGCTCTACCCTGGGCGTCTGCTGGACACCGTCGGTCGTTTCCTCGCGCCGCTGAAGATCATCGCCCTGGCCGTGCTCGGCATCGCCGCATTCGCGCTGCCAGCCGGTGACATCGGCGTGGCCACCCCGGAATACGTCGCGGCACCGTTCTCCCAGGGCTTCATCAATGGTTACCTGACCATGGATACCCTCGGCGCGCTGGTGTTCGGCATCGTTATCGTCAACGCGATCCGCTCCCGTGGCGTCGAGTCGCCGGTGCTGATCACCCGTTACGCGATCATCGCCGGGCTGATTGCCGGTGTCGGTCTGGCGCTGGTGTATGTCAGCCTGTTCCGTCTGGGCTCCGGCAGCCATGAAGTGGCGGCGGGCGCGACCAACGGTGCGGCGGTGCTGCACGCTTACGTGCAACACACCTTCGGTTCGCTGGGCAGCGGCTTCCTCGCCGTGCTGATCTCCCTGGCGTGCCTGGTGACGGCGGTTGGCCTGACCTGCGCCTGTGCCGAATACTTCAGCCGCGTACTGCCGCTGTCCTACAAGACTCTGGTGATTATCCTGGCGGCGTTCTCGCTGCTGGTGTCCAACCTGGGCCTGACCAAGTTGATCGCGTTCTCGATCCCGGTACTGACCGCGATCTACCCGCCGTGCATCGTGCTGGTGGCCCTGAGCTTCTGTGCGGCGTTCTGGCATGAACAGAGCCGCATCATGGGCCCGGTAATGTTGGTGTCGTTTGTGTTCGGTACCATCGATGCCTTGAAAGGCGCGGGTCTGGCTGACTGGATGCCATCGCAACTGGCCCACCTGCCGCTGAGCGAGCAAGGTCTGGCGTGGCTGGTGCCGTGCGTGATGACCCTGGTGGTTGCCGTAGTTTGCGACCGCCTGCTGGGCAAACGCGCCGAAGCGCTCGCCTAAGACTGCCGGGCCGCCACAAGCGGCTGCCGAGCGATTAAACAGAAATGCCCCGTATCAATCGATACGGGGCATTTTTTATGGGCCTCAGGCAGTGTCTTTTTCCCTCGACTAACGTCGAAGGGGAGCCGAAATCTTCATCACAGGGAATTGCATGTCGTTCATCCAAGCCAACCTGATCCACCTGCTGGCCGCGCTCTGGTTTGTCATCTGTTGGGGTGGCTACACCCGTTATGCCACCTGGAAGGCCCGTGATACCGCGTGCCTGGCCAGCGTGCTGCACCTGTACCGCGAAGACTGGATGCGCCGCATGCTGCTGCGCGACAACCGCATCGCCGATGCCAGCGTGATCGGCAACCTTGAGCGCAACGCCTCGTTCTTCGCCTCCAGCACGCTGATTATCCTGGCGGGCATTCTGACCGTGCTCGGCGCCTCCGAGCGCGCGGTGTCATTGCTGGCGGATATTCCGATGGTGCAACAGGCCTCGCAGGGCATGTCGGAGATCAAATTGCTGTGCCTGGCGCTGGTGTTCGTCTATGCCTTCTTCACCTTCAGCTGGTGCATGCGCCAGTACAACTTCGCCGCAATTCTGGTCGGCTCGGCCCCGATGATCGGTGAGCGGCAAGTCTCGGAGCAGGAGCGCAAGGCGTTCGCCTCGCGGGCGGCGCGGGTGATTTCGATGGCGGCCAACCAGTTCAACTTCGGTCTGCGTTCGTATTACTTCGGGATGAGCATGCTGGCGTGGTTCGTCAGCCCGTGGCTGTTCATGTTGATGAGCGCCGGCGTGGTGCTGGTGTTGTATCGCCGGGAGTTTCATTCCGACGTGCTCGATGTAATGGTCTATACCCCTACAGAGGCGCCATTGCCCGAAGCGAACAAAGAGGCCGCTTGATGAGTATTCCGTTCTGGTGTGTGTTTATCAGTGCATTGTTGATCTACGTGGCGCGTATGCCGGTCGGCAAGGCCATGAAAGAGCAGGGCGGTTACAACAACCACCTGCCGCGTCAGCAGCAGGCGCAACTCACCGGTTACGGCGCCCGGGCACTGGCGGCACATCAGAACAGCATCGAAGCGTTCATCCTGTTCGCCGTTGGCGTGCTGATGGCGCATACCACGCAGACGGCGGGATGGCTGATCGATACATTGGCGATCATCTTCGTGATCTCACGGATTTTCTATCTGTGGTTCTACCTGGCGGATATTCCCAAGCTGCGCAGTCTGGTCTGGCTGGTCGGCTTAGTGTGTTCATTGTTGCTGATGATTAGTCCGACTTTTAGAACTGTTTTGCTCTAAGACGGCATGGGCAAAAAATCACAGGCAAAAGAAAACCCGCACTTGGCGGGTTTTCTTTTTTGGCCATCAAGAGCGGCTTATTGCTTCTTGGCAGCTTCTTCTTGCGCTGCAGCGTTCGATTCGGCCTGAGCTTTGGCAGCTTCGGCGTTTTCTTTCGCTGCGTCGTTCACTTTATCCTGAGCTTTGTTCATGTCTTGCTGAGCTTGTTCAGCATGTTGGTTGGCATCTTGAGCTTTGTCCTCGGATTTTTTATCGCAGGCAGCGAGACCGAGGGAAGCGGTCAACATCAAGGCAATAGCTAAAGTCTTACGCATGGGGTGTTTCTCCTTATGGAAAATAACTACTGGCCTTAAGAGCTCAGGCCCACGGCTTAAGTTCCTCATTTCTTTCAGATATATAAGTTTGTGTTGCAATGGAACTTTTGCTGTTCTTTCCACTACTGGGAATAGCCACTAACAAGAGTAATTATCAAATGGCCGAAAACCCCGTTTTTGAGCGTGCGACACGGTTTCTCTCGGCCTTGCGCCACTGTCAGGTGCTGGGATTGAAGGTGCACAGCGCAAGTAGCGAAGGCCTGACGGTGGTGCTGCCGTACAGTGCGCAGATCGTTGGCAATCCGCTGACCGGCGTCATCCACGGCGGGGCAATCACGTCATTGATGGACACCGCGTGCGGCATGTCGACCCTGTGCGTCCTGCCGGAATTCGAAGTCTGCCCGACCCTCGATCTGCGCATCGACTACATGCACGCCGCCGAGCCGCGTAAAGACGTGTATGGCTTCGCCCAATGTTATCGAGTCACCACCGATGTGATCTTCGCTCGCGGCTTCGCCTATCAGGATGATCCCGAGCAACCGATTGCCCATGTCGTCGGCACCTTCATGCGCATGGGCAAGGGCCTTAAAGGCACCAAAGGCTTTGGTGGCGCGATCAAGGGAGAAACCCCATGAGCGACGATTTCAAGCAGCAACTGCAAGAGGCACACGAGAAGGGTGACTACGCGCCGTTGCTGAAGCTGATTCCCTACGCCGGACTCATCGGCGTCGAGTGCTCGCGAGTCGGTGATGACTTGCTGTTCAGGCTGCCAGCAAACAAGGACAACATTGGTAACCCTTTATTGCCAGCGATTCACGGCGGAGTGATTGCCGGGTTCATGGAGCTGTCCGCGGCCCTGCACCTGCTGATTTTCACCGGCGCGCCCGGTGTACCGAAAATTATCGATTTCTCCCTCGATTACCTGCGGGCCGGGCAGTTTCGCGATACCTGGGCCCGGTGTCAGGTCTGCCGCCAGGGCCGTCGGGTGGCCAACGTCGCGGTCACGGCCTGGCAAAGTACCGAGAGCCAACCGATCGCCACTGCCCGCGCGCATTTCAAAATCGATGAGCCCTTGAAATCCTGAAGCACGCCCCCAACTCACAGAACAACCCGCCGCCGACCGGTAAGGTCGCGGCCAATGCCATCTGATTGGAGTTTGATGACCATGAGTGTGGAAACTCAAAAGGAAACCCTGGGCTTCCAGACCGAGGTGAAGCAACTGCTGCACCTCATGATCCATTCGCTGTATTCCAACAAGGAAATCTTCCTTCGCGAATTGATCTCGAACGCCTCTGACGCTGTCGACAAATTGCGCTTCGAAGCCCTGGCCAAGCCTGAGTTGCTCGAAGATGGCGCTGAACTGAAAATCCGTGTGAGCTTCGACAAGGACGCCAAGACCGTCACCCTCGAAGACAACGGCATCGGCATGAACCGTGACGATGTGATCACCCACCTGGGTACCATCGCCAAATCCGGCACTGCCGATTTCATGAAAAACCTGTCCGGCGATCAGAAGAAGGATTCGCACCTGATCGGTCAGTTCGGTGTGGGTTTCTACTCGGCCTTCATCGTAGCTGACAAAGTTGACGTGTACAGCCGTCGCGCCGGCACTGCTGCCAGCGAAGGCGTGCACTGGTCGTCGAAAGGCGAGGGCGAATTCGAAGTCGCCACCATCAACAAGCCGGAGCGCGGCACTCGCATCGTCCTGCACCTGAAATCCGGTGAAGACGAGTTTGCCGATGGCTGGCGTCTGCGCAACATCATCAAGAAGTACTCCGACCACATCGCGCTGCCGATCGAGCTGCCGAAAGAAGTGGCCGCTGCCGAAGGCGAAGAGAAGCCTGAAGTTGAATGGGAAACCGTCAACCGCGCCAGCGCCCTGTGGACCCGTCCTCGCACCGAAGTGAAGGACGAGGAATACCAGGAGTTCTACAAACACATCGCTCACGACTTCGAAAACCCGCTGTCGTGGAGCCATAACAAGGTCGAAGGCAAGCTCGAGTACAGCTCGCTGCTGTACGTACCGGCCCGCGCACCGTTCGATCTGTACCAGCGTGAAGCGCCGAAAGGCCTGAAGCTGTACGTACAGCGCGTGTTCGTGATGGATCAGGCCGAGTCGTTCCTGCCGCTGTACCTGCGCTTCATCAAGGGCGTGGTCGACTCCAACGACCTGTCGCTGAACGTGTCGCGGGAAATCCTGCAGAAAGACCCGATCATCGATTCGATGAAGTCGGCGCTGACCAAGCGCGTGCTGGACATGCTGGAAAAACTGGCGAAGAACGAGCCTGAGCAATACAAGGGCTTCTGGAAGAACTTCGGTCAGGTCATGAAAGAAGGCCCGGCAGAAGATTTCGCCAACAAGGAAAAAATTGCCGGTCTGCTGCGCTTCGCATCGACCAATGGCACCGACGGCGAGCAGATCGTCGGTCTGGCCGAGTACCTGGCGCGCGCCAAGGAAGGTCAGGACAAGATCTACTACCTCACCGGCGAAACCTACGCGCAGGTCAAGAACAGCCCGCACCTGGAAGTCTTCCGCAAGAAAGGCATCGAAGTGCTGCTGCTGACCGACCGTATCGACGAGTGGCTGATGAGTTACCTCAGCGAATTCGACGGCAAGACGTTTGTCGACGTCGCGCGCGGTGACCTGGATCTGGGCAACCTGGACTCGGAAGAGGACAAGAAGGCCGCAGAAGAAGTCGCCAAGTCGAAAGAAGGTCTGGTCGAGCGCCTGAAAACCGCACTGGGCGATTCCGTTGCCGAAGTCCGGGTTTCCCATCGCCTGACCGATTCGCCGGCTATTCTGGCCATCGGCGAGCAGGATCTGGGTCTGCAAATGCGTCAGATCCTCGAGGCCAGTGGGCAGAAGGTGCCGGATTCGAAGCCGATCTTCGAATTCAACCCGAGCCACCCGCTGATCGAGAAGCTCGACAACGAGGCCAGCGAAGATCGCTTCAGCGACCTGTCGCACATCCTCTTCGACCAGGCCGCCCTGGCGGCGGGCGACAGCTTGAAAGACCCGGCCGCTTACGTGACCCGTCTGAACAAGCTGCTGGTCGAGCTGTCGGCCTGATCAAGCTGTAGAAAAACCCGCTTCGGCGGGTTTTTTCATTCTGGAATTCAACCAATCTGGAGTCAGAAATGAGCCAAGTCACTGTACGTTCCGTGGTCTATCAGATTGACGGCCAGCCTTATGAAGGTCGCCTGGCCTTCGACGCCGAGCACAAAGGCGCGCGTCCGGGGCTGCTGATGGCGCCGAACTGGATGGGTGTCAGCGCTGGCGCTGAAGATATCGCCAAATCGGTGGCGGCCAAGGGTTATGTGGTGCTGATCGCTGACGTGTATGGCCAGGCCGTGCGTCCGCAGAACGCTGATCAGGCTGGTGCGGCGATGATGCCGCTGAAGAATGATCGTGCGCTGCTGCGCAAGCGTATGCAGGCCGCATTCGAGCAATTGCAGAAGCAGGGCGAGGCGGTGGTCGATACCTCGAAACTGGCGGTGTTCGGCTTCTGCTTCGGCGGCTGCTGCGCGTTGGATCTGGCCCGCACCGGTGCCCCGGTGAAAGCGGCGGTGTCGTTCCACGGCACACTGGATTCGCCGAACCCGGCGGACGCGAAGAACATCAAGGGCTCGGTGCTGGTGCTGCACGGTGCTTCGGACCCGCTGGTGCCGAAAGAGCAGTTGCCGGCATTCGAGGACGAGATGAACGCTGCTGGCGTGGACTGGCAGTTGCTGAGCTACGGTGGCGCCGTGCACTCGTTCACCGATCCGCACGCCAATGTGCCGGGCAAGATGATGTACGACGCGAAGACCGCAGCGCGGGCGTTCAAGTCGATGCATGACTTGCTGGAAGAAGTGTTCAAGGGCTGAAGCCTGAAGAGCAAAAGCCCCTCATCGGAACGCCGCCCGCCTAACCCTCTCCCGAAGGGAGAGGGGATCGATTGGGGCATATTTCAGAGCTACGCCGACCTGAACTTGCATTGTTGAATCCATAATCGACTCGGTGTTTCAGGTCGATGTATAACGCAAGACACCTCGGTCGGCTCCCTCTCCCCCTGGGAGAGGGCTGGGGTGGGTAAAGACCGGGTACATCCTTTACGTTTGAGACCGGGGACATGGTTTACAGGTATCAATCATGGTCAGGAG
>NZ_JBJYZK010000012.1:0-188131 GCF_048654275.1 Candidatus Pseudomonas auctus | reverse complement strand
GTATCAAGCCTGTAAAAGGTGTAAACGATGTCCCCGGTCTAATGTGTAAAGGATGTACCGGTCTCTACAGTGAGGGCGAGGATCTCAAGCCTGCCGCCAACAGCGGCAACAACGCCTCACAAGAGCCCTCAATCTTCAAATCCAGCAACTCATCCGCCCGCGTCTTCCCCAGATTGATCGCAATCAGCGGCTTGCCCCGATCCGCAATCACCCGGCACAGGCGAAACGCCGAATACGCCATCAACGACGAACCCACCACCAGCATCCCGGCGGCATTTTCCGCCAGCGCCATGGCCCGCGCCGCTGTCGGCTGCGCCACGTTCTCCCCAAAAAACACCACGTCCGGTTTCATCCGCTCGCCTGCGCAATGCGGGCAATGCGGCACCTGAAAGCGCGCCTCGAAAGCCGGGTCGAGCAGGGTGTCGCCGTCCGGTGCCTGCACGGCATCGACGCCCGCCAGATACGGGTTCTGCGTTTCCATCAATTGCTGAATCGAATCCCGCTCGCTGCGCTGCCCGCAATCCAGGCACAACACCCGGTGCAGGCTGCCGTGCAGTTCGATGACGTCGTGACTGCCGGCCTGATCGTGCAGGGTGTCGACATTCTGGGTAATCAGGCCGCCGATCCGGCCGTGGCTTTGCAGACTGGCCAGCGCCTCATGGGCGGCGTTCGGCTGCGCCTGACGTACACGCGGCCAGCCGAGCATGGCCCGGGCCCAATAGCGCCGACGCGACTCCGGGGCGGCGAGGAATTCCTGGTACATCATCGGCTGCCGGCCACGGCGTACGCCGTCGCTGTCGCGGTAGTCCGGAATGCCCGACGGCGTACTGATGCCGGCGCCGGTCAGCACAATAAAGTCGCCATCGGCCATGATTTGTTGAAGAGAGTCGAGCGGGTCGGGGAGGGGACGGTCGAGCATGATCAGCGCTCCGCAGGCGGTAAGTGCCTTGCAGGTTAGCACCGACAGACGCCTCTTTTCAGAGGCGTCCGCTGCCCGGCGGTTACTTGCGTGCCTCCAGGATCAGGTTGAACGGCGTCTGCGTCGCCCGTCGGAAGTGTTTGAAGCCCGCTTCGGTAAATACCTTGCGCAGGCGCAACTCGCCGGCCTGCGCACCGAGGCCGAGGCCCACTTCCTGGGACAGCGAATTTGGTGTGCAGATGAACGTTGACGCTGCATAAAACAAGCGCCCGACCGGTGTGATGTTTTCGTCCAGGGTGTCGTTGGCAAACGGCTCGACCAGCAGCACCGTGCCGTCGTCTTTCAGGGATTCAAAGGCGTGTTTGGCAGCGCCGACCGGATCGCCCATGTCGTGCAGGCAGTCGAAATAGCAGATCAGGTCATAGTCATCGCCGGGGTAGCTTTTCGCCGTGCCCTGGAAGAACCGCGCGCTACTGCTGACGCCGCCTTCTTCGGCCCGTTGGGTGGCGACGGTGATCGAAGGCGCGTGATAGTCGTAGCCGACGAATCGCGAGTTGGGATAGGCCTGGGCCATGATTACCGTGGATGCACCGTGACCGCAGCCGATGTCGGCGACTTTGGCGCCTGCTTCGAGTTTGGCCACCACGCCGTCCAGCGCCGGCAGCCACTCGGCGATCAAATGCCCCTTGTAGCCGGGGCGGAAGAAGCGCTCGGTGCCGGTGAACATGCACGGATGGTGATCGCCCCAGGGCAGGGCGCCGTTGCCGCGCATGGCTTTGACCAGTTTGTCCTTGTCATGGAAAAACGACGCCACCACGCCAAGCCCGCCGGCCACGTACACTGGCGAGTCTTCCTTGGCCAGGGCCAGCGCCTGTTCTTCCGGCAGACGGAATTTGCCGTCGAGGTGTTCCATGTAGCCGGACGCCGCATGGGCGCTCAGCCATTCGCGCACCAGTCGCGGGTTGCAGGTGGTTTTTGCAGCGAGGGATTCAGGGCTGATCGGCTGACTGTCGGCCATTGCCCGATAGAGGCCGAGTTCTTCGCCGACAATGACATTGGCCAGCATCGCCGCGCCGCCCATGTCGTTGACCAGTTTGCCCATGAATTCGTTGAGTCTGGCCTCGTCCATTTCATGTGCTCCATTGACAGGATCACAGTCCGGTGGCGTTGGGGGTCGAGGTATTCACCACCGGGCGGTGGTCGTGGAAACGGGCAGGGCGACACTGCTGTCCTGCGTCCCCCTCGACTGGGTACTGATTGAGTCTAGCCGCTGTTGGCGCCGGTGGGAGCGGGCTGCGTGGATTTCGAGGCTTGTATCGTTGTGTATCGCGACGGTGCGTGGATACACAGACCGACCATTGCAGCGTTGGCCGGACACAGCGCCGATACAAACCTGCGTTGAACTGAGCCGCCCAGCCTGCCAACGAGGTGATTTCCATGAGCGCTCCCATTCAGCTGTCCGTCGAACGGCTGCACGTCAACCAGTACACCAACGGCCTGATCGGCCCAGGCCAGACGATGCGCGGCCCGCTGGCCGACGGCGGCACGCTGGTCACGGGGACGCCGCCGGGGTGCTGGGGGCCGATGATCACGCCGTCATTCGAGGGCGGCCATGAAGTGACGCAACCGGTGTACATCGAAGGCGCCGAGGTCGGCGATGCGGTAGCGATCAAGATCAAACGCATGCAGGTCACGTCCCACGCCACGTCGTCAGGAGTGATGAGTTTTGTTGAAGGGCGATATCACGGCGATCCGTTCGTCGCCAAATACTGCAGCCAGTGCGGCACCGAACACCCGGCGAGCCATGTGGAGGGGATCGGCGAGGAGGCGATTCGCTGCAACCATTGCGGCGCCGAAGTCAGTGCGTTTCGCTTCAGCCACGGTTACGTGATCGTGTTCGACGCCGAGCACCAGGTCAGCCTGACGGTCAATCAGGAGGTGGCGGATCGACTGGCCGGCAAGGCGTCGCAAATGTCCGCATTGCCGGAAATGGCGGCGCAGCACTCGATACTGTCCCTGGCCCGCGCCGACATGCCCGGCGTGGCGGCGCACATGCGGCCGTTTCTCGGCAACATCGGCACCACTCCGTCGCGGGATCTGCCGGACTCGCACAACTGCGCCGATTTCGGCCAGTACCTGATTGGCGCCCCGCACCGCTTCGGCATGACCCGCGAAGAACTGCACGCGGCCAAGACCGACGGCCACATGGACACCAACTCGATCCGCGAGGGTTGCGTGCTGATCTGTCCGGTCAAGGTGCCGGGCGCCGGGGTGTACATGGGCGACATGCACGCGCAGCAGGGCAACGGCGAAATCGCCGGCCACGCCACCGATTGCTCGGGGGAAACCGAAGTGCAGGTGCACGTGGTCAAGGGCCTGAGCCTGGAAGGGCCGATCCTGTTGCAGAACCTCGATGATCTGCCGCCGATGGCCCGGCCGATGAACGCCGAGCAACTGCGCCATGTCCGCGAGCTCGGCGCCCGTTGGGGTCAGCACGACATTCAGGCCACCGGGCCGATCACCTTCATCGGCAGCGGCGAAAACCTCAACGTCGCGGTGGAGAACGGCCTGCAACGGGCCGCCGCCGTCACCGGCCTGCCATACGATGAAGTGCTCAACCGCGCGACCATCAACGGTTCGATCGACATCAGCCGTTTGCCTGGCACGGTGCGGGTAACGTTCCTGTGCCCGATGGACGTGCTCGATCGCCTCGGCATTGGCGACCTGGTCCGCGAGAAGTACGACCTCGCGTAACTCGCCGCTCACCAAGACGGCAGCGGGTCTGTATCCCACTGTGTACAGACCCGCCGCCGATACAAAACCCGCCACTTCCCGCGCATTGCCCACACAGCCGCGATACACCCGCCGGTTTAACTGAGCCTGTCAGTCGCCACGCCCGGCGACTCCTCAGCAGAGATCTTGCCCATGCAGATTCCCCACCCCACCTTGCAGGCCAGCGTCGGGCTCGGCTTGCGTCGCGGCCTGATGAAAGACCTGCAAGCCGCGCGCACCGGCGATTTCGACTTTCTCGAAGTGGCGCCGGAAAACTGGATCGGCGTCGGCGGTGCCCATGGCGCCGCGTTGCGCGAGCTGGCCGAGCGATATCCGTTGTCCTGCCACGGATTGTCGTTGTCGCTCGGTGGCTCGACGCCGCTGGACGTGGGCTTTCTCCGGGAAGTGCGAACCTTTCTCGATCATCACAAAGTGCCGCTGTATAGCGAACACCTGAGCTATTGCAGCGACGACGGTCATCTCTATGACCTGCTGCCGTTGCCGTTCACCGAAGAGGCGGTGCACCACGTCGCCGCACGGATCCGCCAGGCCCAGGACATTCTCGGCCGGCGCCTGGCGGTGGAAAACGTTTCCTACTACGCCGCGCCCCGGCAGGACATGGACGAAGTGACCTTCACCAACGCTGTGCTGCGCGAGGCCGATTGCGACCTGTTGCTGGACGTCAACAACGTCTACGTCAACTCGATCAACCACGGTTTCGACCCGCAGACGTTCCTGGCCGCCATCGAGCCGGGCCGGGTGGTTGGCATGCACGTGGCTGGGCACTTTGACGAGTCCGACACGCTGAAGATCGACACCCATGGCGCCTCGGTCAAACCGGTGGTCTGGTCGTTGCTGGCCGACGCCTATGCCCGATTCGGCGCGCAGCCGACGTTGCTGGAGCGGGATTTCAATTTCCCCGCGTTTTCTGAACTGGTGGCCGAGCTGCAAACCATCCGCCGCCTGCAAACCGAAGGAGGCCAGCGTGGATAGTCTTCTGCGGCAACAACAGGCCCTGACCCGCTATTTGCGCGATCCAGAACATGAAGCGCCACCGGCCGACATGAACGCGGCGCGGGTCAATGTCTATCGCGACCTGGTGTTCAACAACGTCTCGCAACTGCTGGGCAGCACATTTCCGGTGCTGATCCGGATCATCGGCCAGGAACGCTGGCGAACATTGATTCGTGGCTTCCTGCGGGACTATCGCGCGCAGACGCCGAAATTCGGCGAGATCGCCGAGGAGTTTGTCGGTTACCTCGCCTCGGAACCAGCCGTGTTGAGCGAGGGTGACTGGCCGGCGTTCCTGGTGGAGCTGGCGCATTACGAGTGGGTGGAAATGGTGTTGCAGCAGTCCGACGCCGAACCTTTGCCTGCGAGCGATCCGGCGCAGTTGCTGGAGCGGCCGTTGCAGGTTTCGGCACTGGCCTGGCCGTTGGCGTACACCTGGCCGGTGCAGATGCTCGGGCCGGATCATCAACCGTCTACACCACCGGCCCAGCCAACGTTGTTGCTGGTAAGGCGTGCGGTAGATTTCAGTGTGAAGTTTTCCGAGCTGAGCCCGTTGGCCTGGCGGTTGTTGCAGCGCATTGGCGAGTTCCCTGCGCTGAACGGTCGTGAACAACTGGAAGGGCTGGCGATGGAGGCGGGTTTGCCGGTAACGGCATCGTTCATGGACAGTGGTTTGGCGTTGTTGCGGCAGATGCATGAGGACGGTGTGTTAGGCATTACCTGATCTCACAAACACGACAAATCACATGTGGGAGCGAGCCTGCTCGCGATGACGGTCTGCCAGCCAATGAAGAAGTTGTCTGGACTGACGCCATCGCGAGCAGGCTCGCTCCCACAGGAATTTATGTTTGCTTTAGGTGTGTAGCGGCAATTTCAGCTCCGCACACAACCCGCCACCGTCACGATTGCTCAGCGTCAGCGAACCGCCCAGCGCCAGCGCCAGTTGCTGGGCAATCGCCAGCCCCAGCCCGGTGCCGCCGGTGCTGCGGTTGCGCGAGTTTTCCACGCGGTAGAACGGCTCCATCACCTGGGCCAGCTCTTCTTCGGCGATGCCCGGGCCGCGATCCATGACCTTGATCGACAGACTGCTCTTGTCGCGTTGAATCAGCAGCTCGGCCGCGCCGGCAAACTTCAGCGCGTTGTCGGTCAGGTTGACCAGCACCCGGCGCAAGGCGTGGGGGCGGGTGTCGATGACCGCCTCACTCTTGCCGCTCAATTGCACTTCCTTGCCCATGTCCTGATAGTCGAACACCAGGCTGTCGAGGAACGAATCCAGATTGGTTCGTCGGCTTTCCTCGGTCGAGCCGTGGATGCTGCGGGCATAGGCCACACCTTCGCGCACCAGATGTTCCATCTCGCCGAGGTCGTTCCACAGTTTGTCTTTCTCGGCCGAGTCGTCCATGAACTCCGCCCGCAGTTTCATGCGGGTGATCGGGGTTTGCAGGTCGTGGGAGATTGCCGCGAGCAGTTGCATGCGCTCTTTCAGGTACGCGGCGATGCGCGCCTGCATCGAGTTGAAGGCGCGGGCGGCGTAGGCCACTTCGTTCGGGCCTTTTTCGTCGAGGTTGATCGGGTGGGCGTTGGGGTCGAGGGTTTCCACGGCGTTGGCGAGGCGGGTGAGGGGGCGGATGGCGATGCGTACCGCCAGCCAGGTGCAGGCAAGCATCAGCGCCAGTTGCCCGAGCAATACGACCGGCAGCCATGGCGACAGCGGCACCATCGACGGGCGCACATCGATGGTCACCGGGCTGCCGTCGCTCAGGCGCAGGTGGCCCTGAAAGTGTTTTTTCGGGCCGGGAATATCGGTGAACGTCAGCGGATAGGCCTCGCCAATTGCATCGGTAATCGAGGTGACGGCAATCGGCACGTCCTGCGGATCCAGCGGTGTGCCCGGTTCGCCTTCGCTCAGCAGATAGCCGTAATTCTTGCGAGCCAGGCGTTTGAGCCACATCGGGCGTTCTTCGGCGGGCAGTCGGTCGAGGATGGCAATCGAGGTCGAAACGTCGGTTTCGAGGTTGCCGAGCATGGTGTTTTTCGCGCTTTCGTAGCGCTCGTAATACTGCGCGCCGAACGACAGCGCCTGAGCGAGGATCAACCCGATCAGGAAAATCAGCGACAAACGGGAGGCGAGGGTGCGCGGCCAGCGCAGGGCGACATTCATGCGGGGGCTCCGAGGACTTCGACCGGCAGCGAGAACACATAGCCTTCGCTGCGCACGGTCTTGATGTAGGCCGGTTCACGGGCGTCATCCAGCAGGCGCTGGCGCAGACGGCTGACCAGCAGATCGATGGAGCGGTCGAACAGATCGGCGTCGCGGCCCTGGGTCAGATTCAGCAATTGATCGCGGCTCAACACCCGTTGCGGATGGTCGAGGAACACGCGCAACAGACGGTATTCCGCGCCACTGAGCGCGACCATGGTGCCGTCCTTGTCCAGCAGATGCCGGGCGGAGGTGTCGAGCTGCCAGCGACCGAACGCCAGCAGCCGGCCGCTTTCGGTCACCACCAGGTTCGGCGGCAGCATCCGGGTGCGCCGCAGCACGGCATTGATCCGCGCCAGCAGCTCGCGGGCGGCGAAGGGTTTGGTCAGGTAGTCGTCGGCGCCCATTTCCAGGCCGAGGATGCGGTCGGTTTCATCATTGCGCGCGGTGAGCATCAGGATCGGCGTGGCCTTGTGTTTGCCCGAGCGCAATTCGCGGCACAGCAGCAGGCCGTCGTCGCCGGGCATCATGATGTCCAGCACGATCAGGTCGACGGTGTTGGCTTCCAGAAAACTGCGCATCTGCCGGCCATCGGCAACCACCGTGGTGCGCAGGCCGTTTTTCTTCAGGTAATTGCCGACCAGTTCGCGAATCTCGCGGTCGTCGTCGACGATCAGGATGTGATCGACATGTTCCATGGGGCCAAACCTCAATCAAAGGGGATTGCCGGGCAGTCTATCGAGCCTGCGCGAGGCCGCCTGCCTGCCTTTGTATTGCAGTGTATCCAGCGCTGTGACGGATACACACCGACGCAAAAAGCGGATTTTTACAGGGTTTTGTATCGCTGTGTATCCCGGGCGCGCGCGGATACGTAGCGATTTATACACGGCATTTGCCGACACATGCGCGATACCTCGCGAGCTTTAAATGAGCTCCATCGAGGCACACACAGAACGCCTCGGCCCACTCAACGATTCAACCATTGAAGCCCCGAGGAAAACGCCATGAACACCAAGACCAAATCGATCGCCGCCGCTTGCCTGTTTGCCGCTCTGAACATCTGCACCCTGTCGGCCCGCGCCGAAGCCGATGTCACTCCGCAAACCTACTCATACGGCAGCCACCTGGACATCCAGAAAGTGGTGTCGCTGAAACAGGACAACTCGATGACCTGCGGCATCGTCGACGCCCGCCTGACCTACCTCGACTCGGCCGGCAAGACCCAAGTGCTCGACTACCGCAAATTCGCCGACGGCTGCAACGAAGACAACTGATTACCCACCTCTATAAAAGGAACATCGCCATGAACAACGTATCGCGCTATCTGACCGCTGTTGCCTTCTCCCTCGCCGGTGTCGCGGCCCACGCCAACGCTGCCGTCGAACAGAACAGCTGTGGCAGCAGCACCTGCTTCCAACTGGCTCCGGTGGACAAGCCGGGCAGCGAAGGTTTGATCGCCGCCGACGGCGCCAGCCGCACACCACAAGGCCAAACACTGGCTGCCGACGGCTCCAGCCGCACGCCACAGGGCCAGACACTGGCCGCCGACGGCTCCAGCCGTACGCCGCAAGGCCAGACGCTGGCCGAGAACGGTGCCAGCCGTACGCCGCAAAGCCAATGGCTGGATAACCAGACGGCTTGAGGATTGAAGGGGGGCTGCCCGTAACGGTCAGCCCCCGATCCAGTCGACAGACCACCCCTCATTCAAAAGGTGAACCTCATGTTTCTCATCGCTTTCCTGGGCGGTCTGTTGACTGTCCTCAGTCCGTGCATTCTGCCGGTGGTGCCGTTTCTGTTCGCCGGAGCCGACCGCACCCGTTCTTCGATCCTGCTGACTCTCGGCGGCATGGCCCTGACCTTTGCCCTGATCTCCAGCCTGGCGGTGGTCAGCAGCGAGTGGGTGATCGAGGCCAGCAACACCGGTCGCCACATTGCGCTGGCGGTAATGGTGCTGTTTGCGCTGTCGCTGATTTCCGCGCGCATCGGTGACTGGCTGGCGCGGCCCTTTGTGCTGCTGGGCAATCGCCTCGACCCCGACGCCCGGAAAAAGACCGGGCCCATGGCGTCGATCATGATCGGTGTCGCCACGGGTCTGCTGTGGGCGCCGTGCGCCGGTCCGATCCTCGGCGTGATCCTCACCGGCGCCATGCTGCAAGGCGCCAACGCCCAGACCAGCCTGTTGCTGCTGGCCTACGGTGCGGGCAGTGCGTTGTCGCTGGGGACGCTGATCTTCGCCGGTCGCGGTCTGGTTAATCGGTTGAAACCGTCGATTCCTTTCACTGGCTGGTTCCGCCGCGGCGCGGGCGTTGCGGTGCTGGCGACGGCGGCGGTGATCGCCACCGGTACCGACAACGTGCTGCTGGCCAATACCTCGTCCCAAGGCGTGGCATCGGTCGAGAAAAGCGTGCTGGAGAACGTGCCGAAAGTGGTGGACTACTTCGTCAGCAAAGTCCGTGCAGACTCGACTGAAGACGAGGCGGGCAAAGGCGCGATGCCGTCGCTGTCCGGTGCGGTGCAATGGCTGAACTCGCCGGAACTGACAGCCGAGTCCCTGCGCGGCAAAGTGGTGCTGGTGGACTTCTGGACGTATGACTGCATCAACTGCCAGCACACCCTGCCGTACGTCAAAGAGTGGGAGAAGAAGTACGGCAAGGACGGCCTGGTGGTGATCGGTGTGCACACCCCGGAATACGGCTATGAGCGGATCATCGACAACGTCAAGGATCAGGTGAAGAAGCTCGGCATCACCTACCCGGTAGCCATCGACAACAACTACGCGATCTGGCGCAACTTCGATAACCAGTACTGGCCGGCGCATTATCTGGTCGACGCCAAGGGGCAGGTGCGTTACACCCACTTTGGCGAAGGCAGTTACCAGGCGCAGGAGCAGATGATTCAGCAGCTGCTCAAAGAGGCCAAAGCGCCTGCTGCGTAAACCGCGAAACTCAATGGCTCACAGGTCGCGCACCATGAGCCATTGTTCGTTGCCCCAGGCATGAAAGCGTTCCAGCACCGTCCAGCCGCGTTTGGCGTAATAGTCCTGTTTGCTCTGGGTATGCAGATAGAAACGCGGCAGGCCCCGTTTTTTCGCCTCCTCAGCAATTCCCTCGATCAGCCTTGCTGCCAGACCCTGACCGCGTGATTCGGGGCTGACCAGCACACAGGCCAGCCACGGCCCCAGATCCGGTCGAAGGGCCAGATCCGCCCGGGCCAGTGCCGCACCGCCCAGCAGTCGATCTCCGTCCAGCGCAATCAGGCAACGCCAGTCGCCATTGGTCTGGCCCTCGGCAAATTCGCGCTGCCATTCGGCCAAAGGTTGCTCGGCATATTCGTAGTGAAACTGGCGGTGGATCCACGCCGCGTAAGTGTCGCTGTGCTGCAGGTGATCGGCGAGCCATTCGAAGCGCAAGGACATGATCGAATTCCGTTCCGGGAGATGGCCTGCATGAGAGCCGATCAGCCGGTGCGCTGGCAACCCCTCCGACAGTGTTTCGGGGCCTTTACAAAATCCCGCCATTCATCGGCCAATGCCCGGTTTTACGGGCTCTCCGGACGATTGGCAGGGACGCCGGACAGCGCCCGCGCGATAGTGGGCGAGCAGGGCCGCCAACGGCTCTGACATCCATAAAAAGAATGCGAGGTTGCCATGCCGAAGTTCGTGATTGAACGCGAGATTCCAGGAGCCGGAAAGCTATCGGAGCAAGAACTCAAGGCCGTATCGCAAACGTCCTGCAACGTGCTGCGTGAACTCGGGCCAGAGGTGCAGTGGCTGCAGAGTTATGTGACTGCCGACAAGATCTATTGCGTGTACATCGCACCCAACGAGGAACTGGTGCGCGAACACGCAAGGCAAGGGGGATTTCCGGCCAACAGCGTGTCCCGGGTGACGAGCATCATCGACCCGACGACCGCCGAGTGACGCTTGACCCTTCTGCCGTGGAGCACCCATTCATGAGTACCCCCATTGATCTCACTGCCCTGAAGGAACGCCAGAAAGTCGCCTGGGCCAGTGGCGACTACGCCGTGATCGGCACCACGCTGCAAATCGTCGGCGAAACCCTCGCCGAAGCCTGCGACCTGCGCTGCGATGAAGAAGTGCTGGATGTCGCCGCCGGCAACGGCAATGCCACGCTCGCGGCGGCACGCCGTGGTTGTCTGGTGACGTCCACCGACTATGTCGCGGCATTGCTGGAGCGCGGCCAGGACCGGGCGCGCGCCGAGCATCTGGAGGTGACCTTTCAGGTCGCCGATGCCGAAGCGCTGCCGTTTGCCGATTCCAGTTTCGATGCGGTGCTGTCGACCTTCGGCGTGATGTTCGCCCCGGATCAGACCAAGGCGGCCAAGGAGCTGGCGCGGGTCTGTCGCCGTGGCGGACGGATCGGTCTGGCCAACTGGACGCCGGAAGGCTTCGTCGGCCAGATGTTCAAGACCCTCGGTCGCTACCTGCCACCGCCACCCGTTGCGCAACCGCCCTCGAACTGGGGCGCGGAAGCCTGGCTGCATTCGCATTTCGACGATCGCCAGTTTCAGTTGCAGGTGACTCGGCGCCACTTCAACTTCCGCTATCGCTCGGCGGCGCATTTCATTGATGTGTTTCGCCACTGGTACGGCCCGGTACACAAGGCGTTCGCGGCGTTGCCGCCGGAGAGCGGGCAGGCGCTGGAGACGGATCTGACGCTACTGATCGACGGGCTGAACCGGGCGGGGGCGGAATCGATGGTGGTGCCGAGTGAGTATCTGGAGGTGGTGATAACCAAACGCTGAGCGTCATGCAAAACAACTGTGGGAGCGAGCCTGCTCGATCCCGCAGGGATTGCGACAGGGCTTCTATTTCAGATGCGCACTGTCAAACCACTCCAGCGCGGTGCGCCAGATGCAGATGCCGAGGAAGTATGCCGACGCCAGCAACCACAAGCCCATCACCAGCGGGTTGATCACCGGGTGATTCAGCACCAGCGACAGGCTGCACAACAGCCAGATCGCCGTCACCGCAATGTTGATCGGCATGAACCGGCGTACCCGGAACGGGTGGAGGAACTTCATGCGGGTCACGGTCAGCAGCGCCAGGCCAATCACCGTGAGGAAGGTGATCCACGGCCCCGGATCAATGATGTACAGGCACAAGGCAACCACGTTCCACGCAGCGGGGAAACCGACGAAGTAGTTGTCCTTGCTCTTCATGTTGACGTTGCAGAAGCAGAACAGCGACGACACCAGAATCAGCGACACGGTCAGCAGCAGGGTGTAGTCGGGCAGGGGAATGTAGCGATAGATGAACAGCGCCGGGATGAACACGTAGGTCAGGTAGTCGATCACCAGATCGAGGATCGATCCGTCGAAACTCGGCAGCACCGACTGCACGTTGACCTTGCGCGCCAGCGCTCCGTCGAGGCCGTCGACGATCAGCGCCACGCCCAGCCACATCAGGCAGTGGATCGGCTGGTTTTCCAACAGGGCAAGGGTGGCCAGAAAAGCGGTGACCACGCCGGTCGCGGTGAAACCATGGGCGCCCCAGGCCTTGAGCCTGGCGATGTGGACGGTCGATATCACGAAGGCGTTCTCCAGAAAGTGCAGCAAGCCGCGTAAACCCTTGGGCAGCAAGGGTGGCGACCAACCGGGTCGGGGTTGCAGCTATCGACCGGTCGGGCCGGGTCAAGGTTCACCCATTCTTGAAGATTAGCTGGCCCTGAAAAAAATACCCCGACAGGGCCGGGGCATTTTTATGTGACATCGGTAACCGTCAGAGCGCGGCTTCCGGGTTGCGGCCGAACACCCGGTTGTATTCAGCCTTGGCGGTCTGCTCGGTGAACTCGCCTGACCACTTCGACACCACCACTGTGGCCACGCTGTTGCCGATGGTGTTGCAGGTGGCGATGGCCATCGACATGAAGCGGTAGACGCCGAACAACAGCGCCAGACCTTCCACCGGCAGGACGCCAATCGCTGTGACGGTCGCGGCAAACACCACGAAGCTGCCACCGGATACCGCCGCCGCGCCTTTGGAGGTCACCAGCATGATCGCGATGGTTCCCAGTTGTTGCTCCCAGCTCATCGGCACACCGTAGGCATTGGCGATGAACAGTACGCACAACGACATGTAAATGGACGTGCCGTCGAGGTTGAAGGCATAACCGGTGGGCAGTACCAGGCCGACGCTCTGTTTCGAGCAGCCGAACTTCTCGAGTTTTTGCAGCAGACGCGGCAGGGCGCTTTCCGATGAAGCGGTGCCGAGTACGATGAAAATCTCATCCTTGATGTACTTGAGGAACCGCCACAGGCTGAACCCGGAAATACGGCAGACCGCACCCAGTACGACAAAGATGAAAAACGCCACGCCGACGTAAAACATCAGCACCAGATTGGCCAGTGACATCAGCACCGCCGAGCCGTTGCTGCCAACCGCGTACGCCACCGAACCGAACGCACCGAGCGGGGCGAACTTCATGATCAGGTTGATGAACTCGAAGAAGCACTCCGAGACCCGGCTCAGACCATCCTCGATCACGCTGCGGCGTTCCGGTTTCAGCGCCAACAGGGCGAAGCCGAACAGCACCGAAATCACCAGCACTTGCAGCAATTGGCCGCCGGCAAAGGCGCCGACGAAGTTGTCCGGGAAAATCCCGTAGATGAAGTCCATGGTCGACGCCGGGGCATTGCCCTTGGCGACGGCGGCACTGGCGGCTGCGGCAGTGGCGCTGCTCGGGTGAGCGTCGTGCATGCCGGAGCCGATATTCAGCAGGTTGCCCCAGAGCAGGCCGATGGCCAGAGCGATGGTCGATACCACTTCAAAGTAGATCAACGCACGCAGGCCGACTTTGCCCACGCGTTTGATGTCGCCGGCCGAGGCGATGCCGTGGACCACGGTGAAAAACACCAGCGGGGCGACGGCGGTCTTGATCAGCTTGAGGAAGATGTCGCCGAGAATCTTGAAGCTGGCCGCCAGTTCCGGTGCGAGGAAGCCGAAGGCAATCCCCAGCAGCATGGCGGCGATCACCTGAAAGGTCAGGTCTTTGTACAGCGGTTTCTTGTCGGGGGTGGTCATGTCTGCGGTCTCGTTGTTGTTATTGGCGAGCGATGGGCAGAGGGCTCGCGCGCGGCGAGCCCGGTGAGGATCAGCGTTTGACCGAACCCTCACGCGCCAGGGCGATGTCGACCATCTGCGGTGCAAGGCCGATGTAGTTGGCCGGATCGGTCAGGCGCTTGAGTTCCTCGACATCCAGTTGCGCGGTGGCCTCACCCTGGGCCAGCAGCGCGTCGAGCAGGCTGGTGCCCTGATCGTTGGCCATGCGGCAGGCGGCGTAGACCACGTCATGCGCAACCTGACGACCGAGTGCCGGCGCCAGCCCCATCATTACGGCTTCGGCGACGATCAGGCCCTGGGTCATGTCGAGGTTTTTACGCATGCGCTCGGTGCGCACTTCGAGGCCAGCGAGCATGAATTTCGCCTGACCCAGCGAGGCAGCGCTGAGCGCGAAGGCTTCCGGGATGGCGATCCATTCGGCTTGCCATGGGCCGGTGGAGCGCTCGAAGTCCTGAATCATCGCGTCGAGCATCAGACCCGCCTGCTGGCGTACGCCTTTGGCAGCGGCATACATTAGCTCGCAGGAAATCGGATTGCGCTTTTGCGGCATGGTGCTGCTGGCGCCACGGCCCTTGACGAAGGGTTCGTACACTTCGCCCAGTTCGCTGGTCATCATCATCATGACGTCGAGGGCAATCTTGCCCAGCGAGCCGGTGACCAGACCGAGGAAGTTCAGGGTCTCCGCCAGACCATCGCGGGCGACGTGCCAGGTGGCTTGCGGCACGCCCAGACCCAGTTCGGCCATCAGCGCTTCCTGCACTTCCAGGCCTTTGTCGCCAAGGGAGGCGAGGGTGCCCGCCGCACCGGCGAACTGGCCGATTTCCACCCGTGGACGCAGCTCCACCAGACGTTCGGCGTGGCGGTCGAACATGCTCAGCCACACCGCGCACTTGTAGCCGAAGGTGATCGGCAGCGCGTGTTGCAAATGCGTGCGGCCGGCCATCGGCGTGTCGCGATAGCGCTTGGCAAGGTCGGCGAGCAAGCCGCGCACCGCTTGAATGTCGCGCTCGACGATGGCCAGCGCAGCGCGGACTTGCAGGACGACCGCAGTGTCCATGATGTCCTGGGTGGTCGCGCCCCAGTGCACGTAACGGCCGGCTTCACCGCAGGTTTTCGACAGCTGCTCCACCAGCGGCAGGATCGGGTAGCCGACGATTTCGGTCTCGTGCTGCATCAGTGCCAGATCGAGCGAGGCATAGGTTGCCAGCTCGGCAATCTGCTCGGCGGCAGCCGCCGGGATCACGCCGCAGCGCGCTTCGGCCCGGGCCAGGGCGACTTCCACTTCAATGTAGCGTTCGATCAGGGCTTGGTCGGAAAACACGCTGCGCATCTCGGCGGTGCCGAACATGTCGCGGAACAGGGCGGAGTCGAAGACAGTGCTGGACATGAGGGAATCCTGAATATGTTTGTTATTGATCGGACATATATATTATGTCCGTACATAATTCTTGCGCCCTCGCTGATACACTGTCAACTCGCTTAACCATCGGGACTGATGAAAGGTATGAACACGCGCTATGCGGTCGTTGCAAAAGATTTGATGGAGGGCATCTCCAGCGGTCGCTATCCGCTCGGATCGTTGCTGCCGACCGAGTTCGAACTGTGCGAGCTGTACGACGTGAGCCGGCATACTGTGCGGGCGGCCATTACGCAGTTGCAGAATCAGGGGCTGGTCTCGCGGCGCAAGCGGGTCGGCACCCGCGTCGAGTCGATCTTGCCCAAGGGCGGGTACTCGCAGTCGCTGGCCTCGGTGTCCGACCTGGTGCACCTGGCGGAAACCCAGATGCGCAGCATTCAGAACGTCTCCCGTTTTGTCGCCGACATTGCCCAGGCCCGACGCCTGGGCATGGAGCCGGGGGAGCATTATTTTTGCGTGTCGAGCATTCGCGTCGACGAGGAGAACCGGCGGGCGCCGCTGTGCTGGACCGACGTCTACGCGCAGGAAACCTATGCCGAAGTCATCGAGCTGGCTGAACAGCATCCGGACGAACTGATCGCCGCCCTGATCGAGCGCCATTTCGGCCGGCACATTGACGTAGTCGACCAGCAGGTGCGCGCGGTGTTGCTGAGTCCGGAGATCGCCAAAAGCCTCAACGCCGAAGCCGGGTCGCCGGGGCTGAACATCATTCGCCAGTACCGTGACGAGGACGGCGCCCTGATGGTGGTATCGGAAACCACGCACCCCGAAGACCGCTTCACGCTGGTGACACAGATGCGCCGGGAAAAGAGTCCGGGTTGATGCCCGGCGTCAGCCCAACGGTGCTGGCGCAACGCATCAGGAGGGCTATCGTTGCCTGACGCAGTCATACCCCTTTGCCTGAGGACGACGTCATGAACACCAGCGATCTGCTCGAACAACTGCTGCGAGGCCAGGCCTCGGCGGGACAACAAGGTGGCGCGTCGGCCGGCGGGGGAGCGGGTGGGCTTGGCGGGTTGCTCGGCGGTCTGCTGGGCGGCGGCAGTGGCGGCGGTTCTCCTGCCGGAGGGCTGGGTGGCCTGGGCGGGTTGCTTGGCGGATTGCTCGGCAGTGGCGGGGCGCTGGGTGGCGGCACGCAGCGTCGGTCCGGCGGCACCAATTACGCGGCGCTGGCTTCGCTGGGCATGATGGCTTTCCAGGCGTATCAAGCCTGGCAACGCAGCCAGGCGTCCGCCGCGCCGCAGCAAACGCCGCAGACTGCGGACCTGTTGTCCGGCCCGCAAGTCGAAGAGCACAGCCACGCCGTTCTGCGTGCGTTGATCGCGGCGGCCAAGGCTGACGGGCGGATCGACGAGTCGGAAAAACACCTCATCAGCAGTGAAATCGGCAAGCACACCGATGACCCGAACCTGCAGCAATGGCTCGACGACGAGGTCGCCAAACCGCTGGATCCCACCGAAGTGGCGCAGGCGGCGCAGAACGATCCAGCCATGGCCGCCGAGATGTACCTGGCCAGCGTGATGCTGGTGGACGATCAGCAGGACGCCGAGCGCAATTATCTGGATGAACTGGCGGCGGCGTTGCAGATCGACCCCGAGTTGCAGGTTCACCTCGAACAGCAGGCCAAGGGCACGGCCTGACCCTCTCCTCTCAAAGCCTTCGACCGTTCCGTTCAAGCAAGGAGCGAGCCGAAGGCTCCGTCCGTCAGGGCAATTTTCAAGCCGATTGAATTTTTGACGCGCCAAGCCTCTCTGCTTCATTAGAGGCGAGTGACTGAGCGTCCTGCCAATCGATCGAGAATATTGCCATGACTGTCCTGACTCACCTGCAAGCTGCCCCCGCCCCATCGCGTCCGCTCGATTCTCTGGGTGGGTTGCGGCGTATCCATGAAGCACTTTTATCCGATGAACATCCTCAGCCGCTGGCGCGCGCCTTTCTGGAAGATCAACTGCTGCAAGCCGCGCAGTTGGAAGATGAGCTGCCATCGGACCCCGCGCAGTGGCATGCCTGGGTGGCCGAGCACTGTGCCGATGTCGCCCGGCAATACGCCGACTACCTGCAACAACGCAAGGCTGGAGGCGCGCGGCAGTTCTTCAGTTGCAAGGCTCATGCGCTGTATTTCCTGCAAGCGGTGGCGCCGACCAAACTGGTCGATGGCGCCTGGCTCTACGGCTTGCTCGGACAGTGGCGCGATCCGCGCTTCAGCAACCTGATCAGCACTTATCTGGAAGAACTGGGCGAGGGCAATCCGGCCCAGAACCACGTCGTGATCTACCGCCAGCTGCTCGCCGAACAGGGCCTCGAGCCGAGCAGTCCCCTGCCCGACGAACGCTACCTGCAAGGCGCGCTGCAATTGGCCCTGGGTGCCGGCGGCATGGATTTTTTGCCGGAGGTGATCGGTTACAACCTTGGCTACGAGCAACTGCCCCTGCACCTGTTGATCAGCAGTTACGAACTCAGTGAACTGGGGATCGATCCTTACTACTTCACTCTGCACGTGACCATCGACAATGCCAGCACCGGCCATGCGCAAAAAGCCGTGCAGGCCGTTCTGGATCTGCTGCCTCTGGAGGCTGATCGCCGCGATTTCCTGCGCCGGGTATCGCTGGGCTATCGGCTCAATGACCTGGGACAGGGCAGCCGCGCAATCATCGAGGGGTTCGAGCTGGAGCGCGAACTGTTGGCGATGCTTGAACGCAAGTGTCCGTTCGCTCAACACATGCACTCCGACTATTGCCGCTTCGAAGGCAAGACCGTCAATCAGTGGCTGGCCGATCCGCAGCAGCTGTCCGGGTTCCTGCAGGCCATGCAGGACAAGGGCTGGATCAAGCGCCACGAAGATCCACAGGGCAGCCGCTTCTGGCAATTGATCGATGGCGATGGCGCGGCGATGTTCGGCGTGTTCAGCGCCTATGAAAAACAACTGGTGCACGACTGGATTGCCGGTGACTGGATTTCTGCGGACAAAGCCGTCGCATTCCGCCGCCGCCCCTCAGTCCCTGCGCCGATCGAGGTGCCCGAACAGGACCCCGATGTGCAGCGCCTGAATGCGGCACTGCAAGGGCAGGATGCACACACCAGGTTCGCAACGTTGATCCCCTGGCTCGCGCCGGCCCGGCACGCGCATCCGGCCGGGCTGCTTGCCACTCGCCAATTCATCCAACTCAAATCCGGCCTGCGTTAAGGAAATCATCAATGAATCAGGAAGAACAACTGTCTGCCAACGATCTGGTGCTGCTGCAACTGGGAAGGCGCCTGCAGGCCGACGGCTATCGTTTCATCACTCCGACGCCGCTGACCCATCAACGGGTCAACCAGCGCGACGAAGGGCAGGCCGCCGATTGCCTGCGGGATGTGTTCGGATGGTCGCGCCCGTTCGAACCGGGCCTGCTGTCTGCCGATGAACAGCGACAATTGCAGGATGCCCAGGTGATTGACGCGTTCGACGGGCGCTTGAAGAGCCGGGTGCGCTGGTCGAGCCTGGATGACTTGCTGTTCGTGCATTCGGGGTTTCCCACGGATGCCGCCGACTCGGTGTTCTTCGGTCCGGACACCTATCGCTTTGCCCAACTGATTCACGGCCATTTGCAGCAGAACTTTGCGCCTATTCACCGGGCGGTGGACATCGGTTGTGGCGCCGGCGTTGGCGCAATCCTGATTGGCCGTGCCCGGCGCGAAGCGCAAGTGCTGGCGGTGGATATCAACCCCGCTGCGCTGCGCCTGACCACGATCAACGCGGCGCTGGCCGAAGTGGCCAACGTCGAGGTGCGCGCCAGTGATGTATTGCAAGGCGTGGACGGTGAATTCGACCTGATCGTCGCCAACCCGCCGTACATGGCCGATCCGGCCGGACGAGCTTACCGCCATGGCGGTGGGACGCTGGGGGCGGGGCTGTCGTTGCGCATCGTCGAACAGGCGCTCAATCACCTGACCCCCGGTGGTTCGCTGCTGCTGTACACCGGCGTGGCGATGGTCGATGGCCGCGATCCTTTCCTCGACACGGTATTGCCACGGCTGGATGAAAAACGGTTCGGCTGGACCTACCGCGAACTCGATCCCGATGTGTTCGGCGAAGAGTTGCTGAATCCCGGCTATCAGCGCGTCGACCGGATTGCCGTGGTCGCGCTGACGGTGACTCGAACAGGTTGAAACAAGGCAGGTGCAGGATGAGCAGGAATCTCGACGACTACAACCGGATGCGTGACTTCTCGGCGACCTCGGAACCGGCAGCCGACCACCGACGGGGCAAGAAGCCCGGCGGTGAGCAGGCTTTGCAATTTTGCATCCAGAAGCATGACGCCTCGCACCTGCATTATGACTTTCGCCTGGAACTCGACGGTGCGCTCAAGAGCTGGGCGGTGCCAAAAGGCCCGTCGCTGGATCCCAAGGTCAAGCGGCTGGCGGTGCACGTCGAGGATCACCCGCTGGACTATGCGACGTTCGAGGGCAGCATTCCCGAAGGGCATTACGGTGCCGGCGATGTGATCGTCTGGGATCGCGGCGTGTGGATTCCGCTGGAAGAACCGGAGAAAGCCTACGCCAAGGGCAAGCTCAAATTCGAACTGCGCGGCGAGAAGCTCGCCGGGGTTTGGAACCTGGTGCGCACCCACATGCCGGGCAAGAAAGAGCAGTGGTTTTTGATCAAGCATCAGGACAGCGCCGCACGCACGCAAAGCGATTACGACGTGCTGGTCGCCGAGCCCGACAGCGTGCTCAGCGAGCGCACGATCGTCGACAAACCCCGGCTCAGCGCGAAGCAGGTCAAACCACTTAAAGGCCCGGCGAAAGCACCGCGCAAGCCAGCTTCCGGCAAACTCACTGGCGCCCACAAGGCGAGTATCCCGGCGCAGTTGAAACCTCAACTGGCGACTCTGGTGGAGAGCGCGCCGGAAGGGGATTGGCAATACGAAATCAAGTTCGACGGCTATCGAATCATGGCGCGTATCGATCAGGACGAGGTGCAGTTGTTCACCCGCAATGGTCATGACTGGACGCACAAATTGCCGAAACAGGCGCAAGCCCTTGCGGCGCTGGGCCTGGAGTCGGCGTGGCTGGATGGTGAGATGGTGGTCGCCGACGCGGACGGCGTGCCGGACTTTCAGGCCCTGCAAAACGCGTTCGATTCGGGACGCAGCGAAAACATCGTCTATTACCTGTTTGATCTGCCGTATCTGAACGGCGTCGACCTGCGCGAGGTGCCTGTGGAGGAACGGCGTGCTGCGCTGGCGACGGTGCTGAAAACGCATCGAGACCCGCTGCTGCGTTTTTCCGAAGCGTTCGACGAAACACCGCAGGCCTTGCTCAACAGCGCCTGCCAGATGCGCATGGAAGGCCTGATCGGTAAACGCCTCGGCTCGTCTTACGTGTCACGTCGCAGCAGCGACTGGATCAAGCTCAAGTGCAAGCATCGCCAGGAATTCGTGATCGTCGGCTATACCGATCCGAAAGGCGCGCGCAGTTCGTTCGGCGCGTTGCTGCTGGGTCTGCATGATCGTGACAGCGGCGAGTTGCGGTACGCCGGCAAGGTCGGCACGGGATTTAATGAAACCACCCTCAAGAGCATCCTCGCGCAGCTCAAACCCTTGCGGGTGAAGAAGCCGGCGGTGGCCAACCCGCCCACGGGGTTCGAGGCCAAGGGTGTGCACTGGCTCAAGCCGAGTCTGCTGGCGGAAGTCGCGTTTGCCGAAATGACCCAGGACGGCTCGGTGCGTCACGCCGTTTTTCATGGCTTGCGCGAGGACAAACCGGCCAAGGACATCACCGAGGAGCGCGCCAAACCCATGAAGACTTCAAAGACTGAATCTACCGCGCCGTCGCAATCCGGCCTGGCCGACGGCAAGGTGCGGATCACCCATCCCGACCGAGTGATCGACGCCAGCAGTGGCACCACCAAAATGCAGCTGGCCGAGTATTACGCCAGCGTCGCCGAATGGATTCTGCCGCAGCTCAAGGATCGCCCGGTGGCGCTGGTGCGCGCGCCGGACGGTATCGCCGGTGAGCTGTTCTTCCAGAAGAACGCCGAAAACCTGGCGATCCCCGGCATCCGCACGCTGGACAAGGAACTGACCGGCCAGCCGGTGATGCTGATCAACAACGCCGAAGCCTTGATCGGCGCTGTGCAGATGAGCACGGTCGAACTGCACACCTGGAACGCTACCACCACCGATCTGGACAAGCCCGACCGCTTTGTCCTCGACCTCGACCCGGACCCGGCGCTGCCGTGGAAAAGCATGGTCGAAGCCACAGCACTGACCCTGACCGTGCTGGATGAGCTGGGCCTCAAGGCGTTTCTCAAGACCAGCGGCGGCAAGGGCATTCATCTGGTGGTGCCGCTGACCCGCAAGCATGGCTGGGACGAGGTCAAGGATTTCAGCCACGCCATCGTCACGCACATGGCGAAATTGTTACCGGAGCGTTTTTCTGCGGTGTCCGGGCCGAAAAATCGCGTAGGGCGGATCTTCATCGATTACCTGCGCAACGGCTTGGGCGCCACCACCATTTGCGCCTACGCGGCGCGTACCCGTGAAGGGTTGCCGGTGTCGGTGCCGCTGTTTCGGGAGGAGGTCGGCGAGATCAAAGGTGCCGATCAATGGACCGTGCACAACGTTCACGAACGGCTGGCGGACGTGGGCGATGAACCTTGGGCGGATCTGAAGAAAACCCGGCAGAGCATCACAGCGGAGATGCGCAAGCGGGTGGGCATGAAGAAATGATCAGGTGTCGCGCAGCAAGTCGTGGGCGTTGAGCAGATCGAAGGCAACTTGCGGATTGTTTTCCAGGCCACGGCGGATGGCGGCCGGGATGGTTTTTCGGGTTTTGCGGCAGAGCCCAGGAAGCTCTTCGACCTCGATTTCGATGCCGCCTCGCACAGTCCGCACTTCACCGAACTTTGGCGCGATCAGCACACGAATGCCTAGCTGATCGAACATCTTGCCTTGCAGCCGCTGGAGGTCGGCGAGGTCTTTGAGGTTTTCCAGTCGCTCGAGCAGACGCTTTTCTTCCTCGCGGGTCAGCAACAGGATGCGCACATCCGCGCCGGGCGTATCCAGCAGCGGATCACGCCCGCAGATGCACAGACCCGGCGGGCAAGGGGAGCGGAGTGAGGCGGAAATCGTCATGGCCTCCATCATAGAGGCCGTTCGACGGTTTTGCCCATGGTCGTTCGCCAGCCGTCCATCGGCAGGGCGTAACGGTGGCAAGTCCGTCAGCCACCATCATCATCGAACGTGCCGTGGTTACTGCGACAGCCCTTCGTACTGAACCAGGATGGCATTGGCCAGCTCTTCATCGCTGGCGTTCAGGCCAGGATTGTCCTGACGCACCTGCTGCAGTACCGATTCCAGGTACACGCCACGGATCGTTCCGCCGCTGGCGACGAATGCCGACAAGTCGTCACGGGCCGGAATCACCATTTTGTGATCCTTGAACGTGGAATACAGCGAGGCGGAAACGCCGGCCGAAGTGGCGACATCCCCCGCATCCACGCGGGCGAAAGCCGAACCGAAAGGCAGGCACAGCATAAGAGACGAAACCAGTAGTAAACGACGCATGACGGTGTTCCTCCAGCAGCGTAAAGCGAAAAGGAAGTACCACATAATGTGAGAGGTGTCGGCGGGCACGGGAGTTCCGTAAGTCGGCTCAGGCGGTAGGGGGCGGAATGAGAACCGTCGCACAGTGCGGCATTTTTACCGGATGTAACGACACACGCTGAGACGCTCTAACGCAGCGGGTTCATGGAAATAGGCTTAACTGAAGCGTTGAACGGCGCCGCGTGGCGCGACCTGGGAGGAAATCACGGTGTCGATCAAACTGCGTTTGGTGTTGCTGATTGCGACCAGCCTGCTGACGGCGCTGATCGTGAGCCTGGTCAGTTATGTGGGCAACCAGCGAATGGCTTCGGCGGTCAGTGACAACGCGGTCAGCATGAGCGCGCTGCGCAACCACATGGAAGCCGACATGATGCACGACGCCCTGCGCGCGGACGTGTATTCGGCGATGCTGGTGGGGCTGGGCAAAAGCACCAGTTCGGCGGACGAGGTGCGCAGTTCGGTCGAAGAGCATGCGACGCATTTTCGCGAAGTGCTGGGTGAAAACCTCAAGCTGCCGGTCAATCCGACGATCAAGTCCGCGCTGGAACAGATCAAGCCCAGCCTCGACACCTACATCAGCGCCGGCGAGCAGATCGTCGGTCTTGCACTGGAAAATCCGGACAGCGCCCAGCAGCAACTGGGGACCTTCAATACCGCGTTCAGCCAGCTCGAAGAACAGATGGCCGCTCTCAGCGAGCTGATCGAAACCAATACCCGGCACACCAGCGAAGGCACCGAGGCGGCGATCCACAATGCCAATATCGCCCTCGGCATTGTCCTGGTCGCCAGTCTGTTGCTGCTGTTGGCCCAGGGCCGGTGGGTGATCCTGAGCATCATGGGTCCGCTGAAATCCGCCAGCCGCATCGCCGAAAGCATTGCTCACGGCAACCTCAGCGAGCCGATCGCCGAACCGTCCGGCAAGGACGAAGCCAGTGCGCTGATTCGCACGCTGGCCACGATGCAGCGCGACCTGCGGGACATGATCGACGTGGTGCGACGCAACGCTCACGGCGTCAGCGGCATGAGCGAACAATTGAGCCACGGCTGCCATCAGGTGGCCGACAGCAGTCAGCAGCAAAGCACCGCCGCCGGCACCATGGCCGCCGCCGCGAGCCAGATGACCGCCAGCATCGAGGAAATCACCCGGCACGCCGAGCGTGCACTGGACATGGCCAGCCAGGCCGAGTCACTGGCGAAGAACGGCGGACAGGTGATCCATCAAGTGGTCAGCGACATGGACGACATCGCCCGTTCCGCCCAGCAATCGGCGCAGGTGATCCGCACCCTGGATCAGGAGTCCGAAGGCATTTTCAACATCATCCAGGTGATCAAGAGCATCGCCGACCAGACCAACCTGCTGGCGCTCAACGCAGCCATCGAGGCAGCCCGGGCGGGCGAGCAGGGCAGGGGCTTTGCGGTGGTGGCCGATGAGGTGCGCAGTCTGGCTGCGCGCACCAGTGCGTCAACTCAGGAAATCGCCGCGATGGTCGCACGCATCCAGAACAGCACCCGCGAGGCCGTCAGCAGCATGGAGGCCGGTGTCGCCCAGGTCGACAAGGGCATGGCGGTCACCGCCGACGTCGAACGCGCCATCCGCGAAATCCTCGAGGCCACTCTCAGCACCACGCAGCTGGTCAACGACATCACCCGCACCATTGGCGAACAGAGCCAGGCCAGCAACGAAATTGCCCATCAGGTGGAGATGATCGCGGGCATGTCGGAGGGCAACAGCAAGGTCATCGGCCAGACGGCCAATACCACGGACGAACTGTCGAGTCTGGCGGGGCGGCTGGCGCAGTCGGTGGATCGGTTTCGGTTGTGAGAGCAGGCTCTGCCGCCGCATTGGCGGCAGAGCTCATGCATCAGAACTTGTACGCCTGACGCCCCACCAGCAGCCACTTGCCAGCCTGCTTCTGCCAGATCTGGAAGTTCTCGATTTCCGTCGGCACGACTTCGGTGCCTTTGAGGGCCTGCGCCGAAAAGTGATGGCGTACCAGCGCAGTATCCCCGGACAGGGTGATGGTCTGATTTTGCATCTCCAGGGTCTTGAACGCGCTCTTGCCGGTTTCGATATCGGCGATGAAGGCTTTCTTGTCCTGGATCTTGCCGCTGGAGTGTCCGTAGGTGAGGTTGTCGGCGGTCAGGGCGTTCAGTTCAGCGATGTCCTTGTGCAGCATCGCCTGGGTCAGGTGATCGACGGCCTGGGCGACGTCCTGTTCCGGGGCGGCGGCGACGTAACCACTGAAGAGGCAGGCGAGAACGAGCAGCAATCTGGTTTTGTTCATGGGTATTCCTTGTTGTTGTAGGTTTCGGAACGACTGGATCATTTGTCAGTCGTCGTACAACTTATCAGGAAGAGGACCGCGTTTGAAAGCGCTTGAGGAACCAATCGAAAACTATCCGGTCGCGAACAGACGCGCGGGTTTGCCATGACGTGATATTCTTCGCGCCACTTGTTTTGACCCAATTCAGTCTGGTGCGCTTTTCGGCGGGCCAGGCAGAACCCCTGTCGCTCAAGTAGCTGAAGCCAATAATGATAAGAAGTCAGTTCAGAAGGGACATATAACTGAGGTCGACACTGCCTGTCGGTCTTGTGTGCCCACCCGTCAAAATTGAAGTGTGCCGGAACCCGCGACGCTGGCCTGAGTGTCGCGAAAGAGGGGACCTCATACGTACAACAGCGGCGGGCGGAAGGCGTTTTATCATAGGTGCAACGGATGTTTAAAAAAGTGAACACAGCCTTGCTGGGGCTGGCTTTGGCGATGGGGATGTCTTCCGCCAATGCCGAGGAAGCAAAGAAAGTCGACGTCCTGCTGATCGGCGGCGGCATCATGAGCACCACCCTGGGTGTGTGGATCAATGAGCTGGAACCGACCTGGTCGATGGAAATGGTCGAGCGCCTCGATGGCGTCGCCCTGGAAAGCTCCAACGGCTGGAACAACGCCGGTACCGGTCACTCGGCGCTCGCCGAGCTGAACTACACCCCGGAAGACGACAAGGGCAATGTCACCATCCCGAAAGCCGTCGAGATCAACGAAGCGTTCCAGGTCTCCCGTCAGTTCTGGGCCTGGCAGGTTCGTCAAGGCGTCCTGAAGGACCCTCGTTCGTTCATCAACACCACTCCGCACATGAGCTTCGTGTGGGGCGATGACAACATCAAGTTCCTGAAAAAGCGCTATGAAGCCCTGCAAGCGAGCCCGCTGTTCGCCGGCATGCAGTACTCCGAAGACCCGGCTGTGATCAAGAAGTGGGTTCCGCTGATGATGGAAGGGCGTGACCCGAACCAGAAAATCGCGGCCACCTGGAGCCCGCTGGGTACCGACATGAACTTCGGCGAAATCACCCGCCAGTTCGCCGGTTACCTGCAGACCAAGCCCAACTTCAACTTGAAGCTGTCGAGCGAAGTGCAAGACATCACCAAGAATGCAGATGGCACCTGGCGCGTCAGCTACAAGAATCTGAAAGACGGCACCAAGACTGAAACCGACGCCAAGTTCGTGTTCATCGGCGCCGGCGGCGGTGCCCTGCACCTGCTGCAGAAGTCCGGTATCGAAGAAGCCAAGGAATACGCTGGCTTCCCGGTCGGCGGCTCGTTCCTGGTGACCGATAACCCGGCCATCGCCGAACAGCACCTGGCCAAGGCCTACGGTAAAGCTTCGGTTGGCGCGCCTCCGATGTCCGTTCCGCACCTGGACACCCGTGTCCTGGACGGCAAGCGCGTCATCCTGTTTGGCCCGTTCGCGACCTTCAGCACCAAGTTCCTGAAAGAAGGTTCGTACCTGGACCTGCTGACCAGCACCACCACCCACAACATCTGGCCTATGACCCGGGTCGGCATCAAGGAATACCCGCTGGTCGAGTACCTGGCCGGTCAACTGATGCTGTCGGATGAAGACCGTCTGAATGCGCTGAAGGAATACTTCCCGAACGCCAAAGCCGAAGACTGGCGCCTGTGGCAAGCCGGCCAACGCGTGCAAATCATCAAGCGTGATGAAGCCGCTGGCGGCGTGCTGAAACTGGGCACCGAAATCGTTGCTTCGAAAGACGGCTCCATCGCCGGTCTGCTGGGCGCATCGCCAGGCGCATCGACCGCTGCACCGATCATGCTGAGCGTGCTGCAGAAAGTCTTCAAAGACAAAGTCGCCAGCCCTGAGTGGCAAGCCAAGCTGCACCAGATCGTTCCAAGCTACGGCACCCAGCTGAACAACGATCCAGCCAAAGTGGCTGAAGAGTGGGCCTACACCGCCAAGATCCTGCAACTGCCAACCCCTCCGGTGATTGGCCAGGTTGCAGCTCCAGCGGCGGACGCCTCGGCTGAAAAAGCCCCGGCTCCGAAAGAAAGCGCTGCACGTGACATGGCTCTGTAACTAGACGCCTGACACACGAAGCCCACTGAACCGGCGACGGTCAGTGGGCTTTTTTGTGTCCGGGTTTCAGGCCTTGGCGGCCGCCAGATAAGCTCCCAACCGCCGTCCCATCTCTTCGCCCAACGCCTGCAACCCACTCAACGGCCGCACCATCACCTCGAACTCGACGATCTTGCCCTGTTCATCGAAACGAATCATGTCGATGCCCTTGAGCTCTTTCGCTCCGACTTTGGCGCTGAATTCCAGCACCACATTCAAACCGTCGGCCGTCGCCAGTTCACGGTGGTATTTGAAGTCTTCGAACACATTGAACACGGTATTGAGGATCATCGAGACCACCGGCGCGCCTGGATAAGGCGTGTGGGCCATGGGCGAGCGGAACACCGCTTTGGGATCGAGCAATTCGGGCAGGGCCTTGAGGTTGCCGGTGCGGATCATCTCGTGCCAGCGGTTCAGGGATTCGGCGGCGTTTGGGTGCAGGTTCAAATCGGACATGGTTTCACTCCTGTATTTTTGTTGTTCTTGGCGTGGCGCCCATGACTGTAGATCAAAGCGGCGCAATGGAAACCCTCGGTCCCGATCTGAATATCGACACATGCGTCAGCCCGATCCATCTGATCCGCTTTTTCCTGTCGAATCTGCATCTGTAACCATCTCAGCCACGGGCCCAAAATGGCCCTGCCGTTCGGCCATACGCGACGCGCTTCATTCCGAAGCGCTCGGTGCGCCGGACATTGAGTATTCAGGAGGCCTTCATGGCTAAGATGGCGATTTTCCTCGGCGGCTTTCTTGTGTTGACCATCATGATTGGCGTTCTTGCCACGATTTCTCCGGTCTGACTATCCGACGTCGAGTTGCGACTTGCAGTGCTCTTCGACATTTTCGGATGAAACCGGATCAAGGCGCCCCGAACAGCATCGTCCAGTAAACCCCTTCATCACTGCGCGCCTCACTGGCAAACCCGGCGCCGACCTGGGTGAACATCGGGTTCATCAGGTTGGCGCAGTGTCCGGGGCTGGCCAGCCAGCCGGCCATGGCCTTGCCCGGTGAGCTTTGCCCGGCGGCGATGTTTTCGCCGATCTGCCGGCCACGGTAGCCGGCCGCACGGGCGCGATCTGCCGGGCCGTCGCCGTCCGGGTCGCGGTGGGCGAAGTAGTTGCCGTAGGCCATGGCGTTGCTGTGCCCCTGAGCGGCGGCGCCAAGGGCCGGGTTCCAGCTCAAGGGCCGGGCGGCGGCGAAGCGCTGGCGGCCGCACATGCGCGGTCGGGCGCGGGCGGCGTTGACCTCGGCCAGCAAAGCCTTGCCGACGCTGCGGTTGTCGCCGACACGACTGTCAAGCACCGGCCGGGCCAGCACCACTTGCCATTCGCTGCGGGCGCGGCTGATGCCGATGTCGGCGTATTGACCGTCCAGTAGTGCGCCGCAGTAATCGCTTTGCAGCAGATCGAACGCCTCTTCGGCGTCCTGCGCGCCGACAATCCGGATGCTGCGCACCGCCACGGCTGCGTAGCCGGAATCTTTCAATCGTTCGCGCAATCCACCCCCGTAGCCATAGCCGACCGGCAACGCCAGGTTCGACTTCAGCGTCAGCGGCGCCAGCCGTTGGGCCGGGCGCCGGTCACAACGTTGCGGATGGGCGCGGTAGTCGTTGATGGCGGCCACCAGTTGTCGCTCGGCGCCGGCGTGGGCAGAGGGAGAAAGCAGGGGAGAAAGGAGCAACAGGCACAGCGAAACGAAGCGAGACGAACGAACGGCGTGGCGCATGGGACGCAAAGCTCTGAACAAAGACAAGGCTGAAGGAAAGTGAGCCGCAGAACGCGGCGCGGGTAGGACTGGCCTTTTTGCACTTGGTTCACGAAGCAGCGCCGGGTTTCATCGACTGCCGACGAAGTGCTCAGCGATTCAACGCATCCTCGATCCATTGCAGGTATTGCGGCCGTTCGGAAATCGAATTGTGCGCCGCGTCCGCCACCACTTTGAGCGTGGCCACACCGTCGGGAAAGCTGTGCAACAAGCGCTCGGTGCTGGCCCGTGGAATCACCTCGTCGTCGCTCGCCGCCAGCAGCAGCGTCGGCACGCGGATGTGCGCCGCGTACTGGCCCGACCGGAAACGATCCTTGAGCAACCACTGCACCGGCACCCACGGGTATTGATGGGCGGCGATTTCCTCGAGGCTGTTGTAAGGCGTGACCAGAATCAACCGTTCCACCGGTCGCTGGCTGGCCAGCCGCACCGCGACGCCGGAACCGAGGCTGCGCCCCAGCAGCGCGACCTGAGGATGACTGGCATACACCTGATCGAACAGCGCCAGCGCATCCTCGGCGATCGCTTCTTCGGACGGCGAGCCGCCGCTGCCGCCAAATCCCCGGTAATGCAGCAAATACAACGAATAGTCAGGAAACGCCTCGGAAAACTCCGGCAGATTGCGCGAAACATCCTCGGCATTGCCGCCGAAATAGATCAGCGCTCTGGGGCCGGCGCGCTCGCGCACCGTCACGCGGATCTCGGCGTCGGGCATGGCCAGCGTCAGCCGTGACTCTGGCGAATCGAGGCTGGCGGGCTGCGGAAAATAAATCAGCGCCCGCTGAAACACGAACAGCGCCGCGCACAGGATCAAGTACACGGCGAGGATCAATGCGACGAGTGACAACAGGGTTCTGGACATTCGACTAACGTTAACCGGGCGCGCAGGTTGGCTGTCGCAGTGTAGTCCAACGGTTTTGTGGGCTGCATCAAAACACAAGGTGCAACAGATCCACAGGGCAAGGGCGCCAGCATGAACCACACTGAGGGATATTCCCGCCGCCGGTTGCTGACACTGGCAGCCGGCGTGTCAGCGGTTTTCACCTTTGACCGGGCGCTGGCCGCCATTACGTCGCCGAACGCCACAGGAGCCCAGACCATGCAGACCCGCGCCATCCCTTCGAGCTCCGAGCCACTGCCGCTGGTGGGGTTGGGCACTTATCGCGGTTTCGACGTCGCCCCTGGCGATCCGGTCTACAAGCAATTGCCGGCGGTGCTCGGCGAGCTGTTCAAAAAGGGCGGCACGGTGATCGACAGCTCCCCCATGTACGGCCGCGCCGAAGAAACCACCGGTGAATTGCTGTCGATCCACGAACCGCGCTCACCGGCGTTTCTGGCGACCAAGGTCTGGACCCGTGGTCGCGAGGAGGGCATCGCGCAGATGGAAAAGTCGTTCAGCCTGCTGCGCACCGAGCGCATCGACCTGATGCAGATCCACAACCTGCTCGACTGGCAAACCCACCTGCCGACCCTGCGCGAATGGAAAGAGCAGGGCCGCATCCGCTACATCGGCATCACCCACTACACGCCGTCGGCGTATGAGGAGGTGGAAGCGGTGCTCAAGGCCGAGCCGCTGGACTTCCTGCAAATCAACTACGCCCTGGATGATCGCGGGGTCGAGAAACGCATCCTGCCACTGTGCCGCGAACGCGGGGTGGCAGTGATCTGCAACCGGCCGTTCGGCGGCGGCGACCTGCTCGCGCGGCTCAAGGGCAAACCGCTGCCGGGTTGGGCAGCTCAGGTGGGGGCGAAGAGCTGGCCGCAACTGGCACTGAAATTTCTGCTGGCGCATCCGGCGGTGACTTGTGTGATTCCCGGCACCAGCAACCCGTTGTACATGGCCGACAATGCCGGCGCCGGGTTCGGGTTGATGCTGACCGATGCGCAGCGTCAGCAGTTGATTGCGCTGGTGGACTAGACGGTTTCAGCCTTGATAGCGCAGCGCCGCCAGCAACAATGCAAAAGCCGGCGCTGTCTGGCGCCGGCTCGGGTAGTAGAGGTGATATCCGGAAAACACCGGGCACCAATCCTCCAGTACTTGTATCAGGCGACCTTCAGCCAGACAGGGGGCGACGATGTTCTCCGGGATGTAACTCAGGCCGAAACCGTCGAGTGCGGCGTCCAGTAATGGATAGACGCCGTTGAGGGTGACCTGTCCGCAGACTCGCACCTTCAGGCGTTCGCCATTCTTCTCGAACTCCCAGGCGTATAGACCGCCGTTGGTAGGCAGGCGCAAGTTATTGCAAGCGTGATCGGTCAGATCACGCGGGGTTTTCGGTACGGAACGTCTGGCGAAATAGGCGGGCGAGCCGACCACCGCCATGCGCATGTCCGGGCCGATACGAGTGGCGATCATGCCTTGTGCGACATCCTCGCCCAGCCGTACGCCGGCATCGAAACCCTGACCTGCGATGTCGACGAAACTGTAGTCGCAGCTGACTTCGACGGAGATGTCCGGGTATTGCATAAGAAATTCTTTGAGGACCGGTCGCAACAGCCAGTTCAGCGAGTGATCGGTGGCGCTGAGACGGATCTTGCCGGCGGGCGTTTCCCGCAGGTTGCTGAGGGCGGCCAGTTCCGATTCGATCTCTTCGAAGCGCGGGCCGATGGTTTGCAGCAAGTGCTCACCAGCCTCGGTGGGAGAGACACTACGGGTGGTGCGGATCAGCAGGCGCAGGCCCAGCCGGGTTTCAAGGCTGCGGATCGTATGACTGAGCGCCGACTGCGAAACGCCAAGTTTGGCAGCTGCTTTGGTGAAACTGCGCTCACGCGCCACGGCGAGGAAAGCGAGCAGATCACTGGCATTTTCCCGAAGCATTAATGAGTACCCTGCATAAGTTTTTTTGAATTCTAGTCGATTATCTGAAGAGTCGGGCTGGTTAAAGTGGAGGCTGTCCCTTTTCTGGAGAGCCTCAACATGAATCCGATCGCCGCTTCGGCGCTGACCCTTTCCCTGCTGGCGGGCGAAGTCCAGGCCAGCGAAACATCTCGCGTGACCGTTACCCCCAACGGCTCACAACCGTCGGCCAAAGGCCCGAGCGACTGGTTTACCGGGACGGTACGGGTCGATGCGCCGTTCAAGGGCAGCGATGCGGCGCGGATCAGCGGCGCCACCGTGACCTTTGAGCCGGGAGCGCGTACGGCGTGGCACACCCATCCGTTGGGGCAAACGCTGATTGTTACCGCTGGGTCAGGCTTCGTGCAGGAATGGGGGCAGCCGGTGCGGGTGATTCGGCCAGGCGACACCGTGTGGATCGCGCCCGACGTGAAGCATTGGCACGGTGCGGCGCCGACCACGGCCATGACGCATATCGCCATTGCTGAAATGCTGGATGGCAAAGTGGTGGACTGGATGGAGCAGGTGGGAGAGTCGGAGTATCCCGACGTCCGATAATCAACAAGTCGCCCACGGTGAGACCGAACGTCTTCACCGTGGGGCCAGTCCACAAATCAAATCATCTCCGGCAGTGACGCGAGAATCTTGTCCAAGGTAATCGGGTATTCCCGCACCCGTGCGCCCGTGGCGTTGTAGATCGCATTCGCCACCGCCGCACTCACGCCGCAAATCCCCAGTTCACCGACCCCCTTGGCTTTCATCGGCGATGAAATCGGGTCGGTTTCATCGAGGAAAATCACCTCCTGATGCGGGATGTCGGCGTGCACCGGCACTTCGTAGCCGGCCAGGTCATGGTTGACGAAAAAGCCGTGGCGCTGATCCACCGCGAGCTCTTCCATCAACGCGGCCCCGACGCCCATGGTCATGGCGCCGATCACCTGGCTGCGGGCCGATTTCGGATTGAGAATCCGCCCGGCGGCGCACACCGCGAGCATGCGCCGCACGCGGACTTCGCCGGTAGCGGCATCGACGGCGACTTCGACGAAGTGCGCGCCGAAGGTCGATTGCTGATATTGCTTGGCGAGGTCGGCGAATTCGATGCTGTCCTCGACTTCGATCGCGGCGTGTTGCACGGCGTCACGTAACGGCACGTTCTGGTTGCCCAGCCGCACGTGGCCGTCGACAAACTGCGCTTCACCCGCGTTCATGCCCAGTTTGGTCGCGACCGCTTCGCGCAGCTTCATGCACGCCGCGTAAACCCCGGCGGTCGAGCAATTGGCGCCGAACTGGCCGCCGGAGCCTGCCGACACCGGGAAATTCGAATCACCGAGTCGCACCACCACATCGTCCAGGCTGATCCCCATCATTTCCGCTGCAGTCTGACCAATGATCGTATAGCTGCCGGTGCCAATGTCGGTCATGTCGGTTTCAACGGTGATCTTGCCGTCGCGCTCCAGTCGTACCCGTGCGCCGGACTTCACCAGCAGGTTGTTGCGAATCGCCGCTGCAACGCCCATGCCGATCAGCCAGCGACCTTCGCGACGGGTGCCGGGCGCCGCATTGCGCTTATCCCAGCCAAAACGCTCGGCGCCGGTTTGCAGGCATTCGATCAGACGCCGCTGGGAGAACGGCCGCTCGGTTTTCACCGGATCGACCTGCGTGTCGTTGAGGATGCGGAACTGGATCGGATCGAGTTTGAGCTGTTCCGCCATCTCGTCCATGGCGATCTCCAGCGCCATCAGCCCCGGCGTTTCACCCGGTGCGCGCATGGCGTTGCCTTCCGGTAGATCCAGAGGCGCCAGGCGCATGGTCACCAGGCGATTTTCTGCAGCGTAGAGCAACTGACTCGGCTGCGCCGCGACTTCGACCTTGCCGTCGGCGAGGTTGCCCGACCAGCCTTCATGGGCGATGGCGGTGAGTTTGCCGTCAGCCGTGGCGCCCATGCGAATCCGCTGAATGGTAGCCGGACGGTGGGTGGTGTTGTTGGCGATCTGCGGGCGGGCGAGGGCGACCTTCACGGGCCGGTTCGCCAGACGTGCGCCAAGGGCGGCGAGGATCGCGTCGGCACGAATGAACAGCTTGCCGCCGAAACCGCCGCCAATGTACGGCGAGATCAGCCGCACGTTTTCCTTGGGCAGGCCGAGGGTGGTGGCGATGTCGCCGACGCTCCAGGCGATCATCTGGTTGGAGGTCCAGAGCGTCAGTTGATCGCCTTTCCAGGCGGCGAGTGTCGCGTGGGGCTCCATCATCGCGTGGGACTGATCCGGCGTGGTGTAGGTCTGGTCGAACTGCACGGGTGCGGCGGCAAAAGCGCTGGCGAAATCGCCGTGTGTGACGTCCGGCAATTCGTCTTTCGGCTCCACGCCCTGATCGCGCACGCTGGCCAGATCAAATTGACCTTTGTCGGCGGCGTACTCGACGTTGACCAACTGCGCGGCAGCCCGCGCCTGTTCGAAGGTTTCGGCGACCACCAGCGCTACTGCCTGGTGATAGTGCTGCACTTGCGGCCCGGCCAGCAGGTGCGCGGCGTTGTATTGGCCTTTGCCGAGCTTGCCGGCATTGGCGGCGGTGACGATGGTCAGCACGCCCGGCGCGGCGCGGGCGGCCTCCAGATCGATGCGGGTGATGCGACCCTTGGCAATGGCCGAACCGACCATCACGCCAAAGGCCTGATTCTTGACCGCCTCATGTTGCTCGTAGGCGTAAGGCGCCTGGCCGCTGGTCTTCAGCGGGCCTTCGATGCGGTCGGTGGGTTTGCCGATGACGTTCAACTGATCAATCGGGTTGGTCGTGGCGGGCGTGTCGAATTTCATGCTTCGTCCCTCGCTTGGGCCAGCACCGAGGCAATCGTGCGCTCGACCAATGTCACTTTGAACTGGTTGTCAGAAGTAGGCGTGGCGCCGTCGAGCAGGCGCGCACTGACGGCTTTCGCGCCTTGCGGCAGCAGCGCTTCCGCCGCTTCGACTCGCCAGGGTTTCGGCGCGATGCCACCGACGGCGATGCGGCCGCTGCCATCCTTCTGCAGGATCAGGCCGACGGAAACCAGGGCGAAGGCGTACGACGAGCGGTCGCGCACCTTGTGATAGACATGGGTGCCGCCCACTGGCGCGGGCAGGGTGACGGCGGTAATCAGTTCGCCCGGCGTCAGACTGGTTTCGACATTCGGTGTGGTGCCGGGCAACTGGTGGAAGTCCGCGATGGCGATGCGCCGCGTGCGGCCGTCGGCCTTGATCGTTTCGACCTGGGCATCCAGCGCCCGCATCGCAATCGCCATGTCACTCGGATGGGTCGCAATGCAGGCGTCGCTGACGCCGATAATGCCGAGTTGTCGACTGACCCCGCCAATCGCCGCGCAGCCACTGCCGGGATTGCGTTTATTGCAGGCTTGATTGGTGTCGTAGAAATACGGGCAGCGCGTGCGCTGGAGCAGATTGCCTGCGGTGGTCGCCATGTTGCGCAACTGGCCCGATGCGCCGGCGAGCAAGGCGCGGGACAGCAGCGCGTAGTCTTTCCGGACGCGGCTGTCGGCGGCCAGATCGGTATTGCGCACCAGTGCGCCGATGCGCAAGCCGCCGTCTTCGGTGGCTTCGATCTGGTCGAGGCCCAGGTGATTGACGTCGATCAACTGCTGCGGCGTTTCGATGTCGAGCTTCATCAAGTCCAGCAGGTTGGTGCCGCCGGCGATGAAACGCGCACCTTCGATTTGTGCAGCTTGAGCGGCGGCTGCGGCGGGAGAGTCGGCGCGGCTGTAATTGAACGCTCTCATGCTGGCACCTCCGCGACTTCGCTGATGGCTTCGATGATGTTCGAATAGGCGCCGCAGCGGCAGATGTTGCCGCTCATGCGTTCCTGCAATTCGCTGGCGATCAGTTGCGGTGCGTCGGTGAGGCTGGCGCTGGCGTGGCTGGGGATGCCGTCGCGGATTTCCTGGAGCACCGCCACCGCCGAACAGATCTGCCCCGGCGTGCAGTAGCCGCATTGATAGCCGTCATGCTTGATGAACGCGGCCTGCATCGGGTGCAGGTGGTCCGGCATGCCGAGGCCTTCGATGGTGGTGACTTTGGCGCCGTCCTGCATTACCGCCAGGGTCAGGCAGGAATTGATTCGCCGGCCATCGACGATCACCGTGCAGGCGCCGCACTGGCCGTGGTCGCAGCCCTTTTTGCTGCCGGTCAGGTGCAGGTGTTCGCGCAGGGCGTCGAGCAGGGTGGTGCGAGTATCAACCTCCAGCGCCTGTGGCTTGCCGTTGACTTCGATGGTTACTTTGGCCATGGCCGGTTGCTCCAGGCTGGCCGCGTAGGCCTTGAGGCTGATGAAAGGGGGCATCGCGAACGCGGTTGCGGTCACGGCACCGAGAATCAGGAAACGGCGTCGGGAGATCGCCATTGGCGGATGGTCGTTCATTTGCTTGGCTTCCTCTATCAGGTCGGCAGGGTGTGAAAGACCCGCACGGGTACGCTGGCGTGGTTGCCAGTCTCGCTCTGTTCTAGGAGTGACCACGCTGGAGAGGAAAAGGTTTTCTTTGATTTGCGCATGGCCTCATGCGCGCGCTTCATGAATCGACAGAAGGAACGCGGGTGCCTTGGCTGTGAGTCAGATCGCTCTCACAACCGAGACACCCGCGATTCTCAATGTGCGCCGACCACCATGGACGTAAACGGCGCCACATACGCCTGCAACGTCACCAGGCCGCCGACCAGGATTGCCAGCACGATGGAATGGAAGAACACGTAACGCAGGATTTCCCCTTCATGCCCGTACCAGCGAGTCGCCGTCGAGGCGACCACGATCGACTGCGCGTCGACCATTTTGCCCATCACTCCGCCGGAGCTGTTGGCCGCCGCCATCAGGACCGGGCTGATGCCCAACTGCTCCGACGTCACCCGTTGCAAGCCGCCAAACAGCACGTTGGACGCGGTATCCGACCCGGTCAGCGCTACGCCAAGCCAACCGAGCAAGGTGCCGAACATCGGGTAGAAAATCCCCGTGGCAGCGAATGCCAGCCCCATGGTCGCGTCCAGTCCCGAGTAGCGGGTCAGGAATCCCAGCGCCAGCATCGCGGCAATCGTGATCAGCGAGAAGCGCACCACCCACAGTGTGCGAAGGTACTGTTTGATGAGTTGCGGGATCGAGTAGCCCATCAGCAACCCACCGACAATCGCCGCGAGCAGGATGCCGCTGCCGGTGGCAGTGAACCAGGTGAACTTGTACACCGCCTCTTCAGCTTTCGGCGCGGCGACCACCGGAGGGACTTTTTCGATCTGCAGATGCAGGGAGCTGAAAGTCACGGCCGGGGCGAACACCGGATTGGCCTCGCGCAGCGGTTTGCCCTGCGGATCAAGCCTGGCCGATTGGCTGACGGGATCAATCGCCGGACGGGTGTCGAACATGTTCTTGAAACCCTGGGTGCCCCACGCAAACACGAACACCGTGAGGATGATCCACGGCATCCACGCGCGCATCACTGCCGGGCGCGCCTGATCGCTGAATGCGGCGCTGGCCGTGACCTTTTCTTCTTCGACCTTCGAGTCGTCATGCCGCCCCGACAGCGCGGCCGAGGTGTGGACGGTTGCCGGTTTCCAGACCTTGAGGAACAACGTCAGGCAGGCCATGGAAATCAGCGCGGCGATCACATCCACCAGCATCGGCCCGTGGTAGTTCGAAACCAGAAACTGCGGGATGGCGAAACTGACGCCCGCCACCAGAATCGCCGGCCATACTTCCAGCATCTTGCGCCACCCGGCGAAGGCCCAGATCAGCCAGAACGGCACCAGCACCGAAAAGAACGGCAGCTGCCGTCCCACCATCATCGAGAGCTCCATTTCATCCAGCCCGGTGACCTTGGCCAGCGTAATGATCGGTGTGCCCAGTGCGCCGAAGGCCACGGGCGCGGTGTTGGCGATCAGCGCCAGACCGGACGCTGCCAGTGGCGAAAAACCAAGACCGATCAGAATGGCGCCGGTGACCGCCACCGGCGTGCCGAATCCGGCGGCACCTTCAAAGAAGGCGCCAAAACAGAAGGCGATCAGCAGCAATTGCAGGCGCCGGTCGTCGGTGATGCGGGCGAGCGAATCCTGCAACACCTTGAACGAGCCGTTCTCGGTGGTCAGGCGATGCAGAAAAATGATGTTGAGCACGATCCAGCCAATCGGCAGCAGCCCGTTGGCCGCCCCGAACAGCGCCGCCGAACCGGCCATGTTGGCGGGCATGCCGAAGGCGAAGATCGAGATCAGCAGTGCCGAGGCCAGCGCCAGCAGTGCGGCCAGATGCGCCTTCACATGAAAGAAGGCCAGCGCCGCCAGCATCACCACCACTGGAACGGCGGCCATGATCGTGGAAATCACCGGATTGCCGAACGGGTCATAGACTTGTTGCCAGACCATGTCGCACCTCTACTTGTTGTTTTTGAGGGGCAGATCCTTTGCGCGTTGCAAGCAGTATAGGTGGCATTTGGCCGCCGCTCGGGCGAGGCGGGCGAGGCGATCAACGGTCATCGGCGGTCGGTGAATCATCGTCGTTTTCCCCGGTCGTATCTGCGGCAGCGCACACCGCGCCTCTTCGGTGCGGGCAGCGCTGCCGTTTCCGTCGTCAAGACCTTGGTTTTAGGGAAATTCTGAATGATGCGTGCAACAAGCCTGCTGCTGACCGTTTCCGCCGCTGTACTGCTGGGCGGCTGTGTGGCGGATTTCGATGATGACCATCGCCATGGCCGGCATTACGACCGCGATCATGGCCGTTATTACGATCACGACCGGCGCTGGGACGACCGCGATGACGACCGCCGCGACGGGCGTCGTTATCACCGCGACCGGGATGATGACTGACTGAAACGAAGAGGGCGTTCCCTTGCGGGAACGCCCTCTGGCATTAAAAATGAGCGCTCGCCCGGACGCTGGATCGCGCAGGCACTGAGGCCTCGATGTCCAGCAAATGGGTGGCGAGAATGTCGCTCAGAAAACGGAACTGATCGTTGAGGCCGACCACTTCATTGCTGAAATGATTGCTGGCGGCGGGCATCAACAGATCTTCGAAGGCTTCGTCGAACACCAGCGCTTGTGTCTTGCGCGACACGGCGTGCTGATCGTAGTAGTTGCTGCCGAAGACCGGGAAACTCACGGCGAGGGTGACGGTATTGATCATGATGTGAACTCCTCGTGCTGTGTGTTTCGGATGGGCTAATCGTGCCTTTGGCGAGCGGTCGGCGGAAGGCAATCGTCGCAATGGTGAATATCGACGCCATTGATGGTTGGACTGATGCAGCCCTGACCAGCGGATAAACGGCGCACCGCACGCACCTATACTCATGTCATCTCCCCCGGATTCTTCAGGTCTCCTGCCCGAAGAACAGATAAGGACCGCCACCGTGAACCTGCGTGCGCTGCTCGTCGCCGCACTGGTGTTGCTGGCCGGCTGCGCCACTACGGCGCGGGCCCCGGTGACCGCGCCGGCGGTGGTGGTTTCGCCGGCGACCTGGCAGCAGATCGACCGGGAAATCGTCAGCGCCTCGAAACAGGCCACCGAGCAGGTCAAGGTGTTCGCCCGTGGCTCGATGGAACATTGGCGCATTCGGGTCTATGAGCAAACTGAAGAAAATTTCATCCCGTGGTTCAGCAGCTACTGGACCCAGGAATGGCTATCGATGAAGGTCAGCTGGTACACCATCAGTGCCAGCGGCGAGCAGGATGCCTCGGCTAAGCGTCTGGCGGCCTATCTGCTGGAGCAATATCAGGAACGCGTGCTGGCGCCGGTAGCGGTGGAGATCGACCCGGATGCGATCCTCGGCCAGTCCACCGCGTTCTACGCGCAACTGATGGCGCAGCAGATGCCGGTCATCGCCCAGCGCCACGGTGTGCCCATTGCCCAGCTCAACGGGCGGTTGCAGAAAATCCCCGCCATCGCCCTTGGCCCGCCGCCGGCCCGGGACGCCTCGCTGTATCAGGTTGTCAGCACTGAACCGTTGAACACGCTGCCGGCCTACGCGGCGCTGATCGACAAGATTCACACCGACGGCGGCTCCAAAGGCGTGACCTCGACGGAGTCGGCCATGGCCCCGGTGGCCAAGCGCGCCAGCCAGCGCATGGAGGCGGAAATGGCCCCGCGCGGCGCAGCCAGCGCGGTGGCGGCAGCGGCAGGCAAACTGGCCGGGGCGCTGATTTCGGTCGGCGTGGCGGGCGTGCGCGCAATCATTCAGGCCAACGACCGCCCGGACAGCGAAGCGCTGATCCGCAGCAGCCTGGGCAACACCTTCGACAAGGCCTGGCTGAAACTGGTGCAGAACCCGACCACCGGCGTGATGGCCGGCACGCTGCACATGGCGGCGCAGGTCGAGGGCAATCTGGGCGGGCGAGATGAACCGTCGGTCGGGTTGGGCGTCAACCGTGTCGAATGGCGGCCGCCCGAGTCGACTACTCAGCAGATCGAACCCACCCTGCAAGGAGAATGATCATGGCTTACATCGATGTTTTCGTGGCGCCCGTGCCGAATGCCAACCGCGAACAGTACAAAAAACACTGCGAAATCGCCGCGAAGCTGTTCAAGGAATACGGCGCGCTGGAGGTGATTCAGGGCTGGGGCGATGACGTGCCGGACGGCAAGGTCACCTCATTCCCGATGGCCGTAAAACTCAAGGAAGGCGAAGTCGTATCGGCCGGTTGGCTGGTCTGGCCGGACAAGGCCACCCGCGACGCCGGCATGGCGAAAATGATGGAAGACCCGCGCATGCAACCGGACGTCAACCCGATGCCGTTCGATGGGCAGCGGATGATCTTCGGTGGCTTCAAGGACATTCTCGAGCCTTGATGCCGCGTTGCCGGGTCACTCCGCCGACGGGGTGATCCGGCAACCTTTGCGGTTGCGGATCTGTTCGTCCGTCGGCCGCTCGCGGACGAATTCGAAACGCGGCTCACCTTCGCTGTAATGCACCAGCCAGCCCCATTCCAGTTCACTCTCATCCTGCCCGGGATTCGGCGGTCGGGCCCACCAGGGTTCTTTGCTGAGGATCTCGCGCATGACGTCCTCCGGTTGATGGCAATCGTTGAACTATAAACCCCATGCCGAGAGTCGCCAGAAACGGGCGTGTAGAATCCAGGGATCTCGACGAACGAAGGAGCGGGGCCATGACGGACGAAACGCGCGGGGATCAACCGGTCAAGCGGCTGTTCTTCGCCCTGGACTGCCCGCCGGCACAGCGCAAGGCGATTGCCCAGTGGCGCAGCGAACTGGGTTTGCGTACCGGCAAACCGGTGCCGGCCGATAATTTCCACCTGACGTTGCTGTTTCTCGGCGCGGTGCCGTTGGCGCAGATTGGCGAAGTCTGCGAGGCGGCGGCGAAGGTGCGAACACCGGGGGAGGCGCTGAGGATTTCGCTGGATCGGTTGCAGGTCTGGCGGCGTGCCGGGGTATTGTCGCTGGCGCCGGAGCAGGCGCCGCAGGCATTGCTGCGACTGGTGTATGCGCTGGAGCAGGCGATGTTGCCATTCGGGTTTGAAGAGGCGACGCGGGAGTATCGTCCGCACCTGACGCTGGCCCGCGACTATCGGGCGCCGGAACCGGAATCCGCCACTGCGCCAGAGTTTTTCCTGCGTGCTGAGCGTTTTGCGTTGTTCGAATCCCACAAGGGTCGTTATCGCTCGCTGGCCGATTGGCCACTGATCTGAGCCAACAAAAAAAGGCGCCCGAGGGCGCCTGAATTCACCTGAACCGAGGAAGCCAGGTGAGGCCGTTCAGAGCAGGGGGCAGCGGTGGTAAGGCGCTGCGTGAACGGAAATCGATGTGTGTTTATTTGCCGAGTTTCACGCGGGTCCAGCCCCGGGTCATGATCCGCTGGGTGGCAATCGGCTGATCCGGCACCGCATACAGCGTGGCCATCACCGCTTGCGGCGGGTATGAGCCCGGGTCGTTGCGGATCGCTTCGTCCACCAGCGGCGTCGCCGCTGCGTTGGCGTTGCTGTAGCCGATGCTGTTGGTGACTTCGGCGATGATGTCCGGGCGCATCAGGAAGTTCATGAACAGATAAGCGTTCTCGACGTTGGCGGCATCGCGCGGGATGGCGACCATGTCATAGAAACTGCCGGCGCCTTCCTTGGGAATGCTGTAGTCGATCTCGACCTTGTTGCCGGATTCCACCGCACGGGCCTTGGCCTGCAACACGTCACCCGAGTAACCGACGGCCACGCAAATGTTGCCGTTGGCCAGATCGGAGATGTACTTGGACGAATGGAAATACGCCACCGACGGCCGGATCTTCATGAACAGCGCTTCGGCTTCGGCGATGTGCTTCACGTCCTTGTCGTTCACCGGATAGCCCAGGTAGTGCAGGGCGGCCGGGAGCATTTCGGTCGGCGAGTCGAGGAAGCTGATACCGCAGGCTTTCAGCTTCTCGGCGTTCTCTGGTTTGAACAGCAGGTCCCAGGAATTGGTCGGCGCATTCTTGCCGAGCACTTCGCGAACCTTGTCCGGGTTGAAGCCGATGCCGATCGAGCCCCACATGTACGGGAACGCGTGGGCGTTGTCCGGATCACTGGCGGAGGCGTTTTTCAGCAGCACCGGGTTGAGGTTTTTCCAGTTTGGCAGCTTCGATTTGTCCAGAGTCTGGTAGACCCCGGCCTTGATCTGCTTGGCCAGGAAACTGTTGGACGGTACCACGATGTCGTAGCCGGATTTACCCGCGAGCAGACGTGCCTCGAGGGTTTCATTGCTGTCGAACACGTCGTAGGTCACGCGGATGCCGGTCTCGTCCTCGAACTTCTTGACGGTGTCCGGGGCGATGTAATCCGACCAGTTGTAAACGCGCAGCACCTTGTCGTTGGCCTGGGCGCCCGTGGCGATTGCGCCCAATAAGGACAGTGTCAGCAGAGTCCTGCCAAACATTTTCATCGGTGAAACTCCATTCTTTTTATTCAAAAGCTTTTAAGCCAAAGCGCAAAGCCGTAAAACGCGACGGCCCTAAGCCGTCGCTGCCACTCGTTGAGGTTGCGGTTGCTGCCACGATTCGTTGGCGGTCTGATCCATCGCTTCCTGAATCGCCCGCTTGCGGTTGGCTTCTGCCTTGCGGCCGAAGTACCAGACCAGGAAAGTCACCAGCGACACCGCCAGCAGAATCAGGCTGGCCACGGCGTTGATCTCGGGCTTCACACCCAGACGCACGGCCGAGAACACTTCCATCGGCAGGGTCGTCGAACCCGGGCCCGACACGAAGCTCGCCAACACCAGATCGTCCAGCGACAGGGCGAACGACATCATGCCGCCCGCTGCCAGCGACGGCGCGATCATCGGGATGGTGATCAGGAAAAACACCTTGAACGGTTTCGCGCCCAGATCCATCGCCGCTTCTTCGATCGACAGGTCCAGCTCGCGCAAGCGGGCGGAGACTACCACCGCCACATAAGCGGCACAAAACGTGGTGTGGGCGATCCAGATGGTGACGATGCCGCGCTCCTGCGGCCAGCCGATAAGTTGCGCCATCGCCACGAACAGCAGCAACAGCGACAGACCGGTGATCACCTCAGGCATCACCAGCGGCGCGGTGACCAGACCACCGAACAGCGTGCGACCCTTGAAGCGCGTTACACGAGTCAGCACGAAGGCGGCGAGGGTGCCCAGCGCTACGGCGGCAATCGCGGTGTAGCAGGCGATTTCCAGCGAGCGCACCACCGAGCCCATCAGTTGAGTGTTGTCGAGCAGGCCGACATACCACTTCACCGACCAGCCGCCCCAGACCGTCACCAGTTTGGAGGCGTTGAACGAGTAGATCACCAGAATCAGCATCGGCAGATAAATGAACGTCAGGCCGAAGATCAACATGAACTTTGCAAAACCGAAGCGTTTCATCCCCGTGCCTCCATCTCTTTGGCCTGGCTGCGGTTGAACAGCAGAATCGGCACAATCAGGATCAACAGCATCACCACCGCCAGGGCGGATGCCACCGGCCAGTCGCGGTTATTGAAGAACTCTTGCCACAGCACGCGACCGATCATCAGGGTCTCCGGGCCGCCCAGCAGTTCCGGGATCACGAACTCGCCCACCACCGGAATGAACACCAGCATGCAGCCTGCGATGATGCCGTTCTTGGCCAGCGGCACGGTGATTTTCCAGAAGTTGTTGAAGTTGCTCGAACCCAGATCCTGCGCGGCTTCCAGCAGGCTGCCGTCGTGCTTCACCAGGTTGGCGTACAGCGGCAGCACCATGAAAGGCAGGTACGCATAGACCACGCCGATATACACCGCCGTATTGGTGTTGAGGATCTCGACCGGGTGATCGGTGAGCCCGGTCCACATCAGGAACGCGTTGAGCAGACCGTTGTTGCTGAGGATGCCCATCCACGCATACACGCGGATCAGGATCGCGGTCCAGGTCGGCATCATGATCAACAGCAGCAGGACGTTTTGCGTTTCCTTGCCGGTCTTGGTGATCGCGTAGGCCATCGGGAAACCGATCACCAGGCACATCAGCGTACTGAGCAGCGCCACCTTCAACGACCCGAGGTAGGCCGACAGGTACAGCTCGTCTTCGCCGAGCAGGGTGTAGTTGCCGATGTTCAGCAGCAGCTGGAATTTCTGTTCGGCGTAGGTGTAAATCTCCGAGTACGGCGGGATCGACAGCGCGGCTTCCGAGAAGCTGATCTTCATTACCAAAAAGAACGGCAGCATGAAGAACAGGAACAGCCAGATGAACGGGATGCCGATGACGAACTTTCGCCCGCTGGGCACCAGGCGCAGGAATTGCTGATTGAAGGTTCTCATGAGCGCAGTACCACGCCGCTGTCGTCTTCCCACCAGACGTAGACCTTGTCGTCCCAGGTCGGCCGCGCGCCACGGCGTTCGGCGTTGGCCATGAACGACTGGACGATCTTGCCGCTCGGCAATTCGACGTAGAACACCGAATGGCCGCCGAGGTAGGCGATGTCATGCACCTTGCCTTCGGACCAGTTGTAGCGGGTCTCCGGCTTGATCGTACTGACCAGCATTTTTTCCGGGCGGATCGCGTAGGTGATCGACTTGTCCTGCACCGAAGTGCTGACGCCATGACCGACGTAGATCTTCTGCTGCAAGTCCGGGCTGTGAATGATCGCGTGACCTTCAAGGTCCTCGACCACGGTGCCCTCGAAGGCGTTCACGTTGCCGATGAATTCGCAGACCATGCGGCTGACCGGCGCTTCATAGATGTCGACCGGGCTGCCGATCTGGGCGATCCAGCCCAGGTGCATGATCGCGATGCGCTCGGCCATGGTCATGGCCTCTTCCTGGTCGTGGGTCACCATCACGCAAGTCACGCCGACGCGCTCGATGATTTCCACCAGTTCCAGCTGCATCTGCGAACGCAGTTTTTTATCCAGCGCGCCCATCGGTTCGTCGAGCAGCAACAGCTTCGGCCGCTTGGCCAGGGAGCGGGCGAGGGCCACGCGCTGACGCTGGCCGCCGGACAGTTGATGCGGACGACGTTTGGCGTATTGGGTCATGTGGACGAGGCGTAGCATTTCTTCGACGCGGGCGTCGATTTCGCTGGCCGGCAAACGGTCCTGCTTGAGGCCGAAGGCGATGTTCTGCGCGACCGTCATGTGCGGGAACAGGGCGTAGGACTGGAACATCATGTTGATCGGCCGCTCGTACGGCGGCATGTCGGTGATGTCGACACCGTCGAGCAGAATGCGTCCTTCAGTCGGCCGTTCGAAACCAGCGAGCATGCGCAGCAGGGTTGATTTGCCGGAGCCGGAGCCGCCGAGCAGGGCGAAGATTTCGCCCTGATGGATCTCCAGGGACACATCGTCCACCGCCGTGGTTTCGTCGAACTTCTTGGTGACTCGATCGACTTTCACCAGAACCTTTTTCGGTTGCTGATGACCTTCAAGAGCCTTCCTGTAAGTGCTGGAGGCGTTTGCCATGTGAAACTCCCAACAGGTTTCAGTCGCCGGGCCAACGCGGCCTGGCTTAAGAGTGGATTGCAGACCCGCACCGTGCGGGTTGTTCGGCGCCGCCGTCCTGGCTGCCGGGTGATGCTTTTTGTTTTCGCGGTGTGTTGCTGATCGCGGATGACGGATGCGCAAGCGCGCAGCCGCCGACCCCGCGGGGGCAGTAAATGGTTTTGCAATCGTTGGGTGGCGTCAGCGCTGGTTGCGTCGCGCCGCACGCTGGCGGCAGGCCTCGCCGAATGCCTGGAAAATCCGCAGGTAATTCGGGTTGTCCAGCACTTGCCATTCCGGGTGCCATTGCACGCCGAGGGCGAAGGTCGGGCTGTGCTCCACCGAGACCGCCTCGATCAGGCCATCCGGCGCCACGGCTTCGGCGCGCAGGCCGGGCGCGAGGCGGTCGATGCCCTGACTGTGAATCGAGTTGACCTGGAATTCACCCGGCAGCTCCAGCGCTTCGAACACGCCACCCGGCAATACCTTCACGGCGTGGGCCGGGGCGTATTGCACGGCGACGTCCGGGCTGTCGGCTTCGCGGTGATCGAGCATGCCCGGCAGTTCATGCACCTTCTGGTGCAGGCTGCCGCCGAACGCCACGTTCATTTCCTGAAAGCCGCGGCAAATGCCGAGTACCGGAACGCCCGCCGCGATGGCTGCACGTAATAGAGGAAGGGTAGTGGCATCCCGCGCCGGATCGTGATCCGTGCCGGGAGCGCTGTCCGGACCCTGATAGTGGAAGGGTTCCACATTGGACGGCGAGCCGGTCAGCAACAGACCGTCGAGCTGACCCAGCAGGTCTTCGATTTCAGTCAGTTGGCCAAGGGAAGGAATGACGACGGGCAACCCCAGCGCCGCAACGCTGACAGCGCGAACGTATTTGTCGCCGCTGATGTGATAGGGGTGCAGGCCAATCTGTTTGACGCACGCAGTAACGCCGATCAATGGCTTGAATGCCATTTTTATTCACCTCGAAGTTTGACACTTGAACGAGCTTTTCCGGAGCTTAGCGTCGTTGATTTTAATTAACAACTCCCATGTAAAAAATTCTAAACGCCGTTCATCAAATCTTCATGATTCGCGGGCCTTTGGCGCCGTCATTGGCACGTGAGTGTTAAAAAAAGCCCGAAAAATAAACGCTGAGCGGCCCTGTGTTCGCTATTGACTTCACTTTGCCGTTCGGGTTGACTGGCTCCGCGAAACAGCAGTGAACATAATAATTAACAGCTAAATAGGTGCATCATGTCGGTCCCTCTGCGTGCCGTTCAACTCAACGAAGCAAACGCATTCCTTAAGAAACATCCTGAGGTTTTGTACGTCGACCTTCTGATTGCAGACATGAACGGTGTGGTGCGCGGCAAGCGCATCGAGCGCACCAGTCTTCACAAGGTTTACGAGAAAGGCATCAACCTGCCGGCCTCGCTCTTTGCCCTCGACATCAATGGCTCCACGGTGGAAAGCACCGGCCTGGGCCTGGACATCGGCGACGCCGACCGCATCTGCTACCCGATCCCCGGCACCCTGAGCATCGAGCCCTGGCAGAAGCGTCCGACCGCGCAACTGCTGATGACCATGCACGAGCTGGAAGGCGAGCCGTTCTTTGCCGACCCGCGTGAAGTGCTGGCCAACGTGGTGCGCAAGTTCGACGCACTGGGCCTGACCATCTGCGCCGCGTTCGAACTCGAGTTCTACCTGATCGACCAGGACAACGTGAACGGCCGTCCGCAATCGCCGCGTTCGCCGGTTTCGGGCAAGCGTCCGGTGTCGACCCAGGTCTACCTGATCGACGACCTCGACGAGTACGTCGACTGCCTGCAAGACATCCTCGAAGGCGCGAAAGAGCAGGGCATTCCTGCCGACGCCATCGTCAAGGAAAGCGCCCCGGCGCAATTCGAAGTCAACCTGCACCACGTGTCCGACCCGATCAAGGCGTGCGACTACGCCGTCCTGCTCAAGCGTCTGGTGAAGAACATCGCCTACGACCACGAGATGGACACCACCTTCATGGCCAAGCCGTATCCGGGCCAGGCGGGCAACGGTCTGCACGTGCACATTTCGATCCTGGACAAAGAAGGCAACAACATCTTCGCCAGCGAGGATCCCGAGCAGAACGCCGCGCTACGCCACGCGATCGGCGGTGTGCTGGAGACCCTGCCTGCGCAAATGGCTTTCCTCTGCCCGAACGTCAACTCGTACCGCCGCTTCGGCGCGCAGTTCTACGTGCCGAACTCGCCGAGCTGGGGCATCGACAACCGCACCGTGGCCGTCCGCGTGCCGACCGGTTCGCCGGATGCCGTGCGCATCGAGCACCGTGTCGCCGGTGCCGACGCCAACCCGTACCTGCTGATGGCTTCCGTTTTGGCCGGTATCCACCACGGCCTCACCAACGAAATCGAGCCGGGCGCTCCGGTCGAAGGCAACAGCTACGAGCAGAACGAACAGAGCCTGCCGAACAACTTGCGCGATGCCCTGCGTGAGCTGGACGACAGCGAAGTCATGGCCCGCTACATCGATCCGATGTACATCGACGTGTTCGTCGCGTGCAAGGAAAGCGAGCTGGCCGAGTTCGAAAACTCGATCTCTGACCTTGAGTACAACTGGTATCTGCATACGGTGTGAGGCCTTCAAAAGCCCCTCACCCTAACCCTCTCCCAAGGGGAGAGGGGACTGACCCGGGGATGCTCGGGAAATCCGTCGACCTGAACGATTTTTACCGAATCCATATTCGACTCGGTCGTTCACGTTGGTGCATCTCCCGAGACACTTCGGTCGGTCCCCTCTACCTCTGGGAGAGGGCTAGGGTGAGGGCAGCCATCTCAAGCCGAACACACACCCAGACACCCCCAAATTCCCCCGCGTCGAGCCACCACCATGACAACGACCCGCAACGACTGGGAACAACGCTTCCAGTCCCTGACCCTCGAATCCCGTGCCTTCATCAACGGCGAATATCGCCCGGCCATCAGCGGCGAAACCTTCGAATGCCTGAGCCCCGTCGACGGCCGTTTCCTGGCCTCCGTCGCCAGCACCGATGAAGCCGATGCCAACCTCGCCGTCGAAGCCGCGCGCCAATCCTTCAATTCCGGCGTGTGGGCGAACAAGGCCCCGGCCGAGCGCAAGCGCATCCTGATCCGCTTCGCCGACCTGATCCTGCAACACCAGGAAGAACTGGCGCTGCTCGAAACCCTCGACATGGGCAAACCGATCAGCGACTCGATGAGCATCGACATCCCGGCGACTGCCAACGCGATCCGCTGGAGCGCCGAGGCCATCGACAAGATCTACGACGAAGTCGCTGCCACCCCGCACGACCAACTCGGTCTGGTCACCCGCGAGCCGTCCGGCGTTGTTGCTGCGATCGTGCCGTGGAACTTCCCGCTGATCATGGCCAGCTGGAAATTCGCCCCGGCGCTGGCGGCGGGTAACTCGTTCATCCTCAAACCTTCGGAAAAATCCCCGCTGACCGCGATCCGCATCGCGCAACTGGCGCTGGATGCGGGCATTCCGAAAGGCGTGTTCAACGTCCTGCCAGGCTTCGGCCACACCGTCGGCAAGGCGCTGGCGCTGCACATGGACGTCGATGTGCTGGCCTTCACCGGCTCCACCGCGATTGCCAAGCAACTGATGATTTATGCAGGCCAAAGCAACATGAAACGCGTCTGGCTCGAAGCAGGGGGCAAGAGCCCGAACGTGGTGTTTGCCGACGCACCGGACTTGCGCGCGGCAGCACAAGCGGCGGCCGGCGCCATTGCGTTCAACCAGGGCGAAGTCTGCACCGCCGGCTCGCGCCTGCTGGTGGAGCGTTCGATCCGCGAGCAATTCATCCCGCTGCTGGTGGAAGCGCTGCAAGCGTGGAAACCGGGGCACGCCCTGGATCCGGCGACCACCGTCGGCGCCGTGGTCGATCAGCGTCAACTGGACAACGTGCTGCGCTACATCAGCATCGGCCGCGAGCAGGGCGCCGAACTGATCGCCGGCGGCCGCCGCACCCTCGAGGAAACCGGCGGCACTTACATCGAGCCGACGATTTTTGACGGTGTGACCAACGCCATGACCATCGCCAAGGAAGAAATCTTCGGCCCGGTGCTGTCGCTGATCACCTTCGACACCGTTGAAGAAGCACTGCACATCGCCAACGACAGCATCTTCGGCCTCGCCGCCGGGGTCTGGACCAGCAACCTGAGCAAGGCCCACACCTTCGCCCGTGGCCTGCGCGCCGGCAGCGTGTGGGTCAACCAGTACGACGGCGGCGACATGACCGCACCGTTCGGTGGCTTCAAACAGTCGGGCAACGGTCGCGACAAATCGCTGCACGCGTTCGACAAGTACACCGAGCTGAAATCGACCTGGATCAAGCTCTAATTCTATTTACAACGGTGGACGCCGGTTTTTCCGGCGTCCCTCGGAGAACAATAATGAAACAACAACACGTCAACAGTTATTACGCCGCCACCCGCAACGAAGTCATCGACTTCCCGACGCTTGAAGAGTCGGTGGACTGCGATGTCTGCATCATCGGCGCCGGCTATACCGGGCTGTCCTCGGCGCTGTTCCTGACCGAAGCCGGCTACAAGGTGACGGTGCTGGAAGCGGCGAAAGTCGGCTATGGCGCCAGCGGTCGCAACGGCGGCCAACTGGTCAACTCCTACAGCCGCGACGTCGACGTGATCGAAGAGCGTTACGGCGACAAGACCGCCGAAATCCTCGGCAGCATGATCTTCGAAGGCGCCGACATCATCCGTTCGCGCATCAAGGAATACGACATCAAGTGCGACTACCGCCCGGGCGGTATTTTCGCGGCGATGAACAACAAACAGCTCAAGGGCCTCGCCGAGCAAAAACGTAGCTGGGAACGTTACGGCAATAAAAACCTGAAGATGCTCGACGCTGCGGACATCCGCCGCGAAGTCGGCTCCGACGCCTACGTCGGTGGCCTGCTGGACATGCAGGGCGGCCACATCCACCCGCTGAACTTGGCTCTCGGTGAAGCCGCCGCCATCGTGCGTCTGGGCGGCAAGATCTACGAGCAGTCCGCTGCGGTGGAAATCAAATACGGCGAGCCCAACGTCGTACGCACCGCCAAAGGCCAGGTCCGCGCCAAGTACCTGCTGATCGCCGGCAACGCCTACCTGCCGCAAGGCCTCGACAACCGTGTGACCGCCAAGAGCATGCCGTGCGGCTCGCAGATCTGCGTCACCGAACCGTTGACCGAGAAACAGGCACGCAGCCTGATCACCAACAACTACTGCGTCGAAGACTGCAACTACCTGCTCGACTACTACCGTCTGACCGCCGACAACCGTCTGCTCTACGGCGGCGGCGTGGTCTACGGCGCCCGTGAACCGGACGACATCGAAACCCTGATCCGCCCGAAGATCCTCAAGACCTTCCCGCAGCTCAAGGACGTGAAAATCGACTACCGCTGGACCGGCAACTTCCTGCTGACCATGTCACGCATGCCGCAATTCGGCCGCATCGAGAAAAACGCCTACTACATGCAGGGCTACAGCGGCCACGGCGTCACCTGCTCGCACCTGGCCGGCAAACTGATCTCGGAAATGATCCGCGGTGATGCCGAACGCTTCGACGCCTTCGCCTCCCTGCCACACATGCCGATGATCGGCGGCCGCACCTTCTCCGCGCCGCTGACCGCTCTCGGCGCCGTGTACTACTCGCTGCGCGACCGTTTCGGCATCTGATTAACCTCGCCGGTGGCGCCCCCAAAAAGGGCGTCGCCGGCTTTTTCATGTGCCGTCCATCGAACCTGCTGAGCAACACCGACAAACGTGATTTAATAGCCGCCTTTCACGGTTCCGGGACACGGGAGCAACGTGATCCGCGCGCCTTGCGCGGCACCCGCCACCCACCCCCATCGCCCTTAAGTCGTTCTCACATAAGGCTGTCATGGATACGGGTTCTCGACTCAAACTAGTACGCGAAAGCTACAAACTCTCCCAGCGCGAGCTGGCCCGGCGTAGCGGCGTGACCAATGCCACCATCTCCCTGATCGAACAGAATCGTGTCAGTCCTTCCGTCAGCTCACTGAAAAAGCTGCTCGAAGGCATCCCGATGTCCCTGGCCGACTTCTTCACCTTCGACCAGCCCCCTCGCGAACACCAATACGTCTTCCGCGCCAACGAACAACCCGACCTCGGCCGCCACGGCCTGCGCCTGCTGCTCATCGGCGCCTCGGTCCCCAGCCGCCAGATGCGCTTGCTGCGCGAGCAATACGCGCCGGGCGCGAGTTCCGGGGAAGAGCCGATTGTTCACGCGGAAGGTGAGGAGTGTGGGTTGGTGACCCGTGGCACCGTGGAGTTGACGGTGGACGGGCAGGTGAGCGTGTTGAGTGCGGGGGATGGGTATTATTTTCCGACGACGCTGCCGCATAAGTTCCGGAATATTGGGGCGGATGAGGCGGAGATTATTAGTGCGAATACGCCGGCGAATTTTTGAGTTCGGATTTTATCAGTCCATAGTGCATCTAATAAGTTCTCAAGAGAAACCGCAAAAGTGCGGTTTCTCTTCTTCTGTCGTTATTTTCGAGGACAATAACCGTCGACTTTGTCCTTTTCTTGGCATTGCTCTGCATAAATCACTTTTTGCTCTTTCACAGACAACTCGGTGCTTGCAGGGCTAGCCAATGCTATGCCTGCGCACCCGATACTACTCATTGCGAAAAATAGTGAGGGAAGGATGATGGATTTTTTATTGATTTTCATGATTTTTCCTTTATTAAAATTATCTTGCATTTTTGCGAAGTAAACTTTTGTTATTCGCCAAGGCAGAGTCAATGAAATTCGCAGGAATGGCACCTGTAGGATCTGACAGGTTTCTAGAATGTTTTATAATTACAAATTAACTTTTAAGATGTTAATTAGACGTTGTGGCATACGTTGTGAGTTGAATATCAATTCCGCCGTCGCTAATCATCCTTCACATCTTGCACATCTTGCACATCTTGCACATCTTGCACAGCGAATCCAGCCCCCATCCCCGCCCCGGAACTTTCCTTAAAGCTGATGTCAATTTGATTGCGTGTCGCGACGCTCATGTCGAACGAGTCACCCAGTGCCAGGCTGTTTCCCGGCAAGCCCAAGGAAGTGTGAGATGAAACTGATTCTTGCGATGTTGTTGCTGTTCAGCGGTTACGTTTCCGCCAGTTGCTCCAGCATCAGTGATCACGACAAACGCAGTTATTGCCAGGCCAGGGAGGAAGGCAGCAGTTGTTCTTCCATCGGCGACCACGATTTGCGTTCGGCCTGCGAAGCGGAGAAAGGCAGTTCGTGCTCAAGCATTGGCGACCATGACCAACGCGCTTATTGCGAAGCCAAAAAGGGCAGCAGTTGTTCCTCCATCGGCGATCACGACCTGCGCGCGGCCTGTGAAGCGGAGAAAGGCAGTTCATGTTCAAGCATCGGTGATCATGACCAGCGGGCGTTTTGTGAAGCGAAGAAGGGCAGTAGTTGTTCGTCAATTGGCGATCATGATCTGCGCAGTCAGTGTGAAGCCATGAAACGCTGAATCCACCCGCCATTTAGAACCAAAAGGGACACCCATCGGTGTCCCTTTTTCATGCGCGCTTGAACGCCGTTATTTCGCTTTCCAATGTCCACCCCCGTTCTCGCAATCAATCCGCGCCTGCGGCAGATGCTCTACGTCATAGTAATAGGTGGTCACTTGCGCACTGTCCGGAATGTTCAGGGCCTTGGCGTTTTTGTCTTTGCTGGTGGAGTGTGGGTTGGCCAGGGATTCCTGGGTGAGGGTGGCAATGCACGAGGCCTGATAGTGGTCGGCGCAGTGTTCGACTTTGGTTTTGCTGCTGTTGAGCATGTCCTTGCTTTCGTTGCTGCATGACCAGTCGATGGCGTTGACCGGCATGCCTTCGTATTCGTAGCAGCTGTGCGTCTCGACGGCGGGCACCGAGGGGCTGGAGGAGCGGGTCTTGACGTCGCAGCCCTCGGCCATGACGCAGGTTGGGACAACGCTGAATGTGGCGATCAGGAGCAACAGTCGGATGTTCATCGCGGAACTCTCCCATGGCCCCGTGTTTGATCGTGAGCGGGGCGCTTATGGTTTCGAGATGGGGCGGGCGCGGGAGGTTCCATCAGGATTTTGATTTGCGCCGGGCGCACAGAGTGAGAAACAATCGGACACACTTAGCACCCAAGGATTGGAGCAGTGCGCATGATTCAAATCGGCAGCCGCCACAACGCCCCCACGCCGCAGCACAAAACCCAGGACATCTACATCTTCAGCATCGACCTGTCTCGCCCGGCGACGCCGTTCTGCTTCGAGCAGTCGATTGGCGGCGGGCATGTCGAGCAGGGTGGTGCGCGGTGGTTGGCGCTGGATGAGCTGGATGGCTGGCCCGGCGAGTGGCGTGAGCATTTGAAGAAGGCCGGATGCGCCTGGGTGGCCGAGTTGCTGGACGCTCATTCGGGGGAGAGTCAGGCTGATCTGGTCTCGCTGATCCTCCAGCGCTATGCCGAGCCGGCGCAGCCATCCGGGCGTTTGCAGGCGATTGGGCGCTGGTTCAAGCGTCACTTCTATATTGGCGGCCGGTACGGCGTCTGACCCGAGGAAAAGCCCATGACTCAGACACTGGAACGCGCCATCGCCATTGCCGCCACGGCCCACGCGGGGCAGGTGGACAAGGGGGGTGCGCCGTATATTTTGCATCCGCTTAAGGTCATGTTGCGCATGAGCAACTTGGAAGAGCGCATCGTCGCGGTGCTGCACGATGTGGTCGAGGACTGCGGCATCAGCCTGGAGGATTTGCGCAAGGAAGGTTTCAGCGAAGCTGTTTTGTCCGCCATCGAATCGGTGACCAAAGTGCCCGGCGAATCCTACGAGGACTTCGTCGAGCGCGCGGCGCAGAACCCGATCGGGCGGGTGGTGAAGCTGGCGGATCTGGAAGAAAACAGCGACCTGTCGCGGATTGCCTCGCCGAGTTGGGAGGATTTGGAGCGGATCGAAAAGTATCGGCGGGCGATTGGACGGCTGCGCGCCTGACCTAACTGAAAAGCACCTTGAATAGCCAGGAAGGCGACCATGAAATCCATTCTGTGTTTGTTGATTGCTGCCGGATTCGGCGCGCTGTTGCAGTTCGAAGGCGTGCCCCACGGGTTGCTGCTGGGCTCGATTCTTGTGACGGCACTGGTCGTCACCAAATTCAAATTCGCGCCAGCGACGCCCTATGGCTTGGGCTACATCCAGGTCACGCTGGGCATCGCTACCGGGTTGATGTTTGAAGCGTGGGACAGTGCGACGGTATCGACGATGTTGCCGAGCCTCGGCGTGTTGCTGCTGTGCCTGGCAGTGCAAGTGGCGCTGGCCGCCTGGTGGCTGGCGCGCGGGGCAGGGTGGAATCGCACGGATGCTTTGCTGGCCGTTTATCCGGGTGCGCTGGCGGCGGTGTTCGATTTGCTGGAATCGCATCAGGCGTCGAGCAAGGTGATCATCGTGCACTTGATGCGGCTGCTGCTGATCACGGTGCTGGTGAGTTTGCTGATTCCGGGACCGGCACCGGTTGCCGTGGCCGAGGTCGACCCATTGTCGACGGGCATGGCGCTGACCGTGCTGGCAGTGATCGGTTTGAGCGTGGTGGTCGGGCGGTTGTTGCTGGCCGTTGGCGTGCCGGCGCCGTTCATGTTGACGGCAATCATCATCACCGCCGTATTCGTGAAATCAGGATGGCTGCAGGGCTTTCACATGCCGGACTGGAGTCTGAATCTGGCGGCGCTGATTCTCGGTGTGCGGATCGGCTCCCGATTCCAGGGATTGGGCCTCGCGGAACTGGGACGTCATGGTCGCACGGCATTGGTGTCGGTGGGTTTGATGATTTTGGTCGCGGCGGTTTTTGCATTGGCGGCGGCACGGTTGCTGGGCAGCGATGCGTTGTCGCTGTGGCTCGCCTACATGCCGGGGGCCATCGAGACCATCGCAATCGTGGCGTTCGCCGGCGGGCTGAATGTGGTGTTTATCCTCACCCACCATCTGGCGCGGATGGTGGTGCTGCACTTCGCGCCGGCGTTGCTGGTGCAGGTGCGGCGGGTGCGGGAGGACGCTTGAGCACGGGCATTGTGCCCCGTGAACTACACTCCCAGATTACCCCGCCCCCCAGGCAAGCCCCGCCGCGTCGGAGGTCATCATGTTCCGCCATTCACTGTTCCTCGCAGCGTGCCTGTGCGCCACGCAGGCCAGCGCTGAATCCGTCGTCCCGCTCAAGGGCCAGACTTCCCAGCAAACCCAGATCGACATCAACGATTGCCATTCCATCGCGTCCACCTCAACCACGTCGACACCCCAGGCCGGCGGTCGGTTGAAGGGCGCTGCCGTGGGTGCCGCTGCCGGCGCCACCGCAGCTGAAGTGCGCGGCCGTCAGCACGACGAGTTCTATGAAGCCGTGGACGATGACCGCAAGCAGGATTACCGCCAGAACCGCGCCAAAGAGACGGCTGCGGCGGGTGCGGTGGTTGGCGGTGCGCGGCAGCGGCAGGATCGGCGCGAGCAGCGGCGGACCGATGCTTCAGCCAGTTCAAGCGCCTACACCGGTTGCCTGCAGGGGCGGGGTTATCAGGTCACGCCCTGACGGCTTTCCCGGTGCGCGACGAGCAGGTGCATCATCACGCCGCTGTAGAGCGTCACCAGAATGAACAACCCCATCCGCACCGCAAACGCAGTGTAAACATCCTTGCCCGCCGCGCTGTCCTCCACCGACTGGCCGAGCAGGATGATCATGGTGATCAGGGTGTTGAGCCAGAACCCCGGGGTCAGTTGCGTCGGGTGCAGTCGATAGAGTTTGCGCGCCAGAAACAGCCCGAACAGCAGCATCCACAGAAAGAACATCCACAGGTGCACGAACAGGCTCAACGCGCACCAGAACAGCACCGCCAGCAGCCCGCCGAGCAAGGTCGAACCGAGCAGTTCGCGCCCGGCGTGATGCGTGCGAGTGGTGGTGCTTTGCTGGCCGAGGCTGACGGCTTTGAGGATGATCGGCAGGTAGCTGGCCGGGTCGATCAGCACCAGCAGGAAGGTCGGCAGCACGATCAATGTTGCGCGCATCGCTACGCGGGGCACGTCTTCGGCGGGCAGGGCGGGAGCGGATGGTGGCGCGGGGCTGTTGGCCGGTTCCGGGAACAGGACATGGCTCAGGCCAACGATGACGACGGCCAGCAACAAGCCTTTGACCAGCGCGCCGATCACCGCCATGGCCAGTTCGAATGAGGCAAAACCGGCGGCGGAGATCATGGTCATGCCGATCACCAGAAACGTCATGATCAGCACATTGCCGCCGCGCAAGCCGTAGGTGAACACCAGAAACAGACCGACACCGATCAGCAGCACGCCGCACACCGGGTAATAACGCAGCAACGGCACCAGCAACAGCCCGAGACTGGTGGTGAACGCCGCGACCAATGTCAGCACCAGCGCCATTTTGACTGGCAATGGCCGGGGCATGCTGGCCAGCAGCAACACCGCGAGCACCGGTGACAGAAACGACAGCGGCAGAGCGAGGCCGTAACTGGCGGCGGTACACAACGCCGTGCCGCAGGCCAGGCGCAAGGCCCGTTGCGCCGGAACGCTGCGTTCAGTAGGCATACGATAGCCAGCTCATCAACCAGACAAACATCCGCCCGAGTGGATTGAGCAGATTGCCCTCGCTGGGAAACGCCATGACTTCCGCCTGCCCGCCGGCGCGAATCGAACGGCTCTCGAACAGACGCTTCTTCGCCTCTTCGCTGAACTCGATGATCACCGGAAAACGCTGGGCCGGACGCAGCCAGTCGCGGCTGTTCTGGATCGTCGGCAGGGTGCCGGGCGGCGGTGTCTGGCCGACGCTGACGCCATAACCGACGCTGCGCACCCGGCCATCGAGCACTTCGCCGGGCAGGGCGTCGAGGATGATCGACACCGGCGTGCCGGGCTTGATCCGGCCGAGGTTGTTCTCGGTGAGGTCGGCGCTGACCCACACGTCCTGGATCGTGATTAGCGTCATCACCGGGCTGCCGGCAGCGGCGAACTGGCCGACATCGGTGCGCAGGTCGGTGATCAGGCCCGCCGAACGCGCGCCAATGCGGGTGTTGGCCAGATCCAGTTCGGCCTTGGCCAGCGTGGCGGCGGCGCTGAGCAGTTTGGCGTTGGTATCGGTGTTGCCGCCTTCTTGCTCTTGGGCGCGCAGCACTTCGGCCCGAGCGGCGGCGACTTGGCTGACAGCGGCCTCGTGATTGGCCCGGGACACTTCCAGCAGCCGAACCGAAACCGTGCCCGGATCTTCTTTGTACAAGCCTTCCAGCCGTCGAATGTCCTGGCGCGTTTTGAGTTCATTGGCTTGCGCCGCACGCAAAGACGCCTGTGCCGAAGCGATGCCCGCGGTGCTGGCGCCGACCGTGCGCCGGGTGTTTTCCAGATCGGCGCGGGCCCGGTCGACAGCAATTTGCAGCGGCTGCGGATCGAGCTCGAAGAGGATGTCGCCGGCCTGCACGTCCTGATTGTTGCGCACGTTGACCTTGATCACCCGGCCCGCGACTTCCGCTGCCACCGGGATCACGAATGCGCCGACCCGCGCCTGTTGGGTGTAGGGCGTAAAACGGTCGGCCAGCAGATACCAGACCAGGCTCAGCACAATCACCAGCAGCACCCAGCGGATGCCTTTTTTCGCCGGATCCGGCGGCGCTTCATCACTCATGGCGGTCTACCTGCGAGGGAATCGGATAGGTCGGTTGCGGCGGCGGGGCGCTCAGCAGACCGCCCCAGTCGGTGCGTTGCTGCATCTGCTGCCGGGTCGCTGAATCAATCTGCGGCCCGGCGCTTTGCCAGCCACCGCCGACGGCACGGTACAGGGCGATCAGATTGCTCACGGCGTTACTGCGGCTGACCAGATAGTTGTCCTGTAGCTCCAGCAACGCACGTTGGGCATCGAGCACTCGCTGAAAGTCTGAATAACCTTCGCGATATTGAGTGTTGGCCAGCACCAGCGAACGTCGCGCCGCGCCTTCGGCCTCGCCGAGAATGCGTTCGCGCTCCAGCGCTTTGGTCAGGCCGCTGGCGGCGTCGTCGGCCTCGCGGGCAGCCTGGCGGACCTTGTCGCGATAGGCTTCGATCAGTTGCTGCAAGCGCGCATCCTGTACGCGGATGTTGTTGTGGATGCGACCGTAATCGAACAGGTTCCAGCGTAGGCTCGGGCCGCCGATCAGGTCGAGGCTGCGCGGGGTGCTGCCGAGGGTGTCGCTGGACCAGACGATGCTGCCGAGCAGGGTCAGCGAGGGGTACAGATCGGTTTCAGCCACGCCGACCAGCGCCGATTGCGCGGCCACGTTCAGCTCTGCCGCGCGGACATCGGGACGGCGCAGCAGCAGGTTGGCCGGGACATCCTGCAACACGGCGCGATCCACCAGCGGAATCAGCCCCGGTTGCTCCGCCAGAAACGCCGCGCCACCGGGCGGCTGGCCGACCAGCACCGCCAGCGCATTGCGGGTGCGTAGCAACTGGTCTTCGAACGCCGGAATGCTGCTCAGGGTGCCGAGGTATTGGGTTCTGGCCTGTTGCAGGTCGAGTTCGGCGGTCTGGCCGCTGCGAAAGAGTTTTTCGGTGATCTCGAAATTGCGTTTTTGTTGAGCGGCGTTTTCCCGAGCGACCCGCAGCCGGGCTTCGGTGGTGCGCAGGGCAAAGTAGGTATCGGCCACTTGAGCGCGCAGCAGCACGAGGGCGTCTTCGTAGTTGGCCTGGGCGACGAAGTAGCTGGCGTCGGCGGATTCGATGGCACGGCTGAAGCGCCCCCAGAAATCCAGTTCCCAGCCGACATCGAATGCGGCGCTGTGTTGCCAGAAGTGCAAGTCCTGCGGGTTGTTGCCGCCGGATTGGTTGCGGTCGATGTACAGGCTGTCGGCGCTGGCCTGTTGCAGCTGCGGGTAGCGACCGCTGTCGGCGATGCCCAGTTGCGCGCGGGCTTCGAGGACCCGCAGGCCGGCGATCTTCAGGCTGCTGTTGTGGGCTTCGGCGTCGCTGATCAAACGGTCGAGGATCGGATCGGCAAACACCTGCCACCACTGGCGCAGATCCGGCACGGTGCCGCGTTCGCTGGCCTGCTCCAGCGCCGGACTTTGCCACTGCTTGCTCCAGTCCTGCGCCGGTGGCTGGAAATCCGGGCCCAGCCGCAGGCAGCCGCCAAGGCCCAGCGCACCGAGCAACAGCAGGTGGCCGGGACGGATCAGCAGGGCTGGCGTTGCAGGCATACCGGGAGGCCCCAGCGGGAGATGTCACTGGAGCATAGACCGCAGATTGCGGGTTGTTCGAAGCAATCAGCTGCTACGCTTTTTCAGGCGAACGCCACCGAACCCCGCCCCGGATAAAAAGGTAGGAAGCCATGGACACTGCTCAAGAACCGCTTGCCCCCACCAGCGCCAGTTGGCGTTTCAAGGTCGGTGTGGCAATCATCTGCCTGATGCTCGGTTCGTGGCTGATGGTGCCGATTGCCGCCGCCCTCGACGTGCCGGGCTCGAAAGTCGCGGCGCTGACCGGGGTGCTGTTCATCAGCAATAAAGTGCTGTTGCTGCTGGTGATCGCGGTCATGGGCAAGGCCGGGTTCGCCGAACTCAAGCGCACGATCGGCCACTACATTTCCGGCGTGATTCCGACCCCGGTGGCCGAAGTCAGCCCGATGCGCCACAAGATCGGCGTGGTGATGTTCTGCCTGCCGCTGCTGTCGTCCTTCCTGGAACCGTATTTCGACAACTTCTTCCCCGGCGTGCGGCCCAATCTCTGGCAGTTGCAGGCGCTCGGCGACTTGATGTTCATCGGCAGCTTCTTTGTGCTGGGCGGCAATTTCTGGGACAAGGTGCATGCACTGTTCGTGCGCAAAGCGCGGGTGGTGGTGGAATGAAAACAGGGGGCATAAGCCCCCCCTGTGTCATTTGAGGTGGGCGGCGAAGCCCTCGCTGCCTGGCGCAATGTCGTCCTTTAAAGTCAGCGACGGAATCTCGTAATCACCGCCATTCTGCTGCCGATACGCGATCGGCCGCGTGCTCCACAGTTCATCGAGCCGCGTGCCCAGCGCCTCACAGGTCTGGGCAAACCGGGCTTCATCCATCCGGCTGGTGCGGTACACCACGAAGGGCGGCATCACGTCAAAGCCAGGGTAGTAGAGGATTCCGTGCTGGATGGGGAACAGCACGTCGTCGATCGGGCCGTTGATCCCGCGCGGGCTGTAGTGTGATTCCCAGCCTCCGGTGGTGACCATCAGCATGGCCCGCTTGCCTTTCAGGTGGCCTTCACCGTAGCGGTCGCCCCAGCGAGCATCGGAATGCTCGCCCACGCCGTAGGCAAATCCGTAGGCATACACGCGCTCGACCCAGCCCTTGAGAATCGCCGGCATGGAGAACCACCACAGCGGGAATTGCAGGATCAGTGCGTCGGCCCATTGCAGTTTTTCCTGCTCGCGGGCGATGTCGGCGGCTTGTCGGCCCTGCTCGAAAGCAAGTTTCGAATCGAGGGAGGCATGAAACGGCCGGCTCGTGTCGCGACCGGGACTGTCGTCGGCGTCGAGGGTGGTTTTCCAGTTCATCGCATAGAGGTCGGAGACCTGCACGGTATGGCCGGCGGCTTGCAGGCGCTGGACGGTGAAGTCTTTGAGCGAGCCGTTGAGTGAGGTCGCTTCGGGATGGGCATAGACCAGAAGTACATTCATGTTGAAGCTCCGTTGCTGTGTGACAGCAGGATCGACGTTTGCCGGGTATATTGGAAATGAATGTCTGATATGTCTGGTATAGCCATGAATAATTTGAGACGGCTGGATATCAACCTGCTGCTGACCCTCGATGTGTTGCTCGCGGAGCACAACGTCACCCGTGCCGCCCAGCGGCTGAACCTGTCGCAGCCGTCGGTAAGCGTGCATCTGGCCAAGTTGCGGGACATCTTCGGCGATCCGCTGTTGCTGCCCGGCCCACGAGGCATGCGTCCGACGGCGCGGGCGGATGAGCTGCGCGAGCCGTTGCGGGACGCACTGGAGGCGCTGGAACGAGCGGTGGCGCCGGCCAGGCCGTTCGACCCGGCGCAAGCGACGAATACCTGGAAAATCGCGGCAACGGACTACGGCGGGTCGACCATTGTCCTGCCGGGCCTGAACGGTTTGCGCAGGCAGGCACCGGGCACACGGCTGGCGGTGATCGACCTGATGCCCAGAGAAATGGTCAAGCAGGCGGAGCAGGGGGTGTTCGATCTGGCATTGCACATCACCGAAGACGCGCCACTGGAGTTGTATCAGCGCCGGCTGTTCACCGAGCGTTATGTGTTGGCCGGACGAGTCGGGCATCCGGGCCTGAACGCCAGACCGACTCGCGAACAGTTCTGCGCGCTGGAACACGTCATGGTGTCGCGCGAGGGCGGGGGCTTTTTCGGGGTGACGGACAAGGCGCTGGCCGAAGTGGGCCTGTCGAGAAAAGTCGTGCTGTCGGTGCCGCACTTTCTGTTGGTGATGTCGGTGCTCGCCAGCACTGATCTGGTGGCGATGCTGCCGTCACGCCTGGTGCGTGACAACCCTGCACTGCAAGTGGTCGCTGCGCCGCTGGAGGTGCCGGGCTACGAGATGGCGATGTTCTGGGGCGAACGATCCCATCGTGATCCAGCGCACAGATGGTTGCGCGAACACTTGGCGGCGTCGGTGTGAATCAAGCGTGGCCGAGGGCAATGGCAAACGACACGACGACCATGCAGGCGAAAGCGAAATTGAGGTTCATGGGGGTGTTCATCCTGGTCCTTTTGAAAGTGGGGCCATTCTGCCGGGGGCGGGTCGAAAAAAAAAATTCCGCTTTGTGATTCCAATGATCGAAGCCATTGATACCGGCGTTGTGTTTGCCTGTTTGCTTGGCTAAGCTCGCGCAAACCTGCAATTAAAAGCACAAACAGGCAAAACCATGCACGATCACTCCGCTTCCGAGCTTCCCTCCCTGCGCCGGCAGAAAATCCTTCTGATCCTCGAACGTGACGGCAAGGTCATGGCGTCCGAGTTGAGCCAGCATTTTGCAGTGTCCGAAGACACTATCCGCCGCGATCTGGCCGAGCTGGATAACGCCGGACTGGTGCAGCGGGTGCACGGCGGCGCGTTGCCGCGGCCCAAGGACACCGGCAAGGATTACTTCACCCGGCTGGATGAAATCGACGAGGTGAAAATCCGCCTGGCGCAGTTGGCGGCGCAGCAGGTACAGAACGGGCAGACGGTGATGTTCGATTCCGGTTCCACCTCGTTGCAGGTAGCGCGCTCGTTGCCCAGGGATATCAACCTCACGGCGGTCACGGCGTCACCGATGACGGCGATCGCGTTGTCAGAATATCCGGGCATCAAGGTGATTCTGGCGGGTGGGCAGCTCAATCCGAAAACCATGTCGGCTGGCGGTCACGAGGCGCTGCGGCTGCTGTCGGGGATCAAGGCGGATCTGGCGATCACCGGGGTCTGCGCGATTCATCCGGAGGTGGGCATCACCTCGCTGCATTTCGATGAAGTGCCGGTCAAGCAGGCGCTGCTCGACTGCGCGGCGCGGGTGATTGCCGTGACCACGGCGGACAAGCTCGGCGCGGTGGAGCCGTTTGTGGTCGCGCCGTGCGAGCGCTTGCACACGCTGATCACCGAACGGCATGTGGCGTCGGGGAGTGTCGAGGATTATCGGCGGTTGGGGATTGAGGTGGAGCAGTTGCTTGACTGAGTTTTTGCGGCAAAAAGAGGCCCCATCACTGGCGATGGGGCCCGCTCGATCAGCGCAGTTTTTCCAGCATCTGGTAGTACCACATGCCCGCCGCCAACATCGGATTTCCCAGCAGATCGCCCATCGGCACGCGAATGTGCGAGCACGCGGCAAACGTGTCGAACTGCTGCATCTGCCCGGTGATCGCCCGGCTCATGATTTCGCCCATGATGTGGGTCGTGGCGATGCCGTGGCCGGAGTAGCCCTGGCAATACCAGACGTTGTCCGAAAGCTTGCCCAGTTGCGGAATGCGGTTGATGACGATGCCCATCGCGCAGCTCCACTGGTAGTCGATCTTCACCCCTTTGAGCGCCGGGAAGGTCTGTTCGATGCACGGCCGCAGTTCGCCGGCGATGTCCCGTGAATCCTTGCCGCTGTAGTTGGCGCCGCCGCCGAACAGCAGGCGGCTGTCGGCGGTGAGGCGGTAGTAGTCGAGGACGAAGCGGCAGTCGTAAACGGCGAGGTCTTCGGGGTTGATCTGTTTGGCCAGATCCCCCAGCGGTTCGGTGGTGACGATGCCGCCCATGGCCGGGAAGATTTTGCCCTTGAGTTGGCCTGGTTCGAGTTTGTGATAGACGTCGCCCGCCAGTAGCACCTGATTGGCGTCGATCTGGCCGTGTGCGGTGCGTACGCCAGGGCTGTCGCCGTGAATGATCTCCAGCACTTCACTGTTTTCGAAGATCAGCGCGCCGAGGCTTTCCGCCGCCCGCGCTTCGCCGATGCACAGGTTGAGTGGGTGCAAATGCATGTTGCGGGTGTTCTTGATTGCGCCGTGGTAGAGATCGCTTTGCAACAGGTCGCGCACCTGGCTGCGGTCGAGCAGGCTGACTTCATCACCCATGCCGCGACGCACGGCTTCGTCGTAGTCGCTGCGCAAACCGGCCATGTGGCTCGGCTTGTACGCGGCGTGCAAGTGGCCGTGCTTGAGGTCGCAATCGATGGCGTATTTCTCGACCCGCTGCTTGATGATTTCGTGGCCGCGCCAGCGCAGGTGCCAGATGAAATCATCGACCTCATCGCCCAAGGTGTTGCGCATCTGTTTGCGCATCGCACCGTCGCCGGACAGGCTGCCGGTGACCTGCCCACCATTGCGCCCGGTGGCGCCCCAGCCAATCTTTTGGCTTTCGACGATGGCGACTTTCAGGCCTTTTTCGGCCAACTCGACGGCTGTGGCGACGCCGGTAAAACCGCCGCCGATGATCACCACATCGACCTTGTGCCGACCTTGCAGGGTCGGGTAGTCGGTGTCGCAGTTGAGGGTCGCGGTGTAGTAGGAATTGCTGCGTTCAGTCATTTCAGTGTCCAGATTCGGGAGTCGGTGCACGGACCCTGTGGGAGCGGGCTTGCTCGCGAAAGCGATGTGTCAGTCACCTGAAGTGTTGGATGTGACGACGCCTTCGCGGGCAAGCCCGCTCCCACAGGGGGAGTTGTGAAAGATCAGGCCTCTGTGAGGTACCAGCGCCAGTCCTGCTCACCCACTTCGGCCATGAACTGCCGGTATTCCGCGCGTTTCACTGCCAGATACACCCCGAGAAATTCCTGCCCCAAGGCATCCCGCGCCCACACCGAATTTTCCAGCGCCGTAAGCGAGGTCAGCCAGTCGGTCGGCAGCAATTCTTTCGCCTGCGCGTAACCGTTGCCTTCCACCGGTTCACCCGGATCGATGTCCTCTTTTATCCCGCGATGAATGCCCGCCAGGATCGCTGCCGCTGCCAGATACGGGTTGGCATCGGCGCCGCAGATGCGGTGTTCGATGTGCCGGGTGTTGGCCGGACCGCCGGGCACGCGCAGGCTGACGGTGCGGTTGTCGACGCCCCAGGTCGGTGCCAGTGGCGCGTAGCTGTTGGCCTGGAAACGGCGGTAGGAGTTGGCGTTCGGGCAGAACAGCAGCAGCGAATCGAGCAACGAGGCGAGCATCCCGCCAATCGCCGTGCGCAGCAGCGGGGTGCCGGCCGGGTCTTCGGAAGCAAACAGATTGCGCCCCTCGGCATCGGCGAGGCTGACGTGCATGTGCATGCCAGTGCCGGCCAGGTGATCGAACGGCTTGGCCATGAACGTCGCCTGCATCCCGTGCTTGTGCGCCACGGCTTTGACCAGCCGTTTGTAGCGCACGGCCTGGTCCATTGCTTCCAGCGCATCGCCGTGTTCGAGGGTGATTTCCACCTGGCCCGGCGCGTATTCCGAGATTGCCGTACGCGCCGGAATGCCGTGCAGTTTGCAGGCGCTGTAGAGGTCGGCAAGGAACGGTTCGATCTGCTCCAGCTCACGCAAACCGTAGACCTGCGTGTGTCGCGGTCGCCCACCGTCGGCATCCAGCGCCGGTTGCGGACGGCCGTTGTGATCGCGTTTGGCGTCGAGCAGATAGAACTCCAGCTCGCAGGCCATGACCGGGTGATAACCCTCGGCCTTCAGGCGGTCGATAACCTTGATCAACAGGTGGCGCGGGTCGGCGATGCTCGCTGGCATGCCTTGTTCCGGGTGCATGCTGACCTGCACCGCCGCAGTCGGAATCTGCCGCCACGGCAGGCGCACCAGACTGCCTTCCAATGGGTATGCGCGGCAGTCGATGTCGCCGACGTCCCACACCAGGCCTGAGTTTTCCACGTCTTCGCCATGCACGGTCAGGCCGAGAATGGTGCTCGGCAGCGGGCGGCCGCTTTCGTACACGGCGAGCAGTTCTTCGCGGTGCAACAGCTTGCCGCGCGGCACGCCGTTGGCGTCGAGGATGAACAGCTCGATCATGTCGATGTCGGGGTTCTGCTCGAGAAAGTGACGGGCGTCTTCAATGGCTGCGAATTTCATAATCAATCACTCACGATGGCGCCGCACAGGCGCGCAGATTCGGGCCGGACGCAGCTCGGCAAAAGGCGCGGGCGTCCTGGCAGGGATATCGAAAAAAGAGGGGGAGCTGTCGCGGTTTTTTATCGGCGCGATCAGACAGGCAGGCAGATATCCGGCGGGCGTGCGGAGTGACGCAGCTTGGAACGGCTCAGGGCCATGGGGAGATTGACGATGCGATTCATGCGCGGCCCCTGTGAAGGAGGGCGCACAGTGCAGAGACGTTCAACGATTCTGATTGTTGTGGTGACGTGCTCATGACGCGTGTTTCCGTTGGCGGAAAACGTCGGCGGCGGGAGTGTCCCGCCAAGCCGGTGTGGCTGGATAGTAAGGGGGAATCCCCGGATAAGTAAACGCCTGTTTCCGCAGGCGTTGGCGTGCACCCCGGTTCAACGCAGCAGATAAAACCCCAGCCCGACGAGGGCGCAAACGATCAACACCTCGATCACGCCGCGCTTGAAAAAGAACAGGGCGACGGCGGCAGCCAAGGCCAGCAGGATCGAGAAAATGTCCGGTTGCCCGGCGAATCCATTGGGCCAGAACACGTGCCAGGCAAAGAAACACTCCAGATTGAGGATCACCCCGACCACCGCCGCCGTGATCGCGGTCAGCGGCGCGGTGAACTTCAGTTCATTGTGCGTCGACTCCACCAACGGCCCGCCGGCGAGGATGAACAGGAACGAGGGCAGAAAAGTGAACCAGGTCACCAGCGTCGCGGCCAAGGCTCCGGCGGCGAACGCGTGTTCCGGGCCGAACGTCGGTTGCACGTAAGCGCCGACGAACCCGACAAACGCCACGACCATGATCAGCGGTCCCGGCGTGGTTTCGCCCAGGGCCAGGCCGTCGATCATCTGCGTTGGCGTCAGCCAACCGTAATGCCCGACCGCGCCCTGATACACGTAGGGCAGCACGGCGTAGGCGCCGCCGAACGTCAGCAGCGCCGCTTTGGTGAAGAACCAGCCCATCTGCGTGAAGGTGCCGTCCCAGCCGAACAACGCGGTCAGCAACGCCATGGGCAGACACCATAGCAACGCACCGATCAGCGCCAGACGCAGCAGCCTTGGCAAGTTGAACTGCGCATGTTCGGGCGGCGGTGTGTCGTCATCGATCAGCGCCGGGCCGAAGGATTTTTCGCCGCCGCGATGGCCGCCGTTGCTGAACCGCTGCGGCGCCCAGCGTCCGCCGAAATAACCGATCAATGCCGCGCCGAGCACGATCAGCGGGAATGGTACGTTGAAGGCAAAAATCGCCACGAACGCCGCCCCGGCGATCGCCCATAACCAACTGTTCTTCAACGCTCGCGAACCGATGCGATGGGCCGCGTGCAACACAATCGCGGTCACCGCCGGTTTGATTCCGTAAAACACCCCGGCTACCGCCGGCACATCGCCGAACGCGATGTAGACCCACGACAGAGCGATCAGAATCAGCAGCGAAGGCAATACAAACAGCACTCCGGCCAATATGCCGCCAGGGGTTCGGTGCAGCAGCCAGCCGATGTAAGTCGCCAGTTGTTGGGCCTCGGGGCCTGGCAGCAACATGCAGTAGTTGAGCGCATGCAGGAAACGTCGCTCCGAGATCCAGCGCCGGCGCTCCACCAGTTCCTGATGCATGATCGCGATCTGCCCGGCAGGGCCGCCGAAGCCGATGCAGCCGAGTTTGAGCCAGAACGGCCAGGCCTGGCGCAGGGTGATGGGTTGAGGACGGGGCAAGTCTTTTGGCGTTTGGCTCAAGTGTGGCTCCCGAGTTGAGTTGTGGTGGAGCGGCTATCTAATCAGGCTTTTGTTAAGGAGTGGTATCGAGATTGCAGCCCTCACCCCAGCCCTCTCCCGGAGGGAGAGGGGGCCGACCGAGGTGTCTTGCGTCATACATCGACCTGAAGAATCGAGTCGATTATGGATTCAGCACACCGCCCTCAGACTGGCATCCGGATTCAACACTATGCGTTCAGTTCAGTATTCGGATTCGGCAAACTGCCCTCAGACTGGCATCCGGATTCAGTCCTATGCGTTCAGACCGGCATCCGGATTCAACGCTATAGGTTCAGGTCGGCGTAGTACTGCAATATCCCCGGGTCGGTTCCCTCTCCCTCTGGGAGAGGGCTAGGGTGAGGGCTTTCGGTCTTCAGGCATGCGCCAGACTCCAGCGAAACGCCGCATTTTGATCACTCTCCCGCGCCTCGACCCAATGCGAACCCTCCGGCGTGGTCTCACGTTTCCAGAACGGTGCACGCGTCTTCAGCACATCCATGATGAACGCACAGGCCTCGAACGCCGCATGCCGATGCTTGCTGCTGACGCCAACGAACACGATCGGTTCGGTCACTGACAGCGCGCCGACCCGATGCACAATCTCCACCGCCAATAGCGGCCAACGCTCTCGCGCCTGTTCGGCGATCTGCTCCAGAGCCTTCTCGGTCATGCCCGGATAATGCTCCAGAAACAGCTCGGTCACCGACTGCCCGACGTTCAGATCCCGTACATAACCAATGAAATTCACCACCGCGCCCACCCGTGGATTGCGCGCATGCAGATCGGCAATCAACTGACCGGCATCGAAGCCTTTACGCTGGACTCGAACACCCATGTTTCAACCCCCCGTGACCGGCGGGAAAAACGCAATCTCGTCGAAATCCTCGATTGCCTGATCCGGCTGACACAGTTCCTGATTCACCGCGCACATCAGGTTGCCGGCGCCGAGCACTTCACGCCAGACATCGCCGCGCTGCATCAGCATCTGCCGCACGTCCTCGACACAGGCGAGGGTGTCGCTGGCCGGAATCTTTTCACCGCCCAGATTGAGCCGGTCACGGTAGCTGGCGAAGTAGTTGATCAGAATCATTTCGGGTTCTCCCATTGAAAGTGGCCGGAGCGGCCGCCCTGTTTGCTGAGCAGGCGGATGTCGCCGATAACCATCGCCCGGTCCACCGCTTTGCACATGTCGTAGATCGTCAGCGCGGCGACGCTGGCGGCGGTCAGAGCTTCGAGTTCAACGCCGGTCTGGCCGGTGAGGCGGCAGGTGCTGGTGATCTGCACACGGTCCGGTTCGCAGGCCTTGAGTTCGACGTGGATCGAACTGAGCAGCAGCGCATGACACAGCGGAATCAACTCGTGGGTACGCTTGGCCGCTTGAATCCCGGCGATCCGCGCCACGGCGAACACATCGCCCTTGGGGTGGCCGTTGGACTGGATCATTTGCAGGGTTTCCGGGCGCATCTGCACCCAGGCTTGCGCGGTGGCTTCGCGGCGGGTGGCGGCTTTGTCGCTGACGTCGACCATGTTGGCGCGGCCCTGATCGTCGAGGTGGGTGAGGGTGTTGCTCATGCGGTGGGCTCCTGGATCGGGCTGTAGATTCGCGGGGCATTGCGGTGCGGGACGTGGATCAGGTTCAAGCGGTGCTTGAGCGCCCAGCGCACGGTCAGCGCGGTGGGGGCAGACAGGCTGACAAGGGTGCCGAGGCGGGCGCGCACGGCTTTGTGGATCAGTTCGAGGCTGCAACGGCTGGTGACCACGACGAAGCCCTGACGCGCATCGAGACCTTCGAATTGCAAGGCGCCGATCAGCTTGTCGAGGGCGTTGTGGCGGCCGATGTCTTCGCGGCACAACAGCGCTTCGCCGTCGGCGTCGAAGTACAGCGCCGCGTGCAGGGCACCGCTGCTGCGGGCCAGTTGCTGGGCCTGTTCGATGCGCTGGCGGATGCCGTTGAAATGCGCGGCGGGTGGCAACGGTGTCGGGATCAGGATCTCCAGTTGCGGCAGCGCCTGCTCAAGGGCTTCCACGCCGCAGAGGCCGCAACCGCTGGTGCCCGCCATCTGCCGGCGATGATCCTTCAGGGCCCAGAACGCGCGGCTGGAAATCTGCACGTCGGCCTGGCAGGCCTGGTCGAAATGGGTCAGGCGGATGTCGTGGATATCGTCGAGGCGGTCGACGATGGCATTGCTCAGGCTGAAGCCGCGAATGAAGTCTTCGATGTTGCCTGGAGAGACCATCATCACCGCCTGATTCAGGCCGTTGTAGCTGATGGCCAGGGCGATTTCCGCCGCCAGCGCCGCGTGGGACAACGGCGCGTCGTCGAGGTATTCGCGGTAGGCCACTTGCGCCGGTTGTGGCGCGGGGGCGTTGGCGTCGCCCGGTTCGATGAGTTGTTCAACTTGGCACAGCATCTTGAAAAGTCCCCGAAGCGCTGAAGTGAGTTCAGGCTACGGGGCAGGGAATAGTGCGTCCAATCGCTTGTTCCGATGCAGTGATTGGCTTGGTCGATGACCGCAGGCGGACCTGAAGTCGTTGCACCGAAGTGCAACGTTTCAGGCAACTTGGGGAGGGTTAAACGACGGGCGCCTCGATCCCGAACATCTTGCGCGCCTCGGCAAAACACTTCTCGGCAATCGCCGAGCGCGGTTCGGTCTTGCGCATCACCAGCCCCAGCGGCGCGAGTACGCTGGCATCCGGCAGGTTGATGAAAGCCAGGTGTTCGATCGGCTCCTCCAGCCCGCTGTCCAGCGGCATGATCGAGCAGCAGAAGCCCTGGTGAATCGCCTGCAGCAGTTGATAGGTCGAGTCGCTTTCCAGGATCGGCTGCGGATTCAACCCGCGACTGCGGAAACTCAGGTCGATGGATTTGCGGTAGTGCATGCCGGTAGTGATCATCCCCAGCGGCAGTTCGGCGGCGTCTTCCCAGCTCATTTCCGGGCCTTCGAAATGGAAGTGGCGGGTGTCGTAGAGCAGGCCGACACGGGTTTCGCCAATCTCGAAGAACTCGAAATAGTTCGGGTTGACGTGGTCCAGATAACACACGCCCAGGTCCAGCTGATTGTTGCCCAGGCCTTCGATGATCTCGTCCGAACTCAGCGACGACAGGCTGTATTTCAGCTCCGGATAAGTCCCGGACAAACCCTGAATGTAATTGACCGGATTGAAGTTGCTCAGCGGCACCAGCCCCAGCCGCAGGCTACCCACCAGTTGCCCCCGGCAGGCAGCGGCTTCGGCAAACAACCCGTCGTGGGCCGCCAGCAGCGTGCGGGCCCAGGCCAGTACGCGCTCGCCGGCCTGGGTGAAACCTTCGAAGCGCTGGCCGCGATTGACCAGCACCAGATCCAGCTCGTCCTCCAGATTGCGCAGGCGCATCGACAGGGTCGGCTGGGTGATGTGGCAGCGCGCGGCGGCCTGGCCGAAGTGGCGGGTTTCGTCCAGCGCGATCAGGAACTTGAGTTGTTTGATGTCCACGACGGCACCTGCTCGATAAGGAATTTTGATTGAGTATTGACGCAGATGCGTACAGCGCACGGAAAGCGCAGGGAACGACGATCCCACTGATGGTTTTTTTCGTCCAATCGGCAGTGTTTAAGAGCCTATCGAGGGTTTCGATGACCCCCGGTTTCATTGGGCCGGACAGTGGTCGAGGGGCTGAAAAAAAACACCGATAGAGCAGGTCGATAGTGTGGTTGGCCAGAGTGATTAGACAGTCCTCACAGGCGGCACTTAGGCTCGTCATCCATTGAATTGACGACGGCCGGAGAGTGCCATGAGTGTGAAATCGGATGCCTTGTTCGTTCCCCTGAATATTGCCGTGCTGACGGTCAGCGATACCCGCGATTACGCCAGCGACACCTCCGGCCAGTTGCTGGTCAGCCGCCTGCTGGAGGCCGGCCACACCTTGAGCGAACGCAACCTGCTCAAGGACGACCTGTACAAGATCCGCGCCCAGGTCGCGCAGTGGATCGCCGACGACGGCATTCAAGTGGTGCTGATCACCGGCGGCACCGGGTTCACCGGGCGTGACAGCACCCCGGAAGCCGTGGCTTGCCTGCTGGACAAGCAGATCGACGGTTTCGGCGAACTGTTCCGCGCCATCTCGATTCTCGACATCGGCACCTCGACCGTGCAAAGCCGTGCGCTGGCCGGGCTGTCCAACGGCACGCTGGTGTGCTGCCTGCCGGGTTCCACCGGCGCTTGCCGCACCGCGTGGGAAGGCATCCTCGCCGAACAACTGGATAACCGTCACCGCCCGTGCAACTTCGTTCCGCACCTCAAGCCGGTGCAAGCCTGCGGGCCGCGCGGATGAGCAAGCCGGGATTGATGCCGGTCGAGGACGCCCTCGACCAACTGCTGGCGATGGCTGATGAACAACGCCTGCCGGACAGCGAATCGGTGCCGCTCAATGAAGCGCGCGGGCGCGTGCTGGCCAGCGATCTGGTCGCCACCCTCGACCTGCCGCCGTGGCCGAACAGCGCCATGGACGGTTATGCCTTGAACCTCGCCGATCTGCAACGCCAGCCGTTGAGCGTGTCGCAGCGGGTCTACGCCGGGATGGCGCCGGACGCCTTGCTATCCGGCACCTGCGCACGGATTTTCACCGGTGCGCCGTTGCCCATGGGCGCCAATTGCGTGGAGATGCAGGAAAACGTCGAAGTGCTGGAGGACGGTCGCGTACGTTTCCTGCAACCGCTGAAGGTCGGCCAGAACATCCGTCCCCAGGGCCAGGAAAACCGCGTCGGCGACACCTTGCTGCGCGCCGGCAAACGCCTCGGCCCGTTCGAGCTGGCCGTCGCCGCAGGGCAGGGCATGACCCATTTGCCGGTGGTGCGTCGTCCGCGCGTGGCGTTGCTGTCGACCGGGGATGAACTGGTGGAACCGGGCCAGCCCTTGCGTCCCGGTAGCATCTACAACAGCAACCGCACCTTGCTCGACCACTGGTTGCGTGAACTGGGTTGCGAAGTGATCGACGCCGGGATTCTGCCCGATCGTCCGGCGCAGACCCGGCTCAAACTCGAGCAACTGCAAGTGGCAGCCGATCTGATTCTGACCACCGGCGGCGTGTCTGCCGGTGACGCCGACTGCCTCGGTCAGGTGCTGCGTGACAACGGCAAACCGTTGCTGTGGAAACTCGCGATCAAACCCGGCAAACCGCTGACGGTCGGCCATTTCGGCACAGTGCCGGTGATCGGCCTGCCCGGCAATCCGACCTCGGCACTGGTGACCTTCGGCCTGCTGGCGCGCCCGTACCTGCTGCGCATTCAAGGCGTGGAAGAGGTGATGCCGCTGAGCTTCACGGTCAACGCCGGTTTCGACTGGCCGAAACCCGGCAGCCGTCGCGAATACCTGCGGGTGCGTCTGGAGGGCGGGCAGGCGGCGCTGTATCCGAACCAGAGTTCCGGTGTGCTGCTCGGCGTGACCTGGGCCGACGGATTGGTGGAAATTCCGGAGAACAGCACCTTGCAGCTCGGTGATCCGCTGCGTTTCATTCCGTTCGGCGAGCTGTTCTGAGCGCGATCAGAAGCTGTAGACCACTTGCCCGGCCAACGAGGTCTGCAACCGGCGCTCGACAATCGGGCTGTCGGCCGCTTCGTGGCTCAGGTACTGCACCGACAGCACGGTCGACACGCTCCATTGCTCATCCAGCGGCAACGACCAGGTCAGATCCGCGCCGCGACTGACCAATCCGGCCCGGGCCTTGTACGCGCGGAACTGACTGCGCGAGGCCTGGGCATCGCTGACGCCGTACCAGGTGCGCATGTAATTGCTGTCGCCGAACTGGCTGTTGAGGCCGCCGGTGACTTTGCCGAAACGTCCTTCGTAGAGCGGCGCGCTGATGCTCAGCTTGAGGCGGTTCCACGATGAGCCGGTGTCATGGTCATCGTCATCCTTTTCCAGCGCATGCTCGAAACTCGCGCCGAGGATGATCGGGCCCATGTGATACGTGCCGTCGAGCCCGATCACCGGGCGAGACTTGATCGAACCCATGCCGTTGAGCTCGTCCGAGCCTTTGAATCCGGTCTTGCGATCCTTGCGCACGTCGCTGGCGCCGACGTAGACGCTGAGGCCGAAATCCTCTTCGTCGAAGCCCCAGCCGAGGCCTCGACTGCTGTCGAGAAACACGCCGTAAGGGCTGACGATTTCGACACCCACCAATGGCGCCACCACCCGCTCATCACTGCCGCTGTAACGCGGCGCACTGGCGGCCCCGGCACGCAGGGTGGCATGCCAGTCTTCGGCGCGCAGCGAATCGCCCGGCAGCAGCAGGCAGAGGGAAGTCAGGGACAGCGAAAATGTGCGTAACGAAACCGGCATGGGGCACCCGAGGGGAGATTGGATGCGCCCATGCTAGTGAGGGGGCGGCCGGCAATCTTTGGCAGCTTTGTCGGGAAACTGTCAAAGACTGTGAAGGCGGTTATCGGGTCAATTTCAGTCGTTCGTGCCATTGGGCGATGGATTCTTCCGGGTAGACCTCGAATTGCTGGTCCCTGGCGCTCGCCTGCACTTCGACCCACGGGGCTTTCGAGCCGAGCATCAGATGAGTGTGTTCCGGCGGCACCGGCAGCGGTGTGTCGATCGCCGAGGCGAACGGGTGGATCAGCTCCGGCCATTCCGGGCTGAACAGCCACAGGCCGCTGCCGCACTGCGAGCAGAAGTGCCGCTCGGCGCTGCTGCGGTGGGCGCGGGCATCGCCTGCGTCTTTCATTTTCGCGTGGTAGATCGTGATGTGTTTGCGCCCGCGCACCTTGAGACTGGCCGCATCGCCGCCGAGATTGATCGCATAGCCGCCACCGCCCTGGGTCTTGCGGCAGATCGAGCAGTAGCAGCGCTGATAAGGGTAGGGGTGGGTGCTGTCGAGGGTGAATGAAACCGCGCCGCAGTGGCAGGAGCCTTCGAGGTGCATGAGTGGCCTCCGGTTGGGCTGAATTCGTTCGGTTCAGCCTAGACGAGAAGATCGCCTGCACCCGGAGCGTCAGTTGTATCTTTCCCCCCCCCGAGCCGGTCTGGTGCTGGAATCGTTGGCGCAAGGGCAGGCGTGGTGATGGATCACACAATCAGGGCGCAGAAACATCTGCAGAACGGCCGCAGACGCTGTTGGCCGAAGCGCGCCGGGAATCAATTTGAAGCGGTTTGTGCGTGGTTGGGTGTGGTCGGAGTCTGGTAGCCTTTTTTCGCCATGTAGATGAACCGGCAATGACGCCGAACACCGGCCGGCTTCAGATTCACAGGATTTGATCCGGCCATTTAGCAAGGAAGTTGGATATGCCAGGCAAACCGCCGACCAAGGGTGCAGGCCCGGTTGATGTCCATTTTAAACCGCCCGCTGATGGCGCGGTGTCGGGGCCGATGATTCGCCCCGGTGGCCACTTCACGCAGCCAGATTCACCCGGTTTTTCCGGAGGCTCAAGGGCCCCACATGACCGCACTGGAGAGGTCGCCAGTTCTCCGGCTTTGATCACTGTTCACGAGGCGCAGCCGACGATTGAAATACCCGCCTCCGGACGACAGTCGTTGGAGGCCTACCACGTCCGGGGGGCAGGCCGGTTGACGGAGATCGATGCCGATGGCTTCAGGACGTTCAAAGGGCGCCAGTTCGCCGAATTGCCCGATCAGGCCATCGTCCAGGTCAGTGCCGATCCGCAGACGGGGTTGTACCGTGCCAGGCTGGCCAGCGAACTCAATCCTTCCGGCCCGGTTCTGGAGCGCGATAGCGATGGCAGGCGTTGGCACCCGCTGGAAGAGTTTGACACTGACCGTTTTCGCACCCCAGACCCACGCAGTGAAGTCGACTCGCCCCTCGAGACAATGCCTCACCCGGAAGGCGACGAAGGGCGCAGTCGTCAGGACGCTTCTGACGACGAGTTCGAGCTGGCTTCCGAATCAATGCAGATCAAGCCTTACACCGAACAGGAACTGGCGGCCATGCGTCACGAGGTGCGCTATTCGTTCCGGGCCAATCGTCTGGCTTCGTACGACCGCACCAACAACGGCAAATACCCGTTGCGCGATCCGTCGGGCAGGCCGGTACGGATTCGCAAACTGGAAACGCAGGTGACCTTGGACACGGGGGAGCGATATCGTTCGGAGCCGATCAAGCCTTACATCAAGTTCGAAGGCTATGAAGATGTTGCCAGGCTCTATGAAGAGAAACTCGAGCTGCGTACTTTCACCAGTGCCGACATGAAAGTACCCGGCGAGAAAGCGCTGATCGGCCAGCTTATGGTGGTCGCGAACAAGCGAATCACCAGAGGCGAGGCGCTGGGCCTTTACGGCGGAACGATCAGCCGGGCAGGGCTGCTGCGGCCAGAGGAGCAGACGTTCACCATGCTCGCGGGCACTTATTTGCATTACGAACCGGGAAGGTTGATCGAAGAGCCCCTGGTGGTCATCGGTGACAATATTGTTTCGCGGATCAACTCGAACTTCGAATATGACGCCGCCGACAAGCCAGTCAGGCAAGCGGCGGAGGGCTATAACGTGAAGATAATCGGGTTCAAGGTTGAAGCAGACCTGCAGATCGGCACCCGGTTCGAACGTCGGCGTTACATACTGAGTGCGCTGTTCGCCGAGGACGATATTCCGGCGGGGACCGAGTTGCGCTGCAAGTACAATTATTCGGAACATGACATGAAGCTGCTGTTTCCATGAAAAAACGCCGTGCGGCCGACTCCCTGGGGAGGAGCGAGATGAACGGCTCCTCACCCCAGCCTGTCGAAATATCAGACTGAATAGGGTAAAGGGGCAGGGTCAGAGCGCCTTAGGCACACGCCACAGGTACCATGCCGCCACGGTGCGAAACGGACTCCACGCCAATCCGATATCAATCATCTGCTTGCGCGTCGGCTGCACCTCCAGCCCCTTTAACCGCCGATACCCCTCGCGAACCCCAAAGTCATCCGCCGGCAGAATATCCGGGCGTTCCAGGCTATAAATCAGCAACATCTCCACCGTCCAGCGCCCGACCCCGCGCAGGCTGACCAACCGCTCGATCAGCGCCTCATCCTCCATCGCCAGCGCGGTCGAGTAATCCGGCACCACACCGTCCAGGGTCGCCTGGGCAATCCCCTGAATCGTCGCAATCTTGCCCGCCGAAAACCCGCAACTGCGCAGTCGGTCGAAGTCCGTCGCCAGAATCTGCTCCGGACGCGGAAACGACTGCCCGGGAAACAATCCCACCAGCCGCCCGGCAATCGCATCGCCCGCCTTGGCGTGCAGTTGCTGATAGGCAATCGCCCGCACCAGAGACTCATAGGGATCGCGCGTCGGATGCGGCTGATGCAGACAAGGGCCTATGGCAGCAATGTGGCGCTGCCAGTCGGCGTCGAGGCTGGCCAGAAACTCGCTGGCCGGCTGATAGGGATCAGGCATGGTTTACTTCAGCAGACCGTTGACTTCGCCATAGGTGAAGGCCTTGAGGTCATGGGTGTCGAGCTTGCCGCTGGCGAGGAAGCTTTTCACCAGTGAGCCCATGGCGCCGTACAGGAACTCGGCGATCCCGGAACCGGCGCTCAAGCGGCGCACGCCAAAGGTTTGCAGTTCTTCGGGGGAGGGCAGGCAAGCAAAGCCCAGGACGTTGACCGGCAGGGTCGTACCTTTGCAGATGGCTTCGATTTCGTAGGCGGACGTCACACCGGCAGCGAACAACCCATCGGCCCCGGCTGCCTGATAAAGCACGGCGCGGTGCAGGGTTTCGGCGACGCGATCCTCGGCAGGCACCAGGCTTTTCAGATAAACGTCGGTGCGGGCATTGATGAACAGCTTCACATTGCGCTTGTCGGCCACTTGTCGCGCGACTTCGATCTTGCGCACCAGCAGTTCCGGCGTGCCGCTGCCGTCTTCGATATTGATCCCGACCGCACCCGCAGCGATCACGGCATCGATCACTTCAGCGACCCGGTCGAGGTCATCGGAATAACCGGCTTCGACGTCCACGCTCAACGGCACTTTGATGACTCGCGCAATCGAGTCCACGCTGCTGATCAACCGCTCGAGCGGCAGAGTGTTGCCGTCCGGGTAACCGTGGGCCCAGGCGACCGCGGCGCTGCTGGTGGCGACCGCTTTGCCACCCAGTTGCTCGACCAGTCGCGCGCCTGTGGCGTCGGCAACGTTGGTCAGGATCAGCAGGCCATCGTGGTGCAACTGGTGAAACTGAGTGTCGAGCGCGTTCATCGAGATCCCTTCTTTTCGGTTGTTCAGAAAGCCAGTTGTTGCGTCAGCTGCACGGCGGCATTTTCCAGTCTGAGCAAAAACGCCTTGCGCGGTTGTCCACCACCATAGCCCGTCAATGAGCCGTCCGCACCGATCACCCGATGGCATGGCACCACGATCGACAGCCGATTGTGCCCGTTGGCCAGCCCCACCGCGCGGCTGGCGCCGGGTTTGCCCAGCCGTGCGGCGATGGTGCCGTAAGTGCTGGTGTGGCCGTAGGGGATTTGCCGCAGTGCAGCCCAGACCTGGCGGGCAAACTCGCTGCCGGGCAGGTGCAGCGGCACGCTGAATTCGCTCAGCTTGCCGGCGAAATACAGCGCCAGTTCGTTTTCGATCTGCTGCAAATGCGCGTTGTGCCCCGGTGCGACCACGTAGCCGTAGCGGTTTTGCAGTTCCTCGACTTCCCGGGTCAGCGCCGGGCGGTCGAGAAACTCCAGCAGCACCAGCCCGCGTCGCTCGGCCATGGCGATCATGGGCCCCAGCGGCGTGGTCAGGCGAGTGAACAGCAGCGGCTCGCTGGCTGCCGCGCGTCCCGGCGTGATGTGAAACGATTTCTGAAACGCATCGCGAAAACCGCTGAGGGATTCATAGCCGGAATCGAACGCGGCGTGGTCGATGGACGTGCCTTGCTTGATCCCGCCCAACGCCATGCCGAGCCGGCGGGTGCGCAGCCACGCGTGGAAGGTCATGCCGAAATGCTGTTTGAACCAGCGCCGCAACTTCAACGGTTCGATGCCCTCGGCGAGCAATTGCGCATCGCTCCAGCGCACCTCCGGGTCGGCGTCGACTGCTTTGAGCAGCCGCTGCACCCAATCCGGGGCGATGGCCGCAGCGTCCAGCGGTTTGCAGCGCAAACAGGCGCGATAACCGGCGGACAGGCAGTCGTCAGCGTGGGCGAAGAACTCGACGTTTTCCGGTTTCGGCTTGCGCGCCGTGCAGGTCGGGCGGCAAAAGATCCCGGTGGTTTTCACGGCCGTGAAAAACACGCCTTCGTAGGCAGTGTCGCTTGCGAGCATGGCGCGAACCATTTCGGCGTGAGGGGGCAGGACAGCGGTCTGTATGTTCATGGGCCGAGGATAAAACCAGTTATTCGATGGCTCCACCGAAAAATCGACAGTGAATTTTCGGGCCGCTGCACTACAGTGATCGGGTCGCTACAACTCGGGAAATGAAGGTATGCCACCGTTCACGATTCAACACATCGATCACATCGTGCTGCGCGTCGCCGATCTGCAACGCAGCATTGATTTCTACGACCGGGTCTTCGGCGCCGAAGTGGTCAAGCGCAACGAAAAGTTCGGTCTGGTGCACCTGCGCGCCGGCACGTCGATGATCGATCTGGTCGACCTCGACGGCGAAATCGGCCGCAAGGGCGGCGCGGCCGCCGGCAGCGAACGGCGCAATGTCGATCACTTCTGCCTGCGCATCGAGCCGTTCGATGAAGCGGCGCTGGTCAGTCATTTGCAAGCCTGCGGCCTGACCGTCGAAAAAGCCGCCACCCGTTTTGGCGCCGAGGGCTACGGCCTGTCGCTGTACTGCTTCGACCCGGACGGCAACCAGGTCGAACTCAAGGGCCCTTCCGAAGCTTAGGCGCGCTTGGCCATTAACAATACCGAAGCTGCCGCCGACAGCAGCCCGGCGCAGCAACGGTTGAAGATCCGTTTGCCGCGCGGCTCGGCGAACCAGCGGCGCATGTGCAGGCCCATGTAGGCGTAAGCGCTGATGGCGATCCATTCCAGCAGCAGGAACAGCACGCCCAGCAGCATGAACTGCGGGGTGATGGCGCGGGTCGGGTCGACGAATTGCGGCAGAAAAGCAGTGAATATAAGAATTGCCTTGGGATTGCCTGCCGCCACTAAAAACTCCTGACGCGCCAGGGCCAGAAGCCCGTTTGCCGGCGCAGTAACCGCGTCTTCGGCGGCAGGATTGGCCCGCCACAGCTGCCACGCCAGATACAACAGATACCCTGCGCCGACAATCTTGATCCCATAGAACAACAGTTCCGACGTTTGCAGCACCACCGCCAGCCCCGCCGCCGCGAGGGCGATCATCCCGGCGAACGCCAGCAACCGACCGATCCCGGCCACGCAGGCGCGACGATAGCCGTAGCGGGTGGCGTTGCTGACCGACAGGAGGTTGTTCGGCCCCGGCGCCATGTTCAAGGCGAAGCAGGCGGGTAGAAACAGGGAGAGGGTAGTGAGATCCATAGCAATAATCCTGCACTGATCAGATTTGCCAGAGGTTTTAAATGTAAACTTCGACTAACGCCTAAATTCTGACGTGTCGCTGTTGTTGTCGAAATTTATAAGTACCTGATTTCTAACTCCACTTATTCTAGTTTGTAACCTTCGCATTGATACCATTTGCTCTGCACTAAAGCATAGTACATCGCTGTTTTCCATGAGTTTTGATGCTTCATTTGTTCTGCCTCCAACGCTTCGTCCAATATTTCTCTTATCTGAGCCGGGCTATCATTTTTGTGTCGTCTAGATAGGCGCAAACTCAAGGTTGAAAGTTCTTCTGCTGCTTCGACGGCATATCTCTCTTGCAGTCCGAACTCCTTAAAATGATTGCGTACTCTGCTTTTTGCCGATTCAGTCCAGTTGAGTGGGCAGGAAACATAAAAAAATATCGTGGCAGGTACACTGTACTTTACTTCTGCAAAAAGCCATTGTTGCTCATAGTAGTATCCTTTTTCGAAGTAAGGATGAAGGAACTGCTTTGATTCGGAGTTTCCGGCTTTATCGCTTTTGTAACCTTCATTGCAATCCCGGCAGGAAGGAACCAGATTAGGCATCAGAACAGAAAACTGAGGATGTGAAGCCTTGGATAAATAATGGTCTAATGTAAATACTTGTCCAAATCCACAATAAGGGCATTTTTGGTTTGGTGAACTAAAGAAGATATCGTTGTAATGTTTTCTTGCTATTTTTTGCTCGCCGACGAAGTATTGTGAGTACAACTTCATCAGATTGTCTTTCGTAAGGCGAGAAAGGACTATATCGTTCTTCTCGTATTTTTTGCCCCTGATTGTATGGAGTAGGTTTGCCTTTGCCTCTGTTAGATAACTCTTATACGCCACCTGAATATCAGGCGCCGCACTTTTGAATCTGCTGCGCAATTCTTCGTTGAATATGCCATTCACGCAGTCTCTGTAGACCAACATATTGTCTTGTTTTGGAATGGGCAAGCTTCGCATTATCTGTTGCCCCCTTTTCCTCTGGTAGCAATGAGGTTTCTGAGTATGGAGCGGCCCTCGAATCCGATTTGGCCGTTGTATTCATCTATTATTTGGTTGTATGTTTTGCTGTTGTCTTCTACAGACTTTCTTAAAAGATTATGAAATCCTGATGCAGAAACCTCCAAGCCAAAGATTTCGCTTGTCAGTACGCCAAGGTTTTCACCAAATGTCTCATCTAAAGGGCGCTCGGCTTTAATTTCATCATCGATTCGATATAACTTCCACACGCAATTTTTAGGCACCTCCTGGAGGATGACAGGAGAGTGTGTAGCTATTAAAGCAATGGCATTACGTTCGGCAAGTATGTTGGAAATCGCTCTTGTAAAAGCGGAAAGCAGTGGTGGGTGCAGATGGCTTTCGGGTTCGTCCATCATAACTAAGGACTTCTCCTCAATGTAGGCGATCAACCGAGATAAAGACTGAAGTACGATTGCATGCCCAGAACTCATTTCTTTATAGATTTTTTTAAAATCTGGAACTGTTTTTCTATCGTAACGGGATTCTATGAGTTCTACTAATCCGATTTGTTTAAAGTTGTCATCTGATTCGAGTGTTTTTATTGCATCTAGTAGTAGTGTGCGCTTGTCCTCTTGGTTTAAACATGTCTCGATGGCTTCGAGTAACTCGGTTTCTAAAGTCTTATCAGATTTCGGCTGGAGTTCATCATCAACAATCTGCTTCAATCCTATGTGGTGATATCGTAACCCTTTGGCGCTATCTGGTTGATCTTGCGGGGGGACGAATTTGTCAAACGCGCTAAAGGATACGGATATTACTCCACTAAAATAATTGCTACCAATCAGAGGTGAGTGAGTGTTGCGCTTCTCAAAAAAAGCACCTGACTCATTGTTGTTATGTACCAAGCTAGTAATCATGCTATTAAGTAGTTTTGTTTTCCCTGTACCATTCCTGCCAATGAGTACGTGCATGTGGGTCGGTGGTTTTGAGTCAATTTTTACTGAAAAATCAAAACGAGTACTTGTGCCTGATCTTTGTGGTGATTTTTGATAGCTGAAATCAAAGCTCTCATACGTAACCCCACCTTCAAGGATTCGAGTGAATTGATTCTTTATTGTCGTTGAGCTGGTGAATCGCATCAGTGAGGAGTAAAGAACGTGTTCCTCCATGACTGAATTAAAAATGCTTTTGTTGAATGCGATGTCGCGCAGTTTTTTAAGGATTTCAAAGCCTTTTCTTTTGGGAAGTGCAATGATTCGCTCGTAAAACTCTGAACTTTGACCTAGTGAGAAATAATTATCTTTTAAATGAGGAAAGTTGTCAGGAAGCGCATTTGCAGTTTGCTCGCTATTTGCTTGTCCAATAAAACCTATTTTTATCGTGCCTAGATCATGTCTTTCTAGGTTTTCATCGTAATATGTTACATAGAACTGAGTACGATAGCCGTAGTCATCCCAATCTGACTTGTCGAGTGTGACTATATCTTTTTGGTGTTCTAGGTTCTTTGATTTACAGAAAATCATGAGCATCAACCTCCTTTTGAATTTGGAAAAGGTATCAAAAAGCCACCATTATGTCGAGTTTTGCTTCGCTGTGTTGTCTTTATTAGGTCGGTGTTTCCAAGGAGTAGTTTGGTTATCTGGATTGGGTTGATCTGAATGGTGATGCTTTGCTTTTATTGAGATTGTAAATATATGCTTTAGTGGGATGGGTGAGGTGCGCAAAGAAGCCTATCAGGAGTTGTTTGTTGTAAGTGCTTTATGAGTATCATTCGAAGTACCTCGTTATGTGATTTTAATACATCATCGATCAAATCTTTCAGGTCGAACTTTCAGCGGGTGTTGGAACTCATAATCAAGGCGAGGAGGGTGTGAATGGATAGATGATCCCTCCGGTTGGAATGGGAGGGAGATTATCGTGTAAGGTTTCTCCCCGTTTCACTGATCACGCACGGCCTAAGTGGCCCTACCAAGAGCGACCTACATGCAAGCAAAGGCCCGCGAGGTTCATGTACCACCGGTGTTGCAGGATCTGCGCGCCGGCACGGCCGAACTGCACATTGCTCTGGAAAAACGCCTTCCTTTCTTCTCCGATACCCTTGATCTGCAGGCTTTCGAGCGATTGATGCGCGCCTATTACGGCTTCTATCAGCCACTGGAAAGCGCATTGCAGGACAGCGGCGAGATCCCCGCCGATTTCGATCTGGTTTCGCGCCTCAAGACCCCGACCCTGCAACGCGATCTGCAGGCGCTGGGCGCAAGCGGCGGAGAGTTTTCGCTCTGCCGCCAGTTGCCCGCCATCGACTCCGCCGCCGCCTGCCTTGGCGTGCTGTACGTGCTGGAAGGCGCAACCCTTGGCGGACAGATCCTGCGCCGGGAGATCGCCACGCGGTTGAATCTCGGCGCGGACAACGGCGCAGCGTTTCTGGACATCTACGGCGCTGCCACCGGCCGGCGCTGGCGCGATTTCATCGAATACCTGGGCAGTCGCCCGATGGACGCCGACGAGCGTGAAGCCGTCGTGGCGGCCGCCCACACTACATTCAGCTGTTTCGAGCAGTGGCTCGAAAGCCAGGAGGTTCTGGTATGAACCCGCAAGACAAAGAAGCCTTTGAAGAGTTGCTGGCCAACTGTGCCGACGAGCCGATCCGCTTTCCCGGCGCAATCCAGCCGCACGGTTTGCTGCTGACCCTGAGCGAGCCGGACCTTTCGATCATTCAGATCAGCGCCAACGTCGAGACCCTGCTCGCACGCCCGGCGCAAGAGCTGATCGGCCAGCCCCTGCAAAGCCTGATCGGCGATGCCCATGCCGCACAGGTTCGCCAGGCCTTGCAGCAACCGGCCCTGTCCGATGCGCCGCCGCTGCACTTTCGCCTCAACGGCACCGCGTTCGAAGGCTTGGTGCACCGGCATCAGGATGTGCTGATTCTGGAGCTGGAAATCCACGTCGAAAACTTCCAGCCGCGCAACGTCGCCGGCACCGAAACCCATCTGGGGCGGATGCTCGCGCGCCTGCAAAAGGCCCAGAGCCTGCAGGCGCTGTACGACATCAGCGTCAAGGAAATCCAGGCCATGACCGGTTACGACCGGGTGCTGATCTATCGCTTCGAAGAAGAGGGCCACGGTCAGGTCATCGCCGAAGCGTCCGATCCGTCGATGGAAGTCTTTAACGGTCTGTTTTTCCCGGCCTCCGACATCCCCGAGCAGGCCCGGGAGCTGTACCGCACCAACTGGCTACGGATCATCCCGAATGCCGACTACCAACCGGTGCCGCTGGTGCCCAAGTTGCGCCCGGACACCCAGACTCCGCTGGACTTGAGCTTCGCGACACTGCGCAGCGTGTCGCCGATCCACTGCCAGTACATGAAAAACATGGGTGTGCTGTCCTCGATGAGCATTTCCCTGCTCAAGGGCGACAAGCTCTGGGGCCTGATCAGTTGCGGCAATCGCCAGCCGCTGCATGTACCGCATGAATTGCGTACCGCGTGCCAGACCATCGGCCAGGTGCTGTCGTTGCAGATCAGCGCGATGGAAGCACTGGAAGTCAGCCGTCAACGGGAAGAAAAAGTCGAAGCGCTGGCGCTGCTCAATCAGGCGATGATCGATTCGCCACAGAACGTATTCGATGGCCTGGCCAACCAGCCACAAGTCCTGATGGCGCTGGCCAATGCCGGCGGCATCGCGATCATTGAAGACAAGCAATTGCACCGTTACGGCAACTGCCCGGAGCCGGAAGAGATTCGCGCCCTGCACAAATGGTTGCAGGAGCGTGGCGAGCCGGTGTTTGCCAGTCATCACCTGGCCAGCGTCTATCCGCCGGCCGCGCACTATCAGCAGGTCGCCAGCGGCGTGCTCGCCATGAGCCTGCCCAAACCGGTGGACAACGGCGTGCTGTGGTTCCGGCCCGAAGTCAAAGAGAACATCAACTGGAGTGGTGATCCGCGCAAGCCGCTGGACCTGGAAAACTCTGACGCCGGCCTTCGTCTGCGGCCGCGTACTTCGTTCGAAATCTGGAAGGTCGAGATGGCCGGGATTTCCACCAAGTGGAGTCATGGCGATCTGTTCGCCGCCAACGACTTGCGTCGCTCGGCGCTGGAAAATGATCTGGCCCGTCAGGTGCGCCGCGAGCAGGAAGCGGTGCGTGCCCGCGACGAGCTGGTGGCGGTGGTTTCCCACGATCTGCGCAACCCGATGACCGTGATCTCAATGCTGTGCGGCATGATGCAGAAGGCTTTCAGCTCCGACGGGCCGCACACCTCGCGGCGCATCTCCACCGCCATCGACACCATGCAACAAGCCGCCGGACGCATGAACACGCTGCTGGAAGACTTGCTCGACACCTCGAAAATCGATGCCGGCCGCTACACCATCGCGCCGCAGAAACTCGATGTCGCGCAGATGTTCGAAGAGGCGCAATCGCTGCTCGCGCCGCTGGCGCTGGACAAGGACATCAGCATCTCGTTCGAGGCTGATCCCGACCTGAGCATTCATGCCGACCCCGAGCGGTTGTTTCAGGTGCTGTCGAATCTGGTCGGCAACGCAATCAAGTTCACTCCGCGCCTGGGCACGGTCGACGTGTATGCCAAATCGGTCGGTGACGACATCGTTTTCACGGTGCGCGACAGCGGCGAAGGCATTCCCAAGGATCACTTGCCGCACGTATTCGACCGTTACTGGACGGTGAAGGAAGGCAATCCGACCGGCACTGGGCTGGGTCTGTACATCACGCAGGGCATCGTCGAGGCCCATGGCGGGCAGATCGTTGCCGAGAGTGAGCCGGGGCAGGGCAGCGAATTCCGCTTCACCGTGCCGCGTCTGGACTGAAACGCGGATCAGCGCTCGGGTGGCTGCAACATGGCCACCCACTCGGCGGCGAATCGATGGCAGTCGCCGGGCCAGCGCGCCGTCAGCAGTTGGCCGTCGCGCACCACAAATCCTGATTGCAGTTTCTGTGCACAATCGCGCTTGGCGATCAGCGGCCCGCGTTTGAAGTCGGCTTTGCTGGCCAGCGCGGTTTTCACTTCCGCCTCGACGGTCTGCTTGTAGGTGCGGTAGTAGCGCCCCAGCCAGGCAGCCGTCATCAGCCACGCCGGCAACTCCATGGTTGCCGCGAGCAATGCCGTCACTTTGCGCCCGAACAACACCGACTGCCCGGTATCGGGCTCGAGCGTCCGGGCCAGCAACAGCACGCCATGACACACCGCCGCCACGGGTTTTTCGGCCTTGAAAAATTGCAGGGCGATCTGCTGAGCCTGCGTCGATTCGAGCAGCGTGCGCATCCCTTTGGCGTGGCCGCCGGGAATCAGCAGACCCTCAAATTGGCTCGTATCGACATCGGCATACGCCAGCGGCTGCCTGAACGCTTCGGACTCGATCATCTGCGTGTAACTGTCCAGATCGGCTTTGCGCGTCATCAGCATCGAATTCAACAGGCCGAAACCGATGTTCACCAACCGTGGATCGGCGTGGGCGGGCAAACCTTGTGGCGTGGCGAAACGCACTCCGATGCCCGCGTTGCGCAATGCCTCCCAGGGCACGCTGCTTTCGGTCGGGTCGTAATCGGCGGAGGGCAACAGAATCAGAATCATCGCGGGCAGACTTCCTGGTCAAAGTGGTCGCATAGCCAGAGCGTAGTGGTTCTGCGCGTGCGGGGGTAATTTCCTTCAATACCGTCCGGTGTGTGTTGGCTACGGTGGGTGCCTTGTTCCTTGATTTGAAGCAGGTGTGCGATGAGTCTGATTGTGTCGATGGCGGCGTTTGCCCTGGCCGCGTCCATTACTCCGGGGCCGGTGAACATCGTGGCATTGAGTTCGGGGGCGCAATTCGGTTTCCGCGCCAGCCAACGGCATGTGGCCGGGGCGACGCTGGGGTTTGTGCTGTTGCTGGTGTTAATGGGCTTGGGGCTGCATGAAGTGCTCAAACTGTGGCCGTCACTGACCCGTGTGGTGCAACTGGCCGGGGTGGCGTTTCTGCTGTTCATGGCCTGGAAACTGGCCACCGATGACGGCCAGTTGAGTGCAGGCGAATCGAAACGTGCGCCATCAATGCTCTATGGCGCAGTGATGCAATGGCTCAACCCCAAGGCCTGGCTGGCCTGCGTGGCGGGGATGGGCGCGTTTGTCGCTGACGGCGAAGCGCGGCTGGTGTGGCAGTTTGCGGCGGTGTATCTGGTGATCTGTTATCTGTCGGTGGGGTGTTGGGCATATGCCGGGACCTTCTTGCGCGGTTATCTCGGCAACCCGGCGGGGATGCGCTTGTTCAACCGGGTGATGGCATCGCTGCTGGCGGTGAGTGCGATTTACCTGCTGGCGCCTCAAGCCCCGTGGGAATCACTCCCACGGGTATTTGCAGGTTGAATCAGTTCAGTCCGCTCAGGGCGTCTTCAGCCGCTTTACCTAAAGGATGAAAGCGATTTTTGCGCAGCTCCGCAATCGCATACACCGCTCGCGCCGTGCGCCCGTTGCCATCGACAAAGCTGTGATAACCGAGCATCGCTCCCAGCATCTGCCTGGAAAAATGTTCACCCGCAGGATCCAGAGCCTTGGCGTGTTGTTCCAGCAACGCTGCGCCTGAAACATTGGAAGGATAGCGTGCCTCCCCCGTTGGACTGCGCAAGCCGCCGGCATCCTTGGGAGCAATGCGTTTGTGCAGCTCGGCGTATACCGCCGGATCGTTCAGTGGCTTGTTGTTACGGCTGAATTCGAGCAGAAGGTCCTTCACACGATCGACGTCGTTACGAGAACTGGATGCGTGAACAATCCAGGCCGCGGCGCGATCTGTGTTATCGGTCAGTCCAGCGGGATTGAACTTCAGTTCATCCAGTAGGCTGTCGAATGGCGCCTTGCCCAAATCCGTGGTCAGCAGTGTGCGCTGGTGGTTGTGCATGAACTGCAGGTTTTTGTATTCAATGGTCAACGTCGTTTCGAACAACTCGGGCAGTGTCTTGTGATTGCTGAACTGGTGGAGATTAGCCAGCGTATATTTTTTCGCCTGTTGCCTGATCAGACTTTCGACCACTTGTGGATCCAGCACTTTCTTCAACGACTGGGCCGCGTCGGACTGGCGCGCAATGTCGCCCAATGTCTTTTCCAACAGGTGCGCGAGCTCCGACTCGGGAATCTTGCTCAATCGTTTTGCGTCGTTTGCATGCAGTTTCTGCAGAACCTGATGCGCATCCTCTATGAGATCATTTTTGAACAGTGCTCGAGCGTGAGCGACGGTATCCAGCGACGTTCGAAGTTGGGTAGCCGAGCCGGTGTGCTCAATGGCTTTGATCAGGTCGTAGCTGTTGGCACCGGTCAGAAACCTGAGTTGCTGCTTGGCTTGATGTGCCAGTGAGAGCGTATGGCCGCTCAGTTTCGTCAGCCCTCGTCCGATCAGTTTGCCACCCGCCTTGAGCAGTTGCGGCAAACCCGATAACGGATTGAACAGGCTGAGGGCTGTCTTTGCCAGAACCCGCGAAGCGGACAGCAGTTTGCCGGCGATGGCCGCAGCTTTGCTGGCGGCGGCAGCGATCGCCACAGGCGCAGTGAAAACGGTCATCGCCAGTACGGCGGCATCGACAATGCAGTCGAAAATTGCACCATTCTGTTTTTTTGGATCCCCTGAGCTCAGTCCTTCCACGCAGCCCTTGAAGGGAATGATCAGGTTGAGAATCACGTTGAAGATGGCATCGGTCTTTTCAATCGCCTTTTCCCGTACGGTTTGATTGAGACCCAGTTGGTGAATTTCGCTTTCGGTGATGTAAGGGTTCTTTTCGGCGATCAGGCGCGCAAGCGCCACAATGCGTTCAGAGCTGAAAGAGGGAATCGGATCGTAGTCATCGGTGTAGACACTGGCAGCAGCAAGCACACCGATCTTGCGTACGTTGATTCTCCTTTTAAGGCCGACCGAGGGGGCTACGTTCGTTAAGTAGGCCTTCAGATCGACAGGAACTTTTGTCATTTCTCGTTGATCGGCGAATCGGCTGTCGAGATTGAAGAAACCGCCGGAAACCAGCGGTGAAAAGAAACTTGTCAAATCCGGGTTGTAGCGACACTCCATGCGCAATGGAAACAACTCAAAGCATTTGATGGTGTGGTTGTGATGTGCGCACAAAATGACGCCGTAACGCCCAATTTCGCCAGGGGTGTAGGTGGCAGGTCTGACACCACCGCGTCCGTTGGTTCTTGCGGGTATGTAGTTGATTTTCTGAACGCAGTAAACGCCAATTGCAGCTTGTTTGAAAAATTCCGAATCCTGTAGAAACACATTGGAAATGGCGATCTGGGCGTTGCGTCTCAGGCCTTCGACAATGGCATTGAAGCTGCGGGATGTTTCTGTTTCATAAAGTTCGGCGACGGGAAACAGAAAGGGCAGGGACGGAAACGATTTGTAGATACTGGTGCCTTTGATTCGGTCCCAATCTTGAGTGTGAAGCTCATCTCCCATGTAAAGATCCAGCACCGATACTTTCCTGCCGGCACCACCGCCACTGCCGCGATGTTTCACCAGCAGTTCATTGGGGTCGCAATTTCGTTCCTGTGACCTCAATTCTTGCAGAGCCAGTTGTCTACGGTCGGGCAATGGCCTGGAAAATCGTTCGGCAGCTTCCAGCATCATGTCGACGTACTGATCGTATTCGCGTATGGCGTGCTCGATCTCTTTTGCGCTGACGTTGCCTTGCGCATCCCGCTTGATAAGTTCGTTCATCCAGGCCCAGGTCACCACCGGATCCACCGAGCCTTCGGCCTGCAAAGCCGCCAGTGGCGCGAGTGATTTCGTCGACTGGCTGAATCCCATCAGATGCTGATAGGTCAATTGGCGGCTGACACCGGGTGTCAGAGTTTCCACCAGATGCACAGCTTGCGTAGCGATCACCCAGGCCGGAGTTCCCATCTGCAGGCTGGACGGCCAGTCGGTAAAAAGATATTCCGGCGCCATGCCCGCCAGGATCATTTGCGATACCAGCGGGGCGAGCGCAGGCGCGACGTGCAGGTTCTTGATCAGATGCGCTTCCAGTTCCGTTCGAACCTGGGTCGGATGCTGTTTGAAGTAACGTTTGGAATACAGATCGAAACCGGCGAAGTGGGTATTGGTGCTATCGAGCGTCGGGTCGAGGTCGAACAGTATCGCGGCAACCATCAGTTGCTCTGAGAGTTCAGTCGACTGTTTTGTTACGGTCTCTTCAGTATCCCAACCGAGCCTGGAAAGGTACCGCTGGCCATGCCGGGAAGCTGCATTTTCGAGTAATTGTTGCAGGCGATAGTTGCTGCTTGTTGTCGCGCCATTGCCCGGCGTGCTGTCAATCAGCAAGTGTTCGCCCAGGCTATTTACGAGGGTTCCAACATTCAGAGTGTCACTCTGTATCAGATCAAGAATGATTGCCCGGTTGTCTCCTTCAAGCTGGTATGGCGAGTCCTCGGGAGCGTCCAGTAATGTCCAGTAGTTTCCATGTTTCGGAGGGGCGGGTAATGTCGAAAAATTCAACAGATCAAGCAAGTTGCGAGTGTCCTGTTCGTTATCCGGGACTTGCAATCCGTTGTAACGCAACCATTGACCGACGGTAACTTCATCTCCCGTAAGGATCCAGCCACCGCTTGCTGCGGCGACCTTGGCCAGAAGTTTGAGGTTGCCATCGAAGTCCCCCAGACCTGTGACATCAATGGTGATTTCTTTTGGAGAAACAAACGTGGTAGCGGGCCGGTCGTTACCGGAGACCAGGTTTCGGTAACTGAAATAGAGTCGCCCATTCTCATCCAGAAGAAAAATTGCGTTGTCCGGAATGCTGCGTCGAGCGCGGACAAACAGAAAATCGTCGTGGCGCAGAAGTATGGATAACGAAAGTTTTCCGCTACGATGAGTTTGGTCAAGCGCGCTGTCTTCCACGCAGGGGACAAGAATTTCGTTCCAGGCCCAGGCGAGACGTTCAATAGCGTATTTGTCGTCGATAAAGTTTGTAATTATCCGGCTTACTGTCTTTTTCTGAAGTGTGTTAGTGGAGTCGTAAGCGTAGTTGTCTGTTGGCTTCATGATTTGGAATCCATTCTCTAACGGCGAAATAAATAGAATTATTCGTCGCTTGTTGAGTGTCGTGTTTATGAAGTGGCGAGTTTTTAGAATAAGTAGTTAAGGGAAAAGTTGGCGTGGATTAATGTTCAAGGTGTTTCTTTATGGTGGCGGGAACGAGGGGAGAGGCTGTTTTTAAAGGTCTGGAGCGCTGTTAGCGATAAATATGTATATCTTTCCGGGTATGTAGACTTATGAGCGTGATTGGATAAAGTCAGTTAGTCGCTTTAAATACATACTTGAAGTGGCCTGAAAAACGGTGGGGGGAGCAATCGGCTGTGGTGCAACACCGGGGTTGCAGGGGGCGGTTTAAAGGTATTTAAGAATGCTTCCGGCAAACCGCGACACCGCGCGCCATTATTACGCGATCGCCAGAATCCGCCGGCTTGTGCGCCTTGGGGGCGGGTTCTATGTTTGCCGGTCTGCAAACCCGCGTACAGCTGCCATCTCCCTTGGTTTCGCAGCGTTTGCGCGTCGAGCGTCGAACCGTCCGCGTGGGAACGATCCGATAAATGGCCATGCGGGCCGTTTTTGCGTTAACCCCGATACTGCCCCGGCGTAGCCGCCAAATGCTGCTTGAACGCCCGCTGAAAATGCGCTTGATCGGCAAACCCCGCCTCCAGCGCCACATCCGCAATCAACTGCCCGCGCCGCAGACGCTCGCGGGCGAACTGGATGCGCTGGTTGACCAAAAACGCATGGGGCGTCATGCCGAAGTGCTGTTTGAAAGCACGGATCAGGTACGACGGTGACAGTTCGGCAGCCGCGCAAATATCGTCGAGGCTGAGCAGCACGGTGCAGTGCTGGCGGATAAAGTCGGCGGCGCGTTCGAGTTTGAAGTTCGGTTCGCGCAATGGAGGTTCAATCGGGTTCAGGCGCAGTTGCAGGTCGCTGAAAAACTCCACCGCGGCACTCTGTTTACGCAGCACGTCTTGCTGCTCGTCGACCAGCACGCCGTACAACGCATTCAAGTCGTGAAACAGGCGGGCGTCATTCAAATGGGTATCGGAAAACCGCCGAAACTCAAGTTCCGCACTGAACCCCAGCTGATGCTGCAGATCCGTCAGCCACGGCGTTTCCACATACAACATCAAATACGACCATGGCTGGTCACCGATCGGGTTACACGCGTGCACGTCCCCCGGATTCATCAGCACCACGGTGCCGGCCGCCACTTCGAACGAGGATTGCTCATGCACATAGGTGCTGCGCCCGGCGGTGATGGCACCGATGGAAAAGTGCGCGTGGGAGTGTCGTGAATAGCAGACCTCACGCCCGTCGGCGATCGCCCGCGCTTCGATGAAGGGCAGGGCGTCGTCGCGCCAGAAGCGCGGGGCTTGTTCGGAGTTTTTGGCGGCAGCGTGTTTCATCGTTGGAGTTCTCGGCAGGCCAGTGCCCGAGTGTATTAGCTCTGGCCGGCGAAGGCTCGTTCGAGTTCGGCAATGTCGAGTTTTTTCATCCCGAACATGGCCTGCATTGCCCGTTGGACTCTGGTCTGGTCGGGGTCGGTCATCATGTGCATGAACGCCACCGGCACGATCTGCCATGACACGCCGAACTGGTCCTTGAGCCAGCCGCATTGCTGCGCTTGCACCGGCCCGCCGGCGCTGAGGTTGCCCCAGAAATGGTCGACCTCTTCCTGGTTCTGGCAATTGACCTGAAACGAAATCGCCTCGTTGAACGTGAACACCGGCCCGCCGTTGAGCCCGGTGAAGGTCTGGCCGTCGAGTTCGAAACTGACGGTCATCACCGAGCCTTCCGGGCGGCCGTGAAATTCCTGGCCGACCTTGCTGTAGTGGGTGAGGGCGGTGATTTTCGAGTGGTCGAAGATCGAGCAGTAAAACTTAGCCGCCGCTTCCGCCTGATCGTCGAACCACAGGCACGGAGTCAGCTTTTGAAAGCGTTGCATGGCAGTCATCCTCGGCAGGTTGGACACGCTGGATTAATAGCGTAGTCAGTCTGTGTTCGGCTGGCAGCGCAACGGGCCGAATGGTCGGTTGCTGCGAATCAAGCCGAGGCTCCAGGGGTTTACCTGCGACGCTCGGCAATCATCAGCAACGACTGCGGCACCGGGCCTTGCGGATGCTGCGGCTCGCGCAGGCCGGTTAACTGCAGGCCGGCCATGTCCAGCGCATTGAGCCAGCTGGACAAGGTGCGGAAATACCACGGCATCGGCTGCCAATCGCCCTGGAGTCCGTGGAAGGTTTCTTCCCGCCAGCCGTCCTGATAATCACCGGCAGCCACCGACCACGGATGTAGCGTCTGGATCACCAACGCACCGCCCGGCACGAGCAGTGCATGCATCGCCGCGAGCAGCGGAATGATGTCCTGATGCAGCAGGGAAAAATTGGCGCAGATCAGGTCGTAATCGCGGCCAATGTCGACCTTCGCCTCAACCAAATCTTCGTAGCTGGCGACCTGCGCGGGCGATGATCCTGCCTCGCGCGCGGCCTCGATCAGCGTCGGATCACCGTCCACGCCTAACGCGTCGACCCCGCGCTCGGCCAGCGCCCGCAACAGCCAGCCCTCACCGCATCCCAGATCGAGAACCCGTTCGGGCTGGCGCCCCATCACCGCCAGCAGAATGGCCTGATCGGTCACCTGCCGGCGACTCTCGATGGCGCCGCTGCGCACGGCTTCGGTCCAGGCCCGGGCGTTGTGCTGCCAGCTCTGGAGGAGGGTGGATTCAGGCGAGGACATGACGGACTCCTTGATCGCGGGATGCAGGCAAGGATAGGTCAGGTGTAGTCGGCCAGTTGAATACGGTTGCGACCGCCGCGCTTGGATTCGTAAAGCGCGCTGTCTCCTTGCTCGATCAGCGCTGCGAGGCTGGCCGGTGGTTGATCGAACACCTTGGCGCCAATACTCAGAGTGACCGCTTGCGGAGTGGTGTAGCTCTGGGAAGTCATCTGCTGGAACTGCTCACGCAGCGCACTGCCCAGATCCATGATCTGGGCGTGGGACGTGTCGCCCAGCAGCATCACGAATTCGTCACCGCCCAACCGCGCCGCCAGTGCGCCTTTGGGCAGTACTGCGCGGATCATTTCGCTGAGGGCGATGAGCAACCGGTCGCCGGAGGTGTGGCCGTACAGGTCGTTGATCAGTTTGAAATTGTCGATGTCGATCAGCAGCAGCGCGCCGGGGCGGGTGCTGGAGACTTCGTCGAGCAGGCGCGGTGCGCGGACTTCCAGGGCGCGGCGGTTGTACAGCGCGGTCAGCGGGTCCCGGGCGGCCAGTTCGGCAATCTGTTTTTCCCGCCGGTAGCGCTCGGTGCCGGTCATCGACAGCGCGATCAGCATGATCGCCATCGCGCCCTCTACCAGGGAAATCTGAATGATTTCGCCGCGCAACGACGCCAGATCGATCAGCGTGCCTGGAATCACCGCGATGATCGCCTTGGTGAAATAGAACGCGCCGTGGATCAGCAACACATAACGCAACTGTACCGCGCCGACGCTCAACGACTTGCCATGAGGGCGCAGCAACAGGCTGGCCCGCAGCATCGATGCGGCCACCAGCAGCGAGTTGGCCATCAGCATGATCTTCGACCACGACGGATCTTCCGGTAACAGCAGCAACGACAGCCAGAGCAGGAACATCAAGTACCATGCCCGCGACAACCGCCGCTGCGTAAACCGCGCGACTCCCAGCAGAAACAGCCAGTGCGCGACCACCAGCAAACCGTTGGCGAACCAGATGCCGATCAGCGGATAACCGTTGGCGCGCAACAGGGCCAGGCTCGAGCCGACGGTGATGGTGGCGAAACCGGCGCTCCAGAACAGCAGGGAAGATTCGCGGATACTGCGCCATTCGACCGCCAGATACAGGGCGGCCGCCGCGGCCAGGGCGGTGGAAATGGTGAGCATCGTGAGAGGATCGAGCGCCATGAAAGGACAGGTCTGCCTGGATAGTGTTAATGGGCCACGATTGTAAGCGTTCCCCCAATGGGCTGCTATTTTCACTCACCGGATATTCCATTTTCAGGCAGAGGTGTCCCATGGAACGATTGACCGGCGGTTGTCTGTGCGGCGAAGTGCGGATCGAGGCGTCAGGGCGACCCTACAGGGTTGGCGTTTGCCATTGTCTTGACTGCCGCAAACACCAGGGCGCGCTGTTTGCCGCGTCGGCAATCTTTCCCGAGGTGGCGGTGACGATCAGCGGCGAGACCCATGACTACGCGGGGCGACATTTTTGCCCGCTCTGTGGCTCGTCGGTGTTCGGCCGCAGTGGCGATGAAGTCGAGGTGAATCTGGGTGCGTTGGATGCACCGGATCAATTCCAGCCCACCTACGAGCTGTGGACGGTGCGTCGCGAGTCGTGGCTACCGGCCTTTCCATTGGCCAGACACTACGTGCGCGATCGCGAGAGAACGGGGCGAACCGAAGAATAGCCGGGGTCAGGCAGGGCGCCTGACCTCGGCCACTATCAGCCGCGAATGAACGCCAGCAGATCCGCGTTGATCGTCGCAGCCTCGGTGGTCGGCATCCCGTGGGGGAAGCCCGGATAGATCTTCAGCGTGCTGTTTTTCAGCAGTTTCGCCGACAGCACGCCGGCGTTTTCATAGGGCACGATCTGGTCGTCGTCGCCGTGCATCACCAGCACCGGAATCGAGATGCTTTTGAGGTCAGCGGTGAAGTCGGTCTGGGAAAAGGCAACGATGCCGTCGTAGTGAGCTTTGGCGCTGCCGATCATGCCTTGGCGCCACCAGTTCGCAATGATCCCTTCGGATGGATTGGCGCCGGGGCGGTTGTAGCCGTAGAACGGCCCACTGGGCACGTCGCGATAGAACTGCGCACGATTGGCTGCCAGTTGCGCCTGAAGATCGTCGAACACCGACTTGGGCAAACCACCGGGGCTGCTGTCGGTTTTCACCATCAGCGGTGGCACGGCGCTGATGATCGCGGCTTTCGATACCCGATCCTCGCCATGCCGGGCGATGTAGTGAATCACTTCGCCGCCACCGGTGGAGTGGCCCACATGCACGGCTTTCTGCGTCCCCAGATGATTGACCACCGCCGCCACATCATCGGCGTAGTGATCCATGTCGTGGCCGTCCCAGACCTGGCTCGAACGCCCGTGGCCCCGTCGATCGTGGGCCACGACCCTGAATCCCTGCGCCAGGAAGAACAGCATCTGCGCATCCCAGTCGTCCGCGCTCAGCGGCCAGCCGTGGTGGAAGTGAATGACCGGGGCGTCCTTGGGCCCCCAGTCCTTGTAGAAGATTTCGACGCCGTCTTTCGTTGTGACAAATCCCATGTTCGCGACTCCTGGAAAGTGTGAAAGGGCAGTTCTTGCGGTGACAAGCGGTATCAACTGTAGGAGCAAAAACGACACCCTGATCGATGATTTTCCGAACGGTGCCGGATGACCGGTGGTCGCGGCGGCTGGTCGTCGGGTCAAAATGCGCTTAGCTGAAAGGGATAAGCCGAGGCGCGCACCGCCAACGATGGCCGTAGCAACGCCCTTCAGAACACCGTGAGTCTGAGGAAATCCCCCATGCTGACCTTGAACATCAATGGCAAGGATCAGGAGCTCGATGTCCCTGCGGACATGCCGTTGCTCTGGGTCCTGCGCGATGTCGCGCACCTGACCGGTACCAAATTCGGCTGCGGCATGGCCCAGTGCGGTGCCTGCACCGTGCACGTCGATGGCGCACCGCTGCGCTCGTGTATCACGCCGGCCACGGCTGTCGCCCATGGCCAGAAAATCCTCACCATCGAAGGCCTGTCGAGCGACGGTTCGCACCCGGTGCAGCAGGCCTGGGCCGAACTGGACGTGGTGCAATGCGGCTACTGCCAGTCCGGGCAGATCATGTCCGCCGCCGCATTGCTGGCGAAAATTCCCAAACCCACCGACAGCGATATCGATCAGGCGCTCTCCGGCAACATCTGCCGCTGCGGCACCTATCCAAGAATCCGCGCGGCGGTCAAACGTGCTGCCGACATCGGCTGAACGAAGGGAGGTGGGTGATGAACAGTCCAGTATCCCGTCGCGGATTTCTCAAGGGCAGCGCCGTGCTTGGCGGTGGTCTGGTGGTGGCGTTCGTGGTGCCTGGCGGCAACCGCTTTGCCATGGCGGCCGAGAATGAAGGCAAGGTGTTTGCGCCGAACGCGTTCCTGCGGATTGCGGCGGACAACAGCGTTACCGTGCTGCTTGGCCATTCGGAAATGGGTCAGGGCATCTGGACCGGCCTGACCATGTTGATCGCCGAAGAGCTGGACGCCGACTGGTCGAAGATTCGCGTTGAGCACTCGCCAGCCTCGGCGGCGGATTACGGCATGCCCGGTTTTGGCGGAATGCAGATTACCGGCGGCTCCACTTCAACCTGGATGGAGTTCGACCGCTATCGGCTCGCCGGCGCCACGGCACGGCAGATGCTGATCGAGGCCGCGGCCAAGCGCTTCAACGTGGCGCCGTCGACGATCCGCACCGAAGCCGGCGTGGTGATTGCCGGCGATAACCGCGCCACCTACGGCGAGCTGGCGGACGCCGCCGGTCAACTGCCGGTGCCGGATCCGAAGTCGATTACCTTTAAAGAAGCCAAGGACTGGAAAGTCATCGGCAAACCCACCAAACGCCTCGACACCCCGGAAAAAATCACCGGTCGCGCCAAATTCGGCATGGACGTGCAGTTCGACGGATTGATGACCGCGATGGTGGCGCGCGCGCCGGCGTTCGGCGCCACGGTGAAATCCTTTGAGGGCGCAGAAGCCCTGGCGATTCCCGGCGTGCACAAAGTGGTGCAGGTGCCGACCGGTGTGGCGGTGGTCGCCGAGCATTACTGGGCGGCGAAACTCGGTCGCGATGCGCTGAAGGTCGATTGGGATCTGGGGCCGAACGCTGATCTGAGCAGTGAAAAGCTGTTGGCGAGTTTCCGCAAACTGGCGGCTACACCGGGCACCTCGGCGGCGCAGGCCGGCGATGCCAAGGGCAATTTCGGCAAGGCAGCGAAGAAAATCGACGTCGAATACAGCGTGCCGTATCTGGCCCACGCGCCGATGGAGCCGCTCAACTGCACGGTGAAGATCAGCGCCGACAAGTGCGAGATCTGGACCGGTACCCAGTTCCAGACGCTGGATCAGATGGTTGCCGGCAAGATCACCGGGCTCAAGCCGGAGCAGGTGGAGATTCACACCGAATTTCTCGGTGGTGGTTTTGGTCGCCGAGCCAACCCGACCTCGGACTTTGTCGCCGAAGCGGTGCAAGTGGCCAAAGCTGCTGCGATGCCGGTGAAAACCGTGTGGTCGCGCGAAGATGATATTCGCGGTGGTTACTACCGCTCGATGTTTCTGCATCAGGCGAAGATCGGCCTCGGCGCCGACGGCCTGCCGCTGGCCTGGCAGCATGTGCTGGTCGGGCAATCGATCATGGCCGGCACCATGCTCGAGAAAACCATGGTCAAGAACGGCGTCGACCAGACGTCGGTCGAAGGCGTTTCCGACAGCCCGTACATCAAGGGCCTGGCCCATCATCAGGTTGATCTGCACTCGCCGACCACCGGGATTAACGTGCTCTGGCTGCGTTCGGTGGGCCATAGCCACACCGCGTTTGTCATGGAGTCACTGATCGATGAAATGGCCTCGGCGGCGGGCAAGGACCCGGTGGAGTACCGACGAACGCTGCTCAAGGATCATGCCCGGCATCTCGGCGTGTTGAACCTGGCGGTGGAGAAGGCCAACTGGAAAGCCCCGCTGCCGGACGGCCATGCGCTGGGCGTGGCGGTGCATGAGTCGTTCGGCAGCTATGTGGCGCAGGTGGCGGAAGTGTCCCAGGACAATCTGGCGATCCGCGTGCATCGGGTGGTCTGCGCGGTGGACTGCGGGATTGCGGTCAACCCGCAAAGCATCGCGGCGCAGATGGAGTCGTGCATCACCTTCGGCCTGGGCATGGCGCTGCACAGCAAACTGACGCTCAAGGACGGCCATGTCGTGCAGTCCAACTATCACGACTATCAGGTGTTGCGGCTCAATGAAATGCCGCTGGTCGAGGTGCACATCGTGCCGAGCAGCGAGAAGCCCGGCGGCATCGGCGAGGCGGGTGTGCCGCCCACGGCGCCGGCGGTGGCCAACGCGGTGTTCGCCCTGACCGGGCAGCGCCTGCGGGAACTGCCACTGCAAATGTCGGGGGTGTGAGATGAAACGACATCTGTTGTTGGGCACGGTGATTCTGCTTGGGCTGGGCGGTTACGCATCGGATCTGTTTGCCGACGATCAGGACGCCTTGAAAGCTTTCGGCACGGTGCAGAAAGTCTTCCAGAGCCCGCGCTGCCAGAACTGCCACATTCCCGGTGATTCGCCGTTGCAGTTCGACGCCGGCATCCCCCACGCGATGAACGTGGTGCGCGGCATGGACGGCAAGGGCGCCGCCGGTTTGCCCTGCGCCACTTGCCACGCCGAAAGCAATCCGCCGGCCAGTTACGGCCCCCATGCGCCACCGGGCGCGCCGCACTGGAGCCTGCCGCCGGCCGCGCACAAAATGGCCTGGATCGGTCTGCCGCCGGATCGTTTGTGCGCAATGATCAAGGACCGCGCCAGCAACGGTGACCGCGATTTCGCCGCGCTGATCAAACACGTCAGCGAGGACAAACTGGTGCTCTGGGGCTGGAATCCCGGGGCAGGGCGCGCGCCGGTGCCGGTGCCGCACGATATCTTCGTGACCCAGTTCAAACTCTGGGCCGATGCGGGCGGGCCGTGTCCGGTGGCCGGTGGATGAGAGGTTGAGTCATCGCTGATTCGGGCTACGCTCAACTGCATCGAAGACAAAGGAGTGTGTGATGCTGGTACCCGGCAAACCTGCCAATGAAGCTGTCCGAGTTCAAGTGCTGCATGATTTGAAATTGCTCGATTCCGCACCGGAAGAGCGCTTCGACCGGCTGACGCGACTGGCCAAGCGGCTGTTCAACGTGCCGATCGCGCTGGTCACGCTGGTGGACAAGGAGCGGCAATGGTTCAAGTCCTGCGTGGGTCTGGACACGACCGAAACGCCACGCTCTGTTTCATTCTGTGGCCATGCGATTCTCAGGGACGAGCTCATGCTGGTACCTGACGCCCGAGAGGACGAGCGTTTCCACGACAACCCTTTGGTTACCGGGGAGCCGAACATCCGGTTTTACGCCGGTTATCCGCTGACCGTACCCAGCGGCAACAAGATGGGCACCTTGTGCCTGATCGACACCAAACCCCGCGATCTCGACGAAGAGGAGCGCGCCCTGCTGCGCGATCTGGCGGGCATGGCCGAGCAGGAACTGATGGCCGTGCAGATGGCGAGCATGGACGAGCTGACGCTGCTGTCCAACCGTCGCGGCTTCAAGATGCTCGCCCAGCATGCGCTGGATGCCTGCGCACGGTTGGAAAAACCGGCAACGTTGCTGTTTTTCGACCTCAATGACTTCAAGCAGATCAACGACCTCTACGGCCATGCCGAGGGCGACAGTGCGCTCAAAACCTTTGCCGATGTGTTGCGTATCGCCTTTCGCGAGAGCGATGTGGTGGGACGGCTGGGCGGTGATGAGTTCGTGGCGTTGCTGACCGGCTCGAGCCACGTCGAAACCACGGCGATCATGGCGCGACTCAAGGAAATCCTCGAAGAACGCAATGCCACGTTGCACCGCGGTTACGCGATTCGCTTCAGTGTCGGCCAGATCGAATACAACCCGCAGCGCCATGACACCGTGGATAAGTTGCTGGCGGATGCGGATGCAGCGATGTATGCGCACAAGCAGGCGTTGAAGCGTTGTTAGTCCTGACCTCATCGCGAGCAAGCTCGCTCCCACAGCAGGCGTATTTCAACGGTTGGGATGAACTGAGTCTAGCGCCGTGCTTTTCGATTGAAAGACGATAGTTTTTGCGCCGAGCACAAATTATTTCGATCAATCGAGGCGGCCATGCTGCGTGAATTGAAAACCTTTCTGGCAGTGGCGCGGCATGGCACGTTTGCCGCGGCGGGCTTGCATATCGGCCTGACGCAATCGGCGGTCAGTGCGCAGATACGCAATCTGGAGCAGGCCTTGGGCGTGCGTCTGTTCGATCGCACCGGGCGGCAGGCGATTGATCATCCAGCGATACGCAACTTGCCGCTGCGAATAATGTTCAACAAATGTCTGCAGATCGAAAGCGAAAAGCCCTTCTGATGAAAGTCAACTGTCAGTCCTGACAGTGTAATTATCTGTTTTCAGGCGCTAGCGTGGGCGCTGTAAAAGACATTCTGCTGGAGTCGGGAAGACTGGTTGTTTTTCTCAGGGCGGAGAATATTGACAATCAGAGGAAAACTCCATGTCAACCCTGGCCAAAACACATCGCAATGCTGGTGATCTGGATCCAACTTTTGCCAAAGATGGAGTCATTAATATCGGACCAGGCAGCTGCGGCTCCGTGGTGGAGACAAAAACTGGACGTATTGTTTATGTTTATGATTCGGCAGGCAAATTGCAGCTGATTCGGGCCTACGGCGATGGTTCTATCGACCCTTCATTCGTGAATCCACCTTGGCAATTTGGGCCAAAATATTCCGCTTCGCGTCAACTTGACATTCAAGACGATGGCGGTTTCGTTGCTATCGGTAGCACTGGCGATGGCTTAAACCGGTTAGCTGCAGTCACGAAGTTCAATGAGCACGGCAGTCAGAATCTGGTCTTTGGCACGAAAATCTTTCCCGACATTCCACTTGACCCTGGGCAAAGTGTGATAACTGACGAAGCAAAGGGTTGTGCCCTCTCCGATGGGCGTGTCCTGTTGGGTCAAAGCCACATTCTGCATGATGGAACAGGAGCTGCCGTTGAGGGGAGTGGAACCATCCGCTGCTATCTCCCTAATGGCGATCTTGACGATACATTCGGTGGAAATGGCGAAGTTAAGATCATATTCGACAACGCACGCTACTCGAGTATCGAGAGCATCAAGCCGAAGTTGCAGGGAGGGTTTATAGTCAGTGGATCGCTCGATAACTCCACCGGCAATGAATCAGAACCCAAAAGTGTTCTGGCTAGTTATGACGAAAGCGGAAAGTTGGACAAAGGGTTTGCAACAGGCGGTCTGTACAAGATTTCTGAGGAATACAGTTTATTTAACAACGTGGGCATATCGCGTCACGGAATAACCTTTGCCGCATCCGTACGCTCTGCCGCAGGAATTAGCGTCGCAACTGTACGCTTGCAGAATGATGGAACACCCGATCCCCGTTTCAACAATGGCCAAGTACTGTGGACCGACATTAATGGACGCTTCGTGACTATTCAAAACGTGGTCGTTCAACCAGATGGAAGCATCATTGTGGGGGTGCGTTCCGACCTTGTGCTGACCCTTCTGCGTATTCTGGAAGACGGTAAACTCGATGATAACTTCGGGGTTGGAGGCGTTGCCAGGTTGGAGGGGTGGCGCATGAATGACTGCATTGTCCAGAGCATTACAGGGAGAATCATCGCTGCTGCTGACGAGATTGATCCTGCGGGTAAACCGCTGGCGCAGGTGTTGGGTTTCGTGGGATGAAGGGGCCCCGCGAGCAAAAAAAACCCGCCAGCACTGGCGGGTTTTTTAGCGGCTAGCCGAAGATTACTCTTCGATGTTGCCCATGGCGGTGGTGTTGAAGCCGCCGTCCACGTACATGATTTCACCGCTGATGCCCGATGCCAGGTCGGAGCACAGGAAGGCGCCGGCGTTGCCGACTTCTTCGATGGTGACGTTGCGGCGCAGCGGGGTTTGCGCTTCGTTGGCGGCCAGCATCTTGCGGAAGTTCTTGATGCCGGAAGCCGCCAGGGTGCGGATCGGGCCGGCCGATACGCAGTTGACGCGGGTGCCGTCCGGGCCCAGGGAGCCGGCCAGGTAACGCACGCCGGCTTCCAGCGACGCCTTGGCCATGCCCATCACGTTGTAGTTCGGCATGGTGCGCTCGGCGCCCAGGTAGGACAGGGTCAGCAGGCTGCCGTTGCGGCCTTTCATCATTTCGCGACCGGCTTTGGCCAGGGCCACGAAGCTGTAGGCGCTGATGTCGTGAGCGATGCGGAAGCCTTCACGGGTGGTGGCTTCGGTGAAGTCGCCGTCCAGTTGGTCGCCCGGGGCGAAGCCGACGGAGTGCACGATGCAGTCCAGGCCGTCCCACTTCTTGCTCAGTTCTTCGAAGACCTTGGCGATTTCTTCATCGCTGGCCACGTCGCACGGGAAGCACAGCTCAGGGCTCGAACCCCAGCCCTGTGCGAACTCTTCTACGCGACCTTTCAGTTTGTCGTTCTGATAAGTGAAGGCAAGCTCAGCGCCCTCGCGATGCATGGCGGCAGCGATGCCGGATGCGATGGACAGCTTGCTGGCGACACCGACGATCAGTACGCGCTTACCGGCGAGAAAACCCATGTGTTGCTCCTCTTTCAGGTTATTGCGCAGTGGCTGGTGCCAGGAAAGCGGCCTCCAGCAACTGCTGTGTATACGGATGTTGGGGGGCGGCAAAGATACTTTGCGCGTCTCCCTGTTCGACCACTTGGCCATGCTTGACCACCATCAGCTGGTGGCTCAGCGCTTTCACAACAGCCAGGTCATGGCTGATGAACAAATACGTCAGGTTGTACTTGGCTTGCAGTGAACGCAACAGCTCCACCACTTGCCGCTGCACCGTCCGGTCGAGGGCCGAGGTCGGCTCGTCCAGCAGGATCAGCGCCGGTTTGAGCACCAAGGCCCGGGCAATGGCGATACGCTGCCGCTGCCCACCGGAAAATTCGTGGGGGTAGCGGTGCCGGGTTTCCGGATCCAGACCTACCTCCTTCAATGCCGCAATAATCGCCGCTTCCTGCTCGGCGGCGGTGCCCATCCTGTGGATCCGCAGGCCTTCGCCAACGATGTCATTCACGCACATCCGCGGGCTCAGGCTGCCGAACGGGTCCTGAAACACCACCTGCATCTCCCGGCGCAGCGGCCGGACCTCGCTCTGCGTCAGGCAGTCTAGCTGCTTGCCCTCAAAACGGATCCCGCCCTGGCTGCCGATCAATCGCAGGATCGCCAGGCCAAGGGTGGATTTGCCGGAACCGCTTTCCCCCACGATCCCCAGAGTCTGACCCTGAGGCAGGCTGAAATTGATGCCGTCCACTGCCTTGACGTGATCCACCGTGCGCTTGAGCAGGCCTTTCTTGATCGGGAACCAGACTTTCAGATCCTCGACTTCAAGCAGCGGCGCCCCGATTTTATTGCTCGCCGGGCCTCCGCTGGGCTCCGCGCCAAGCAGTTCCCGAGTGTACGGATGCTGCGGCGAACGGAACAGCTCTGCGCACGATGCCTGTTCGACGATGCAACCGCGCTGCATGACACATACACGATGCGCAATTCTTCGCACGAGGTTTAAATCGTGACTGATCAGTAACAGTGCCATGCCCAATCGGGCCTGCAATTCCTTGAGCAGGTCGAGGATTTTCAGCTGAACGGTCACGTCCAGCGCGGTGGTCGGTTCGTCGGCAATCAGCAGTTCCGGCTCGTTGGCCAGGGCCATGGCGATCATCACCCGCTGGCGCTGTCCGCCGGACAATTCGTGGGGCAGGGCCTTGAGGCGCTTGTGCGGCTCGGGGATGCCGACCATCTCCAGCAGCTCCAGCGTGCGCTTGGTCGCGACCTTGCCGGTCAGGCCCTTGTGGATGCCCAGCACCTCGTTGATCTGCTTCTCGATCGAGTGCAGCGGGTTGAGCGAAGTCATCGGCTCCTGAAAGATCATCGCGATCCGGTTGCCACGAATGTGACGGATGGTCTTTTCGCTCAGCTCCAGCAGGTTCTGCCCGGAATAGGTGATGCTGCCGGCCGGATGCCGCGCCAGCGGGTAGGGCAGCAGGCGCAGGATCGAGTGCGCCGTCACCGACTTGCCCGAGCCGCTTTCGCCCACCAGCGCCAGGGTTTCGCCGCGCTTGATATCGAAACTCACGCCTTCGACCACCCGTTGCACGCGATCACCGATGCCGAATTCGACGGCCAGGTCGCGGATTTCGATCAGATTGTCCTGATTCATGTCACTTCCTCGGGTCGAAGGCATCGCGAGCGGACTCGCCGATGAACACCAGCAAACTCAACATCAGCGCCAGCACCGCAAACGCGCTCATGCCCAGCCACGGCGCCTGCAGGTTGGATTTGCCCTGGGCCACCAGTTCACCCAGCGACGGACTGCCGGCGGGCAAGCCGAAACCGAGGAAGTCCAGGGCGGTGAGGGTGCCGATGGCGCCGGTCAGGATGAAGGGCATGAAGGTCATGGTCGAAACCATCGCGTTGGGCAGGATGTGGCGGAACATGATCGCGCCGTTCTGCATGCCCAGCGCCCGGGCTGCGCGCACGTATTCGAGGTTACGCCCGCGCAGGAACTCGGCGCGCACCACGTCCACCAGGCTCATCCACGAGAACAGCAGCATGATCCCCAGCAGCCACCAGAAGTTCGGCTGGACGAAACTGGCAAGAATGATCAGCAGGTACAGCACCGGCAACCCCGACCAGATCTCCAGGAAGCGCTGGCCGGCCAGATCGACCCAGCCGCCATAGAAGCCCTGCAAGGCGCCGGCGATCACGCCGATGATCGAGCTGAGCACGGTCAGGGTCAGGGCGAACAGCACCGAGACCCGGAAGCCGTAGATGACCCGCGCCAGTACATCGCGGCCCTGATCGTCGGTGCCCAGCAGGTTGTCCGCCGACGGCGGTGCGGGGGCTGGGACTTTCAGGTCGTAGTTGATGCTCTGGTAACTGAACGGAATCGGCGCCCACAGCACCCACGCATCCTTGGCCTTGAGCAGTTCGCGGATGTACGGGCTCTTGTAGTTGGCTTCCAGCGGGAATTCGCCGCCGAAAGTGGTTTCCGGGTAGCGCTTGATCGCCGGGAAGTACCAGTTGTTGTCGTAGTGCACCACCAGCGGCTTGTCGTTGGCGATCAGCTCGGCACCGAGGCTCAGGCCGAACAGGATCAGAAACAGCCACAGCGACCACCAGCCACGCTTGTTGGCCTTGAACAGTTCGAAGCGCCGGCGGTTGAGAGGGGACAGGTTCATCTCAATGCTCCCGGCTGGCAAAGTCGATGCGCGGATCGACCAGGGTGTAGGTGAGGTCGCCGATCAGTTTCACCACCAGCCCCAGCAGGGTGAAGATGAACAGGGTGCCGAACACCACCGGGTAATCGCGGTTGATCGCCGCTTCAAAGCTCATCAGGCCGAGGCCGTCGAGGGAGAAAATCACTTCCACCAGCAGGGAACCTGTGAAGAAGATGCCGATGAACGCCGACGGGAACCCGGCGATCACCAGCAGCATCGCGTTGCGAAACACATGGCCGTAGAGCACGCGGTGGCGGGTCAGGCCCTTGGCCTTGGCGGTGACCACGTACTGCTTGTTGATTTCGTCGAGGAAGCTGTTTTTGGTCAGCAGGGTCATGGTCGCGAAGTTGCCGATCACCAGCGCCGTCACCGGCAGCGCCAGGTGCCAGAAATAATCGAGGATCTTGCCGCCAAGGCTCAGCTCGTCGAAGTTGTTCGAGGTCAGGCCCCTGAGCGGAAACCAGTCCAGATAGCTGCCGCCGGCAAACACCACGATAAGCAAAATCGCAAACAGGAACGCCGGAATCGCATAGCCGACGATGATCGCCGAACTGGTCCAGACGTCGAAATGGCTGCCGTGCCGCGTGGCCTTGGCGATCCCCAGCGGGATCGACACCAGGTACATGATCAGCGTGCTCCACAGCCCGAGGGAGATCGACACCGGCATCTTTTCCTTGATCAGGTCGATGACCTTGGCGTCGCGGAAGAAACTGTCGCCGAAATCCAGCTTCGCGTAGTTCTTGACCATGATCCAAAGACGCTCCGGGGCCGACTTGTCGAACCCGTACATCTTCTCGATTTCCTTGATCAGCGCCGGGTCCAGGCCCTGCGCTCCGCGATAGGAGGAGCCGGCCACTGACACCTCGGCACCGCCGCCGGCGATGCGGCTGGTGGCGCCTTCGAAACCTTCGAGCTTGGCGATCATCTGCTCCACCGGCCCGCCGGGCGCGGCCTGGATGATCACGAAGTTGATCAGCAAAATGCCGAACAGGGTCGGGATGATCAGCAGCAGTCGCCGAAAAATGTACGCCAGCATCTGATTACTCCGTGCCCACAGGGTCGGCTTGCAGTTGGGTTTCGACTTCTACCGCAGGTTTCGCATCGGGTTTGACCCACCAGGTGTTAATGCCGATGTCGTACTTGGGGGAGACTTTCGGGTGGCCGATGTGGTTCCAGTACGCCACGCGCCAGGTCTTGATGTGCCAGTTGGGGATCACGTAGTAGCCCCATTGCAGCACACGGTCCAGAGCGCGGGCTTGGGCCACCAGGCTTTTGCGCGAATCGGCGTTGATCAGGTTTTCCACCAGATGGTCGACCACCGGGTCCTTGAGGCCCATTGAATTGCGGCTGCTGGACTTGTCGGCGGCGGCGCTCATCCAGAACTCGCGCTGTTCGTTACCCGGCGAGTTGGACTGCGGGAAGCTGCCTACGATCATGTCGAAATCCCGCGAACGCACGCGATTGACGTATTGCGAGACGTCGACGCGGCGGATCACCAGATCGATGCCCAGATCGCTGAGATTGCGCTTGAACGGCAACAACACGCGCTCGAATTCGGTTTGCGCCAGCAGGAATTCGATGGCTACCGGTTTGCCAGTGGCGTCGACCATTTTGTCGTCGACGATTTTCCAGCCGGCCTCTTGCAGCAGCTGATACGCCTCGCGCTGTTGCGTGCGGATCATGCCGCTGGCGTCGGTTTTCGGATTCTCGAAGGCTTCGCTGAACACCTGCGCCGGCAGCTGGCTGCGGAACGGGTCGAGGATTGCCACCTGTTCTGCATCCGGCAGGCCGGTGGCGGCCATTTCCGAGTTTTCGAAATAACTGCGGGTGCGCGCGTAAGCGCCGTTGAACAATTGCTTGTTGGTCCATTCGAAGTCGAACAGCAGGCCGAGGGCCTGGCGTACCCGCACGTCCTGAAACACCGGACGGCGCAGATTGAAGACGAAGCCCTGCATGCCGGTCGGGTTGCTGTTGGCAATCTGTTCCTTGATCAGCCGCCCTTCGGTCACTGCTGGCACGTTGTAGGCATTGGCCCAGTTTTTCGCGGCCATTTCCAGCCAGTAATCGAACTGCCCGGCTTTCAACGCTTCCAGTGCGACGGTGTTGTCGCGGTAATAGTCGGTGGTCATTACGTCGAAGTTGTAGAAACCGCGATTGACCGGCAAATCCTTGCCCCAGTAGTCCTTGACCCGCTCGTAACGCACCGAACGCCCGGCCTTCACTTGGGTGACCTTGTACGGGCCGCTGCCAAGAGGAATTTCCAGGTTGCCCTTGTTGAAATCACGCTCGGCCCACCAATGTTTGGGCAGCACCGGCAACTGGCCGAGGATCAGCGGCAGTTCGCGGTTGTTGGTGTGCTTGAACTTGAACAGCACCTTGAGCGGGTCTTCGGCGATCACTTCCTCGACGTCGGCGTAGTAGCCGCGATACATCGGCGCGCCTTCTTTGGTCAGGGTCTGGAAGCTGAACACCACGTCGTCGGCGCGTACCGGGTGGCCGTCGTGAAACTTCGCTTCGGGACGCAGGTAGAAGCGCACCCAGCTGTTGTCCGGGGCCTTTTCGATCTTGCTGGCGATCAGGCCGTATTCGGTGAATGGCTCGTCCAGGCCCTGTTTGGCCAGGGTGTCGTAGATCAGGCCGATATCGTCCGCCGGCACGCCTTTGCTGATGAAAGGATTGAGGCTGTCGAAGCCGCCGAAGCCGGCCTGGCGGAAGATTCCGCCCTTGGGTGCGTCGGGGTTCACGTAATCGAAGTGTTTGAAGTCGGCGGGGTATTTCGGCGGCTCGTTGTACAGGGTCACGGCGTGTTGCGGGGCGGCACAAGCCAGCCCGGCGAACAGCAGACCGCTGGCCTGCACAAGCAGGGCGCGGATAGGCTTCATCGATCTTTCTCCGAAGATTTCAGCCACCACGCGCTCAGGCCCAGGGTGTAGGGCGGCGTGGTGACGAAGGCGAACCGGTTGCGGTACGCCAGACGGTGATAATTGAGGTACCAGTTGGGAATGCTGTAGTGCTGCCAGAGCAACACTCGGTCGAGTGCCTTGCCGGCGGCGACTTGTTCGTCGCGGGTTTGCGCGGCGAGCAAGTGTTCAAGCAGATGATCGACCACCGGATTGGCGATGCCCGCGTAATTCTTGCTGCCCTTGACGTTTACCTGGCTGGAGTGGAAGTACTGCCATTGTTCCAGGCCCGGGCTTAAGGTCTGGCCTAGCGTCATCGAGATCATGTCGAAATCAAATTGATCGAGGCGCTGTTTGTACTGCGCGCGATCGACGGTGCGCAGGCGCGCCTCGATGCCGATACTGTTGAGGTTCTCGATGTACGGCTGATAGAGACGCTCCAGGCTGGGATTGACCAGCATTAGCTCGAAGCGCAGCGGCTGGCCGGCGGCGTTCTGCAGGCGCTGGCCGTTGAGCTTCCAGCCGGCGTCAGCCAGCAACGCCAGGGCTTTACGCATGGTTTCCCGGGGGATGCCGCGCCCGTCGGTCTGCGGCAGCGTGAACGGTTCGGTGAACAGACGCGCCGGCAGTTGATCCTTGTACGGCTTGAGCATCAGCCATTCATGGCCGACCGGCAGGCCGACGGCGCTGAACTCGCTGTTGGGGTAGTAGCTGGTGGTGCGCTTGTAGGCCTCGCTGAACAAGGCGCGGTTGGTCCACTCGAAGTCGAACATCAGGCCGAGGGCTTCGCGGGTCTTGACGTCAGCGAAGGTCGCGCGCCGGGTGTTCATGAACAGACCCTGGCTCTGGGTCGGGATCTGGTGCGGGATCTGCGCCTTGATCACGTCGCCACGGCGCACGGCCGGGAAGTTGTAGCCATTGGCCCAGTTCTTCGCCTGATGCTCGATATAGATGTCGAACTCGCCGGCCTTGAACGCTTCGAAGGCCACATCGCTGTCGCGGTAGAACTCGACTTCCATGCGATCGAAGTTGTATTTGCCGCGATTGACTGGCAGGTCCTTGCCCCAGTAGTCCTTGACCCGCTCGAAAATCAACTGCCGGCCCGGTGTGACCGAGGTGATGCGGTACGGCCCGCTGCCCAGTGGGGGCTCGAAGGTGGTGGCCTTGAAGTCGCGGCCCTTCCAGTAATGCTGGGGCAGCACCGGCAATTCGCCCAGACGCAGGATCAGCAACGGATTGCCGCTGCGCTTAAGCACAAACCGGATGCGCTGCGGGTTGAGGATGTCGACGCGCAGCACTTCCTGAAGGGCGGTGCGGTACAGGGGATGACCCTCCTTGAGCAGCAAACGGTAGGAGAACGCCACATCGTAAGCGGTGATCGGCGTGCCGTCGTGGAAGCGCGCTTGCGGGCGCAGGTTGAACACCACCCAGCTGCGATCTTCGCTGTACTCCACCGACTGGGCGATCAAACCGTAACTGGACGCCGGTTCGTCACCGGACGGCGCGTATTGCCCGGTGCCGACCATCAGCGGCTCGTTCAACTCGTTGATGCCGTATTGCAGGAAATTCGCCGTGGTGACCGGGCTGGTGCCCTTGAACGTGTAGGGGTTGAGCGTATCGAAGGTGCCAAACGCCATCACCCGCAACGTACCGCCCTTGGGCGCTTGCGGGTTGACCCAGTCGAAGTGGGTAAATCTGGCCGGGTACTTGAGCGTGCCGAACTGCGCATAACCGTGGCTTTCGGTGATCGTCGCGCTGACGGGGGAGCTCAAGGCCAGGCTGATCAGGAGCAGGAGGAGGGGACGCTTCAAGTCAGATCCGATCCAGGCGGCTTGGGCTTTGTGGGCCGTACAGTAACAGCTTGTATGGACAGGAAAAAGACAGAGGTTAATGTGGGGTTAATCGGCAAAGGAAAGCGCTCCCTCATCGGAACGCCGCCCGCCTAACCCTCTCCCGGAGGGAGAGGGAACTGACGGCGATGTCTTGCGTGATACATCGACCTGAAAAACCGAGTCGATTATGGATTCAAAGCAAGTCGTTCAAGTCGGCGTAGATCTCCAATATCCCCGGATCGGTCCCCTCTCCCTCCGGGAGAGGGCTAGGGTGAGGGAAGGCTTTTGATCCAGGCGAAAAAAAGCCCCTGAAATTCAGGGGCTCCTGGTCAGTGCGGCTGGTAGACCGTGAGCATCTGCCCAGGCTTGAGCGCCTTGCCGGCGCCCGGGTTCCAGCGCTTGAGGTGCTGCATCTCGACGTTGAAACGCTTGGCGACCACGTACAGTGTGTCGCCGCGTTTAACCTTGTACTGGGTCTGTTTACCGTCGTCCTTTTCTCTGGCCTTGCTGCTGGTCTTGCTGTTGGCTGCGATGACGGTGTTGATGCGCCCGCCACTGCTGCGCGCCGGTGTGCGCTTGCTGGTGTCCTGCATGACCAGGGTCTGGCCGACCTTGAGGTTCTTGCCGGTCAGCTTGTTCCAGCGTTGCAGGTCCTTGACCTCGACCTTGTTGGCCTTGGCGATGGAACCGAGGTTGTCGCCACGCTTGACCCGATAGGCACGCTTGGCCTGGGCGATCTCGCTCGGATCGGCGCCTTCGAACACCGGTTTCAGCGAACGCGGGCTGATCAGTTCGTCAGGACGCATGGTCTGCAGGCTGGCGGTCAGCAGCTGCGCCTTCGAGGTCGGCACCAGCAGGTGCTGCGGGCCGTCGATGGTGGTGCGCTGCTTGAAGGCGGGGTTGAGCTGGAACAGCTCGTCTTCGTCGATGTTGGCCACCGCCGCGACCTTGGACAGGTCCATGCGCTGGTTGATTTCGACGACCTGGAAATACGGTTCGTTGGCGATCGGGTTGAGGTTCACGCCATAGGCTTCAGGCGTCAGGACCACTTGCGAGAGCGCCAGCAGTTTCGGTACGTAGGCTTGGGTTTCCGCCGGCAGCGGCAGGTTCCAGTAGTCGGTCGGCAGGCCCAGCTTTTCGTTGCGCTCGATGGCGCGGCTGACCGTGCCTTCGCCGGCGTTGTACGCGGCCAGTGCCAGCAACCAGTCACCGTTGAACATGTCGTGCAGGCGGGTCAGGTAGTCCATCGCTGCCGTGGTCGAGGCAGTAATGTCGCGACGGCCATCGTAGAAACGGGTCTGACGCAGGTTGAAATAGCGCCCGGTGGACGGGATGAACTGCCAGAGGCCCACCGCGTCGGCCCGGGAATAGGCCATCGGGTTGTAGGCGCTTTCGATGACCGGCAGCAGCGCCAGTTCCAGCGGCATGTTGCGTTCTTCGAGGCGCTCGACGATGTAATGAATGTAGAGGCTGCCGCGTTCGCCGGCGTTCTCGAGGAAGGAAGGGTTACTTGCGAACCACAGGCGCTGTTGCTCGATGCGCGGGTTCACGCCCAGACCTTCCTGAAGCTGGAAGCCACCGCGCATGCGCTCCCAGATGTCCTGAGGCACCTGCGGGCTGGGCTTTTCCGACAACCAGATGGGCTTCTGCTTGGCTCGCGCAGCAATGTTCGGCGTATGTGTCGCTTCAGTCTGCGGAGCATGGCTGGAACAGCCCGCCAGTGTGGCGGACACAGCCACCGCGATGGCTTGCGCCAGGCGGGTCAATGCATCTGAATTGACGGACTTACGTATGGATGACGACATTGGCTGGAAGTAAGTTCCGGGCAAAAATGTCGGGCGATTCTAGAAAGCGCACCCCCTGCGGTCAACCATTCAGAATTTTTGTACCAGGCAGGGAGCCACTTAGAACGTATCTTTCCATGCCCGCAGAGCCGCAAAAACCTCACTCGGCGCCCGGTTTTGAGGGCCGTTCCGTTCGTCCACTTTTTGTGTAACCAATATTTCACCGGTGCGCAAAAACGGGTTTGTGAGCTTTTCCAGCGCAAGGGTCGAGGGCAGTGTCATCACGCCATTCGCACGTTGCTGGCTGACTTTTTCCAGACGGGCGGCGATGTCCCGGTTGCCCGGCTCCACGGCGGCGGCGAATTTCAGGTTGCTCAGGGTGTATTCGTGGGTGCAGTAGACCAGGGTGTCTTCCGGCAGCGCCGCCAGACGGCTCAACGACTGGTGCATCTGTTGCGGCGTGCCTTCGAACAAACGGCCGCAGCCGGCAGCGAACAGGGTGTCGCCACAGAACAGCAGGCCATGATGGTAGTAGGCGATGTGTCCCAGGGTGTGGCCGGGCACGGCATGGACGTCGAAGTCCCAGCCGAGCACGCGCACCGTGTCGTTGTCCTCGAGGGCCACGTCCCGCCCCGGAATACTTTCGCTGGCCGGTCCGTAGACCGTGGCACCGGTGGCCTTTTTCAGCGTCTCGACGCCGCCGACATGGTCGTGGTGATGGTGAGTGATGAGGATGTCGCCGAGCACCCAGCCCGGATGCGCGTCGAGCCACGCCTGCACGGGGGCGGCATCCCCCGGATCGACCACCGCGCAACGTTGGGTGGCATGATCCTGTAACAACCAGATGTAGTTGTCGGTGAAGGCGGGCAGGGCACTGATCTGTATCATCGTCGAATTCGCCAAGCGGGTAACATTGGCGCATCTTAGAGGTTCCTGGCGTGTTGGAGAATGCAATGATCGATAAAGCGTTCGCTCAGGCCGATCCTGACTGGCTCGCGCTGATCGGTGCAGCCCGTGAATGGCTGTCCGGCCCCCTCGGGCAATTTCTGCTGGACGAAGAACGGCGCATGCTCGAAGACGAGCTGGGCCGGTTCTTCGGCGGCTATCTGGTGCATTACGGCCCGTCCGCCGAAACGCCGCCGTCGGCGCCGCAGGTGCAGCGCAACGTGCGGCTGGGCGCGCCCTTGCCGGGCGTGGAGATCGTCTGCGAAGAACAGGCCTGGCCGTTGAGCGAGCACGCCGCCGATGTGGTGGTGTTGCAGCACGGCCTGGATTTCTGTCTGTCGCCCCACGGTCTTCTGCGCGAAGCAGCCAGCAGCGTGCGCCCCGGCGGGCATCTGTTGATTGTCGGCATCAACCCCTGGAGCACCTGGGGGCTGCGCCACGTGTTCGCCCATGACGCCTTGCATCAGGCGCGCTGTATCTCGCCGTCGCGGGTGGCGGACTGGCTTAATCTGCTGGGCTTCGCGCTGGAGAAACGCCGCTTCGGGTGCTATCGTCCGCCGCTCGCGTCACCCAAGTGGCAGGCCCGTCTGGCCGGCTGGGAACGCAAGGCCGGCGACTGGCAACTGTCGGGCGGCGGCTTCTATTTACTGGTCGCGCGCAAGATCGTGGTCGGCCTGCGTCCGGTGCGTCAGGAACGCCGCGAGCCGATGGGCAAGCTGATTCCGCTGCCGATGGCCAAGGTCAATCGCCGGCGCATCGAACCGTAAACCTTCTTTTATTTATGGCCGGGTATATCCCGGCCTTGGCCATCGTCGATCCGTGATCGGCGAGGCCACGCATTTTTTCTGGATAGACTGGCATGAGCGAAAGCGTCGATAGCGTAGAACTGTTCACTGACGGCGCCTGCAAAGGCAACCCCGGCCCCGGCGGCTGGGGCGCCTTGCTGGTGTGCAAGGGTGTTGAAAAGGAACTGTGGGGCGGCGAAGCCAACACCACCAACAACCGCATGGAGTTGCTCGGCGCGATTCGCGGCCTCGAAGCCCTCAAGCGTCCGTGCGAAGTGCTGCTGGTCACCGACTCGCAATATGTGATGAAAGGCATCAACGAGTGGATGGCCAACTGGAAGAAACGCGGCTGGAAAACCGCTGCCAAGGAGCCAGTCAAAAACGCTGACCTGTGGAAGGAGCTGGATGAGCAGGTCAACCGCCACAAGGTCACCTGGAAATGGGTCCGCGGCCACATCGGCCACCACGGCAACGAACGGGCTGACCAGTTGGCCAACCGTGGGGTGGATGAGGTTCGCGGTTACAAGCAGGATTGATCAAAGCATCAAAATGGCCGTGGCCAGTTGCAGGTCGGTATAGGGCTGACCTGGCAGCAGGCTGCGAATTCGCGTCAGCGCCGCTTCCATCTGTGCGCCGCGAATGTCCCCGTCGCTGGCAACGAACGCCGCGGCGTCATCCTTGGCCGCCAACACGATCTTGTCGTCCTTGAACGAACCGCTGGTGCCTTTGCTGGAGCTGAGCGTAAGGCTCATGGTGATGTCGGTGCTGATGACGAAACTGGTGGCGTGCGCTTCGGCCGCCAGCAGGCAGCCGCCGAGCATTAAAACGTATGCAGTCCTCATGACGCTCTCAATCCGCAGGAAACAAGCCGCGTACGCTAACAAGGCGGTTTGCCGCCGACTTTATGAACATTGCTAATGATTGTTAAAAACTGCATGAGCGCCGGTCACCTGACGGCGCGCGACGCGTACCGCGAGCGTGTTAACATCGCCGCTTTTGCACGATTGACCCCGTTGAGAGCTGAACACTGATGGCCACCAGATCCGTTGTACTCGATACCGAAACCACCGGCATGCCAGTGACCGACGGCCACCGGATTATCGAAATCGGTTGTGTCGAGCTGATCGGTCGACGTCTGACGGGCCGGCACTTTCACGTTTATCTGCAACCGGATCGCGAGAGTGACGAAGGCGCGATCGCCGTTCACGGCATCACCAACGAATTCCTGGTCGGCAAGCCGCGCTTCGCCGAAGTGGCCGACGAATTTTTCGAGTTCATCAACGGCGCGCAGCTGATCATCCATAACGCGGCGTTCGACGTTGGCTTCATCAACAATGAATTCGCCCTGATGGGCCAGCAGGATCGCGCGGACATCACGCAGCACTGCACGATCCTCGACACCCTGATGATGGCCCGGGAACGTCACCCGGGTCAGCGCAACAGCCTCGATGCCCTGTGCAAACGCTACGGCGTCGACAACTCCGGCCGTGAGCTGCACGGCGCATTGCTCGACTCGGAGATTCTCGCCGACGTCTACCTGACCATGACCGGTGGCCAGACCAGCCTGTCGCTGGCCGGCAACGCCTCCGACGGCAATGGCACGGGCGAGGGCGCGGACAACTCGGCTACCGAAATCCGCCGTCTGCCGGCAGATCGCAAACCGGGGCGGATCATTCGCGCTACCGAAGCCGAGCTGGCCGAACACCAGGTGCGCCTGGAAATCATCGCCAAATCGGCCGGTGCCCCGGCGTTGTGGACTCAACTGCTGGAAGCCGAAGCTCAAGCGTAAGGCAAAAAAGGATCGCCCGAACATCCAGGCCGTGTTCAGGCGATCCTTTGTTTTTGGCAGTACTGACAACTGGCCACCCTCGCCACATCCGCTCCGACCCTCTACCCTGAGGACATTGGCAGATCACTCTCCGCCGCCTCAGGACACTGAGCCTCATGTACAAAGATTTGAAGTTCCCGGTGTTGATCGTCCACCGCGACATCAAGGCCGACACGGTTGCCGGTGAACGCATTCGCGGCATCGCCCGAGAGCTGGAGCTGGAAGGTTTCAGTATCGTTTCGGCCACGGACTACACCGAGGGCCGGCTGGTGGCGTCGACCCACCATGGTCTGGCGTGCATGCTGATCGCCGCCGAAGACGCCAGCACCAACTCCCACTTGTTGCAGAACATGGCCGAACTGATCGGTCTGGCCCGGGTGCGGGCGCCGGATCTGCCGATTTTTGCCCTCGGCGAGCAAGTCACCCTGGAAAACGCCCCGGCCGATGCCATGGCCGAGCTCAATCAGTTGCGCGGCATTCTCTACCTGTTCGAAGACACGGTGCCGTTTCTCGCCCGGCAAGTGGCGCGGGCGGCACGCAAGTACCTGGACGGCCTGTTGCCGCCATTCTTCAAGGCGCTGGTGCAGCACACCGCCGATTCCAATTATTCCTGGCACACCCCAGGCCATGGCGGCGGGGTGGCTTATCACAAGAGTCCGGTGGGGCAGGCGTTTCACCAGTTCTTCGGGGAAAACACCCTGCGCTCGGATTTGTCGGTGTCGGTGCCGGAGCTGGGTTCCTTGCTCGACCACACCGGGCCATTGGCCGAGGCGGAAGCACGCGCCGCGCGCAATTTCGGCGCCGATCACACGTTTTTCGTGATCAACGGCACCTCGACCGCCAACAAGATCGTCTGGCACTCGATGGTCGGGCGCGATGATCTGGTGCTGGTGGATCGCAACTGCCACAAGTCGGTGTTGCACGCGATCATCATGACTGGCGCGATTCCGCTGTACCTGTGCCCGGAGCGCAACGAGCTGGGCATCATCGGCCCGATTCCGCTCAGTGAATTCAGTCGCGAATCGATCCAGACCAAGATCGATGCCAGCCCGTTGACCAAGGGCCGCGAACCGAAAGTCAAACTGGCGGTGATCACCAACTCCACCTACGACGGCCTCTGCTACAACGCCGAGCTGATCAAGCAGAGTCTGGGCAACAGTGTCGAAGTCCTGCATTTCGACGAGGCCTGGTACGCCTACGCCGCGTTTCACGAATTTTTCGCCGGTCGTTACGGCATGGCCACCTCGCGCAGCGAGGACAGTCCGTTGGTGTTCACCACCCATTCCACCCACAAACTGCTGGCGGCGTTCAGTCAGGCTTCGATGATTCATGTGCAGGACGGCGGGGCGCGGAAGCTGGATCGCGACCGGTTCAACGAAGCGTTCATGATGCACATCTCGACGTCGCCGCAGTACAGCATCATTGCTTCGCTGGACGTGGCGTCGGCGATGATGGAAGGGCCGGCCGGACGTTCACTGCTACAGGAAACCTTCGACGAAGCCCTGAGCTTTCGCCGGGCGCTGGCCAATCTGCGCCAGCACATTGCCGCCGACGACTGGTGGTTTTCGATCTGGCAGCCGCCGGGTGTCGAAGGCATCGACCGGGTGCAGACCGAGGACTGGCTGCTGAAGCCTGATGCGGACTGGCATGGTTTCGGCGAGGTCAGCGACGATTATGTGCTGCTCGATCCGATCAAGGTCACCCTGGTCATGCCGGGCCTGACCGCCGGCGGCGCTTTGAGCGACAAGGGCATTCCGGCGGCAGTGGTCAGCCGTTTCCTCTGGGAGCGCGGACTGGTGGTGGAGAAAACCGGCCTGTACTCATTTCTGGTGCTGTTCTCCATGGGCATCACCAAGGGCAAGTGGAGCACGCTGCTGACCGAACTGCTGGAGTTCAAGCGCAGCTACGACGCCAACGTCAGTCTCGACACCTGCCTGAAGTGTGTCGCCCAGGAAGATCCTGTGCGTTATCGCGGCATGGGCCTGCGCGATCTGTGCGATCAACTCCACGCCTGCTATCGCAGCAACGCCACCGCCAAACACCTCAAGCGCATGTACACGGTGCTGCCGGAAATCGCGATGAAACCGGCCCACGCCTACGACCAGTTGGTGCGCGGTGAAGTCGAGGCGGTGCCGATCGATGAGCTGGAAGGCCGGGTGGCAGCGGTGATGCTGGTGCCGTACCCGCCGGGCATTCCGCTGATCATGCCTGGCGAACGCTTTACCGAATCCACGCGCTCGATCATCGAATACCTCAGATTTGCCCGCACGTTCGACGCAACTTTTCCGGGGTTCGTGGTCGATGTGCACGGTCTGCAACACGAAGATGAGGGCAATGGACGGCAATACACCGTCGATTGCGTCAAGGAATGAGGGCTTTTCCGAGTATGCAACCGGTCATGAATCCGAAATACCCAGGGTTGTCGGTGCGAGTCGCCGACGACGGTTTTGCCGCTTACATCTGGGGCAGCGATTTCAGCTTCGAGGTGGCCGCCTACGGCACGGCCGAAATCGGCAAACCCGTGGCGCAATGGGCCGTGACGCCTATCGTGCCGTATCGCAAGTGCTACGGCATCGATCCGGAGGAGTTCAGCAGCTTTCGCGACGCCGCTGACAGTGCGATTTTCATGGCGTACCTGGAGGATGAGCCGGTCGGGCATCTGGTGATCAGCACCAACTGGAACGGCTTCGCCCATATCGATGAACTGGCGGTGCACGCTCCGGCACGGCGCCATGGTGTGGCCAAGGCCTTGCTCGACGTGGCGCAGTTCTGGAGCCGCAAGAAAAAGCTGCCGGGGATCATGCTGGAAACCCAGAACAACAACCTCGGCGCCTGCCGTCTGTATGAGCGCTGCGGGTATGTGATCGGCGGCATCGACCACTTGCGTTATCGCGGCATCGATCCGAACACCGCCGAAGTGGCGCTGTTCTGGTATCGATTGTTCGATAACCCGCTGGAGCATCCGATCAGTTCGCCAGCATCGCCTCGGCTTGTTCCGTGACGATCCCGAGCAGCGTCTGAATCGCCGCTGATGGCGTGGCGTGTTTGAAGGTCAGGGCATAGAGGCTGATCGGCACCGCCGGCGACAACGGGCAGACATCGAGACCGCCCGCCCGCGCACCAAGGGCAGTGAACGGGTCGACGATCGCCAGGCCTTCGCCGGCCTCGACCATGCTGCGCATCATCTGGTGGGTCTGCACCCGGGTCTGGATGGTCGGCGCCGGGCGCAGGGCCTGGAGCTTGTTTTCCAGGGCCGGGCTCAGCGGGTCCTGGCCTTCGAGGCCGACCAACGCCTGACCGGCCAGATCCTGCAGGGAAATGTATTTCTGCTTCGGTTGCAGCCAGCCGTGGGGCGCAAGCAATTGCAACTTGCCCTGAGCCAGCGGCTGGCAATCAATGTCAGGGTGTTGTGGATCGTGCAGGCTCAGGCCCAGATCGCTGTCGCGCAGCAGCAGGTGGCGGACGATGTCGCGGGTCGGCTCGCTGAGCAGGATGCAGGGCACGTCGGGCAGGCGCCGGCGCAGGGCGGCGAGGCTTTGCGGCAGCAGTTGCTGGGCCAGCGGCGGGGTGCCGATGATCCGCAAGGGTGGGGCGAGATATTGCTTGATGCTGCTGGCCAGCCGTTGCAGCGGTTCCAGCGCTTCATAGATGTGGCCGATCTCGACTTGCAGCGCCCGGGCCTCCGGGGTTGGCTGAAGTCGTCCGCGTACGCTGGCGAACAGCATGAAACCAAGCTGACTCTCGGCTTCGCGCAAACGCTCCTCGACCTCGGGCGCCGCTAGTTGCAGCCATTCGGCGGCGGTGCCCACGTGACCGGTCTGCAAAAGCGCCTGAATCACTTCGATATGACGTAAACGCATGCGTGAAGTCCATGTCCGGCCGTTGGGGTCAGTGGCTGAATCCTACCCCAACTCGGCGCGGATGACTTCTGCTCATAACGATCGGTTATGAAGCGACCGATGGCTCGGGTTCGCGGATCAGGGTGATGCCCGACTGAACCAGCAAAAACTCGTTGTCGTCGATCTTGTTGACGCGGTCGCCAATCGCCAGCTTGTAGGTGGTAACGGGCTCCGTGCCGGTGAAACCGTCTGCCGACGGGTTGGATTCCTGGAACTCATGCACGGAATAAACGCGGCCTTCCGCATCTCTTGCATGGAACTGACCGACGAGTACTGCTGCCATCTGCTTAGAACCTCTGGAGATAAAACGCTTGATTTGCGGCTTGGTAGACCGTCATCGAGCTTGGTAAGTTTTCCTACATGAAAAAAATATTCCAGACGCGGGAAATAACCTTCGGCGTCTGGTGGAATCGTCATCGGATCATCTATAACTACTGGCTCCTCCCACGGACAGTCGAGAGTCTTCCAATGAGCAATGTCTATAACGTCGCAGTAGTGGTCGGCAGCCTGCGCAAGGCGTCCATCAACCGCAAGGTCGCCCTGGCGCTGGCGGAACTGGCACCGGCCAATCTCAAGCTGAACATTGTCGAAATTGGCGATCTGCCACTCTACAACGAAGACATCGACGGCGATTCACCGCCGGCAGCCTACAGCACTTTCCGGCAAAAAGTGGGCTCATCCGACGCTCTGCTGTTTGTCACCCCGGAATACAACCGCTCGGTGCCGGCGCCTTTGAAGAATGCCATTGACGTCGGTTCGCGGCCCTATGGCAAGAGTGTCTGGAGCGGCAAACCGGGAGCGGTGATCAGCGTTTCGCCGGGTGCCATCGGCGGTTTTGGCGCCAACCAGCATTTGCGTCAGTCCTTCGTTTTCCTCAACGTGCCGTGCATGCAGCAGCCGGAAGCCTACCTGGGCGGCGCGGGTACGGCGTTCGATGAAGCGGGCAAGCTTAACGAGTCGGTGAAGCCGTTCCTGCAAAGCTTCATCAATGCGTTTGGTGAGTGGGTGACGCAGCACAAGAAGTGATTCGCTGAATTTTCTGACAAGATATTGCCCCTGTGGGAGCGAGCCTGCTCGCGATCTCGGTGTATCAGCTGGCACATCAGTTGAATGACACACCGCCATCGCGAGCAGGCTCGCTCCCACAGGTTTTGTGGTGTGGCTCAATTTTTCCCTTTTATTGAAGGCTGTCGCGAATGCTCGCTGCTTCACTGATTTTCCTGCTGACCATTACCCTGGTGATCTGGCAACCCAAAGGCCTCGGGGTCGGCTGGAGTGCAACGTTCGGCGCCATCGTTGCGCTGATTTTCGGCGTGGTGCATCTGAGCGACATCCCGCTGGTGTGGCAAATCATCTGGAACGCCACCGGCACGTTCGTAGCGCTGATCATCATCAGCCTGCTGCTCGACGAGGCGGGGTTCTTCGCCTGGGCGGCGTTACACGTAGCGCGGTGGGGACGGGGCAGCGGGCGCAAGCTGTTTGCCTTCATGGTGCTGCTGGGTGCGCTGGTCTCGGCATTGTTCGCCAATGACGGGGCGGCGCTGATCCTCACACCCATCGTGATTTCCATGCTGCTGGCCCTGCGTTTTTCTCCGGCGGCGACCCTGGCGTTCGTCATGGGCGCGGGGTTCATTGCCGACACCGCGAGCCTGCCGCTGGTGGTGTCGAACCTGGTGAATATCGTCTCGGCCGATTTCTTCCACATCGGATTCAACCGTTATGCGGCGGTGATGGTGCCGGTCAACTTCGTCAGCGTCGCTGCCACGCTGGGCATGTTGCTCTGGTTCTTCCGCCGCGACATTCCCAAGGCTTACGACCCGGAACAGCTTGAACATCCGCAAACCGCCATTCACGACAAAGCCACGTTCTACGCCGGTTGGGCGGTGCTGGTGATTCTGCTGATCGGCTGTTTCGCGCTGGAGCCGCTGGGCATTCCGATCAGTGCGATCTCGGCGGTGTGCGCGGCGCTGTTGCTGGCGATTGCCGCGCGCGGGCACAAGATCTCCACGCGCAAGGTGATGAAAGAGGCGCCGTGGCAGATCGTGATTTTCTCGCTGGGCATGTATTTGGTGGTCTACGGACTGCGCAACGCCGGGCTTACCGATTATCTGGCCGGGTGGCTCAATGTATTCGGCGATTACGGTGTATGGGGCGCGGCGATGGGCACCGGGGTGCTGACGGCCTTGTTGTCGTCGATCATGAACAACCTGCCGACGGTGCTGGTCGGTCTGCTGTCGATCGATGCCAGCCAGGCCAGCGGTGTGGTGAAGGAGGCGATGATCTACGCCAACGTGATCGGCAGCGACCTGGGGCCGAAAATCACCCCGATCGGCAGTCTGGCGACCTTGCTCTGGCTGCATGTGCTGGAGCGCAAGAACATCAAGATCGGCTGGGGGTATTACTTCAAGGTCGGGATCGTGCTGACGGTGCCGGTTCTGTTGGTGACCTTGGCGGCACTCGCCGTGAGACTTTCCATTTAGACCGAGTCGGCTCAATCGCTGCGGTGCGACGACTCGACTTGCCAGCGAAGGGGCCGGATCAGACGGCACAGAAATCAGGATTGGCCCGGCACATTCGGCCACAGGTCCGACACCAGAAACAGCCGCTCGGCTTCTTCCCACTCGCCCCGGGCATTTTCGGTCAGGCGCACCATCAGTTGCGCCGGGGCCAGCGGTTCGAGTTCATCGAGCCAGGCCTGCAAGTGCCCGTTGCTCCAGGTCTGCTCCGCCGGGTAGTGCGCCGGCGCCAGCCAGGCGTGGCGGGGCAGGGGTTGCCAGCGTCCGGCCGGGCGCTGAGCGACAAACGCCGGCCAGTCTTTTTGATGCAGCCAACTGCCACGCAAATGCTGAGGATGGGCGCCGCTGGGTGGCACCGACTGGCCGGGCCACGGATACAGCAAGTATCCGCCCAGCCACAGTTGCGCACTGAACGACCCGACATCCAGCGCCGCCAGCACTTCGCGGCTTTCCGGGCGCGCGGAGATCGGCAGCTGATGTTCGCTCAAATGCGCCAGTTTGCGATCCAGCCGATCATGACAACCCGGCCCCAGCCACGACGCCGGATCATGCCCGTCGCCGTTCTGTGGGCCGAGGTAGAGCTTGATCGCCAGTTCCAGGTGGTGCACGCCGTCGCGGTCGCGCAGCAGCATGTCCAGCTCGCCGAGGGTGTGACCTTCGCGGCGGATCGGCAGGTTGGCGGCGATCAGTTCGATGCCTGGCGCGTGCTCCACCGCAAATTGCCACAACCGCTCGTAATACAGGCCCAGGCGCCGGGTGCGGGCCTGGGACAGCCAGTGCAGCAGGCCGTAACTGTCGCGGTCGAGCTGGCGCAACCAGTGTTCCAGCCGCTCGGGGTCGCTGACCCAGTCGCTGCCCGCCAGCGGATGGCGCTGCGGCCACGGGGTGGCGGCGAGCATCGGCGGGGCGAGGATCACCCACGCCAGATCACGCACCTCCGGGTGACGTAACTGGTGGGGCAACTGCAGCAAATCGGGAAATAGGATCATCTTGCGAGCATAGCCTCAAACACCGGTGCAGCCTTGGGGCTGAAAGGATTTTGTCTATCCGGCGCTTTCGCCCATAATCGTGCTTTTCGCCGTCTCAGTCCCCGCAGGAGTCCCATGGAGCAATTTCGTAATATCGGCATCATCGGTCGCCTGGGCAGCTCCCAGGTGCTGGATACCGTCCGCCGACTGAAACGCTTCCTGCTCGATCGTCACCTGCATGTGATTCTCGAAGACACCATCGCCGAAGTCCTGCCGGGCCATGGCCTGCAAACCTCGTCGCGCAAGATGCTCGGCGAAGTCTGCGACATGGTGATCGTGGTCGGCGGTGACGGCAGCCTGCTCGGCGCGGCGCGGGCACTGGCCAAACACAATATTCCGGTACTCGGGATCAACCGTGGTAGCCTCGGCTTTCTCACCGATATTCGCCCCGACGAGCTGGAAATCAAGGTCGCCGAAGTGCTCGACGGCCATTATCTGGTGGAAAACCGCTTCCTGTTGCAAGCCGAAGTCCGTCGCCACGCCGAAGCCATCGGCCAGGGCGATGCGCTGAACGACGTGGTGCTGCACCCGGGCAAATCGACGCGGATGATCGAGTTCGAGCTGTACATCGACGGCCAGTTCGTCTGCAGCCAGAAGGCCGACGGCCTGATCGTCGCCACTCCGACCGGTTCCACCGCGTACGCACTGTCCGCCGGTGGCCCGATCATGCATCCCAAGCTTGACGCTATTGTGATTGTGCCGATGTACCCCCATACCTTGTCGGGCAGACCGATCGTGGTCGATGGCAACAGTGAGCTGAAAATCGTCGTGTCCAAAGATATGCAGATCTACCCGCAGGTCTCCTGCGACGGGCAGAACCACTTCACCTGCGCGCCGGGTGACACCATCACCGTCAGCAAGAAAGCGCAGAAGCTGCGGTTGATTCATCCGCTCGACCACAACTACTACGAAGTCTGCCGGACCAAGCTCGGCTGGGGCAGCAAGTTGGGTGGTGGAGGCGACTGATGCTCGATCCCGCGCGCAGTTATGACCTGATTGGTGACGTGCACGGATGCGCCCTGACCCTGGAACACCTGCTGGACCGTCTCGGTTATCACAAGCAGGGCGGGGTCTGGCGGCATCCGTCGCGCATGGCCGTGTTTGTCGGCGACATCATCGACCGCGGCCCGCGGATTCGCGAGGCGCTGCACATCGTCCACGATATGGTCGAGGCCGGTCAGGCGTTGTGCATCATGGGCAACCACGAGTTCAACGCACTCGGCTGGAGCACCCCGGCGCCTCCGGGCAGCGGCAAGCAGTTCGTCCGTGAACACACCCCGCGCCATGCCCGCCTGCTGCATGAAACCCTGACCCAGTTCGAAAACCATCCGGGCGACTGGCACGATTTCCAGCAATGGTTTTACCAACTGCCGCTGTTCGTCGATGCCGGACGTTTCCGCGTGGTGCATGCCTGTTGGGATGCCGGCCTGATCGAGCCGCTGCGCGCGCTGTTTCCCGATGGCTGCATCGATGAACACTTCCTCCAGGCCTCGGCGGTGCCGGGCAGTTTCGCCTGCACCGTGTTCGATCGCCTGCTGCGCGGCACCGACATGCGCCTGCCGGATGGCCTGACCATGACCAGCGGCGATGGCCTGGTGCGTTCGTTCTTCCGCACCAAGTTCTGGGAAGACGACCCGCAGACCTACGGCGACATCGTCTTCCAGCCCGATGCACTGCCAGAGCCGGTGGCGCAGAAGCCGCTGACCTCCAGCGAAAAGAATTCCCTGCTGCGCTACGGCGTCGATGAGCCGTTGCTGTTCGTCGGTCATTACTGGCGCAGCGGCAAACCGGCGCCGATCCGCCCCAACCTCGCGTGCCTGGATTACAGCGCGGTGCTCTACGGCAAACTGGTGGCCTATCGTCTGGATCAGGAAACCCGCCTCGATCCGCATAAATTTGTCTGGGTCGACGTCGAGCGGCCGGAGGTGCTGCGATGAGTGCCATAGCGGTCTTGCGTGTGCCGTTGGCGGCGGACCTGAGTGGGTTCGTCAAACTGCTGCAACGCATGCAAGTGCCTCATCGCGTCAGCGAAGAGGCGGGCGAGCAGGTGTTGTGGGTGCCCTCGGAAATCAGCGACGACGTGCGCTCGCTGTACGAGCGTTTCCCGGCGGGCGACCCGGATCAGCAACTGGAAATTCCGGCGGCGCCGACGCTCAAGCGCCCGAGCTTCGCCGAGCAACTGAAACATGCCAAAGCCACCGGATTCATTCTGCTGCTGAGCCTGATCGTCGGCGGGTTGACCTTCCTTGGCGATAACCTCGACACGATGCGTTGGCTGACCTTCCTCGATTTTCGCGTGGTCGGCGACTACATCCACTTCACACCACTGGCCGACAGCCTGGCAGCGGGGCAGTGGTGGCGCCTGTTTACGCCGATGCTGATCCACTTCGGCATCCTGCACCTGGCCATGAACGGCATGTGGTATTGGGAGCTGGGGCGGCGCATCGAGTCGCGCCAGGGCAGCGTCAACCTGATCGGTCTGACGCTGCTGTTCGGCCTGGTTTCCAACTATGCGCAGTTCGCATGGGGCGGCCCGAGCCTGTTCGGCGGCCTGTCCGGCGTACTTTACGGATTGCTCGGTCACTGCTGGATCTTCCAGTTGCTGGCGCCGAACCCGGCCTATCGCCTGCCGCGCGGCGTGCTGGCAATGATGCTGGTGTGGTTGCTGGTGTGCATGTCCGGGCTGATCTCGATGATCGGTTTCGGCGAAATCGCCAACGCTGCCCACGTCAGCGGGTTACTCATCGGATGCTTAACCGGTTTGTTGGGCGGTTTGTACAACCGCCGTAAACTGGCCGCCTGAATTTTTTGAATAAAGAGCACGGAGACCCTGATGTCCTCTTTTAACGATTTGATCAAGAACATCACCCCGGACATCTACCAGAGCCTGAAACTGGCGGTAGAGATCGGCAAATGGTCCGACGGCGGCAAACTCACCGCCGAGCAGCGCGAGCTGTCGTTGCAGGCAATGATCGCCTGGGAAATGCAGAACCTGCCCGAGGAAGAGCGCACCGGTTACATGGGCCCGCAGGAATGCGCCTCGAAGTCGATCGAAGTGCCGAACATCCTGTTCAAGTCGGACGCCCTCCATTGATCGAGATCGGCCGCGGTGCAATCAGCAAAATGTCGGCGCGCCTGGACGGGCCGAACGTGCAGTACGCGTTTCGTCTGGATGACGTCGAGGTGCCGGTCAACCCGTTGATCGGCAGCACGGTGCGTCTGGAATACCTGGGGGCGATTCACTGCACCCATTGCGGGCGCAGGACCAAGACCAGTTTCAGTCAAGGCTACTGCTATCCATGCATGACCAAACTCGCCCAGTGCGACATTTGCATCATGAGCCCGGAGCGCTGCCACTTCGAGGCCGGCACCTGCCGTGAGCCGGAGTGGGGCGAGAAGTTCTGCATGACCGACCACATCGTCTACCTGGCCAATTCGTCAGGGATCAAGGTCGGCATCACCCGCGCCACCCAGTTGCCGACCCGCTGGCTCGACCAGGGCGCCAGTCAGGCGCTGCCGATCATGCGCGTTTCGACGCGGCAGCAGTCGGGCTTCGTCGAAGACCTGTTCCGCAGCCAGGTGGCGGACAAGACCAACTGGCGCGCCTTGCTCAAGGGCGACGCAGCGGCGGTGGATCTGGCGCAAGTGCGCGATCAACTGTTCGAAAGCTGCGCCCCGGGTCTGCAAGGTTTGCAGGAGCGATTCGGTCTCCAGGCCATTCAGACCATCGCCGATGTCGAGCCGCTGGAAATCCGTTACCCGGTCGAGCAGTACCCGGCCAAGATCGTCAGCTTCAACCTGGACAAGAACCCGATTGCCGAAGGCACGCTGCTGGGGATCAAGGGCCAGTACCTGATCTTCGACACCGGCGTGATCAACATTCGCAAGTACACGGCCTATCAGCTCGCCGTGCATCAATAAGGACTTCAGCATGCGCACCGAACAACCGAAGATGATTTACCTGAAGGACTATCAGGCGCCCGAGTACCTGATCGACGAAACACACCTGACCTTCGAGTTGTTCGAGGACCACAGTCTGGTCCACGCGCAACTGGTGATGCGCCGCAACCCGGCCCGTGGCCCGGGCCTGCCGCCGCTGGTGCTCGATGGCCAGCAGCTGGAGTTGCTCTCGGTGACCCTGGCCGACCAGGAACTGAGCGCCGCCGACTACCAGCTGACGGAAAATCACCTGACCCTGCAACCGGCCAGCGAGACCTTCACGGTCGACACCAGCGTCAGGATCCACCCGGAAACCAACACTGCACTGGAAGGCCTGTACAAGTCCGGCACGATGTTCTGCACCCAGTGCGAGGCCGAAGGCTTCCGCAAGATCACCTATTACCTCGACCGCCCGGACGTGATGAGCAAGTTCACCACCACCGTGGTGGCCGAGCAGCACAGCTATCCGGTGTTGCTATCCAACGGCAACCCGATCGCCAGCGGCCCTGGCGAAGATGGCCGGCACTGGGCGACCTGGGAAGACCCGTTCATGAAACCGGCGTACCTGTTCGCGCTGGTGGCCGGTGACCTGTGGTGCGTTGAAGACAGCTTCACCACCATGACCAACCGCAACGTGGCGCTGCGCATTTACGTCGAGCCGGAAAACATCGACAAGTGCCAGCACGCCATGAACAGCCTGAAGAAGTCGATGCGCTGGGACGAAGAGGTCTACGGTCGCGAGTACGATCTGGACATCTTCATGATCGTCGCCGTCAACGACTTCAACATGGGCGCCATGGAGAACAAGGGCCTCAACATCTTCAACTCCAGCGCCGTGCTGGCCCGCGCTGAAACCGCCACCGACGCCGCGCACCAGCGGGTCGAAGCGATCGTTGCCCACGAATACTTCCACAACTGGTCGGGCAACCGCGTGACGTGCCGCGACTGGTTCCAGCTGTCGCTGAAGGAAGGCTTCACGGTGTTCCGCGATGCCGGTTTCTCTTCTGACATGAACTCGGCCACGGTCAAGCGCATTCAGGACGTGGCGTACCTGCGTACCCACCAGTTCGCCGAAGATGCAGGTCCCATGGCCCACGCCGTGCGCCCGGACAGCTTCATCGAGATTTCCAACTTCTACACCCTGACCGTGTACGAAAAGGGCTCGGAAGTGGTCGGCATGATCCACACCCTGCTGGGCGCCGAAGGCTTCCGCAAGGGCAGCGATCTGTACTTCGAACGCCACGACGGCCAGGCCGTGACCTGCGATGACTTCATCAAGGCTATGGAAGATGCCAACGGCGTCGACCTGACTCAGTTCAAGCGCTGGTACAGCCAGGCCGGTACACCGCGTCTGGCGGTGAGCGAGTCTTACGACGCCGCCGCGAAAACCTACAGCCTGACCTTCCGCCAGAGCTGCCCGGAAACCCCGGACAAGGTTGAAAAGCTGCCGTTCGTGATTCCGGTCGAACTGGGCCTGCTCGACAGCCAGGGCAACGAGATTGCCCTGCGTCTGGCCGGCGAAGACTCGGCTCAAGGCACCACCCGGGTGATTTCGGTGACCGAAGCCGAGCAGACCTTCACCTTCGTCGACATCGCCGAACAACCGCTGCCGTCCTTGCTGCGTGGCTTCTCGGCGCCGGTGAAACTGAACTTCCCGTACAACCGCGATCAGCTGATGTTCCTGATGCAACACGACACCGATGGTTTCAATCGTTGGGATGCCGGCCAGCAACTGTCGGTGCAGGTGCTGCAAGAGTTGATCGGCCAGCAGCAGAAGGGCGAAAGCCTGGTGCTCGACCCGCGTCTGGTTTCCGCTTTGCGCACCGTGCTGTCGGACGAAACGCTGGATCAGGCGATGGTCGCGGAAATGCTCTCGCTGCCAAGCGAAGCCTACCTGACCGAAATCAGCGAAATCGCCGACGTCGACGCAATCCACACCGCCCGCGAATTTGCCCGTCAGCAACTGGCGGACAACCTGTTCGAGGCCCTGTGGCTGCGTTATCAGGCCAACCGCGACCTGTCGAAGCAAACCCCGTACGTGGCCGAAGCCGAGCATTTTGCCCGTCGCGCATTGCAGAACATCGCGCTGTCGTACCTGATGCTCAGCGGCAAGCCGGAAGTGCTGGCGGCAACCCTGGAACAGTTCGACACCTGCGACAACATGACCGAGCGCCTGACCGCGCTGGCGGTGTTGGTCAACTCGCCGTTCGACGAGCAGAAAGCCACCGCACTGGCCAGTTTCGCCGAGCACTTCAAGGACAATCCGCTGGTCATGGATCAGTGGTTCAGCGTGCAGGCCGGCAGCACCTTGCCGGGCGGTCTGGAGCGGGTGAAAGCGCTGATGCAGCACCCGGCGTTCAACATCAAGAACCCGAACAAGGTGCGTGCGCTGGTCGGTGCGTTCGCCGGGCAGAACCTGATCAACTTCCACGCGGCGGATGGCTCTGGTTATCGCTTCCTCGCCGATCTGGTGATCGAGCTGAACGGCTTCAACCCGCAAATCGCTTCGCGTCAACTGGCGCCGCTGACCCGCTGGCGCAAGTATGACGGCGCTCGTCAGGCGCTGATGAAGGCGGAACTGGAGCGGATTTTGGCTTCGGGGCAACTGTCCAGTGATGTGTATGAGGTGGTGAGCAAGAGTTTGGCTTGAGGCTGGTCGTTTTGGGTTGGTCTTGAGATGGTGTTTCAACTTTAGATCCAGCCCTCACCCTAACCCTCTCCCGGAGGGAGAGGGGACTGATTGCGGGATGCTTCAGATTTACGCCGACCTGATCCTGCTTTACCGAATCCATAATCGACTCGATTCTTCAGGTCGATGTATCGCGCAATACACCTCGGTCGGCTCCCTCTCCCCCGGGGAGAGGGCTGGGGTGAGGGGGTTGGGTTTCAGCTACACCGCATTACTTCCGCAGAACCGGCTATAAAAAACGCCGCTCAATGAGCGGCGTTTTTTGTGGCTGGATGAAAAAGCCCTTATTGGCGCAAATCAAACCGATCCAGATCCATCACCTTCGCCCACGCAGCAACGAAATCGTTGACGAACTTTTCCTTCGCATCGGAGCTGGCATACACCTCGGCCAGCGCCCGCAGTACGGCGTTGGAACCGAATACCAGATCGACCCGGGTCGCCGTCCATTTCACGCTGCCGGTTTTACGGTCGCGGCCTTCGAACTCGGTTTTCGACGTCGGTTTCCATTCCACGCCCATGTCCAGCAGGTTGCGGAAGAAGTCGTTTGTGAGGGAGCCGGGTTTGTCGGTGAACACCCCGTGTTTCGTCTTGCCGACGTTGGTGTCCAGCACCCGCAGACCGCCGATCAGTACGGTCATTTCCGGGGCGGAAAGAGTCAGCAGTTGCGCCTTGTCGATCAGCAGCGCTTCAGCCGGCACGCGGTAGGTGTTGGCGGCGTAGTTGCGGAAGCCGTCGGTGTGCGGTTCGAGGAAGCCGAACGACTCGACGTCGGTTTGCTCCTGAGTCGCGTCGGTGCGCCCCGGATTGAACGGCACAGTCACCGTATGCCCGGCGTTTTGCGCCGCTTGCTCGACACCGGCGTTACCGGCCAGCACGATCAGGTCCGCCAGCGAGACTTGCTTGCCCGACGCCCCGGCGTTGAACTCGTTCTGAATGCCTTCAAGGACTTTCAGCACCTTGTCCAGTTGCTCCGGCTGGTTGGCCTGCCAGAACTTTTGCGGTGCCAGACGCAGACGTCCGCCATTGGCGCCGCCGCGTTTGTCCGAACCCCGGAAGGTCGATGCGGCCGCCCAGGCGGTGGAGACCAGTTCCGAAACGGACAGCCCCGACGCCAGTACTTTGCCTTTCAACGCCCTGATATCGCTGTCGTCCACCAGTGGATGCGTGGCTTCGGGAATCGGGTCTTGCCACAGCAGTTCTTCCTGGGGCAATTCCGGGCCGAGATAACGTGACAGCGGGCCCATGTCACGGTGAATCAGCTTGTACCAGGCGCGGGCGAAGGCATCGGCCAGTTGATCGGGATTGGCCAGGAAGCGCCGCGAAATCTTCTCGTAGGCCGGGTCGAAACGCAGGGCCAGGTCGGAGGTGAGCATGGTCGGGTCGATGCGTTTGTTCGGGTCGTGGGCGTGGGGGATGGTGCCGGCGCCGGCGCCGTTTTTCGGTTTCCACTGATGGGCGCCGGCGGGGCTCTTGGTCAGTTCCCACTCGAAGCCGAACAGGTTTTCCAGGTAGTTGTTGCTCCACTTGGTCGGGGTGGTGGTCCAGGTCACTTCCAGGCCGCTGGTAATGGTGTCGGCGCCCTTGCCGGTGCCGAAGCTGTTCTTCCAGCCCAGGCCTTGTTCTTCGAGGCCGGCGGCTTCCGGTTCCGGTCCGACGTTGTCGGCGGGGCCTGCGCCGTGGGTCTTGCCGAAGGCGTGACCACCGGCGATCAGGGCGACGGTTTCCTCGTCGTTCATGGCCATGCGGCCGAAGGTTTCGCGGATGTCCTTGGCCGAGGCCACCGGGTCGGGATTGCCTTCGGGGCCTTCCGGGTTCACGTAGATCAGGCCCATCTGCACCGCGGCCAGCGGGTTCTCGAGGTTGCGTTCGCCCTGATTGGTGCGGCTCTCTTCATTGCCGTGCTCGGCGGGTTCGGCCACTAGCGTGCCTTCGCCCGGCGGCTGCATGGATTCCGGATCCTTGCCGTAGCGGTTATCGCCGCCCAGCCATTTGTTTTCCGAGCCCCAGTACACGTCTTCGTCCGGTTCCCAGACATCCGCGCGGCCGCCGGAGAAACCGAAGGTCTTGAAGCCCATCGATTCCAGCGCGACGTTGCCGGTGAGCACGATCAGGTCGGCCCAGGAAATGTTGCGGCCATATTTCTGCTTGATCGGCCACAGCAGCCGTCGGGCCTTGTCGAGGCTGACGTTGTCCGGCCAGCTGTTGAGCGGGGCGAAGCGTTGCTGGCCGGAGCCGGCGCCGCCACGGCCGTCAGCGGTGCGATAGGTGCCGGCGCTGTGCCAGGCCATGCGGATGAAGAGCGGGCCGTAGTGGCCGAAGTCCGCTGGCCACCACTCCTGGGAGTCGGTCATCAGCGCCGTCAGATCGCGTTTGAGGGCCTGGAAATCCAGGCTCTTGAAAGCCTTGGCATAGTCGAAGTCCTTGCCCATCGGATCGGATGCGGGCGAGTGCTGACTCAGGATTTTCAGGTTCAGTTGATTCGGCCACCAATCGCGGTTCGTCGTGCCACCGCCGGCGGCGTGATTGAACGGGCATTTCGATTCATTTGCCATGTTCGGGATCCTTATCAGGTCTTCTGCGGCCGGCTCGTGCCGACTTCGGACTAGTAAGGCTAGACCCGACTTGGCAAGTCAGCTAATAGGCCGACTATTGGTGCCTGATAGGCGCAGTCTCTTATGCGAAGTGCAGGGAACCTGCAGGGCAGGGCGCTGAAATGCCCGTGCTTGAGCGCTGGTTTGCATGTGTCTGGGTGAAACGGGATGGTCATTGGAAATGTTATTGTATAACATAAAAATGATTTCATCTGATTGGCGTCGGTAATACACCCTGTGTAGCGCTGGCATCGATCCTTACTTTTCTGCCTGATGGATTCCTGAAATGCCTTCCCGCTTCCACACCTTCCAACCCCGCCTGACGCTCATGGCCTCGGCGCTGCTGATCGCTTCGCCCGCATTTGCCGCCGACCCGCTGGAACTGCAACCGCAAGTCATCACCGGCAATCCGCTGGGCAGTCAGACCCTGGCCTCGCCCTCGACCGTGTTGAGCGGTGACAGCCTGACGCTGCAACAAAAGGGCAGCCTCGGCGAAACCCTGAACAAGCAGCCGGGCGTGTCGTCGTCCTACTTCGGCCCGGGTGCCAGTCGGCCGATCATTCGCGGGCAGGACGGCGATCGCATTCGCATCCTGCGCAACGGCGTCGGCGCGCTGGACGCCTCGTCGCTGTCCTACGATCACGCAGTGCCGCTGGATCCGGTCAACGTCGAACGCATCGAAATCGTCCGCGGCCCCGCAGCCTTGCTGTATGGCGGCAGCGCCATCGGCGGGGTGGTCAACACCTTCGACAATCGCATCCCGACCGAAGCCATCGACGGCATCCACGGTGCCGGCGAGTTGCGCTACGGCGGCGCCGACACCACCCGCAGCAGCGCCGGCAAGCTCGAAGCCGGTAACGGCCAGTTCGCCTTGCACCTGGACGCCAGCGCCCGCGAGTTCAATGACCTGAAAATCCCCGGCTACGCCAGAACCGGCCGTGAACGGGCGAATGACGATGGCGATTCGAAAAAGCATCGGCTGGCCAACAGCGACGGTCATCAGGACGGTGGTGCGGTGGGCGGTTCCTACACCTGGGATGACGGTTACGCGGGGCTGTCGTACAGCAATTACGATTCGAACTACGGCTCGCCGGCCGAAGACGATGTGCGCATCCGCATGGAGCAGGAGCACTACGCGTTCGCCTCGGAAATCCGCAACCTCGACGGCCCGTTCAGCTCGGTGAAACTCGACGCTGGCTACACCGATTACCAGCACCGGGAAATCGAAGGCGGCGAGGTCGGCACCACGTTCAAGAACAAGGGCTACGAGGCGCGGGTCGAGGCCCGGCATCAGCCGCTGGGGCCGTTCAATGGGGTGATTGGCGCGCAAGTCAGTCGCAACGAATTCTCGGCGCTGGGCGAAGAAGCCTTCGTGCCGCACACCGATACCGATGCCGGTGCACTGTTCATTCTCGAAGAGCTGCAAGCCACGGATCGTCTGCTGTTCACCCTCGGCGGACGTCTTGAGCACACCACGGTCGACCCGGATGGCAAAGGCAACGAGCGTTTCGCCAATGCCGATCGCTCCAGCAGTTTCACCGCCGGCAGCCTGTCATCCGGTGCGGTGTACACGCTGACGCCGATCTGGTCGGTCGCCGCCACGCTGGGCTACACCGAGCGCGCGCCGACGTTCTATGAGCTTTACGCCAACGGCGCCCACGTCGCCACCGGCACTTATGAAGTCGGGGACGCGGGGCTGTCGAAAGAAAAAGCCGTCTCCAGCGACCTCGCCCTGCGTTTCGACAACGGCACCCACAAGGGCAGCGTCGGCGTCTTCTATAGCCATTTCTCCAACTACATTGGTCTGCTCGGGACGGGGCGCACGCTCAACGACGAAGGCGAGGAAGACGCCGATGGCATTCCTGAATACACCTACTCCGGCGTACGGGCGCGCTTCAGCGGTATCGAAGCGCAGGATCGCTGGACCCTTGGCGAAAACGCCTACGGCAAGTTTGCGCTGGAGCTGTCGGGCGACTACACCCGCGCCAAGAACCTCGACAACGGCCAGGACCTGCCGCGCATCGCGCCGCTGCGGTTAAACACTGGGTTGTTGTGGGAGCTGGATCGCTGGCAGGCGCGGATCGATGTGGAACACGCCAGTTCCCAGCACCGGGTGCCGGACAACGAAAGCAGCACCGACGGCTACACCACGCTGGGGGCCAATGTGGGTTATCACTTTGATGTTGGTCAGAGCAAGTGGCTGGCCTTCGTCAATGCCGAGAACCTGACCAACCAGACCGTGCGTTACGCCAGCTCAATCCTGCGGGATATTGCGCCGGCAGAAGGGCGCAGCATTCAGGTAGGGCTGCGCACCACGTTCTGATCGGTCACATCGGACAGGCGCCAGCGTCGTTGCGACGCTGGCGTCGACCTCAACTCGATTGAGCGGTGTCTTCCTCCGGGATCTCGTCCAGCAGATCCTGTTGCCCCGGCAGTTCGGTGATCACGCTGAAATCACTGACTTCCACGGCGCCCAGCCCATACCCCAACAAGTGGAACGAGAACGCCTTGCGCGGTTGCGGGTTGTCGAAACTGAAATCCATCTCCAGCGGCTGATCCGCCGTGGCGACCATCTCGGTCGGCAGGCCCAGTTGCACGTCCTGTTCGAACTCCTTGGCCTTGAGCTGAATGTACGCTGCCTGCTGCGGATCGACCGAACGTACGGTCAGGCGCACGCGGGTATGGGAGCCCTTGGGCATTTCCAGATACTGCGCGCCGATCAGGTTGTCGGCCCAGTCGTCCTTGATCTGCGCTTGCAGCGGGATGACGTTGGCGCTGCCGAACTGATAACGCTGGTTGAGCGGGGTGCGCAGCAGCGACAGATCCAGGGCCGAGGCGCGGGCGGCGATATCCCGGGCATTCTGGCTGCTGGCGTTGCCCTTGAACGTGGCGCTTTCGGCGATGAAACCTTGGCTTGCGTAATTGCGGCAACGGCGCGGCATGTCGCATTCGGTCAGGAGGCCGCGACCGTCGTGGTAACGCAGCTTGCCGTTGGTGAACGACATGATTTCGCGGCCCGAATCGTAATCGCGAAACAACGAGCGACCGCTGAGGGCGGAGGGCACCGGAAAGTCGAAGTAATCCAGAATCGACGCGCTCAGATCGACGTGACCATAGACCCCGGCGTTCAGGCGCGGCAGTTGCGCCTGTTCCGGCGCGAGGGTCAGGTTGAAGCCCCAGGACGACGCGAGGCGTACGCCGTCGATGCCGTGGGATTCGTCCGAGGTGATCACCACCAGCGTGTCTTTCAGCACGCCCTGGCGTTCGAGGCCGCTGAGAAACTGTTCCAGTGCATCGTCCAGATAACCGACGGCGGCCTGCTTCGGCGTGTCGTAGCGTTGCAGGTATTCCTCCGGCGCGGAGTAGGGCTGGTGGGTGCCGACGGTCAGCAGCGTGAGCATCCACGGCTGTTTCTGCTTCTTCAGGTCGCCGACGTATTTCAGTGCGCCTTCGAAGAACGCCTTGTCATCCTTGCCCCACGGGAATTCCAGGTAGTTGGCGTTGGTGAACCATTCCAGGCCATGGGTCGCATCGAACCCGATGTGCGGCATGATCTTGTCTTTAGCCATGAACCGCAGCCCTGCGCCTTGCAGGTAGTGCGTGGCAAAACCGTGCTGACGCAACTGGGCCGGCAGGCACGCCTGATTGCGTTCGTGCTGGGTCAGCATTTCCACGCCTTTGGGCGTGCCGTTGTCGAGTTTGTCGTAATCGCCGCAGAGCATGGCGTACAGGCCGCGAATGGTCTGGTGGGTGTGCAGCACGTAATCCGGGGTGTTCATGCCGCGCTCGGCCCAGCGGCTGAGGTTGGGCATCAGGTCTTCCTGATAATGGCTGCCGATGGCCTGGCGATTGGCGCCGATGTAAGCGCCGGGAATGCCTTCGAGGGCGACGATCAGCACATTGCGCGCCTGGCCCTTGGCCGCCAGCAACGGGTGACCGTTCAGATCGACATCGGTGAGACCGGCCATCGGTGGGGGCGCGACTTGGGTGTCACCCTCCAGCCATTCTTCGGCCTGCATCTGCACGTCGGCGACCTGCGCGGCCAGCAGTTGGTGCGGCAGGTTGTACAGGCGCCACGGATCGGCATCGCTCGGGTTTAAGTGCTGCGCGCCCCAATACGCGGAGAACAGCAGCACCGGCGTCGCCCAGGTTGCACGGGGCAGAGCGCGAACCGGTGTCGCACGTCGAGTCCAATGACTGAGCAGCCACACGGCCAGGGCCACCAGCAGCGCAACCGCCACGCCGGGATGGGCGAAGCCGCCGCCGGTGGAGTTTTCCACGAACTGCGGGTCGATCAGATAATGCAGATCCGCTACGGTCGGCAGGCGACCTACCGCGCTGACCAGTTCCGCGGTCGCCACCGCCAGCAATCCCCAGAACAGCAATACCGGCAGCGCCAGCCACCAGGGACGGCGGTGCAACACCACCACCAGCAGACTGCCGATGGCCAGGTCCGACAGGTAACCGAACAGGCTCGACCAGCCGAGTGCCGCCCGCAGGCACACCGGCACGATCAGTACCAGAAAAAACAGAGAGAGAAGGCGGGCATCCAGGCACCGCAGCCGTTGAAAAAGAGCGCTCACAAAAAAAGACCTTCCAGCCATTAAACCGTCATAAAAGTGTGGGCGATGATACCAAGCGTCGGCAGTCTGATCGCCTTTTTAAACGGCTGGATGATCCGATCCCGAAGAGCGCTGTGATCCATCCGCAAGGGGCGGGATCTTGATCGGCGCACGTCCTGGCGGTTTTCCGACCTGAGCGAGGCGCCGGTTTTATTGTTTCAGGCTGTTTAAGCGGCCTTTGATCCGTTGGTGCTGCATTTGCGAACCAGTGCGATTTACAATGCGCGACCTCTGATGGAGATCAAGCTCCGTGGATGTCCTCACGCAACTCTTTGCGCAGCTCAGCCGCTGGGTGATCGATCCGGTCACCGAGCGGTTCCTTGGCCTGTTCGATCTGAACGGTCGTCTAGGTGTGGTGTTTCTGCTCACATCCTACGGCGTGGCTTACGGCCTTTATCGCCACCGAAAATCCCGGCATCTGACGCAGGCCCGATCCTTTTGGCAATTTGTCGGCGGCGGGCGTGTCCACGGGCATCGTTCGGCCTGGCTGGATTACCGTTATTACTTCATCAAGGCGATTCTGCGGGTGACGCTGGTGTTGCCCGTGGTCGGCCTCGTCGATCCGCACATTCTGCGTTCGGGCGACTACGCACAGTTTTTCACTCAGCTGTGGGGCGCGCGCGAGCAAGTGCCGGATCACCCGTTGATCGCGTTGTTCTACGGACTGGGCGTGTTCCTGCTCAGGGACTTTCTGCATTACTGGATTCACCGTGCCTTCCATTCCCGGTATCTGTGGGAATTTCACAGGGTCCATCATTCGGCGCCGGTGCTGGTGCCGGCCACCGCCAGCCGCATTCACATTGTCGAATCGATCGTTGAACGAATCGTCATCACCGCCGGCCTCGGCGCGTTTGCCGGGGTGGTCTGGTACGCCTGTGGCGGTGAGGTCAGCCGCTACACGCTGTTCGGCGTGACCTGGCTGGTGCTGATCATCAACAGCCTGGGCTCCAATCTGCGCCACAGCCATGTCTGGCTGTCGTTCGGGCCGGCAGTCGAGCATGTGCTCAGCAGCCCGGCCCAGCACCAGATTCATCACAGCGACGCACCGCGCCATTTCAACAAGAATTTCGCGATCAATCTGTCACTGTGGGACTGGCTGTTCGGCACTTTGTACGTAACCACTTCAAAGCCCGAAGACTTGCGCTTCGGCACGGGCGAGCAGGACCGCACGCGTTATCTGACGCTGTACAGCCTGATCGTCACGCCGTTCGTGGACACCGCGAAGCGCCTGTCGTCGAACGCCGACGGTCTTAAAACCCGGTTCAACCAGCGTACGCCTTGAACGTTGGTATCAGCCTGTTCATCAGTTTTTCGAAGCTGGTTTTCCAGTGATATCAATATGCGATAACGGTATTTAAATTTCGTTTTTTATAGCGATAAAGTCCGGCCTCACAGATTTCCCTGTAAATCACTGCGAGGTTGTCATGGCCCTACCGTTAAAACGTTCTGCACTGACGCTGCTGGCGGCCTCGCTGGCCGGCGCATTGCTCGGTAACACTGCACAAGCCGAAGGCAAGATCAGCATCGCCCAGCAATTCGGCATCGGTTATCTGATTCTGGATGTTGTGCGCGATCAGCAATTGATCGAGAAACACGGCAAGGCCCAGGGCCTGGACATCAAGGTCGACTGGAACAGCATTTCCGGCGCCACCGCCATGAACGAAGCGCTGCTCACCGGATCGCTGGACGTGGTCTCGGCGGGCGTGCCGCCGATGCTTACCGTGTGGGATCGCACCAAGGGCAAGCAGAACGTCAAGGCCATCGCTTCGCTGGGTTCGATGCCCAACTACCTGCTGACCAATAACCCGAACGTGAAAACCCTCAAGGATTTCAGCGACAAGGATCGCATCGCCGTGCCGGCGGCGGGTGTGGGCTTCCAGTCGCGCACGCTGCAGATCGAAACGGCCAAGGAATTCGGCAATGACCAATACAAGAAATTCGACGATATTTCCGTCAGCCTGCCGCACCCGGATGCGACGGCTGCACTGATCGCCGGCGGCTCGGAAATCAACGCGCATTTCTCCAGCCCGCCGTTCCAGTACCAGGCGTTGCAGAATCCCAACGTGCATAAAGTGCTGAGTTCCTACGACGTGCTCGGCGGCCAGGCCACGTTCAACGTGCTCTACACCACGGAAAAATTCCACGACGAAAACCCGAAAACCTACAAGGCGTTCTACGACGCGCTGGCCGAGGCCGAGAAGATCATCAAGGCCGACAAACCTGCGGCGGCTCAGGCCTACATTCGGGTGGAACAGTCAAAGCTGCCGCTGGCACTGGTCGAGAAAATCGTCACCGATCCGGAAATCGATTTCACCGTGGTGCCGCAGCGCACCTTTATCTATGCAGAGAAATTGCAGGAGCTGGGTGTGCTGAAAAACAAGGCAGATAGCTGGAAGGATTATTTCTTTGAAGAGGCGCATGGTGGGGCGGGGAGTTGAACGGCCGTCATTTCTGAACAACCCGCACGTCCGCCGACCGGGTAAGCGACAAACCCGCGTCTATAGTGAGAGGGCTGTGTGAAACGGGTGGCGCACCTCAAGGCTGCGACGGGAGGCGCCGAGTGAACAGTCTGCTGTTTTCCATTCAGGAGATCGCCATGAGTCAGATCGAAAAAGTCCTCTACACCGCGAAAACCCACACCACCGGCGGACGTGACGGCGCCTCGCGCAGTTCCGACGGGATCCTCGACGTAAAACTGTCGTCGCCCGGCTCCAGTGGCGGCGGGACCAATCCGGAGCAATTGTTTGCCGCAGGCTGGTCGGCATGTTTCATCGGCGCGATGAAAGCGGTGGCGGGGCAGCAGAAAATCAGCCTGCCAGCGGACCTGGCGGTGGATGCCGAAGTGGACCTGGGTACCAACTCGGGAGGGTATCTGTTGCAGGCGCGACTGAATGTAAGCCTGCCGGGCATGGAGCGCGGCGCGGCGCAGCAACTGGTGGATGCGGCGCATCAGGTGTGCCCGTACTCCAAGGCCACGCGCAACAATATCGAGGTCGAATTGAAACTGGTCTGATATCCAGATGCAAAAGGGGCGGCATGATCATCGATCATGCCGCCCCTGTTGTTTTTTGAAGCCGTAAATCTGTCAGTCAGCGATCAATGCATCTTGCTGTGATCGTGGCCTTCCATGGTCAGCGCCTTGACCGGCGCTTTCACTTCCACGGTTTCCTTTTCGCCCTTGGCGTTTTCGATAGTCAGGGTCAGCGGCACGCTGTCGCCTTCCTTCAGTTGAGCGGTCAGGCCCATCAGCATTACGTGGTAGCCATTCGGATCGAAGTTGACGGCTTTGCCCGCCGGCAGGTCGACCGATTTCACCGGGCCCATGCTCATCACGTCGTTTTTCATGGTCATCTCATGAATCTGCACGTCCTTGGCCGCCGGCGAAGCAACGCTGAGCAGCTTGCTGTCGCTGTCGGCGGTGACGGTCATGAACGCGCCGCTGGCCGACTGGTTCGGCACGGTCGCGCGCACCCAGGCGTCGTCGACCTTGGTCTGCGCCGATACCTGGAACGCCAGGCCCAGCAGGGACAGGCCCAGTGCGGCACGTTTGATGTGGTTCAGAAAAGGGTTCATCAGCAGACCTCCATGACGGTAAGCAAATCTTCCGTGCACTCTTGTGCAGAAAGCGATTGAGACAGGCCCACACGCAACGTGCCCCGGGTGTCGTAGACATAGCTGGTGGCGGTGTGGGAAAGGGTATAGGTGTCGCCGGCCGGGACTTTTTCGTAGAACACGTCGAATTCCTTGGCGGTGGCCTTGGTTTCTTCGAGGGTGCCGTACAGCGCGACGAAGCTTGGATCGAAGGTCTTGACGTAGGCGTCGAGGATTTCCGGGGTGTCGCGTTCCGGGTCGAGGGTGATGAACACCACTTGCAGGATGTCGCCGTCCTTGCCCATCAGCTTCTTGATTTTCGCGGCGCGGGCCAGCGTCGTCGGGCAGATCGCCGGGCACTGGGTGAAACCGAAGAAGATCATCGGCATCAGGCCGCGAAAGCTCGACAGCGTCACGGTGTTGCCTTCGGTGTCCTTGAGTTTGAAGGTGCGTCCGAGGATCTTGTCGCTCAGATCCTTGCCGTACTTGTACGACAGTTCGCCGCGGGTGTCGCAGCCGGCGAGCAGGCCGAGACCGAGTACGCCCATTCCCGCAAGCACCTTGCGGCGAGTCAACAAAGCCGTCATTTCATACCGCCCTTTGGAGCCCGCCGGTCGGCAGGACAGGCGGGGGGTTAACCGTAAAAGCGGCGCATGATACCAAAATGATCCGGCAGGTCGGTTTTTGATCACCTGTCAATGTCGGAACAGGCGACAAAAGGTGTAAGAAAACATGACTCAAGGTGCTGGCGGTGGCGACTCGACCGGGCTCCAGCCACCGCCCAGCGCGGTGTACAGATTCACTTGCGCCACCAGCTGCGCCAACCGGTCGGTAATCAGCCCTTGCTGAGAACTGAACAATGAACGCTGGGCATCGAGGAACGTCAGGCTGCTGTCGACGCCGCTGCGATAGCGATGCTGCGCCATGTCGTAATAATCCTGGGTCGCCTGCACCAGATCGCGCTGGGCCTGGAGCTGTTGTTCGTAGGTCTGGCGCGCCGCGAGGCCGTCGGACACTTCCTGAAATGCCGTCTGAATGGTCTTTTCGTACTCGGCGACGCTGATGTCTTTTTGCAGCTTCGCGTAGTCCAGGCTGGCGCGCAGACTGCCGGCGTTGAAGATCGGCAGGTTGATCTGCGGCTGGAACGTCCAGGCCCCGGAGCCGCCCTTGAACAGCCCGGACAGGTCGCGGCTGGACGTCCCGGCATTGGCGGTCAGGCTGACACTCGGGAAAAACGCCGCCCGCGCCGCGCCGATGTTGGCATTGGCAGCGCGCAGCTTGTATTCGGCCTGGAGAATGTCCGGCCGACGTTGCAGCAGATCGGACGGCAATCCGGCCGGCACGGATGCCACCAGGTCACTGTCCAGCGGACGCGCCGGAAGATGCTCGGGCACCGGCGCGCCTACCAGCAGCGTCAGGCTGTTCAAGTCCTGGGCGACTTGACGCTGATAGCGGGCCAGGCTTGCGCGGGTGCTGTCGACGCTGGTCTGCGCCTGAATCTGGTCCAGCGCCGAGGACTTGCCGGCCTCGCGATTGCGGGTGGTCAGGTGCAGGCTGCGCTCGTCGGCGGCCAGCGTTTCCCGGGCCAGCGCCAGCAACTCCTGATCGGCGCGCCAAGTCAGGTAGGCGTTGGCGACATTGGCCACCAGACTCAATTGCGCACTGCGCCGGGCCTCTTCGGTGGACAGCCAGCTCAGCAGCGCCTGCTCGCTGAGGCTGCGCACCCGGCCGAAGAAGTCCAGTTCATAGGCGCTGATGCCCAGATTCACCGAGTAGGTCGAGGTGATCGCCGCCTTGGTGCGGGTCACGCTGGACGGCACCCGCTGACGCAGTTCGTTGGCATTGGCCGACACCGCCGGCAGCAGATCGGCGCGCTGGATGCGGTACTGCGCCTGAAACGCCTCGACATTCAGCGCGGCCACCCGCAGATCGCGGTTGTTGACCAGCGCGCTTTCAATCAGTTGCTGTAGCGCCGGGTCATTGAACAGCGCGCGCCAGTCCTCGGCGCGGGGTGTGACCGAGGACGGCGCAGCATACGCGGGACCTTGCGGATACTGCGCCGCGCTCGGCGATGCCGGTCGCTGGTAATCGGGAATCAACGAGCAACCGCCCAGCAGCAGCGCGGCGGACAGCAGGGAAATCGGCAACCTGGACATCAACCAGCCTCGTTCACGAATGAGAGCGGACGCCGGGCGCCCGGAATGAGAAAAATGCCGGATCAGGCCCCGGCCATCCATTTCGCCAGACCGTGTCGCCCGCTGACCCCAAGCTTGGCGGCCGCACGTTTGAGGTAGGTCTCGATCGAGCTGTTCTTGACCCGCAGCTTTTCTGCCATCTGCGGCACGGTGCCGCCGGTCAGCAGGCCCAAGCAGACCTCTTTCTCTCGCACCGACAAGGTGATGTCACCCAACGCCAGGCGTTCGTCGAACACCTGTTGCAACGGCGTCTGGGGGTGATCGGCTTGTGGCGCGCGGAGTTGACGGGCGGTGACTTGGCGACTGATGTGCGCGTGGCGCTCGATCAAAGGCAACAAGGTGTCGGACAGGCGCTTGAGGAACGACAGTTCCGGCAGGGAAAACACCCGATGCGTGTGGGGGCGGTAGAACGAGATGACGCAACGGCGGTTGGACGTGCGTGACACCAGATTGCATTGGTGAACGCTGTGGTGCGGGTGTCGATGCTGGAGCGAGGCTTTCAATTGAATCAGTAGCGAGTCGTTCATCTCGATCATCTGTTGCAGCAGCGGGTGGTCGTCCGGGTGCTGCAACGGGGCCGGGGGCGGGAAGGTGTCCGGCAAACCGGCGCTGCCCAACGCCTTGATCTCGACCACGCTGGATTCCCGTTCGTCCAGGGTCCACTCACTGAGATCGACGCGATTGACCGGAACGAGGTTGTCGACCAGCTGGAACATGTTGGTGGCAAAACGCTCGTTGCCGGTGCTGGCGATCAGTTCACCCAGTTGCCAGTAAAAGTGCGGATTTTCCATGTTGCGAAGACTGCCGGTCAGATTCATATCCTTGTCATCCTTGATTTAGAGCCATTGCCGAATCGTCTGCCGTGCATGCACCCGTGAAACGCCCACCCAGTTGTTTCTCCTGAAAATCGATCTGGAACGGGATTTAAGCCTATGCATTTGTCCTACGTCTGTAGGGGAAAACAGGGACACAAAGTGCCACCATTTCCGAAAAAATGGCGTCACGTTTCTGTCAGATCAATGTGTAAGGACTCGTAGTCTGTGACTGTACGATCTAGTACGAACCCCGGATTCCGGGGTTCGGACCGCGGTGCAGCGCCATTGCGGGGCGCTAGCGGGTAGTCGAGTGTGGCGATTGTCCTACAGGATTTTCAGTCATTTCTTTCCGAACTTTTAGGGGATCAGCTGACTTCTCAGGCCCTGTTGGTTCGCACATCTGTACAAAGTGGGGAGTGTTGTCCGGGTTTTACGTGTCACGCGGGTTTCGGGGCCGATGCTTGAATACGCGCCAAATCACGTGAGATGGATCTTATGAACCAATTTGCTGCCGACGCGGCGGACGGTCTGTCCGCGATTTCCGAGGCCTTTCCGCTGACTGCCGCCCAGCGCGACATCTGGCTCGATCAATTGCGTCAGGGAAATTCGCCGATGTACAACATCGGTGGCTATGTCGAACTGACCGGGCCGCTGGATCCGGCCCTGATGCAGGCGGCGCTTGAAGGTCTCGTGGCCCGGCATGACGCGATGCGCACCAGCCTGCTGCCGGGGGCCGGCGAGGATGGGCTGCCGTTGCAACGTTTTGCCCGGTCCATGCCGGTGCCGATGCCGGCGCACGATTTACGCAGCCAACCCGATCCATACGCCGCAGCGCGCCAACTGACGCAGGAAAACATCGAGCAACTGTTTACGCTGGATGGCGGGCCGTTGTTCCGGTTTCGTCTGCTCTGGCTCGATGACAACTGCCATTGGCTGTCACTCCAGGCCCACCACCTGATCGTCGATGGCTGGGGTTTCGGCGAGATGCTCAAATCCCTCGACGAGATCTACAACGCGCTGGCGCTCGGGCAATTGCCGCCCGATTCGGCGCCGTCCTATGTCGATTTCATCCGTGACGATGCGCGGTATTTTCAGTCCGACCGCTACGCCCGCGACCGGGCGTATTGGCTGGACAAATACCAACATCGGCCCGAACCGCTGTTGCTGCCGCGTTATCAGGAACGCTTTGCCGGCGCTGCGGCACCGACGCGGATTTTCTCGCAGGTGTTTCCGGCTCGCTTGCACGAACGCATGAAACAGGTGGCCCGGGAGTACGGCGCATCGGCGTTTCATGTGCTGCTGGCAGCGATCCATGTGTATTTCAGCCGCAGCGCCCAGCGTGACGAATGGGTGGTGGGCGTGCCGCTGCTCAACCGCTCCGGCGCCCGGTTCAAATCGACCCTGGGGCTGTTCACCCAGGTCAGCGCGGTGCGCATGGGGTTTGGCCGCGAGTTGTCGTTCAAGACGCTGGTCAAGGCGATTCACGACGAGTTGAAAAAAGACTTTCGCCATCAGCGTTTTCCCTTGAGCGAAATGAACCGTGCCCTCGGCTTGCTGCGCGAGGATCGCTCGCAGTTGTTCGAAGTGACCGTGTCCTATGAGCGCGATGCGCATGAATACCGCTACGGCGAGGCGCAGGGGCGGGTGGTCAAAGTGTCGAACCACGAAGAGGGCACGCCGTTGTCGGTGCACCTGCTGAGCAGCCGTGGTGACTACGAGGACAGTTTGTACATGGTGTACAACGAGGCCTACTTTGACGCCGATGAAATCGCGGTGCTGAGCGGGCGCTTGCTGTGGGTGCTGGAGCAGGGGCTTGAAGACCCGGCGCTGATGGTGGGTGATTTCAGCCTGAGCCTGCCGGCCGAATCGGCGCTCTTGCAGCAGTGGAACGACACACGCGCGCAATACCCTCAAAACCTGACCATCCACCAGCGCATCGAAGCGCAAGTGGCGACACGCCCGAATGCGGTAGCGGTCGAACTCCAGGGACAGCGGCTGACCTATGCCGAGCTGAGCCGACAGGCCAACGCCCTGGCCCATCATTTGATCGGGCTCGGCGTACGACCCGACGCCCGCGTGGCGCTGGTCGCGCGCCGAGGGCTGGACACGCTGGTCGCGCTGCTGGCGATTCTCAAGTCCGGCGCCGGTTATGTGCCGGTCGATCCGGCTCATCCTGCGGAACGGCTGAGCTATTTATTGCGCGACAGTGCTCCGGCCGTGGTCCTGACCCAGCACGATCTGCGCGAACGTTTGCCGGTGCTCGACGTGCCGGTGATTGAAATCGACACGCGCGGCTGGCCGATCAACGATCTCAACCCTGATGTTTCGGGTCTGACCACTGCACATCTGGCCTACGTGATCTACACCTCCGGTTCTACCGGCCAGCCCAAGGGCGTGATGGTCGAGCATCACACGCTATCGAACCTGGTCGACTGGCATTGCACGGCCTTCGACCTGAGCGCCGGTTGCCACACGTCAAGCCTCGCCGGCTTCGGCTTCGACGCCATGGCCTGGGAAGTCTGGCCGGCGCTGTGTGCCGGCGCGACCCTGCACCTGGCGCCGTCCCGTGATGGCGGCGAAGACATCGACGCGCTGCTCGACTGGTGGCGTGCGCAACCGCTGGACGTGAGTTTCCTGCCGACCCCGATTGCCGAGTACGCCTTCAGCCGCCACCTCGAACACCCGACCCTGCGCACACTGCTGATCGGCGGCGATCGCCTGCGCCAGTTCAATCGCCAGCAGACGTTCGCGGTGATCAACAACTATGGCCCGACCGAAGCGACAGTGGTCGCGACCTCGGGGCGAATCGAACCGGGCCGGACGCTGCACATCGGCAAACCCGTGAGCAATGCCACGGCCTATCTGCTGGATGACCGACAACGCCCGGTGCCGATTGGCGTGGCCGGTGAACTGTACGTCGGAGGCGCCGGGGTGGCGCGGGGTTACTTCAACCGGCCGGAGCTGACCGCCGAACGCTTTCTCGACGATCCTTTCAGCCGCCAGCCCAACGCCCGGATGTATCGCACCGGCGACCTCGCACGCTGGCGCCCGGACGGCACCCTCGAGTACCTGGGCCGCAACGACGATCAGGTGAAAATCCGTGGCGTGCGCATCGAACCCGGTGAAATCGAAGCCGCGTTGAGCAGCCATGAATCGGTGCGCGATGCGGTAGTGCAGGTGCGCGACGGGCAATTGCTGGCCTGGTTCACCGAACGCCAACCGCTGGACATCACGCAGCTGCATGCTCACCTCAAGACCCGTCTGCCCAGCGCGATGCTGCCATCGGCCTATGTGCGTTTGACGGCGCTGCCGCTGACGGCCAACGGCAAACTGGATCGCCAGGCGTTGCCGGCGCCGGGGCCGGAGGCGTTGATCCGCCGCGAATATGAAGCCCCGCAAGGCGACGTCGAAATTCTCCTGGCGCAGATCTGGGCCGAGGTGCTGCAAGTCGAGCGGGTGGGGCGTCACGATCACTTCTTCGAGCTGGGCGGGCATTCGTTGCTGGCGGTCAACCTGATCGAACGCATGCGCCAGCTCGGCATGAGCAGCGATGTGCGCGTGCTGTTCGGCCAGCCGACATTGGCGGCACTGGCCGCGTCGGTGGGCAGTGGCCGCGAGGTCGAAGTGCCGGCCAACCGTATTCCGCCAGGTTGCACGCAGATCACCCCGGATCTGTTGCCGTTGGTGCAACTGGATCAGGCAACCCTCGACCGGATCATCGCCACGGTGCCGGGCGGGGCGGCCAACGTGCAGGATATTTATCCGCTGGCGCCGTTGCAGGAAGGCATCCTTTATCACCACATCACCGCCGCACAGGGTGATCCGTACCTGCTGCAATCGCAGCTGGCGTTCGACAGCGTCGAGCGGGTCGAGGCCTATGCGGCGGCGCTGCGTCAGGTCATGACGCGCCACGACATCCTGCGTACCGCCGTGGTCTGGGAAGGCTTGACCAACCCGGTGCAGGTGGTCTGGCGCGAAGCCGAATTGCCGGTGCAGGAAATCGAACTCGATCCGGCCGAGGGCGATGTCCTCGCGCAACTGCACGCGCGTTTCGATGCCAGGCGTTATCGCATCGACGTCAGTCAGGCGCCGCTGATCCGGCTGATCTATGCGCGCGACCCGGCTCATGGGCGGATCGTGGCAATTCTGTTGTTCCATCATCTGGCGCTGGATCACATCGCGCTGGAAGTCCTGCGCCATGAAATGCGCGCCAATCTGCTGGGGCTCGACGAACCGCTGCCGCCGGCGGTGCCTTACCGCAATTACGTGGCCCAGACCCGGCTCGGTGTCAGCGAGCAGGAACACGAAGCGTTCTTCCGCGAAATGCTCGCTGATATCGACGAGCCGACTTTGCCGTTCGGCTTGCAGGACGTGCAGGGCGACGGTCGCGGTATCGACGAAGCCGTGCGAACGCTTGCGCCTGAACTGGATCGGCGCTTGCGTGTTCAGGCGCGGCAGGCCGGCGTCAGCGTGGCCAGCCTGATTCACCTGGCTTGGGCCCAGGTGCTGGCGGCGACGTCGGGGCAGGAACATGTGGTGTTCGGCAGCGTTTTTATGGGCCGGATGCAAGGCGGCGAGGGCGCGGACCGGGCGCTGGGGGTGTTCATCAACACCTTGCCATTGCGGGTAGATATGGATCGAGGTGTGCGCGATGCGGTGCTGCTCACCCACGCCCGACTGACCGACTTGCTCGGGCACGAACATGCGTCGCTGGCGCTGGCCCAGCGTTGCAGCGGCGTTGCGTCACCGGCGCCGCTGTTCAGTGCGTTGCTCAACTATCGGCACACCGAACTTGAGGCGCAGGAATCGGCGTCGGACTCAGCCTGGCAAGGCATCCAGACCCTGGAGAACGAAGAACGCACCAACTACCCGCTGACCCTGAGCGTCGATGATTTGGGCAGCGCCTTGCAGATCACCACGCGGACCCTGATGAGCATCGGTGCTCAGCGTATCGGCGACTACGTGCGAACCGCGTTGCAGACGCTGATGGATGCGCTGGAGCAAACCCCGCAACAGCCGCTGAATCGCTTGTCGATCCTGCCGACGGCGGAGCTAGAACAACTGCTGGTCGAGTTCAATGCCAGCGAAGTCGATTGTCCGCTTGATCAGCCGCTTCAGGTGTTGTTCGAGCAACAAGTACAGCGCAGACCCGACGCCATCGCATTGCAGGCTGGCGAGCAACAACTGACCTATCGCCAGCTGAACGAACAGGCCAACCGTCTGGCGCATCATCTACGCGAGCACGGCGTGCAACCCGATTTGCGGGTGGCGATCTGTGTCGAACGCAGCCTGGATCTGGTGATCGGCTTGCTCGGCATTCTCAAAGCGGGCGGTGCGTATGTGCCACTGGACCCGGACTATCCGCTGGAACGCCTGCATTACATGCTGCAGGACAGCGCCCCGGTGGCGGTGCTGGTGCATGACGCCACCCGCAATCTGTTGGGCGATCCGGGTGTGCCGGTCATCGATTTCTCCCGTTGCACCTGGCAGGACGCGTCAACTGAAAACCTGCAAGTAACGGGTTTGAGCGCTGCGAACCTGGCCTACATGATCTACACCTCGGGCTCCACCGGCACGCCGAAGGGCGTGATGATCGAACATCGGGGGTTATGCAATCTGGTGCATTGGGGGTCGCAGATCAGTCCCCCGAGGACGCATGGTGCGTTGTTGCAGAAAGCACCGTTCAGTTTCGATGGCTCAGTGTGGGAGTTTTTCTGGCCGCTGACAGTTGGTATGCGACTGGTTCTGGCACGTCCCGGCGGCCATCGTGAACCGGCCTATCTGGCGCAAGCGATCGGCGAGCAGCAGATCAGCGTGGTCAAATTCGTCCCGGCGCTGTTACAACAGTTTCTTGAGTTGGACGATGTCAGTCAGTGCACCACTCTCACTGATGTGTTTTGTGGGGGTGGCGAACTCACCGCTGCACTGGCCCAAGCGGTGCGCAAAAAACTGCCATGGGTGCGCTTGCACAATGTCTATGGTCCAACCGAAGCCACGGTCGACAGCTCCGCATGGACGCTGGAACCGTACATGCCTGTACCCGACTCCGTGCTACCGATTGGCAGGGCCATTTGCAACACCCGGCTCTACGTGCTGGACGCCCACGATCAACCGGTGCCATTCGGTGTCAGCGGTCACCTGCACATCGGCGGGGTCGGGGTCGCGCGGGGGTATCTGGGCTTGCCGGAGATGCAGGCCGAACGCTTCATCGACAGCCCGTTCGTGGCCGGTGATCGCCTGTATCGCACCGGCGATCTGGTGCGCTACCGGGCGGACGGCAACCTCGAATTCCTCGGTCGCAACGACTTTCAGATCAAGCTGCGCGGCCTGCGTCTGGAACCGGGGGAAATCGAAGCACGGCTGATCGAGCATCCCGCCGTGCGTGAAGCGGTAGTGCTGGTGCGGGACGAGCGGCTGGTGGCGTATTTCACCGTGCGCGAAGGCTTCGACGCACCCCCCATCGAAACCTTGCGCGCCCATGTGCTCGAGCGTTTGCCGGAGTACATGGCACCGGGTTCTTACGTAAAACTCGACGCATTGCCCCTGACCCCGAACGGCAAGGTTGACCGCAAAGCCTTGCCGGCACCTGGGGCTGAGGCGGTGCTCAGTCGCCGCTACGAGGCGCCCGAGGGCGAAGTCGAAATCCGGCTGGCGCAGATCTGGGCCGAAGTGCTGCAACTGGAGCAGGTCGGGCGCAACGATCACTTCTTTGAACTCGGCGGGCATTCGTTGCTGGCGGTCAGCCTGGTGGCGCGCATGCGTCAGGCCGGGCTACACGTCGATGCGCGAACGCTGTTCAGCCAGCCGACTCTGGCCGCGCTGGCGGCGCAAACCTCGGAACAGGCAAAACAGGTGGAAGTCCCACCAACCACCATACCGACGCTCAACCGCAAACGCCGGCTCTGAGCCGACACCGGCGTCGATTCGCGGTTCCCGCGGATCGACGCCATGACTGGCCGGTCACGGGTCTTGTCCCCGCTTCCCATGTCAGACACCCAAGCCCCGATGTTTTAGCTTTTCCAGGCTGCGCGCCGCCGTACGGACTCGCCGCTGCGCGCTCCTTTTTTACGAATTTACAGCAGGTTACCCCCATGCAATTTCGCGAGCTGATGGCTGTTATTTCCACCCATGCGATCCGCCTTCAACAGGACGATGAAGACCTGGTCATTCTGGGCGATGACGACGCACTGGACGATGCGTTGTGGGACAGCCTCGCCAAACACAAGGCGCAGTTGCTGGAACTGGTGGCGAGCCACGGCGGCGACTGGTCGAGCCCGGCGCTGCGCATCACCCCGGACATGCTGCCGCTGGTGCAGCTGGATCAGTCGGCCATCGACCGGATCGTCGCCACCGTGCCGGGTGGCGTGGCGAATGTGCAGGACATCTATCCGCTGGCGCCGCTGCAGGAGGGGCTGCTTTATCACTACCTTTCCGCCCCCGAGGGTGATCCCTATGTGTCGCAGGCGCGGTTCACGTTCGACAGTCGCGAACGGCTGGAGGCATTCACCGAAGCGTTGCGTCGGGTGATCGAGCGCCATGACATTTTGCGCACCTCCATCCTCTGGGAGCATCTGGACGAACCTGTGCAGGTGGTCTGGCGTGAAGCCCCGCTGGTCTGTGAGGAAGTCGATCTGAATGACCGTGAGGATGTACTCGCGCAATTGCTGGCACGCCACGACCCACAATACTTCCGCCTCGACCTGCAACAGGCCCCGTTGCTGCGGCTGGTGTTCGCCGAGGATCCGGCCAACGACCGGGTAGCTGCCTTGTTGTTGTTCCATCACATCATCATGGATCACCTCGCGCTCGATGTGGTGCGCCGGGAAATTCAGGCTTATCTGTCCGGCCGCGGCGCTGAAGTCGCGAGGGCGGTGCCATATCGTGACCATCTGGCGAGGGCACGCCTGGGGTCGGATGAGCAAGCGCACCAGGCATTTTTCCGCGAGATGCTCGGCGACATCGACGAGCCAACACTGCCCGGCGGCTTGCACGATGTACAAGGTGACGGGCAGGGCATCGAGGAAGTCTCGTGCATGCTCGACAGCGATCTGAGCCAGCGCCTGCGTACCCACGCGCGACAATCGGGGGTGAGCGTGGCGAGCCTGATGCACCTGGCCATGGCGCGGGTGCTGGGTCAGCTGTGCGGGCGCTCGGCGGTGGTGTTCGGCACCGTTCTGTTGGGACGGATGAACGCGGCTGACGGTGTCGAACAGGCCTTGGGGATGTTCATCAATACCTTGCCTTTGCGGGTGGATGTCGGCGCGTCGAGCGTTCATGACGGCGTGCTGGCGACGCACCGACGCCTGACCGCGCTGCTCGCCCATGAGCAGGCGTCCCTGGCGCTGGCCCAGCGTTGCAGCGCCGTGGCGGTCCCGACGCCGCTGTTCAGCGCCATGCTCAACTACCGCCACAGCAGCGTGGAGGAAGTCGCCGAAGTGATCGAGCTGTCGCCGGGAGTGCAGGTGCTGGGCGCGCGCGAGCGCACTAACTACCCGCTGACCGTCAACATCGATGACCTCGGTCAGGACCTGCGCATCACGGTGCTGGCCGATGTGACGCTTGGCGCCTCACGCATCGCCGGTTACCTGCGCACGGCACTGGACAGTCTCGTCGATGCGCTGCAGAACAACCCGCAAGCCGCATTGCACAGCCTCAACATCCTGCCGCCCGCGGAGCGTGAACACTGGCTGTATGGCGTCAATACACCGAGGGCGAGTTTTCTCGACACGCCGTTGATCCATCAGCAATTCGAAGCGCATGCGCACACTCGGCCCGAGGCGGTCGCGTTGCTGTTCGAGGGGCGAACTTACAGCTATGGAGCACTCAACCGACAGGCCAACCAGGTGGCCCATCGTTTGCTCGCCCTTGGCATCCGTCCGGATGACCGGGTAGCGATCTGCGTCGAGCGCGGCCCGCAAATGATCGCCGGCCTGCTCGGCGTGCTCAAAGCGGGTGCCGGATATGTGCCGATCGATCCGGCTTATCCGCTGGAGCGCATCACCTTCACCCTGCAAGACAGTGCGCCGGTGGCGGTGCTGATGCAGGCCGCGACTCTGGACCGGATTGCCGGGCTATCCGTGCCGCAGATCGACCTCGACGACCACGGATTGCACACCGAACCGGCGTTCAACCCGCAGATCCCGGACTTGAATCCGGCGCATCTGGCCTACGTGATCTACACCTCTGGCTCCACCGGGCTGCCCAAAGGCGTGATGGTCGAGCACCGCAACGTGGCACGCCTGTTTGGCGCGACCCACGATTGGTTCCGGTTCAACGGGCAAGACGTCTGGGCGTTGTTCCACTCGTTTGCCTTTGATTTCTCGGTCTGGGAAATCTGGGGCGCGCTGGCTTACGGCGGACAGTTGCTGGTGGTGCCGCAACACATCAGCCGCTCGCCGGACGAGTGTTACGCGTTGCTCTGCCGCTCGGGCGTCACCGTACTCAACCAGACGCCGAGCGCTTTCCGGCAGTTGGTCGCCGCTCAGGGCCGCAGTCCGCTGCAACATTCGCTGCGCGAGGTGATTTTTGGCGGTGAAGCGCTGGAGCCAGGATCACTCAAACCCTGGTACGCGCGGATCGGCAACGCTGGCACCCGGCTGGTGAATATGTACGGCATCACCGAAACCACGGTGCATGTGACCTATCGCCCGCTGGTGGTGGCAGACGCGCAACTGACCGCCAGCAGCCCGATCGGCGTGCGCATTCCCGACCTGCAGCTGTACGTCCTCGATGCCCGGCGGGAACCCGTACCGGCCGGAGTGACCGGGGAGTTGTATGTGGGTGGCGCCGGGGTTGCCCGTGGGTATCTGAATCGTGAGGCGTTGACCGCCGAGCGCTTCATCGCCGACCCGTTCAGTGGGCATTCCGAAGCGCGTTTGTACAAGACCGGCGATTTGGCACGCTGGACGGTGGACGGCGAACTTGAATACCTGGGACGCAACGATGATCAGGTGAAAATCCGTGGTTTCCGTATCGAGCTTGGCGAGATCCAGGCACGTCTTGCCTCGTGCGACGGCGTGCGCGATGCGCTGGTGATCGCCCGCGAGGACAGCCCCGGCGATACGCGTCTGGTGGCCTACTGGCTGGCCGCCGAAGGTGTCGAACCGAGCGTTGCGCAATTGCGCGATCACCTGCTGGCATCGCTGGCCGAGCATATGGTGCCGGGTGCGTTCGTGCGCCTCGATGCCTTCCCGCTGACGGCCAACGGCAAACTCGATCGCCGGGCGTTGCCGCAGCCGGACAACGAAGCCTTCGCCCGGCGGGCGTTTGAAGCACCGTTTGGCGAAATCGAAACCCGCATCGCTGTGATCTGGCAAACCTTGCTCGGGCTGGAGCGGGTGGGCAGGCATGACAATTTCTTCGAGCTGGGCGGTCATTCGCTGCTGGCGGTGAAGCTGATCGAACGCATGCGTCAGCAGGACATGCAGTGCGACGTCCGTGTGCTGTTCGGCCAGCCGAGCGTGGCGGCACTCGCGGCGACGCTCGGTAGGACCTCCACGTTCAGCGTGCCGGCCAACCGCATCGAACCCGGTTGCACCCGCATCACCCCGGACATGCTGCCGCTGGCCACGCTGGATCAAGCGGCCATCGACCGTATCGTTGAGACCGTCGAGGGCGGTATCGACAACGTGCAGGACATCTACGCCCTGGCACCGTTGCAGTCAGGAATCCTCTATCACCATCTGGCCATTGCCGACGGTGACCCGTACGTGCTGCAAGCGCAGTTCGCCTTCGACGGACTGTCGCAGATCAAGGCGTTCGTCCGCGCATTGAACAGTGTCATCGTCCGGCACGACATCCTGCGTACCAGTGTGGTCAGGGAAAACCTCGACGAGCCAGTGCAAGTGGTGTGGCGTTCGGCGCCGTTGGCACTGGAGCGGGTGGATGCCGATCCGCAGGACGGTGATGTGTTACAGCAAATGCAGGCGCGCTTCGATCCGCGACACTATCGCCTGGACTTGCAGCGTGCGCCGTTGATGCGCTTCGCCTACACCGAGGACCCTTTGCAAAACCGCTGGGTCGGGATCCTGCTGTTGCACCACATCGTGCTCGATCACACCGCGCTTGAGGTATTGGTGGCCGAGATGAGCGACGCCCTTGACGGGCAAGTCGGCGTGCTGCCGCCCCCCGTGCAATACCGCAACTATGTCGCTCAGGCCCGTCTCGGTTCGAATGCCGAGGCCCATGAAGCATTCTTTCGCGAGATGCTCGGCGACATCGCTGAACCGACCCTGGCGTTCGGCCTGCGGGACGTACTCGGCGATGGCACAAACATCGTGGACAGCGAGCTGGCACTGGATGAGCGTCTTGCCGCACGCCTGCGCCAACAGGCCCGCACGTTGGGCATCAGTGTTGCGAGTCTGGTGCATCAGGCCTGGGGCCAGGTACTTGCCCAGGTCTGCGGGCGCGAGGAAGTGGTATTCGGCACGGTGTTGCTGGGGCGCATGCAGGGGGGAGAGGGCGCCGATCGTTCGTTGGGCATGTTCATCAACACCCTGCCGCTGCGGGTCCATGTCGGGGCCACGGCGGTGGAGGCGGGTGTCAGGGCGACCCACGAGCGTCTGGCGCAACTGCTGGTGCATGAGCAAGCGCCGCTGATGCTGGCTCAACGTTGCAGTGGCGTGACGGGTTCGCAACCGCTGTTCAATACCTTGCTCAACTATCGCCACAGTGCGCAACAGACGGCGACGCCGGGATGGGAAGGCATCCGGATTCTCGATTCTCGTGAGCGCAGCAACTATCCGCTGGTGGTCAGCGTCGACGACCTTGGACAGGGCTTCCGGCTTTCTGTCCAGGCAGTGCCCGAAGTGGATGGCGCGCGGGTCTGCGATTACCTGCAAACGGCACTGCACAATTTGCTGAGCGCGCTGGAACAGGATCGCCATGCGCCATTGAATCAGGTATCGATTCTGTCGGCGGCCGAACGCCAGCGCGTGCTGGTCGGTTTCAATGTCACCGGTCGCGACTTTGCCCACGGCCATGTGGTGCACCAATTTTTTGAAGCGCGAGCGGCGACCCAACCTGACGCTGTGGCAGTGGTGCAGGGCGGGCAAAGCCTGAGCTACGACGGCTTGAACCGCCGCGCCAACCGCCTGGCCCATCACTTGATCGGCCTCGGTGTGCAACCGGACGACCGCGTCGCGCTCTGTGTGCAGCGTGGTCCGCAGATGCTGATCGGTCTGCTGGCGATCCTCAAGGCTGGCGCCGGTTATGTCCCGGTCGATCCGGCACATCCGGCAGAACGGATCACTTATCTGTTGCAGGACAGCGATCCGGTGGCGGTGCTGGCACAGACGGCCACTCGCGACCTGCTGGGTGCCGTGCCGGTGATCAATCTTGACAGCGACGCCTGGCAGCATCTGCCGGACAGCAATCCACAGTTGCCGGAACTGACCCCGGCACATCTGGCCTACGTGATCTACACCTCCGGCTCCACCGGCCAGCCGAAGGGCGTGATGGTCGAGCACGCGACCCTGGAAAACCTTGTGCACTGGCACGCCGAAGCCTTCGACCTGCACGCCGGCAGCCACACCGCCAGCGTGGCCGGTTTCGGTTTCGATGCGATGGCCTGGGAAGTCTGGCCGGCGTTGTGCGTCGGCGCGACCCTGCACCTGCCGCCGGAATCGGTGAGCAACGAGCACCTGGACGAACTGCTCGACTGGTGGCGGGCGCAGCCGTTGCAGGTGAGTTTCCTGCCGACACCGGTGGCCGAATATGCCTTCAGCCGCGGGCTGCAACACCCGACCTTGCGCACCTTGCTGATCGGCGGCGACAAGCTGCGGCAGTTCAACCGCGAACAGACCTTCGCGGTGATCAACAACTACGGCCCGACCGAGGCTACGGTGGTCGCGACGTCCGGCCCGGTCGAAATCGGCCAGCCGCTGCACATCGGCCGGCCGATTGCCAACGCCAAGGTCTATCTGCTGGATGAGCAGCAACGCCCCGTGCCAGTAGGTGTGACGGGGGAGTTGTACGTCGCCGGCGCCGGTGTCGCACGGGGTTACCTGAACCGTCCCGATCTGACTGCCGAACGCTTCCTGAATGATCCGTTCAACGAAGGACGCATGTACCGCACCGGCGACCTCGCACGTTGGCTGGCGGACGGCAATATCGAGTACCTGGGCCGCAACGACGATCAGGTGAAACTGCGCGGCGTACGGGTTGAACTGGGGGAAATCGAAGCCGCCCTGAGCAGCCATCCGGCAGTGCAGGACGCAGTAGCGCTGGTGCGCGACGGGCAATTGCTGGTGTGGTTCACCGAGCATGCGCCGACCGATATCGAAGCCCTGCGCAATCATCTGCAAACGCGTCTACCGCAAGCGCTGATCCCGGCGGCTTACGTGCGCCTCGACGCCTTGCCGCTGACCGCCAACGGCAAACTCGACCGCAAGGCCTTGCCGGAGCCGGATCAAAGCGCCTGGCTCAGCCGCGAATACGAGGCCCCGCAAGGCCCGGTGGAAACCGCGCTGGCGCAGATCTGGGCCGACGTGTTGAAACTGGAACAAGTCGGACGTCACGACAACTTCTTCGAACTGGGCGGCCACTCGCTGCTGGCCGTGAGCCTGATCGAACGCCTGCGCCAGATCGGCCTCAACACCGACGTGCGCGTGCTGTTCAGCCAGCCGACTCTGGCTGCTTTGGCGGCAGCGGTGGGCAGCGGTCGCGAAATCGAAGTGCCGGCCAACCGCATTCCTGCCGACTGCACCCGCATCACCCCGGAGCTGCTGAGCCTGACCGAACTGGATCAGGCCAGCATCGACCGCATCGTCGCCAGCGTGCCGGGTGGTGCGGCGAACGTGCAGGACATTTATCCGCTGGCGCCGTTGCAGGAGGGCATTCTTTATCACCATTTGAGCGCGGAGCAGGGCGACCCGTACCTGCTGCAATCATGTCTGGCCTTTGCCAGCGTCGAGCGCTTGCACGCTTTTGCCAACGCCTTGCAAAAGGTGATTGCGCGCCACGACATCCTGCGCACCAGTCTGGTGTGGGAAGGATTGCCGAGCCCGCAGCAAGTGGTATGGCGAGAGGCCGAGCTGGCGGTGCAATCGGTCGATTTGAGTCCGCTGGATGGCGATATCCTCCATCAGTTGCGCGCACGGTTCGATGCCCGGGATTATCGCCTCGACCTCGGTCAGGCACCGCTGATCCGTCTGGTATATGCCGAAGATCCGCTGCGTGACCGGGTGGCAGGTGTGCTGTTGTTTCATCACGTCGTGCTGGATCACACCGCACTGGAGGTGGTTCGCCGGGAAATGCAGTTGTATCTGCCGGGGCAGGTTGAGTCTTTGCCGCCCGCCGCCCCCTACCGCAACTACGTCCATCAGGCCCGCCAAGGCATCAGCGAGGACGAACACGAAACCTTCTTTCGCGAAATGCTCGGCGACATCGACGAACCGACCCTGCCATTCGGCTTGCAGGACGTACAGGGCGACGGCCGGAACATCGAGGAGCACTCGCTGGTGCTGCCGGTGGAATTGAATCGGCACCTGCGCCGCCAGGCGCGGCAATACGGGGTCAGCGTCGCGAGCCTGTTTCATCTCGCCTGGGCGCGGGTGCTGGCGGCGACTTCCGGACGCCGGGACGTGGTGTTCGGCACCGTGCTGCTGGGGCGCATGCAAGGCGGCGAGGGCGCGGATCGGGCTTTGGGGATGTTCATCAACACCTTGCCGCTGCGCGTGGAGGTTGACGGGCAGAGTGTGAGTGAAGCGGTTCGCACGGTTCATGAGCGGCTGGCGGCTTTACTGGGACACGAACATGCGTCGCTGGCACTGGCTCAGCGTTGCAGCGCCGTGGCCGCGCCTTTGCCGCTGTTCAGCGCGGTACTCAACTATCGACACAGCGGCCACGACGTTGCGCGAGAGCCTGTTGATCCGGTCTGGCAAGGCATCGAATTCCTGGCCCAGGACGGGCGCACGAATTATCCGTTGACCCTGAGCATCAATGACCGGGGCGATGGCTTCAGCCTGTCGGTGCTGACCCCGGATCATGTGGGGGCGCAGCGGGTCTGCGAGCTGATGCACACCGCTCTCACGGAGCTGGCGACAGCGTTGGCTGACAACCCCGGACAGGCCTTTGAACGTCTCAACGTCCTGTCAGCGGCGGCGCGCGAGCAGTTGCTTGGCGACTTCAATGCGAGCTCCGCCGTTTACCCGTCAGCGCAAGGTGTTCATCGTCTGTTCGAAGCGCAGGTTGCGCGCACGCCGGATGCCGTGGCGGTTCAGGCGGGCACGCAGCGCCTGACGTTCAGGCAATTGAACCAGCGCGCCAATCGCCTGGCCCATCATCTGCGGGGGCTGGGGGTCACTACCGAGACACGAGTGGCGATCTGTCTCAAACGCAGCCCGGACATGCTGGTCGGCTTGCTGGCGATCCTCAAGGCCGGCGCCGCTTATGTACCGGTCGACCCGGCTTATCCGCCCGAGCGAATCACTTACATGCTGGCCGACAGTGCGCCGAGGGTGGTACTGGTTCGCGATGTAGCTTTGCCGAATCAGGCTGGCATACCGGTGATTGATCTTGCCCATGAGACCTGGCAAGACTTGTCGGTTGCTGATCCGCAGGTTGCCGAGTTTACGCCGGACGACCTGGCCTACGTGATCTACACCTCAGGCTCCACCGGCCAGCCGAAAGGCGTGATGGTCGAACACGCGACCCTGGAAAACCTTGTGCACTGGCACGCCGAAGCCTTCGACCTGCACGCTGGCAGCCACACCGCCAGCGTGGCCGGTTTCGGTTTTGATGCAATGGCCTGGGAAGTCTGGCCGGCGTTGTGCGTCGGGGCGACGTTGCACCTGCCGCCGGAATCGGTGAGCAACGAGCATCTGGACGAACTGCTCGACTGGTGGCGGGCGCAGCCGTTGCAAGTGAGTTTCCTGCCGACGCCGGTGGCCGAATATGCCTTCAGCCGCGGGCTGCAACACCCGACCCTGCGTACCTTGCTGATCGGCGGCGACAAGCTGCGGCAGTTCAATCGTGAGCAGAGCTTTGCGGTGATCAACAACTATGGCCCCACCGAAGCCACGGTGGTGGCGACGTCCGGCCGGGTCGAAGTCGGCCAGCCGCTGCACATCGGCCGGCCGATGGCCAACGCCCGAATCTATCTGCTCGACGACCAGCAACGCCCCGTGCCGGTAGGTGTGACGGGCGAGTTGTACGTCGCCGGCGCCGGTGTCGCACGGGGTTACCTGAACCGTCCCGATCTGACCGCCGAACGCTTCCTGAATGATCCGTTCAACAAAGGACGCATGTACCGCACCGGCGACCTCGCACGCTGGTTGGCAGACGGCAATATCGAATACCTGGGCCGCAACGACGATCAGGTCAAACTGCGCGGCGTGCGGGTTGAACTGGGGGAAATCGAATCTGCGCTTGCCACACATCCGGCGGTGCAGGACGCGGTGGCGCTGGTGCGCGACGGCCAGTTGCTGGTGTGGTTCACCGAGCATGCGCCGACCGATATCGAAGCCCTGCGCAATCATCTGCAAAGCCGTTTGCCGCAAGCCCTGATCCCGGCGGCTTACGTGCGCCTCGACGCCTTGCCGCTGACCGCCAACGGCAAACTCGACCGCAAGGCCTTGCCGGAGCCGGATCAAAGCGCCTGGCTCAGCCGCGAATACGAGGCCCCGCAAGGCCCGGTGGAAACCGCGCTGGCGCAGATCTGGGCCGACGTGTTGAAACTGGAACAAGTCGGACGTCACGACAACTTCTTCGAACTGGGCGGCCACTCGCTGCTGGCCGTGAGCCTGATCGAACGCCTGCGCCAGATCGGCCTCAACACCGACGTGCGCGTGCTGTTCAGCCAGCCGACTCTGGCTGCTTTGGCGGCAGCGGTGGGCAGCGGTCGCGAAATCGAAGTGCCGGCCAACCGCATTCCTGCCGACTGCACCCGCATCACCCCGGAGCTGCTGAGCCTGACCGAACTGGATCAGGCCAGCATCGACCGCATCGTAGCCAGCGTGCCGGGTGGTGCGGCGAACGTGCAGGACATTTATCCGCTGGCGCCGTTGCAGGAGGGCATTCTTTATCACCATTTGAGCGCGGAGCAGGGCGACCCGTACCTGCTCCAATCGCGGCTGGCCTTCGACAGCCTCGAGCGAGTCGACAGCTTTGTCGCGGCGCTGCGCCAGGTCATTGCCCGTCACGACATCCTGCGCACGGCGGTGATCTGGCAGAAGCTGGCCGAGCCGATGCAAGTGGTCTGGCGTCACGCAGACTTGCCGGTGCAGGAGATAGTGCTCGATCCGGCGGATGGCGACATCCTTGACCAGTTGCACGAGCGTTTCGATGCCCGGCACTACCGCCTCGACATCAGCCAGGCGCCGTTGCTGCGTCTGGTGTATGCCCGTGATCCGGCCCACGACCGGGTGGTTGCGATGTTGCTGTTCCACCATCTCGTGCTCGATCACACCGCGCTGGACGTGGTGCAGCAAGAAATGCTCGCCTGCCTGCAAGGGCATGAAGCTTCGTTGGGCGCGGCCGTGCCTTACCGCAACTACGTGGCACAGGCGCGGCTGGGTGTCAGCGAGCAGGAGCACGAGGCGTTCTTCCGCGACATGCTCGGCGACATCGACGAGCCGACCCTGCCGTTCGGCTTGCAGGATGTGCAGGGAGACGGTCGCGACATCGAGGAAACGCAACAGGCCCTGACCGCCGCCACCGGCCAGCGTCTGCGCAGCCTCGCGCGGCAACTGGGCATCAGCGTGGCCAGCCTGTTCCACCTTGCGTGGGCGCAGGTGCTGGCCGCGACATCCGGGCAGGAGCGGGTGGTGTTCGGCACGGTGCTGATGGGCCGGATGCAGGGCGGCGAGGGGGCCGACCGGGCGTTGGGAATGTTCATCAACACCTTGCCGCTGCGGGTCGATCTCGGAGATACGCCAGTGCGCGAAGGGGCTCGGGCGACGCATGCGCGGCTCAGTGCGCTGCTCGGCCATGAACACGCCTCGCTGGCGCTGGCCCAGCGTTGCAGTGGCGTCGCCGCGCCGTCACCGCTGTTCAGTTCGATGCTCAACTACCGGCACAGCGCCGACGCGGCGCAACAGCAAAACCGGCGTCAGGCCTGGCAGGGCATCGAGACCCTGAGCAGCGAAGAGCGCACCAACTATCCGCTGAGTCTGGGGGTCGATGATCTGGGCAGCGGGTTCGTGCTCACCGCCATGACCCCGGCGAGCATCGGTTCGCAGCGGATCTGCGACTACATGCAGACCGCGCTGGAGCAACTGGCGGATGCTCTGGAGCAGGCTCCGGATCAGCCGCTGAACCGCTTGCCGATCCTTGACGGCGCAGAACGTCAGCGGGTGCTTTACGACCTTAACGTCACCGGCACCGCCGACGATCTGGAGCAAACCGTTCACGCTATGTTCGAGGCGCAAGTGCAACGCACGCCGCAAGCCATCGCGTTGCAGGCCGGTGAGCAGCGGCTGACCTACGCCGAACTCAACGCACAGGCCAATCGCCTGGCCCATTACCTGCGTGAGCTGGACGTGGGGCCGGATTCGCGGGTGGCGATCTGTGTCGAGCGCGGGCTGGAGCTGATCGTCGGACTGCTCGGCATTCTCAAGGCGGGTGGTGCCTATGTGCCGCTGGACCCGGCGTACCCGGCGGAACGTCTGGATTACATGCTCAAGGACAGCGCGCCGGTAGCGGTGCTGGTGCATGGGGCGACTCGCGCCTTGCTCGACGAGAGCACTGCGCGGGTGATCGATCTGGATCAGGCGCAATGGACATCCAACCCGGAGGACAACCCGCAAGTGCCGGGCCTGAGCGCTTCGAACCTGGCCTACGTGATCTACACCTCCGGCTCGACCGGTGCGCCGAAGGGCGTGATGGTCGAGCATCGCGGCGTCGGCAATTTGCTGCACTGGAGTTCGCAGCTGTGTCCCGTCGTGACGGACGGCGCCTTGTTGCAGAAGACCCCGTTCAGTTTCGACGCCTCGGTCTGGGAGCTGTTCTGGCCGTTGAGTGCCGGGTTGCGTCTGGTGCTGGCGCGTCCCGACGGACACCGTGAACCGGCGTATCTGGCGCGGGTGATTCGCGAACAGCGGATCAGCGTGATCCAGTTCGTGCCGGTGCTGTTGCAACAGTTCCTCGAGCAGGACGATGTCAGCCAGTGCAGCAGCCTTACCGATGTGTTCTGTGGCGGCGGCGACCTGACGCCGGCGCTGGCTCGCCGTGTGCGCGAGCGTTTGCCGCAAGTGCGCTTGCACAACGTTTACGGCCCGACCGAAGCCACGGTCGACAGCACGGCGTGGACGCTGGAACCGTCGATGCCGGTGCCGGACAGCGCGTTGCCGATCGGACGGCCGATCAACAACACCCGTCTATATGTCCTCGATGCCGCTCAGCGGCCGGTGCCGATGGGCGTGATCGGTCAGTTGTTCATTGGTGGTGCCGGGGTTGCGCGGGGTTATCTGGGCCTGCCGCAATTGATGGCCGAACGGTTTATCCCGAGCCCGTTTGTGGCCGGCGACCGGTTGTACGCCACGGGCGACCTTGTGCGCTACCGCGCCGATGGCCAGCTCGAATTCATCGGGCGCAACGACTTCCAGGTCAAGCTGCGTGGCCTGCGTCTGGAACCGGGTGAGATCGAAGCGCAACTGCTCAGCCATCCAGCGCTGCGCGAAGTCGTGGTACTGGTGCGTGAGGAGCGTCTGGTGGCGTACTTCACCCGGCACGCCGAAGTCGGGCAACCGGGGATCGAGGCGTTGCGCGAACACTTGCTGGCACGCTTGCCCGATTACATGGTGCCGTCGGCATTCGTCGCGCTCGACAGCCTGCCGCTGAGTCCCAACGGCAAGGTGGATCGCAAGGCGCTGCCCGCACCGGATTCGGCTGCGGTCAGCCGTCGCGAATACGAAGCCCCGGTCGGCGAAATGGAAACCCTCCTCGCAGGACTGTGGTGCGAATTGCTCAAGGTCGAGCGCGTCGGACGGCAAGACCATTTCTTTGAGCTGGGTGGGCATTCGTTGCTGGCGGTCAGTCTGATCGGGCGCCTGCAACAGGCAGGTATCGAAGCCGATGTCCGGACGTTGTTCGAGCAACCGACTCTGGCTGGTTACGCAGCTATCACGGAAAGAATGGAGATCGTCCTGTGAGCCTGAATGAACTGTTGGCGACGCTGAAGACAAAAGACATCCAGTTGGCAATCACGGACGGACAATTACGGGTCAATGGCAACAAGCAGGCCCTGAGTGAACCGGCCTTGCTGGCCGCATTGCGCGAGCACAAGCCGGCATTGATCGAGCTGATCGAGGCGGGCGGTTACTCGCCCGCACGGGAAGGGCAGGTTGCAGTGCCGGTCAATGGCATTTCACCGGGCACAACACGGGTCACCCCGGCGATGCTGACAATGGTTGACCTGAGCCAGGACACCCTCGATCAAATTGTCGCGCAGATCCCTGGCGGCGGCGCCAATGTCCATGACATCTATCCACTGACGCCGTTGCAGGAGGGCATCCTCTACCACCACGCGAGCGCTGCACAGGGTGATCCGTATGTGATGCAGGCGAAATTCGCGTTCAGCGGACCTGAGCGGTTCGAGGCATTCGTCCAGGCCCTGCAGACCGTCATCGAACGCCACGACATTCTGCGCACCGCCATCGTCTGGGAAGGACTGGATACGCCGGTGCAAGTGGTCCTGCGAAGCGTCGGGTTACCTGTGGAAGAAGTGCAGCTCGATGTGGCTCAAGGCGATGTGCTGGAGCAGTTGCATGCGCGATTCGACGCCCGGCATTTCCGTCTCGACGTGACACGTGCGCCTCTATTGCGCCTGGCCCATGCCTGGGATGCAAAGGCCGGGCGTATCGTCGCGATATTGCTGTTTCACCACATGGCGATGGATCACTCGGCGCTCGCGGTGGTCAGCGAGGAAATGCAGGTGTGCCTGTCAGGACAGAGCACCAGACTGGGAGCGCCCGTACCGTTTCGCAATTATGTCGCCCAGGCGCGGCTAGGCATCAGCGAGTCGGAGCACGAGGCGTTTTTCCGCGAGATGCTCGGTGACATCGACGAGCCGACGTTGCCGTTCGGCCTGCAGGGCGTGCATGGCGACGGCAGCGACATCGAAGAGTGCGGTGTGCCACTTGACCCGTTGCTGGGGCAGCGCCTGCGAGCCAGTGCCCGGTCACTCGGGGTGAGTGTCGCGAGTCTGTTCCATCTCGGCTGGGGGCAGGTCCTGAATGCACTCACCGGCAAGTCCGCCGTTGTGTTCGGTACCGTGCTGATGGGGCGGATGCAAGGGGCGGAGTCGACCGACCGCGCGCTGGGCATTTTCATCAACACCTTGCCGCTCCGGGTAGAGGTCAGCGCGCTGGCAGCGAATGAGTCGGTGAAGGCCACCCATGCACGTCTGACCAGCCTGATGCGCCATGAGCACGCACCGCTGGTGCTGGCCCAGCGCTGCAGTGGGGTGGTCGGGTCATCGCCGCTGTTCAGTTCGCTGCTCAATTATCGGCACAGCACCTCAAGTGCCAATGCCAGTGCCGAAGCACTCTCGGCCTGGGAGGGGATCAGCGTCCTGCATGCGGAGGAACGCACCAATTACCCGCTGACCTTGAGCATCGATGACTTTGGCGATCGCTTCAGCCTGACGCTGCTGGCCACCCGTGAAGTCGAGGCGCAGCGCATCTGCGGCTATATGTTGTGTGCCATGGAAAACCTGTTGCAGGCGCTGGAGCACGCGGCGGATACGCCGCTGAGTCAACTGTCGGTGTTGCCCGCCCCGGAGCGCGAACAGCTGTTGACGGGGTTCAACGCCAGCGATGTCGAATACGTTCGCGGACAGACAATTCATCAACGCTTCGAGGCGCAGGTCGTCGCGCGACCGCAAGCGCTGGCGGCGGTGCATCTGGACAAGCAACTGACGTTCCACGAACTGAACCGCCAGGCCAACCTTCTGGCGCATCGCTTGATCGATCTGGGTGTGCAGCCGGATGACCGGGTAGCCATCGTCGCCCGGCGAGGGCTGGATACCCTGGCCGGATTGCTCGCAGTCCTCAAGGCAGGCGCCGGGTATGTGCCGATCGACCCCGCGCATCCGGCCGAACGCTTGAATTATCTGCTGAGCGATTGCGAGCCAGTGGCGATTCTGACCTCAAGTGACCTGCTCGCACGGCTGCCGGGACAGGAGCTGCCGGTACTCGATCTTGATCCGTGCACCTGGCGCTCAGGCAATGACGCAAACCCGGTGGTATCAGGTCTGTCCGAGGCGAACCTGGCTTACGTGATCTATACCTCCGGCTCCACCGGTTTGCCCAAGGGCGTGATGGTCGAACACCAGACACTGGCCAATCTGGTCGACTGGCACTGCAACGCGTTTGACCTGTGTGCCGGCCGCCATACGTCGAGTCTGGCCGGGTTCGGCTTCGACGCGATGGCATGGGAAGTCTGGCCAGCTCTGTGCGTCGGCGCGACCCTGTACCTGGCGCCTGCGCAGGACGGCGGCGAAGACGTCGACGGGCTGCTGGCCTGGTGGTGCGCGCAACCGCTGGACGTGAGTTTCCTGCCGACGCCCGTCGCCGAATACGCCTTCAGCCGGCATCTCGAGCACCCGACATTGCGTACCCTGCTGATCGGCGGCGATCGCTTGCGTCAGTTTTCGCGCAATCAGCATTTCGATGTGATCAACAACTATGGCCCGACCGAAGCCACCGTAGTCGCTACGTCTGGACGGATCGAGGCGGGGGAGGCGCTGCACATCGGCAAACCGGTGAGCAATACCTCGGTGTACCTGCTCGATGGCCAACAACGTCCGGTGCCGATCGGGGTGCCCGGCGAGCTGTATATCGGTGGCCGAGGCGTGGCGCGTGGTTACTTGAACCGTGCGCAACTGACCGCCGAACGCTTTCTGCCGGACCCCTTCAGTGAACGACCGAATGCGCGTCTGTATCGCACCGGCGACCTTGCCCGCTGGCGCCGGGACGGGACGATCGAATACCTGGGACGCAACGATGACCAGGTGAAAATCCGCGGCATGCGTATAGAACTGGGGGAAATCGAAAGCCGTCTGCACCAGCTTCCCGGCATTCAGGAAGCGGTGCTGCTGGCCCGTGAAGATGAGCCTGGACAACCACGGCTGGTGGCTTATTTCACCGAGCAGGCCCAGGTGCAGCCACTGGCTGTGGCGCAACTGCGCGAGCATCTGCTGGGCCAGTTGCCCGAGTACATGGTGCCGGTCGCGTTCGTCAGACTCGACAGCCTGCCGCTGACCGCCAATGGCAAACTGGATCGCAAGGCCTTGCCGTTGCCGGAGCGCACGGCGCTGCTCACACGCGAGTACGATGCGCCGCAAGGCGAGCTCGAATGCACGCTGGCGCAGATCTGGGCCGAAATTCTGCAGGTCGAACGGATAGGGCGTCAGGATCATTTCTTTGAGTTGGGCGGCCATTCGTTGCTGGCCATGCGCATGGTCGCGCAAGTGCGTCAGCGGCTGGGCGTGGAGCTAGCGCTCGGCGAGTTGTTCGCCAATGCCGACCTGGCGTCGGTGGCGCAGTCGCTTGCCCAGGCCGGACGCTCGACGCAGCCACCGATCCTGCCGGTGCCACGGGAAGGCGCATTGCCGCTGTCGTTTTCCCAGCAGCGCTTCTGGTTTCTGGCGCAGATGGAAGGTGCCAACACCGCTTACAACATTCCGATCGGTCTGCGTCTGCGCGGTGTGCTCGACGCCGATGCGCTACAGCGGGCACTGGCCCGGATTGTCGCTCGCCACGAAAGCCTGCGCAGCCGTTTCACGCCGTACAACGGCGAAGCCCAGGTGCTGATTACTCCGCCCGACAGCGGTGTGCTGCTGCGGGTCGAGGACCTGCGCCAGCACCCGCAGGCCGATGAAGCCTTGCAGGCGCTGATTCAGGGGGAAGCTTCCGGCCCGTTCGACTTGCAGGATGATCCGTTGATTCGCGGACGGCTGGTGCGTATGGCCGACGATCACCATGTGTTGCTGATCACCTTGCATCACATCATCTCCGACGGTTGGTCGATGGAGGTGCTGACCCGCGAGCTGATGGCGTTGTATCAGGCTTTCAGTCAGGGGTTGGCGGACCCTTTGCCGCCGCTGGCGTTGCAATACACCGACTATGCCGTCTGGCAGCGACGCTGGCTGAGCGGGGAGGTTTTGCAGCGCCAGAGCGAATACTGGCAACGTACGCTGGCCGATGCGCCAGCCTTGCTGACGTTGCCTGCCGACCGACCGCGACCACCGCAACAGGATTACGCCGGCAGCAGCGTCGAAGTGTGCCTGGACGAGCGCTTGAGCGCCGGGCTCAAAGCCTTGAGCCAGCGCCATGGCGTGACGCTGTACATGACGATGCTGAGCGCGTGGGCGATGCTGCTCGGTCGTTTGGCCGGGCAATCGGACGTGGTGGTCGGCTCGCCGGTGGCCAACCGTTTCCGGGCCGAAATCGACGGACTGATCGGGTTGTTCGTCAATACCCTGGCGTTACGCATTGATACTTCCGGTGAGTTGAGCACCGAAGCGCTGCTGGCGCGGGTCAAGGCGCTGACCCTGCAGGCCCAGGCCCATCAGGACCTGCCCTTCGAGCAAGTGGTGGAAATCGCCCGACCGGCCCGCAGCCTGGCCCACAGCCCGCTGTTCCAGACCATGTTCAACTGGCGCAACAGCGACGGGCCGGTATTGGCGCTGGGGGATCTGACCCTGGAAGCGGTGGCGGAGCCGAGTCACTTCGCCAAGTTCGACCTGACCCTGACCCTGGGTGAATCGCCGAACGGGATAAATGGCTGGATGGAGTACGCCACAGCGCTCTTCGATGAGGCGACGGCACGGCGTTATGTCGGTTATTTCCAGCGCCTGTTGCAGGCCATGGTCAACAACGACCAGGCAGTGCTGGAGCACGCGCAGATAATCGAGGATCAGGAACGCACGCAGTTGCTCGACGAATTCAACGCCACCGCGCGGGATTGTCCGCAAGTGCTTACCGTGCACCGGGTCTTCGAGATGCAGGCCGCCGAGCATCCGCAAGCCGTTGCCGCGGTGCACGGGACGCAGGTGTTGAGTTACGCAGAACTGAACCGCAGCGCCAACGGCCTGGCTCATCATCTCATCGCTCAAGGTGTGCAGCCCGGCGATCATGTGGCGATTCTGTTGCCACGCTCGCTGGAACTGTTGATCGCGCAGTTGGCGATCATCAAGTGTGCGGCGGCCTATGTGCCGCTGGACATCAACGCACCCGCCGAGCGTCAGGCATTCATGGTGCAGGATTGTCAGGCGGTCGCGCTGTTGACCGGCAGCGATCAGGCCATCGAGTACCCGGTGCGACGAATGGATCTGGATACCCTGGCGCTTGCCGGGAGCCCTTCGCACAACCCGGATCTGCCTCAGTCCTCGGAGGCGCTGGCGTACATCATGTACACCTCGGGCTCCACGGGCACGCCGAAGGGGGTCATGGTGCCGCATCGCGGCATTACCCGCCTTGTGATCGATTGCGGCTACGCCGATTTCAACCCGAGGGACCGGGTGGCATTCGCTTCGAACCCGGCGTTCGACGCGAGCACCATGGATATCTGGGGCGCCTTGCTCAACGGTGGCCAAGTGGCCGTGATCGATCATGCGACCTTGCTCGACCCACAGGCATTCGGTCGGGAGCTGAGCCGGTGCGGGGCCACGATCCTCTTCGTCACCACCGCGTTGTTCAATCAGTACGTGCAGTTGATTCCCGAAGCGCTCAAAAGGCTGCGCATCCTGCTGTGCGGTGGGGAGCGTGGCGATCCGGCAGCGTTTCGAAAGCTGCTCGCCGAAGCACCGGACCTGCGCCTGGTGCATTGTTATGGCCCGACCGAAACCACGACGTACGCCACCACCTTCGAAGTGCGTGAGGTGGCGCCGGAAGCGGATAGCGTTTCGATTGGCGGCCCCATCGGCAATACCCGCGTGTATGTGCTGGATAACCGGCAACAACCGGTGCCGTTCGGCGTCACCGGCGAGTTGTACATCGGTGGTCAGGGGGTTGCGCTGGGCTATCTGAATCGGCCTCAACTGAGTGCCGAGAAATTCCTCCGGGATCCGTTCAGCGACAACCCGCAAGCCTTGATGTATCGCACGGGCGACCTGGTGCGCTGGCAGGCGCCGGGGCGACTGGAATGTATCGGCCGCAATGATGACCAGGTGAAGATTCGCGGCTTCCGCATTGAGCTCGGAGAAATCGAAAACCGCCTCTTGAGCTGTCCGGGGGTCAAGGAAGCGGTGGTCCTGGCCCGACGCGACGGACAGGAGCCAACGCGGCTGGTGGCCTATTACACGGCGCACGATCCTGCATTGCAGAGCGCTACTCTGCGCGCACTGCTGCAAGCCAGGTTACCGGAGTACATGGTGCCGAGCGCCTGGGTGGCGATGGCGAGCCTGCCGCTGAACAACAACGGCAAGGTCGATCGCAAAGCCTTGCCGGCGCCGACACACCAAGCGCTGGTCATGCGTGACTATGAAGCGCCGGCCAATCCTCTTGAGGAATCACTGGCCGGGCTCTGGGCGCAAGTGTTGCAAGTCGACCGGGTAGGCCGCCATGACAACTTCTTCGAACTGGGCGGGCATTCGCTGCTGGCGGTGCGGCTCGTCGATCTGATGCAGAAGGCCAACAGGCCGATTTCGTTGGCCGAGCTGTTCCAGCATCCAACTGTCGAGTCTGCTGCCACGCTGTTGTGCCAGCGCGATGACGCTGTGCAACACCATGACGGCGTGGTCGTGGTGCGGGCAAGCGAGCGGGGCACGCCGTTGTTCCTGGTGCATGAGTTCAGTGGTCGGGACCTGTATTTCCCGGCGCTGGGCCTGCACATCGGCGGCGAGTTCCCGATTTACGGCTTGCCGGGTATCGATCCCGGGATGGCGCAACTGCGCACCATGGAGTGCCTGGCAACCCGGCTGGTCGAGGTAATCCGCGCCAGACAACCCCACGGCCCTTATCGGCTTGCCGGCTGGTCGTTCGGTGGCGTGCTGGCTTATGAAATCGCGGCGCAACTGCTCGGGATGGACGAGTCAGTGGCGTTTGTCGGGCTGATCGACTCCTACGTGCCACGTCTGGCCGATCCAGACAAGGCGCTGTGGAACGATACACATGTGCACAAGCGGCAATTGCTTCTGCATTGCACGGCGCATTGGGCTGGACGCGAGACGCAGGGGCAGCAGGCACTGGCGCGTCTGGCCGTGTTGCAGACCGAACTTGAGCAGTGGGCGTTCGCCGATTTGTTCAACCATTGTCACGAACAGCAGTTGCTCAGACCCGAACTGGCAGCTGTCTCGTCGGCGGATGCCTGGCATTACCTCGACCGGGAAGTGGCCCACGGGCATGCGTTGGCGCATTACCGGATCAACCCGATCGGCCTGCCGTTGCATCTGCTGCGTGCCACGGAGCGTTCGGCGCAAATGTCACGACTCAGCGCCACGCGCGGTTGGGCTGAAGAATTGCCGGGTGCGGAGTTGAACTGCATCGACATACCGGGCGACCACCAGAGCATGATGAAAGCACCTCACGTTCAGGCTCTGGGGCAGGCCCTGACTCAGGCGCTGGAAACGGCAACTGCGCCAGCGCCAGCGGCCTATCAGCCGATCCTGACCATCCAGACCGGTCACACCGGACATGCACCGATTTTCTGCGTGCCGGGTGCCGGCGACAGTGTTACCGGGTTCCTCCATCTGACCGAGGCGCTGGGGCCGGAGTGGCCGATTCATGGGCTGCAACCCCGAGGCCTCGACGGCGCGACGGTGCCGCACAGCCGGGTCGAAAGCGCCGCCACGTTCTACCGGCGGGCGCTTGAGCAGTTGTATCCGCAAGGGCCGGTGCATTTGATCGGGCATTCGTTCGGTGGTTGGGTGGCTTACGCCATGGCGGCGCAGTTGCAGGCGGCGGGGCGTGAAGTGGCATCCCTGACGCTGATCGACAGTGAATCGCCGGGCGGCAACAGTGTGGTGGGCAAGCCTTACACCACGACGGCGGCGCTGTTGCGGCTGATCGAGTCGCTGCAGCTGTCCAGCGGCAAGTCCCTGGGCATCGATGCGCTGACCTTCGCCGAAGCCGACGACAGCACGCAAATGCGCTTGCTGCACGAGGGGATGGTGCGCGCGGGTGTGCTGTCGGAACGCGCGTCACTCGATGCGATGCAGGGCCCGGTGCGCACGTTCGCCACCGCACTGCGCACGGTCTATCGGCCGGCGCTGGCCTACACCGGTCCGGTGCGTCTGGCGCTGGTGGACGACCCGACGCTGGACGCCTCGGGCAACCAGCGCGAACAGGCGGCGATGCTCGAAGGCTGGCAGCGTGAGGCCAGGGATCTGGCGGTGTGGTACGGCCCGGGCAACCACTTCACGATCCTCAAGGCGCCCAACGTCTTCAGTCTTGCAGCGTGGTGGCATGACGGGCTGACGGTGGCGACGGGGCAAGTGTTGTCCTGATTGAAGTTTTTATCCTGGAACCCGGCCGCTGGCCGGGCTCAACCCTGAACGGAATTGTGGTCATTTATGGAACAGTCGAAGGTGCGCAAAGTCGGTCTGGGAATCGCGTTGACGCTGGTGGCCGGGTTGGTGTTCTACACAGTGCAGGCGCCGGCCGAGGCGCCGCAATACCTGACCGCCACGGTCGAACGCGCTGACATTGAAAACGCAGTGCTGGCCACCGGTTTGCTGGAGGGCATCAAGCAGGTGGACGTCGGCGCCCAGGTTTCGGGGCAGTTGAAGTCGCTGAAGGTCAAGGTCGGCGACAAGGTCAAGAAGGGCCAGTGGCTGGCGGAAATCGATCCGTTGGTGCTGCAGAACACCCTGCGTCAGGCACAGGTCGATGAGGAGAATCTGCAAGCCCAGCGCCGGGCGACTCAGGCTCAACTGCGCCAGACCAAGGCCATCTACGAGCGCTATCAGAACCTGCAGGAGGACGCCTCGATCTCGCGGCAGGATTTCGAAACCGCGCAATCGAACTACGAAGTGCAGCAGGCCAATCTGTTGTCGCTGGACGCGCAGATCAAGAGTGCGCATATCCAGATCGACACGGCCAAGGTCAATCTGGCCTACACGCGGATCGTCGCGCCCATCGACGGCGATGTGGTGGGCATCGTGACCCAGGAAGGCCAGACCGTGATCGCCAATCAGCTGGCACCGATCCTGCTCAAACTGGCGGACCTGGACACCATGACCGTAAAGGCTCAGGTGTCGGAGGCCGATGTCATTCACATTGCACCGGGGCAGGAGGTGTACTTCACCATTCTTGGTGAGGACAAACGTTATTACGGCAAACTGCGCGGCACTGAGCCTGCGCCGCAGAACTTCCTCGAAACCCCGCCCGCCGGCACGCCGAAGCAGAACACTGCGGTGTTCTATAACGCGCTGTTCGAGGTGCCGAATCCCGATCACCGTTTGCGTATTTCCATGACCGCTCAGGTGCGGGTGGTGCTCGACACCGCCAAATCGGTGCTGACGATTCCGGTCGCCGCGCTGGGCCCACGCAACAGCGATGGCAGCTTCCCGGTGCGGGTGCTGGACGCCAAGGGCCAGGCGCAGTCGCGCAATGTGCAGACCGGGATCAACAACAACGTCAAGGTGCAGGTCAACGAAGGCCTGGCCGAAGGCGACCGGGTGGTGATCGGTGATCCGGTGACGAAAGTGGCAGGGGCATGAGCATGAGCGAACCTCTGCTGCAACTGACCGGCATCAGCCGCAGCTTCACGGCTGGCGATCGCGAATTCCTCGCGCTGAAGAACATCAACCTGACGATCCATGCCGGGGAAATGGTCGCGATCATCGGCGCCTCGGGTTCCGGCAAATCGACCCTGATGAACATCCTCGGCTGCCTCGATTACGCCACAGCCGGCAGCTACAGGATCAACGGCCGGGAAACCCGCGATCTGGACAGCCAGGCGCTGGCCGAACTGCGTCGCGACTATTTCGGCTTCATCTTCCAGCGCTACCACTTGCTGCCGCACTTGAGTGCGATGCACAACGTCGAGATGCCGGCAATCTACGCCGGCACGCCGGAACCACAACGCCATGCGCGAGCCCGTGAATTGTTGGCGCGCCTTGGGCTGGAGGGGCACCTGACCCATCGCCCGAGCCAACTCTCGGGCGGTCAGCAGCAGCGGGTGAGTATCGCCCGGGCGCTGATGAACGGCGGCGAAGTGATCCTCGCGGACGAGCCGACCGGCGCCCTCGACACCACCAGCGGCAAGGAGGTGATGCGCATCCTGTTGGAGCTGCACGCGGCCGGGCACACGGTGATTCTGGTGACTCACGACCCCAAGGTTGCAGCCAACGCCGAGCGCATCATTGAGGTCAGTGACGGCGAAATTCTCAGCGACCGCCGCAACGAGCGCGACGCCACAGCATTGAGCAATGAGGACGCGGTCCCCAAATCCACGGGGGCGCGGCGTCTGGTGGCCAGCCTCGGGTTGTTCAAGGAGGCCTTCAACATGGCCTGGGTCGCGCTGATCTCGCATCGGATGCGTACCTTGTTGACCATGCTCGGGATCGTCATCGGCATCACCTCGGTGGTGTCGATTTCGGCCATCGGCGAAGGGGCCAAGCGCTATGTGCTCAAGGACATTCAGGCCATCGGCAGCAACACCATCGATATCTATTCCGGCACCAGTTTCGGCGACAGCCGTTCGGCGGCCATCGAAACCCTGGTGCCGGCGGATGTGACGGCGCTCAACCAGTTGTATTACGTCGACAGCGCCACGCCGGTGGTCGGGCGCAATCTGTTGCTGCGCTATCGCAACATCGATCTCGATGCCCAGGTCAACGGCGTCAGCGATCTGTACTTCCAGGTGCGCGGAATCAAGATGGAGTCGGGCATTGCGTTCAGCGAAAACGATGCCCGACGCCAGGCTCAGGTGGTGGTGATCGATCACAACACCCGCCAACGGTTGTTCGGCGAGGGGGTTGATCCGCTGGGACAGGTGATCCTGATCGGCAACCTGCCGTGCACCGTGATCGGTGTGGCGGCAGAAAAGAAGAACATCTTCTCGTCGAGCAAGTCGCTCAACGTCTGGGTGCCTTACGAAACTGCAGCCGGGCGGCTGTTGGGACAGCGCTACCTGGACAGCATCAGCGTGCGGATCAAGGACGGCCAACCGAGCAAGGTCGTGGAAGACAACGTCAACAAACTGATGCTGCAGCGCCACGGCACCAAGGATTTCTTTACCAACAACCTCGACAGCGTCATGCAGACCGTGCAGAAAACCAGCCGCTCACTGGCGCTGTTGCTGTCGCTGATTGCAGTGATTTCGCTGGTAGTCGGCGGCATCGGGGTGATGAACATCATGCTGGTGTCGGTCACCGAACGGACCCGCGAGATCGGTATCCGAATGGCGGTCGGGGCGCGGCAGTCGGACATTCGTCAGCAGTTTCTGGTGGAGGCGGTGATGGTCTGTCTGCTGGGCGGGGCGATTGGAATCTCGTTGAGTTATGCCATCGGCCACCTGTTTTCGCTGTTCATCAAGGAATGGGAAATGGTGTTCTCGTTGAGCTCGGTGTTGACGGCGGTGATCTGCTCGACGCTGATCGGCATCGTGTTCGGCTTTGTGCCCGCGCGCAATGCATCGCGGCTCGACCCGATCGAGGCCTTGGCGCGGGACTGAGGGGCCGGACATGAAAAAAAACCGCCGTCCCTGGCAGGACAGCGGTTTTTTTACAGGCGTGTGATCGATCAGGCAGCGTTGGACGGGTCGCAGGCGGCCGGGCAGTCCTCAGGCGAATACATCCAGCGCATCAGCGAATGGCGGCCGCTGATTCCCAGTTTGATGGCAGCACGTTTGAGGTAGCTCTCGACGGTATTGACCTTCAGTTGCAATTGCTCGGCCAGTTCAGGCGCGGTGCGCCCGGCCAGCAGACCGACGCACACTTCCAGTTCACGGTTGGACAGGCTCAGGCCCAGTTGCTGCACGCGCTCGCAAAAACGCAGGCGCAGGGTTTCAAGGCCTTGAAGCGAGGCTTCGGTCGCTGCGGCTTGCGCCTCGGGATCCGCACTCGCCGGTTGCAGCGCGTGGATGTGCTTTTCCACCATTGGCAGCAACACCGGGGAGATGTCCTGTAACAGACTGCGCTCGCGCGCGGAGAAGCGCTTCGACGGGCCGCAGCGGTACACGGAAATCACATAACGGTAACCGTCCTTGCGCCGGGTCAGGTGCAACTGCGAAGCATCGGTGACCGTGGAGGGTTCGGGGGCGGGCACGTCACTGTTGCCGGGATCGGTGCTCAGTTCGGAATACACCGTCTCGGCCGTCAGTGCCGCCTCTTTGGGGCATTCCGGCTCGGTGCGCGGTTGCGTACGTGCGACCGGCTCCACGCGCATCTGCCGGATATGCGTGGCGTCCACGGCCAGTTGGGTGAGGATCAGGTCGTGCAGCATTCGCGGAAAATGCCGGCTGCCGGTGCTGGCGATGACTTTGCCGATGTGAGGGAACAGGTGTGAGTTCATGTGTTTCATCCATGAGTAGCAATGGGGGAATTGCGCTTTCCCGAGTCTCCGGCGGAAGTCCTTGGCCGGCGACCACAAATCGGGAAATTTGGATCCTATCCTAGTACAACGTTTGAGCGACCGTTTAATGAAGGGGTTATTAGCTCATAACCAACATTCAGTGGCCGCCACCCGGTCGGCTTCCATTCGTCGAATGCGTAGAACGACGCAGAAGCAGCACGGCTCTACCGCGTGTCATCTTAGCGAGACATTCGAAATGTACGATCAGCGCAAGAAAGAGTCACTGTCGGCATGGCGCAAGCTGGCGACACAATCGCAAGAGCCGTTCGATCCGCAGGACCAATACGACGACTTGCTCAAGGGGGCCGACGACATGCTGGAACAGGGGCTCATCAGCAACGCCGAATGGCGTCAGTTGGTGCGCGATGCGGGCAACGTGTTTACCCGCAACGAGGCGGGGGCAAGCGGATGAAGCGCAAACCAGGTGCCGGCCGACGAGTCAAAGACGCCCCGTGGCCTGCAAGAGACGCGCGAACGCCGTCTTGTCGATGGGCCGGCTCATGAAATATCCCTGCACTTCGTTGCATTGATCCTTGCCGAGAATGGCCAGTTGCTCTTCGGTCTCGACGCCTTCGGCCGTGACGTTCAGGCCCATAGCCTTGCCCAGCCCGATGATGGCTTGCACCACCGCACGATCATTGCTGCCGGTGCTGATGGACGCGATGAAGCGCTTGTCGATCTTGATGCCATCGAACGGATAGGCACGCAAGTAGCCCAGCGAGGAGTAGCCGGTGCCGAAATCATCCATGTTCAACCGCACGCCCAGTTCTTTGAGTGCGTTCATGGTCGTCAGCGCACCGTCGGTGTCGTTGAGCATGACGTTTTCGGTGATCTCCAGTTCCAGGCGACTGGCTGGAAAACGGGTTTCGACCAGCACTTCGCGCACGTCCTGGACGACGTCGCTCAGTGCAAACTGGGCAGGGGAGAGGTTCACCGACAAGAGGATTTCTTCAGGCCATGTCAGGGCGGTCCGGCAGGCTTCGCGCAGTACCCAGCGACCGAGGGGGACGATCAGGTCTGTCTGCTCCGCCAAGGGAATGAACAGATCGGGACCGAGCAGCCCTTTCGTCGGATGCTGCCAGCGCACCAGGGCTTCAACCGAAACGATTTCCTTGCCGTCCACCTTGTAACGCGGCTGATAGTGCAGCACCAGCTCGTTGTCTTTCAGCGCCTTGCGCAAGTCGTCTTCCATTTGCCGGCGCGTCTGGATCTGGTCGCTCATGTGCGCTTCGAAATAGCACCAGGTGTTCTTGCCTTCCGACTTGGCCTGGTAGAGCGCGATGTCGGCGCAGCGAATCAGCTCTGCGGCTTCGAAGCCGTGGCGCCGGCTCAGGGTGATGCCGATGCTGGCACCGATGTGCAACGGATGATGCTCGAACATCACCGGCTCATGCAGACTGCCGATCAGGCGTGTGCAGAACCTGTCGATTTCCTGATGCGAGTCCATGCCACTGAGTACGACGACGAACTCGTCGCCTCCGAGCCGCGCAACAATGTCGTGATCCCGTGTGCATTCGCGCAGGCGTCTGGCGACTTCCTGCAGGACCGCATCACCGGCAGGATGGCCCAATGAGTCATTGATCGGCTTGAAGTTGTCCAGATCGATCATCAGCAGTGACAGGGGCGCGGCATGCTCCTTGAGTTGCAGGGCTTCTTCCAGGTAGCGCGCCAGCTTGTTGCGGTTGGGCAACCCCGTCAGCGCGTCGTGCATGGACAGGTGCTGGATCTGTGCATGGGCGGCGACTTCATCGGTGATGTCGCTGGCGGTGCCGCGATAACCGACGATGCAATGGTTTTCGACGATCGGCCGGGCGGACAGCCGGCAATAGCGTTGCTGCCCCGTCTCATCGCGGTAGGTACAGCGCAGGTCACTGGCGTTGACCTCTTCGTTCAGTTTCTTGAGCCACAGCTCCAGCGGCGTGGTATCGCAAAACAGTAACTGCATGATGTCCTGTCCCAGCCACTGCTCACGTGGATAGCCGGTCACGGTACTGAAGCGCGCCGAGAGATACGTGAGAGACAGATGCCGGTCGATTTCCCAGATCCAGTCGGAGGCCGCTTCAGCCACGGCGCGAAAACGCTCCTCGCTGGCCTCGAGCGCCTGATTGGCCGCTTGCATTGCCCGGTGTGAGGTCTGCATCGCTTCCAGGCTGTTGTCCACGTACTTCGACGAACGCAAGGCATGCCGGAAAAAGTAACCGGTCAACAGCATGAGGATGAGCAAAATGCTGCCAAGCGTGGGCAGCAATGACCACAACAACCGTTGCCCCGGCCGTTCAAGGTCAGCGACCAGGCTGTAACCGGTACTGTCCAGCGGCACTCTGGGCTGGCCTGCTTCGATGGTTTCATCCAGGGCAAGAGTCAGGTTGTTCAGGCCGAAGCCGCTGCCGATCTTTCGCAGTTTGGCTGGCGTCAGCTTGTCGACGAATACCAGCACAGAGGTATTCCGGGGCTCTTCGGTGGGGCGCTCGTCATTGGGAATGATGGCCGCCGCCGTCACCAGCGCGGGCCAGTCTTCAAACAACGAATAGGTATTGACCGGCCTGGTGAGGTCGCTTTGCAGTTGTACCTGGTCGACCAGCGCAGTGGCGGACGCCTGGAGAAAACTGGAGATATTTGCTTCGACCAACTGGCCGCGCACCACCGCATATTTGGTCTGTTCCCGGTTCAGGACAAATACGCCGTCATAGCCATCGCTGGTGAACAGGGTTTTGCCCAGGTTCTGTTCAACGTAGGCCCAGTTTGTGTCGACCTGACCGCTCAGATGCTCATAGGCCGTCGTCCAGTAGGCGTAACTGGTGATGTAGTTTTTTGATGCGAGGATGCGGTTTTCCAGCGCTCGGGTCGAATAGAACAGGTTGTCGTTCACATCGTCGTCATCAAGCTGCGTCGCAATACTTAACAGGGCGCCGACGGCCGTGATGACACCGGCTATGAACAGCGCGCCTACGGCAAACGCCAGACGCCGGGTGGCGGTACGTTGAGGCGAGGGGAGCGGGGCCGCATGAGTGGAGAAGTCCATTCGCTCATCCTTGATCCGTGATTACGGCATCTAGAACATTTGGAACGACGCAATGTTCAGTCTTGTCTGCGCCACCGCTTGAAGGTTAGCAGGCACCTCGGACTTTCATCGGCAATGCGCGTCCACCAGCTCGATCCAGTGCCTGACGGGCGTGCGGCCGGCGCCGTCGAGGTGTATCTGGCAGCCGATGTTGGCGGTGGCGATGATCTCAGGATGACCACTCTCCAGCGCAGCGAGTTTGTTGTCGCGCAGTGACCTGGCCAGTGCCGGTTGGGTGATCGAGTAAGTACCTGCCGAGCCGCAGCACAGATGGGCGTCGGGGACGGCAGTCAGGTCGAAGCCCAGTCGTGTCAGCACCGACTCCACCGCACCGCCAAGTTTCTGCACGTGCTGCAAGGTGCAGGGGCAATGGAAAGCCACACGTTGATTGGCGTGGATGCCTAAGGATTCGAGCGGCTCTTCGCGCAGCACCTCAACCAGATCTTTTGCCAGCGCGCTGACGGCTTTGGCCTTTTCGGCATAGGCCGGGTCGGCGCGAAGCAAATGCCCGTAATCCTTGATGAACGCACCACAACCGCTGGCGGTCTGTACGATCGCCTCGGCACCCTGTTCGATGGCCGGCCACCACGCATCAATGTTGTGGCGGCCGCGCTCAAGGCCGGTGGCCTGGGCGTCAAGGTGATAATCCACCGCGCCGCAGCAGCCAGCCTCGCGGGCAGGAATCACGCTGATGCCCAGACGATCCAGCACCCGCGCCGCTGCGGCATTGGTGTTGGGTGACAAACCTGGCTGCACGCAACCCTCGAGCATCAGCACTTGCCGCACTTGCCGCACATGACGGATGGCGGGTCGTGGGGCAGGCAGCGCCACGTTGCGTGGCAGTTTGTCTTGCAGGGTATGGGGCAATAGCGCCCGAAACATCTGGCCGGCGTTGATCAGCCCTTTGAACAACCGTGGATCGGGCACGACGCGTCGAAGTCCTTCACGCAACAGACGCTGCCCGAGCGGCCGCGGGACGGCGGCGTCCACCACCGCCCGGCCGATGTCGAGCAGGTTGTGATAGTCCACGCCGGAAGGGCAGGTGGTTTCACAGTTGCGGCATGACAGGCAGCGATCCAGATGCTGCTGGGTTTTTGCCGTGACTTCGTTGCCTTCGAGCACTTGCTTGATCAAGTAGATGCGTCCGCGCGGGCCGTCCAGTTCATCGCCGAGCAATTGATAAGTCGGGCAGGTCGCGTTGCAGAATCCGCAATGAACGCACGTGCGCAGGATGCTTTCGGCCTCTTCGGCGCGGGGCAGTTGCCGGGCTTGCGGGCTGAGGGTGGTCTGCATGGCTCAAAGCTCCGCGTACAGACGCCCGGGATTGAAAATTCCCCGGGGGTCGAGTTGTCGTTTGAGTTGGCGGTGATAGTGCAGCAGGGCGGGCGCCAGAGGATGGAACGGCTCGTCGATCAGACCGTGGCTATAACAGGTCGCATGCCCGCCGACTTCGTCGACCACTTTGCGAATGACCGTCGCTTCGGCCGTCGATTTGAGCCAGCGTTGCGCGCCGCCCCAGTCGAGCCACTGCTGGCCGGGCAGGTTCAGCGGCGGCGTGTTCAGCGGCACGGACAGGCGCCAGAGCGGTTGGTCTTCGTCGAAGAAGCCCAGGTGTTGTTCGTTGAGATCGGCCCAGAACGAACTGTCGATCAGCTCGCCACCCAGGCGATCATGGGCGGCCGCCACCGAACCTTCGCCACCCTCAAGACGCAAATGCAGTTGCCGGCCATCGTGACACGCGGCGCTGATCGGCAACGGTTGCTGGCCCCATTCGGCCAGACGCAGCAACGCCTGTTCGCTGGGCATTTCCAGACTGAGGCTCAGGCACGCTCGCGGTTTGGGCAGCACCTTGAGCGAGACTTCGGTGATCACCCCGAGCGAGCCGTAACTGCCGGCCATCAGGCGCGACAGGTCATAACCGGCGACGTTCTTCATGACTTCGCCGCCGAACCGCAGGTGTTTGCCATGACCGGTGATGATTCGCGTGCCCAGCACGAAATCGCGCACCGATCCCGACCAGGGCCGACGCGGCCCGGACAGGCCACTGGCGACCATGCCGCCGACCGTGGCATCGTCGGCGAAGGCCGGTGGTTCGCACGCCAGCATCTGTTGCGAAGCGTCCAGCACGGCCAGCAGTTCCACTAGTGGAGTGCCGCAGCGTGCGGTGATCACCAGTTCGGTCGGGTCGTAGCTGACGATGCCGCGATGGGCGCGAGTGTCGAGAATCTCGCCACCGACGATGCGCCCGAGAAACGCCTTGCTGTTGGCGCCCTGGATGCGCAGCGGGGTAGCGTTTTCCAGTGCCCGGTTGACCTGTTCGAGCAGCGCGGCGCTGTCATCGAAATCCATCGCGTCGCCCATCAGAACCGCTCCAGTTCGGGGAAGGGCAACTGCCCGTGATGCACGTGCAGGGCGCCGAATTCGGCGCAGCGGTGCAGGGTCGGAATGTTTTTGCCGGGGTTGAGCAGGCCGCCGGGATCGAACGCGGCTTTGACGGCGTGGAACAGGGTCAGCTCATCGCTGTTGAACTGCGCGCACATCTGGTTGATTTTTTCCCGGCCCACACCGTGTTCTCCGGTGATGCTGCCGCCGACCTTGACGCACAGTTCGAGGATCTTGCCGCCCAGCGTTTCAGCACGCTCCAGCTCCCCGGGCTGGTTGGCGTCGAACAGAATCAGTGGATGCATGTTGCCGTCGCCGGCATGGAATACGTTGGCCACTCGCAGGCCGTATTCGGCTGAAAGCTGTGCAATCGCATGCAATACGCCGGGCAACTCGCGGCGCGGGATGGTGCCATCCATGCAGTAATAGTCCGGCGACAACCGGCCCACGGCGGGGAAGGCGTTTTTGCGTCCGGCCCAGAATCGCACGCGTTCGGCTTCGTCCCGGGCCTGACGCAGTTCGGTGGCGCCGGCGTGCTCGAGCACTTGTCGGACCCGCGCGCAGTCATCGTGAACATCGGCCTCAACGCCATCGAGTTCGCAGAGCAGAATCGCCTCGGCATCCACCGGATAACCGGCGTGGATGAAGTCTTCGGCAGCGCGGATCGCCAGGTTGTCCATCATCTCCAGGCCACCGGGAATGATGCCGGCCGCGATGATATCCGCCACGGCGCGGCCAGCCTTTTCCACGGAATCGAACGCCGCCAGCAGCACTTTGGCGTTCTGCGGTTTGGGCAAGAGTTTGACCGTGACTTCGGTGATGACCCCGAGCAGGCCTTCGGAACCGGTGAACAGCGCCAACAGGTCGAAACCGGGGGAATCCAGTGCGTCCGAACCCAGCGTCAGGCGTTCGCCATCGACGGTGAGGATCTCGACCTTGAGCAGGTTGTGCACGGTCAAGCCGTACTTGAGGCAATGCACACCACCGGCGTTTTCCGCCACGTTGCCGCCGATCGAGCAGGCGATTTGCGAGGAAGGGTCAGGTGCGTAATACAGCCCGAACGGCGCGGCGGCCTGGGAAATCGCCAGGTTGCGCACACCGGGTTGAACCCGTGCAGTGCGGGCCTTTGGGTCGATCTGCAGGATGTTGTTGAAACGCGCCATCACCAGCAGCACGCCTTTTTCCAGCGGCAATGCACCGCCGGACAAACCGGTCCCCGCGCCCCTGGCCACCACCGGCACCCGTCGTTCATGGCAGATCTGCAACACGCCCTGAACTTCATCGATGTGCCGTGGCAGTACCACCAGCAGCGGCGTGGTGCGGTAGGCCGAGAGGCCATCGCACTCGTACGGTTTCAGTTCCTCGCGCTGATGCAGCACTTCCAGGTCTGGCCATTGGTGCCGCAGGGCTTGCAGAAGTGCGGCTTTGTCGACGTCGGGCAAGGCGCCGTCGACCTGTTCGTCGTAGAGAATGTTCATGCGGGTGGACGACCCTCCGTTGTTGTTCGAGGTCGGGTGTCGCACTTTCATCGCTGGGCCGCTGACACCTGGAAATAAAGCGTAGCGGTCCGTGGGGCGGTGGGAGCGATTTATCAGACACAACGCCTGATGCCGGAGGCTACAGGCGCTGTATCGGATAAGGCCAATGTCAATCCAGATCGCTCGCCTGATGTCGCTCCGGGACCTGGCTCGCTTCATCGCCCCACGTCCGGTTGACACGCTGGCCGCGAATCACCGCAGGTCGTTCGGCAATCTCTTGCGCCCAGCGCTGCACGTGGGTGTATTCATGGGCGCTCAGAAACTCGGCGGCGGAGTACACATTGTTGCGCACCAGTTGTCCGTACCACGGCCAGACCGCTATGTCGGCGATGGTGTAGTCGTTGCCGGCAAGGTAAGGGCTTTCGCTCAGGCGGCGATCAAGTACATCCAGCTGACGCTTGGCTTCCATGGTGAATCGATTGATCGGGTATTCGAGTTTTTCCGGCGCATACGCATAGAAATGCCCGAAGCCACCGCCCAGATACGGCGCAGCACCCATTTGCCAGAACAGCCAGTTCAGGGTTTCGGTGCGACCCGCCGGATCGGAGGGCAGGAAGGCGCCGAATTTCTCCGCCAGATACAACAGGATCGACCCGGATTCGAATACGCGAATGCCCGGTTCCACGCTGCGGTCCAATAAAGCCGGAATTTTCGAGTTGGGGTTGATCTCGACAAAACCGCTGGAGAACTGGTCTCCTTCGTTGATGCGGATCAGCCAGGCATCGTATTCAGCGTCGGTGCAGCCGAGCGCCAGTAATTCTTCGAGCAGAATGGTTACCTTCACGCCATTGGGCGTGGCCAGCGAGTAGAGCTGCAGCGGGTGCTTGCCGATCGGCAGCGTTTTTTCATGCGTCGGCCCGGCAATCGGGCGATTGATATTGGCGAATTGGCCGCCGGAAGGCGCGCTGTGTTTCCAGACCTTGGGTGGCACGTAAGACGTCTTGCTCATGAAACGGACCTCATCGGTTAATGGCCGGAATGTTGTGAGCCCGTATGGGAACAGCGGGCTCATGACCGACAGGACACCACACAACGGCGTTTGAATGCCACCGGCGGGCGGATGAAAATTCGCGGGAATCGAGCGTGATATCAACCCAAAGAAAAGCCCGGCAGATGCCGGGCTTTCTGGGTTTCGGGAACATCACGCCGCCACGTTGCCGGCCATCATTTCCTTTTTGTAGCTGGCTTTCATCGCTTCCATTTGTTCGCCCAGTTCATCGAGCTTCGCTTTGCCGAGGAGTTTTTTTGCCTGCGGAAACATCTCGGTTTCTTCCTCTTCGATGTGATGCTCCAAAAGCTCCTTGACCACTTTGACCCGACCAGCGAACTCGGGCGTGCCCGGATCAGTCAGTTTGAGGTCTGGCAGCACCAGCGAATCCACGGTGCGGTGCTCTTCCTTGGCTTCGAAGTACATGATGTCCTGTTCCTTGGTGCCGGCTTCCTTGAAGGCCGGATAAAGGATTTCCTCTTCGAGTCGGGTGTGGATCGAGATCTCCATTTCCAGTTTGCCCAGCAGCTCGACACGTTTTTTCAGGGCCCGGTCCGTCGATTCGCTGAGTTGACTCAGGATCCCTTTGACTTTCTCGTGGTCGGCTTTCAGAAGGTCGATCGCGTTCATGTTGGTTGCCTCTGCTATTCAGGGTTAGAACACAGTCCGATGTCTCTCGGCGCCGTGGATTCCCGAAGAACAACGCATTTGCCATGCCAGTCGCGCGTCTCGGCCAAAGGCGTCTGGATCAGGGGTTGTGCGATAGCAGGGCTGAGGGGGGTCGTGCAGCCTGCATGAACGACGTGTAATCGGCATTGCAGAACACGACCCGAAGGGTTGTGGGCGTGATTTTTCGGATCAGAAGACAGCGATCACGACGGATGTTGTTTACCGGTGCTGGCGCTGTGGCAAGTACTTTTGCGTAATTGTGCCGGACTCACGCCAAGTCGTTGTTTGAAGGCGCTTGCCAGGTGCGCCTGGGAATTGAATCCACAGGCCAGGGCGACCTGCGACAAGGCCGTTTTCCCGTTGCATATCATCGCCCGAGCCCTGGCCAGGCGCCGGTCGATCAAATAGCTATGGGGGCTTTTGCCCGTGGCTTGTTTGAAGGCGCGAGTGAAATAGCCTTCGGACAATTCGAGCAGGTGTGCCATCGACAGTACATCGAGCGGGCCATTGAGACCTGCGTCAATGAACTCATCCAGCCGTCGCATTCGGCTGTCGGTGATCGAGCCGCGGTGCACTGGCACGTCCTGAACTGCGGCGCGCTCAGCCAGCGCAAGCGCCCAGGTTTCCCAGTCATCGTCCCATTTGGGCTGCAACAGCGCGCTGCGCATTCGCTGGGCGAGGAGAATGGCCTGCGGGTCGATGCGGTTGTTGAATGGCCGATCTCCGGCCAACGCACCCCCTTTGGTGCGGATGACCCGCAGGTATTCACCGCCCACGGGGGACTCGGACAACACATCACAGCCGACCGGGACAAACGCCAGGCCATTGGGCATCGCGTCGAAGGGACGTACCCGGTCAGTACCGATGGCATGCAGGCCGCGTTGGCTGTCGAAGGCAAAGCCAATCGCTGACTGGGTCGCCACGTAGCGTGCCGAGTAGGCTGCGCCGGGCAGCAATTCGATCGTCCACGAACCTGCCTCGATGCGACGGACCGGTTCCGCAAGGGGTGTGATGTGCTGACGGTTTCGATGACTCATGAGCGTCATAGTAGTGAAGGGATGGCATAAAAGTCAGGTTCGTTTTTTGAAAGCCGACGCGACGCCTGCGTGCCTAGACTGGGACAAAGCCAAGGAGACGCTCATGCATACAATCACGCGCGATGACCTCGAACACGCTGCCCGCCAGGTTTACCAGGTGATGCCGGCTACCGCCCAGTATCGCTGGCCTCTGCTGGCCGAGCGGTTGGGATGCACGGTTTGGGTCAAACACGAAAATCACACACCGACCGGAGCCTTCAAGGTGCGCGGTGGCATTACATTCATGAACTGGCTGCGCCGTGAGCACCCGAGCGTCAAAGGCATCGTTTCTGCGACGCGTGGCAATCATGGCCAAAGTCTTGCACTGGCAGCCAGTGCTGTGGGGCTGAGGGCATTGATCGTTGTGCCAAAGGGCAACTCAATGGAAAAGAACAACGCCATGCGCGGGTTCGGCGGTGAGGTGGTCGAGTACGGGCGTGACTTCGATGAAGCTCGCGAAGAGGCTGCTCGCCTGGCGCAGGAACATGACTTGTACCTGGTGCCGCCATTTCATGCCGAACTGGTCAAGGGCGTTGCGACGTATGCGCTTGAGCTGTTCAGTGCAGCGCCAGAGTTGGACACCGTCTATGTGCCCATCGGCTGTGGTTCGGGAATCTGCGGTGTGATTGCTGCCCGGGATGTGTTGGGCCTGAGTACCGAGATAGTAGGGGTGGTGTCGACGGAAGCAATGGCCGCCAAACTGTCTTTCGAAGCGAAAACGATCTGTGAAACCGCGTCGGCCAACACCTTTGCCGACGGCCTTGCCGTGCGCAGGCCTATTGCCGAGGCGTTCGACATCTATAGGAAGGGGGCGGCGCGGATCGTCTCGGTGAGCGAAGAGGAAATAGCCGAGGCCATGCGCGTGTATTACACAGATACCCATAACCTTGCTGAAGGGGCGGGCGCGTCCGCGTTGGCGGCCTTGATGCAGGAGCATGAAAGGCGGGAGGGGAAAACGGTCGGTGTGATTCTGTCCGGGGGGAATGTTGATCGAACGATCTATGCGGGGGTGATTGGATGATTGCTTCTTTATATAGTCGGTACGGAGCTTGGTAGTTTTCGCAGGTACGACCTGACCTGTCGGGTATGGAAAGGAATTTTTACTCGGGGGGTTGACCATCTGTTTTGATCCTGTATTATTCGCCTCCCGCTAGCGAGCAACTTGAGTTGCTCCTAACGCAAGTGATTGAATTTAAATGAAAATAATCACTTGACAGCAAATGAGGCTGCTGTAGAATGCGCGCCTCGGTTGAGACGAAAGATCTTAACCAACCGCTCTTTAACAACTGAATCAA
>NZ_JBJYZK010000011.1:0-211237 GCF_048654275.1 Candidatus Pseudomonas auctus | reverse complement strand
TACTTAACTCATTGAATTTCAAAGAGTTTTCCGTTTCGACTGCGCCGGAAGTGGGGCGAATTATAGAGACTCAGAATTCGCCGTCAACCCCTTATTTCAACTTTACTCAGATTTCAGCGTAATCCGTGCAAAAGCCTTCTTGCCCGCCTGGCAAACGTGGGTTGCGCCCAGTACATATATAAAGGAACGATCAACCACCTCACCATCTACACGCACACCACCGGAAGCCAACAGATCACGAGCAGCCGCAGAGTTCTTCACCAGTCCTGCCTTATTAAGGACAGCAGCAATCGGCATATCCTCGGCAGCAGTCAGTTCGACCTCTGGGAGATCATCCGGCAACTCACCATCCTTCATACGGTTACCCGCACCACGGTGAGCATTGGCCGCAGCCTCTTCACCATGGAAGCGCGCAACAATCTCTTCGGCCAGCTTGATCTTGATATCACGCGGGTTGGCACCCGTTTCAACATCAGCACGGAAAGCATTGATCTCATCCATCGAACGGAAGCTGAGCAACTCGAAGTAGCGCCACATCAACGCATCAGGAATCGAGACCAGCTTACTGTACATGACGCCCGGCGCTTCCTGGATACCAACGTAGTTGCCCAGCGACTTGGACATCTTCTTCACGCCATCCAGACCTTCAAGCAACGGCATCGTCAGGATGCACTGCGCTTCCTGGCCATAACCTCGCTGCAGCTCACGCCCCATCAGTAGGTTGAACTTCTGATCGGTGCCACCCAGCTCAACGTCAGCGCGCAAAGCAACCGAGTCATAACCCTGCACCAGCGGATAGAGGAATTCGTGAATGGCAATCGGCTGATTGGTGGTGTAGCGCTTGTCGAAGTCATCACGCTCGAGCATACGAGCAACGGTGTACTGCGAAGTCAGACGAATAAAGTCCGCAGGCCCCATCTGATCCATCCAGGTAGAGTTGAACGCGACTTCTGTTTTCGCCGGATCAAGAATCTTGAACACCTGAGTCTTGTAGGTCTCGGCGTTTTCCAGAACCTGCTCACGAGTCAATGGAGGGCGAGTGGCGCTCTTGCCGCTCGGATCACCGATCATTCCGGTGAAATCACCAATAAGGAAGATCACCTGATGCCCCAACTCCTGGAACTGGCGCAGCTTATTAATAAGCACAGTGTGACCAAGGTGCAGGTCCGGCGCAGTTGGATCGAAGCCGGCCTTGATTCGCAGCGGCTGGCCACGCTTGAGCTTTTCGATCAGCTCGGACTCGACCAACAGTTCTTCCGCACCACGTTTAATCAGCGCTAGCTGCTCTTCAACCGACTTCATAACAGACCCGCAAGGCTCAGATTCAAAGGGAACCAACCATACAAGATCGCGCACCAAATACAAGTTTTGCCCGGCACACGGACACCAATCCACGCACAGGGCGTCCGCAGACTTGCTTCAGAGATGATTTGGTTATATTTTATACAGTTATTTCATCTTCATCATGTCATTCATCTTTTCCAATTCATCTTTTTCAAAGTCAAATTACTTATGACCACTGAACCGTCTAAAGCGCCACCGCTTTACCCGAAGACCCACCTGCTCGCCGCAAGTGGTATCGCCGCCCTTCTCAGCCTGGCGCTCCTGGTGTTTCCATCCAGTGATGTTGAAGCCAAAAAGACAACGCTGAGCCTTGAACTGGAAAGTCCTGCTGAACAACTGACACAAGATCAAGACGCTGCCGACGCAGCTCAAGCCACAAATGAGTCCGTAGCCTCCCCTTTCGCGCAGATCGAAAACAGCGCCGAAGAGACGCAGGAAACCGCTCAGTCTGCACCAGCGCCGACACCGGTAGCTGAAGAAAAGAAGGCCCCAAATCACAGGGAAGTGATCGTCTCCAAGGGCGATACGCTTTCTACACTGTTCGAGAAAGTCGGCCTCCCGGCCGCGGCCGTCCATGAAGTGCTGGCCAGTGATAAACAAGCCAAGCAGTTCAGTCAGCTCAAACACGGCCAGAAACTCGAATTCGAATTGAATCCACAAGGTCAGCTGACCAACCTGCACAGCAAGATCAGCGACGTTGAAACCATCACCCTGACCAAGAATGACAAGGGTTATGTGTTCAACCGCGTTACCGCCAAACCGACTGTTCGCACCGCTTATGTACACGGTGTGATCAACAGCTCGCTGTCGCAGTCCGCCGCCCGCGCAGGCCTGTCCCACAGCCTGACCATGGACATGGCCAGTGTCTTTGGCTACGACGTCGACTTCGCCCAGGATATCCGCCAGGGTGACGAGTTCGATGTGATCTATGAACAGAAAGTGGTCAACGGCAAAGCCGTTGGCAACGGTCCGATCCTGTCCGCCCGCTTCACCAACCGCGGCAAGACTTACACTGCCGTGCGTTACACCAACAAGCAGGGCAACAGCAGCTACTACACCGCAGATGGCAACAGCATGCGCAAGGCGTTCATCCGTACACCGGTGGACTTCGCCCGCATCAGCTCTAAATTTTCCATGGGCCGCAAACACCCGATCCTCAACAAGATCCGTGCCCACAAAGGCGTCGACTACGCCGCCCCGCGCGGTACGCCGATCAAGGCTGCCGGCGACGGCAAAGTGCTGCTGGCCGGCCGTCGCGGCGGTTACGGCAACACCGTGATCATCCAGCACGGCAACACTTACCGTACGCTGTATGGACACATGCAGGGCTTCGCCAAGGGCGTGAAGACCGGCGGCACAGTTAAACAGGGCCAGGTGATCGGTTACATCGGCACCACCGGCCTGTCCACCGGCCCGCACCTGCACTATGAGTTCCAGGTCAACGGTGTCCACGTCGATCCATTGGGCCAGAAGCTGCCGATGGCCGACCCGATCGCCAAATCCGAACGCGCTCGCTTCCTGGCGCAGAGCCAGCCACTGATGGCTCGTATGGATCAGGAAAAAGCCACCATGCTGGCTTCGAGCAAACGTTAACCCATGGCTCTGTATATCGGCGTGATGTCCGGCACCAGTCTCGACGGGCTGGACATCGCCCTGATCGAGCAATCCTCGGCGATCAATCTGGTCGCCACGCACTACATCCCCATGCCTGACACCCTGCGCGCCGAGCTGCTTGGCTTGTGCGCCAGCGGCCCTGACGAAATCGCCCGCTCGGCGATTGCCCAGCAGAATTGGGTGAAGCTCGCCGCGCAAGGGATCCATACCCTCCTCGAACAGCAACAGCTCAAGCCTGAAGCCATTCGCGCGATCGGCAGCCACGGCCAGACCATTCGCCATGAACCGGCGCGCGGTTTCACCGTACAGATCGGTAACCCCGCCCTGCTCACTGAACTGACCGGCATCACCGTCGTCAGCGACTTCCGTAGCCGCGATGTAGCCGCCGGTGGCCAGGGGGCCCCGCTGGTTCCGGCCTTTCATGAAGCGTTGTTCGAAGAGCGTACCGGTAACCGTGCGGTCCTGAATGTCGGCGGTTTCAGCAATCTCAGTCTGATTGAGCCGAACAAGCCTGTAGCCGGTTTCGACTGTGGGCCGGGGAATGTGCTGATGGATGCCTGGATTCATCAGCGCCGGGGCGAGAACTACGACCGCAACGGGCAATGGGCAGCCAGCGGCAAAGCTGAGCCCACCCTGCTGAAAGCCCTGCTCAGCGATCCGTTTTTCGTGACGCAAGGCCCGAAGAGCACCGGCCGCGAAGTCTTCAACCTGCCCTGGCTGGAGCAACACCTTTCGCGCCTGCCAGTGTTCCCGGCGGAGAACGTGCAAGCGACGCTGCTGGAGCTCACCGCACTGACTATTGTCGACTCACTGCAAAGCGCTCAGTCCGACACTCGGGAACTGCTGGTCTGCGGCGGTGGCGCTCACAACGCCACACTGATGAATCGTCTGGCCGGGTTGCTGCCGAACGCCAAGGTCGCCAGCACGTCGACTCATGGCGTTGATCCGGACTGGGTCGAGGCCATGGCCTTCGCCTGGCTGGCTCACTGCTGTCTGGAAGGCATCGCCGCCAATCGCCCGAGCGTCACCGGCGCCAAAGGCCTGCGTGTACTCGGCGCCATCTACCCCAACTGACAAATTGCAGATAACAAAACGCCGCAGAACCGTGAGGCTCTGCGGCGTTTTATTGTGTTCGGTGAAACGCGATCAGATCGAGAACGAGGAGCCGCAACCACAAGTGGTGGTGGCATTCGGGTTCTTGATCACGAAACGCGAACCTTCCAGACCTTCCTGATAATCCACCTCGGCACCTGCCAGGTACTGGAAGCTCATCGGATCAACCACCAGACTGACGCCTTCGCGCTCGACGATGGTGTCGTCCTCGGCCACATCCTCATCGAAGGTGAAGCCGTACTGAAACCCTGAACAACCGCCGCCCGTAACGAATACGCGCAGCTTCAAGCGATCATTCCCCTCTTCATCGACCAGGCTCTTCACCTTGTGCGCGGCACCTTGAGTGAATTGCAAAGCCGTGGGGGTGAAGGATTCGACGCTCATGCTGACTATCTCCCGGCGTTACGCCGCCATAATGCGTGATGACGCGCATTATCCGCTTGTCCTAGAAAATCGGTCAACTATTGTTACGGTATATCAATAAAGCTGATCAACCGACCAGAATGCAAAAAGGCCCGTCAGACGGGCCTTTTTACCAAGCAAGATCAGTCGTTACGGCAACATGCCCGCGTGGGACAGACCCAGACGCTCATCCAGACCGAACAGGATGTTCATGTTCTGCACCGCCTGACCCGACGCGCCCTTGACCAGATTGTCGATCACAGAAAGCACCACCACCAGATCACCATCCTGTGGACGGTGAACCGCGATTCGGCAGACGTTGGCGCCACGCACGCTGCGGGTTTCCGGATGGCTGCCAGCCGGCATCACGTCGACGAACGGCTCATTGACATAACGTTTCTCGAACAGCGCCTGCAGATCCACCGAGCGATCCACCACCGTCGCGTAAAGCGTGGAGTGAATGCCGCGAATCATCGGCGTCAGGTGCGGCACAAAAGTCAGACCGACATCCTTGCCCGCCGCACGACGCAGCCCCTGACGAATTTCCGGCAGATGACGGTGACCTTTCACCGCATAGGCCTTCATGCTTTCCGACGTCTCGGAGTACAGCGAGCCTACGGCAGCGCCACGACCGGCACCGCTGACACCGGATTTGCAGTCGGCGATCAGGTGCGAAGCATCGGCAATGCCCGCCTCAAGCAACGGCAGGAAACCCAGCTGCGTCGCGGTCGGATAGCAACCCGGCACCGCGATCAGGCGTGCTTTCTTGATCTGCTCGCGATTGACTTCCGGCAAGCCGTAAACCGCCTCGTCCAGCAGCTCCGGCGCGCCGTGCGGCTGGCCATACCACTTGGCCCATTCATCGGCGTCCTGCAGACGGAAGTCTGCCGACAGGTCGATGACCTTGGTGCCGGCCGCCAGCAATTCGCCAGCCAGTGCGTGGGCAACACCGTGGGGAGTGGCGAAGAACACCACGTCGCAAGCGCCCAGGGTCTTGATGTCCGGCACGCTGAATGCCAGACCGTCGTAGTGACCGCGCAGGTTCGGGTACATGTCAGCCACGGCCAGACCGGCCTCGGATCGGGAAGTGATGACCACCACTTCTGCCTGCGGATGCTGTGCCAACAGACGCAGCAGTTCGACACCGGTGTAACCCGTGCCGCCGACGATACCGACCTTGACCATAAACCTGCCCTCAACGAACCCACTGGAAAGCCGTCGATAATAGGGGCCGCGCGCCCCTGCGACAACCGCCAAGGTGACGTGCGGACGCTCAAGCCTCTACTATCCGGCTTACCGTGAATCAGGGAATAACCAAAAATGCTCTATCTGTGGATCAAAGCGCTACATATCGTCAGCATCGTGTGCTGGTTTGCCGGGCTGTTCTATCTTCCGCGACTGTTCGTTTATCACGCGCAAAGTGAAGACACGATCAGCAAGGAACGCTTCAGCATCATGGAGCGCAAACTCTATCGCGGCATCATGGGCCCGGCGATGATCGCCGCGCTGATCTTCGGCGGCTGGCTGATCTACCTGAACCCGAGCATCTTCAGCAGCGGTGGCTGGATCCACGCCAAACTGACCCTGGTCGTGCTGCTGATCGGTTACCACCACATGTGCGGCGCGCAGGTAAAACGTTTTGCCCGTGGCGAGAACACCCGCAGCCATGTCTTTTATCGCTGGTTCAATGAAGTGCCGGTTCTGCTATTGCTGGCTATCGTAATTCTGGTCGTGGTCAAGCCGTTCTAACTTCAACAAATACAACTTTCCGGGGTACTTCCGATGTCGCTGCCCGCTCTGCTCGAACAACGTCTGCGTCTGCCCGTAGTGGCAGCACCGATGTTTCTGATCTCCAATCCTGAACTGGTGCTGGCGTGCTGCCGTAACGGCGTGGTCGGCAGCTTTCCGGCGCTGAATCAACGCGAAAGCAGCGGATTCAAGGCCTGGCTGGAGCAGATCGAAGCGGGACTGGCGACACTGGAGAACCCGGCGCCTTATGCCGTGAATCTGATTGTTCACAAGAGCAATCCACGTCTGGAGGCGGACCTGAACATCTGCGTCGAACACAAAGTCCCCATCGTCATCACCAGTCTTGGTGCCGTGAAGGAACTGGTAGACGCCGTGCACAGCTACGGCGGTCTGGTCTTCCACGACGTGACGACCCGCCGCCATGCCGAGAAAGCCGCCGAGGCCGGTGTCGATGGCTTGATCGCCGTCGCGGCCGGTGCCGGTGGGCACGCCGGGACCTGGAGCCCGTTCTCGCTGATCTCCGAGATCCGCGAGTTCTTCGAAAAGACCCTGTTGCTTGCAGGATGTTTGAACCATGGGCACGAGATTCTCGCCGCACAACTGCTCGGCGCGGATCTGGCCTACTTCGGCACGCGATTTATCGGCACCACTGAAAGTCATGCGCCTGACGCCTACAAGCAGATGCTGCTGACTGCCAAAGCCGCCGACATCATTCATACTCCTGCCGTGTCCGGTGTTCCGGCCAGTTTCATGCGTCAAAGCCTGGAGGCCGCCGGTTTCGACATGGCAGCCCTGCAGGGCAAGGGTGAAGTGAACTTCGGCGACAAACTCAAGCCGATCAATGACGAAGCCAAGGCCTGGAAAACCGTGTGGTCGGCAGGTCAAGGCGTCGGGCAGATCGACGATCTGCCAAGCGTGGATCAACTGGTGGCGCGTCTTGATGCGGAATATCGCCAAGCCCTGGAGCACGCAGCGCAACTGCCGAAACGCTGGCCGCGCTGAATGAAACCTGGCCGGTCGCTGTCTGACTGGCCTTAGACTCAATTTATCTCGCGACAAGGATGCCTCGGCCATGAGCGAACCCCGTTACAAGATCGTTTTCGACGGCGCGCTCCAGCCCGGCGTCGATGTCACCACGGCCAAGCTCAACCTGGCCGATCTGTTCAAAAGCGATGTTGCCGCCATCGAGCGTCTGTTCAATGGCCGCACCGTCGCACTCAAGCGTGATCTGTCCCACAGCGATGCGCAGACTTATCTGCAAGCGCTGGGCAAGACCGGAATCGATGCCCGGATCGAAACGGAAACACCCATCGAACTGAATCTTTCGGATGTCCACGAGCAAAGTGCCGCTGTGACGGAGCCCGACTCGCCTTACGCGCCTCCTCGCGCCGCCGTCGGTGAAAGCCTGCCGGCATTCGCGCCTCTCAAGCCACTCAGCGTTGAAGGCCGGATCGGCCGTTTGCGTTATCTGGCATGGTCGATGGTGTTGAGCCTGGTCGCCCTGCCAATCGTCAGCGTATTCGCGCTGATCGGCCTGGGCCTGGTGAGCGCCGACTCGACCACCGGCCTGATCATCGGCGGCCTCCTCGCCTTCTTCCTGTTTTTGGCCTTCGCGATTGTCGGGATCCTGTTCAGCATCCAGCGCCTTCACGATATTGGCTGGTCCGGCTGGCTCTGGCTGCTGACGCTGGTGCCTTTCGTGGGCAGCTTCTTCCCGCTGGTTATCATGGTCGTGCCGGGCAATACCGGCGCCAACCGCTATGGCCCACCACCTCCGCCGAACAGTACGGCAGTCAAAGTGCTGTGCTCTTTGTGGATCGTGTTTATCGGGCTGTTTTTCATGGGCGGCTTGCTGGGTGGGATTACCGCCATCCAGCAGGAATACGAAAGCAGTCTTGAAAGCAGCTATGAGAGCGGTTCGGTGACCACCGATGAAATCGATGTCGAAGTCGAGCCGGCCGCGAATTCGGCAGACGATGCAGCCGAAGCTGCTCTCGCCCCTGTAGACTCTGCGAAAGAATGAACAACGCTCCCCGCCGTGACACCTGAGTCCACGGCGCGGCGCTGTTGCGATGGAGATTTGCATGACCCGTTACGCTCTGATCACCGGCGCCTCCAGTGGCATCGGCCTGGCCATGGCCGAAGCCCTGGCGCGCCGTGGCCGAAGCCTGATTCTGGTGGCTCGCCAGCGTGATCAGCTGGAAAGCATTGCGATTGAACTGACCCAACGCTTCGGCGTGGAGGTGCTGTTCCGCGCCTGCGACCTCGGTGAGCCGCTGCGCCTGTCCGGTTTCCTGCTGGAGCTGGAAGAAGGCGATCGGCAGATCGATCTGCTGGTCAATTGCGCCGGCATCGGTACTTGCGGCCCGTTTCTGGCCCAGGACTGGATGACCGAACAGGACCTGATCGAAGTGAACATCCTCGCCCTCACCCGCCTCTGCCATGCCATCGGCAACAGCATGGCGTTGCAGGGTGGCGGACAGATTCTCAATGTCGCGTCGGTGGCGGCCTTCAACCCTGGGCCCTGGATGAGCACCTACTACGCCAGCAAGGCGTATGTTCTGCACTTCTCGGAAGCACTGCGGGTGGAATTGAAGAAGTGTGCGGTCAAAGTGTCGGTGCTCTGCCCCGGTCCGACCCGCACCGCGTTCTTTCGAACCGCGCAACTGAACAACGACAAACTCAACGCCAGCAAATTGCTGATGAGCCCCGAGGAGGTCGCGCTGTATACCGTGCGCGCCCTGGAGAAAAACCGCGCAATCATCATTCCCGGACGCCGAAACCGCTGGTTCGCCTTTCTGCCACGGCTCGGTTCGCGCTGGCTCAATCGCACGATTATCGGCATGGTCAACAAGGCTTACTGCCCGCGCTGAAAAGTCCTACGGCAAAACACTGGGCGGCCTTATCACCCTATGAGTACACTCAGGCCAGCCCAAACAACGGAGAAAACAGCTGTGGATACTCTGTTCACCAAGATCATCAACCGGGAAATCCCGGCGAAGATCATTTACGAGGACGACCAGGTTCTGGCGTTCCACGATATCGCCCCACAGGCACCGGTGCATTTTCTGGTGATCCCGAAGAAACCGGTGCGCACCCTCAATGACCTGACCGAAGACGACAAGGCACTGGCCGGGCATATCCTGTTCACCGCCCAGCGTCTGGCGCTGGAGCTGGGCTGCGAGGAAGGCTTCCGGGTGGTGATGAACTGCAATGAAATGGGCGGGCAGACGGTCTACCACATTCACATGCACGTTCTCGGTCAACGCCAGATGAACTGGCCGCCGGGCTGATTGAACCCAGAGATCGGTGGGAGCGCCCCGCTCCCACATGACCCAGCGCAAACCTTCCCCGGCCGATTCGGTTAAACTGGCCGCCGAGATTCTTCCCGGAGGTCAGCATGACTACCCAACGTCACTACTCGCCCATTGATCGTCTTCTGCTGCAAGCCGATGCTGCGATGCGTACCTTGCTGCCCTTCAGCGGCCAGCCGTACCGTCCGTCGCCAGCGATCGTGCAGCCCGATGTGCAGATGAGCGATGAAGACACCCGCCACGTCGCCGGTCTGATGCGCATCAACCACACCGGCGAAGTCTGCGCCCAGGCGCTGTATCAGGGCCAGGCGCTGACCGCCAAGCTGCCGCAGGTGCGCGAGGCCATGGAGCATGCGGCTGAAGAAGAGATCGATCATCTGGTCTGGTGCGAACAGCGCATTCACCAGTTGGGCAGTCACACCAGCGTGCTCAACCCACTGTTCTACGGCATGTCGTTCGGGATCGGCGCAGTCGCCGGGCTGATCAGCGACAAGGTCAGCCTCGGATTTGTCGCGGCGACCGAGCATCAGGTCTGCAAGCATCTGAACGAGCATCTGGAGCAACTGCCGGCCGAGGACGAAAAATCCCGGGCGATTCTGGAACAGATGCGCATAGATGAAGAACATCACGCGGAAAGCGCACTGGAGGCCGGCGGCTTCCGCTTTCCGGCGCCGGTGAAGTTCGGCATGAGCCTGCTGGCCAAAGTGATGACCAAGAGCACTTACCGGATCTGAAAAACGCCCGTAAAAAAGGCGACTGCCGCAAAGCAGTCGCCTTTTTTTGTGCCCGGATTTCTTAGCTCGGCATATTGCGCGCGTAGAAGATTTCCAGCATTTCGTGTTTCACACGCTCGGTCACCTGAGCGCGTTGCTCGGAAGACAGGTTGCTGGTGGCATCGCCGAACAGGTAGTTGTCCAGTTCGAAGTTCTTCAGCAGCATTTTGGTGTGGAACAGGTTTTCCTGGTACACGTTCACGTCGGTCATCTGGTACGCGTCGCGAGTGTCATCGGAAAGGTAGTTCTGGATCGAGTTGATCTCGTGGTCGATGAAGTGCTTGTTGCCTTCAACGTCACGGGTGAAGCCGCGCACACGGTAATCCACGGTCACGATGTCCGAATCGAACTGGTGAATGAGGAAGTTGAGCGCTTTGAGCGGTGAAATGACACCACAGGTCGACACATCGATGTCCACACGGAAGGTCGCGATACCGGCATCCGGATGGATTTCCGGGTAGGTGTGCACCGTGATGTGGCTCTTGTCGAGGTGGGCCAGGATGATTTCGGGCAATGGGCCCGGGGACTCTTCGATCTGGCTTTCGGTGGGGGTCACCGGCTCTTCCGAGATCAGAATCGTGACGCTGGCACCCTGAGGCTCATAGTTCTGACTCGCAATGTTCAGAATGTTGGCACCAATGATTTCGACAACTTCCGTGAGGATCTGCGTCAGGCGTTCGGCGTTGTACTCTTGATTGATGTACTCGACGTAAGCCTGCTGGTCTTGCGGGGTTTCCGCGTAGCAGATGTCATAGATGTTGAAGCTCAAGGTCTTTGTCAGGTTATTGAACCCGTGGAGCTTGAGTTTGCTTTTCACCGTTAAAAACTCTCTATGTATGCGGCACGGCCGCGTGATCAAGCATGCCCGTCAAGTGCGAACAACGCACCTGCGTAGGACGGTTAACACCTCTTCGCGATGGCGATTTTGGTTATCTGTTCAGGCGGATGACCCGTCGATTGACTGATCACGGCCCTGAAAAAAGTGGCGCATTATGCAGACGTCAGCGGGGGATCGCCAGAGTCTGCACTGCTTTTATGATAGTTGAATGTCGGCTCAGCCGAGTTCAACGATTTCGTAGTCGTGGGTGATCGCTACGCCAGCCGCGCCGAGCATGATCGAGGCCGAGCAATACTTCTCCGCAGACAGTTCGATGGCGCGTTTGACCTGGGCTTCTTTCAAACCCCGCCCCTTGACCACGAAGTGCATGTGGATCTTGGTGAACACTTTCGGATCTTCGGTCGCGCGTTCGGCATCCAGAAAGGCTTCGCAGCTTTCAACGGCCTGACGGGACTTCTTCAAAATGCTGACCACGTCGAAATTGCTGCAACCGCCGACACCCAGCAGGAGCATTTCCATCGGGCGGACACCCAGGTTACGACCACCGGCGTCCGGCGGACCGTCCATGACCACGACATGACCGCTGCCGGATTCGCCGAGGAACATGGCTTCGCCAGCCCATTGGATGCGTGCCTTCATCGCCAAGACTCCACTGTAGAAAAAAGGGTCGCCAGCTTAGCACAGGGCCCTGCCCGGACAGCGAGCAGGTTCCTAGGACGAATGCACCTTTAACGTAGGTGATTTCTCGAAATTTCGACGAAGTGTCTGGTAAGCTGGCGCCAATTCACTGGCGCCTTCGCCAGACTGTGTAGCGACCGCCTCAGCGCCTCATATAAAAACCAAATATAACCGTGCAGTCTTTTCGGGATACAACCATGGTTGGTATTACCCCCACACCCAAAATCAAGAACCTCGACAAGCTGCTGATGCATTGCCAGCGCCGCCGTCACCCGGCCAAGAGCAACATCATCTGCGCCGGAGATCGCTCCGACACTCTGTATTTCATCATCCGCGGTTCGGTCACGATCCTGATCGAGGACGACGACGGCCGCGAAATGATCATCGCGTACCTGAATGCCGGGGACTTCTTCGGCGAGCTGGGTCTTTTCGAAGAGGCCGGCCAGGAACAGCAGCGCAGCGCCTGGGTGCGGGCCAAGGTTGAATGCGAAGTCGCGGAAATCAGCTACGCCAAGTTCCGCGAATTGTCGCAACAGGATCCGGACATTCTCTACGTGCTCAGCGGACAAATCGCACAACGTCTGCGCAACACCACACGCAAGGTCGGCGACCTGGCGTTCTTCGACGTTACCGGCCGTGTCGCTCGCTGCCTGCTGGAGCTGTGCAAGCAACCGGACGCCATGACTCACCCGGACGGCATGCAGATCAAGGTGACCCGTCAGGAAATCGGCCGGATCGTCGGGTGTTCGCGAGAGATGGTCGGTCGCGTGCTCAAGGATCTTGAAGAACGCAACCTGGTCGATGTGAAAGGCAAGACCATGGTGGTCTTCGGCACTCGCTGAGTTCTCAATCTCAGCCGGCGTAGATCTGCGCCAGCATCAAACGAAAGAGTTCATCAAGGCGTGCCAGTGCATGGGGCGCCGGGAATTTTTCGTGCAGAGCGATGTGGCTGGCGGCACGCACCCGCTGCTCCAGGCCACACGCCTCGTTGAATCGGTTGACCGCCGCGACCATCGACTCACGTTCGTCATCCACCAGCATCGCCCCGTGCACCAACCCCACCGGACGCTGACCACCCTGACTCTGGCGCCAGCGCTGAGCGGTGCCGACCATCTTGCGACCGTCGAGATTGACGTTGAAGCGACCGTCGCAAAACGCACCGTCGATTTCACCCAACGACGAAGTGCCACCCAACTCATCCAGCAACTCACAGATCGGATCGCACAGCCGCCGGTAACCGGTTTCGATGCGGTTCAGATCGCCTTCGCTGCGAGGCGGTGCGTAGACCAGTGCAATATTGATGGTCGACGCCGATTGCGGAACCGGTTCGCCACCGGTTTCACGCAGCAACACCGGCCAACCGGCCGCAGCGGAGACTTCGCAGGCGTGATCGAATCCGGAGAGGCGATTCAAACGGCGCGGCATGACCAAAGCGCGGTCGCTGGGCTGCCAGAACAGCAGACCGAATTCGGCATCGCCGGCGCAGACCGAGGCCAGCAGATCCTGTTCGGCTTGCAGGCCGGCTTCGATGGTCAGGGAAGTGGGGATCATAAGGTTTCCATAGGACGTTGAGTCTGAGGTGAATCTTATGCCGCCTTCGCGGGCAAACCCGCTCCCACAAGGGACGGGCGCCTGCGAAGACTTGATCAGTCGAGGGTCGAACCACTCACCGGAACGCCGCGCTCCGGGAAGAACAGACGCTGCAGTTCGATGCCCGGGCTTTCGGCGCGCATGAACGCTTCGCCGACCAGGAACGCATAGACATCGCTGATTTCCATCAACTCGACATCGGCACGATTGAGGATGCCGCTCTCAGTGATGACCAGGCGATCACGCGGAATGCGCGGCAGCAAGTCGAGGGTGGTTTCCAGACTCACGTCAAAGGTGTGCAGATTGCGGTTGTTGACTCCGACCAGCGGCGTGTCGAGGGTTTTCAACGCGCGTTCCAGCTCATCGCCGTCGTGCACTTCCACCAGCACATCGAGGCCGACATCTTTGGCCACCGACGCCAGTTCGGCCATTTTCACGTCATCCAGCGCGGAGACGATCAACAACACGCAATCGGCGCCCAAGGCACGGGCTTCGACGATCTGGTACGGATCGATCATGAAATCCTTGCGGATCACCGGCAGCGAGCACGCAGCGCGGGCCTGTTGCAGGTAGGCATCGGCGCCCTGGAAATAGTCGATATCGGTCAGCACCGACAGGCAGGTCGCCCCGCCCTTCTCGTAGCTTTTGGCGATCTCGGCGGGAACGAAGTTCTCGCGGATCACGCCTTTGCTCGGCGACGCCTTCTTGATTTCGGCGATGACCGCCGGTTGTTTCTTCTTGGCCTGCGCCAGCAATGCCTGGGCAAAACCACGGGGTGCATCGGCCGCCTTGGCCAGACTTTCCAGCTCGCTCAGGCTCACACGAGCGCTACGCTCGGCGACTTCCTGAACCTTGCGGGCCAGAATGTTTTCCAGAACCGTCGGTACACTCATCCCTCATTCTCCACTTTGAATACCGCGGTAAAGGCACCCAACTCCTCGAGTTTTTCCCGAGCAAGACCGGTGTGCAGAGCGTCGTGGGCCAGTGCCACGCCCTCTTTCAGACTTGTCGCCAGGTCGGCGGCGTACAGCGCCGCACCGGCATTGAGCACGATCATTTCGGCAGCCTTCTGGCCGTTCTCGGTCTTGCGCTTGCCCAGTGCATCGCGGATCAGCGCCAGCGACGCTTCCGGGCCTTCGACCGACAGGCCATGCAGGCTCTGGCTCTTCATGCCCAGATCTTCCGGCTCGACCCAATACTCGGAGATCTGATCGTCTTTCAGCTCGGCGACAAAGGTCGGCGCCGCCAGGCTGAATTCGTCCAGACCGTCCTTCGAATGCACCACCAGCACGTGCTTGCTGCCCAGACGCTGCAAGACTTCAGCCAACGGCCGGCACAGCGCCGGGGTGAACACGCCCACCACCTGATGTTTCACACCGGCCGGATTCGTAAGCGGGCCGAGCATGTTGAACAGGGTGCGCAGACCGAGATCGCGGCGCGGGCCGGCGGCGTACTTCATGGCTTTGTGGTGAGTCTGGGCAAACATAAAACCGATGCCGACGTTATCGATGCAGCGCGCCACCTGAACCGGGGTCAGGTTGAGGTAGATGCCGGCGGCTTCCAGCAGGTCGGCACTGCCGCTCTTGCCCGACACCGCACGGTTACCGTGCTTGGCCACGGTGCAGCCAGCAGCAGCGACCACAAAGGAAGACGCGGTCGACACGTTGAAAATATTCGCCCCGTCACCGCCGGTGCCGACCACATCGACCACGCCGTCGAGGGTCTTGAGTTCGACCTTGTCCGCCAGTTCGCGCATCACCGACACGGCGCCGACGATCTCGTCGATGCTCTCGCTCTTCATGCGCATGGCCATCATGAACGCGCCGATCTGCGCATCCGTGCATTGGCCGGTCATGATTTCGCGCATCACGTCGCGCATTTCATCGGTGCTGAGGTCGAGATGATCGACGATACGGCTCAGGGCTGTCTTGATATTCATGGAAAGTCCTTAGCGCGTGCCGCCGGTTTGTTTGAGGAAGTTGGCGAACAGTTCATGGCCCTGCTCGGTGAGGATCGATTCCGGGTGGAACTGTACGCCCTCGATGTTCAGGGTCTTGTGACGCAGGCCCATGATTTCGTCGACCGAACCGTCATCGTGCTGGGTCCACGCGGTCAGCTCCAGACAATCGGGCAACGTTTCGTGTTTGACGATCAGGGAATGATAGCGGGTGACGGTCAGCGGACGGTTCAGACCGGCAAACACGCCCTTGTCCTCGTGGAATACCGGGCTAGTCTTACCGTGCATCACCTGCCGGGCGCGGACGACATCGCCGCCAAAAGCCTGACCGATGGACTGGTGACCGAGGCAAACGCCGAGGATCGGCAGTTTGCCGGCGAAGTGCTTGATGGCTTCGATGGAGATGCCGGCTTCGGTCGGTGTGCACGGGCCCGGGGATACGACGATGCGCTCAGGTTTGAGCGCTTCGATTTCGGCGATGGTCAGTTCGTCGTTGCGCACCACCTTGACCTCGGCACCCAGCTCGCCGAGGTATTGCACAACGTTGTAAGTAAAGGAGTCGTAGTTGTCGATCATCAGCAACATGGCGTTTCGAACCTCTTGAATTCTGACTTGAAGACAGCCTTCGGATGACTTGCCAGGGCGCTGCACACGTTCAGACGCGCAGGTCGCGTCGGCACAGCGGCATTTCAAACGGGCAAGGAAGGCAAAGCGATACAGATCCGGCGGGGCCGGCAGAATAGATTCAGGCGCGCCAACGCCAGCGGGCGTGTGCCTTGATGACTTGATCCAGAAGTTTGCTGGTGATCAACACGGGGAAGGTCTCGTTCATACGTTTCGGCACAGTAACTTAGCTGGGCGGAGCGTGCAATATGGCCGGGGCCGTGGGGGATAAAACAATGGGAGGGTTGACGACCGATGGCAAATCGCCGGAAGTTTTTGGTACTGTCGTTTCGTTCACTACAACAATAAATAAACGGACTTGCTCATGATCAAACAGACGTTGTTTGTACCGCTCGCCGGATGCCTGCTCGCGATGGCCTGCGCCCAGGCGAACGCCGCACCCAATCCTTATTCGAATTTCGTGGTCTTCGGTGACAGCCTGAGCGATGCCGGGACTTTCACTGACAGCGGCGGCCCGGCCGGCGCCACGCAGCGCTACACCAACCGCACCGGTCCGGTGTATCTGGACGGCAGCGGTGAACTCCGCTCGCTGAACTCGACGCAACTGCTCGGTGGCCGACTTGGCTTCACACCGGATCAAACCGCCTCCTCGTCCTCAGCGGTACGTGCCGGCCAAGGCCAGCCGGACGGTAACAACTGGGCCGTGGGCGGCTATCGTACCGACCAGATTCTCGACTCGATCACCAGCCAGTCCGCCACTGGTGAACGTACCCGCGCCGGTTATCTGCCGTCGAACGGTTTCCGTGCCGACCCGAATGCACTGTATTACCTGACCGGGGGCGGCAACGATTTCCTCCAGGGCCGCGTCACCAGCCTGACTCAGGCGAATGCCGCCGCTGATCGACTGGTCGACAGCGTACGCACGCTGCAAGGTGCCGGCGCCCGCTACATCATGGTCTGGCTGCTGCCGGACATCGGCCTGACTCCGGCCATCAACGGTTCACCGCTGCAGGCCTTCACCTCGCAACTCAGCGCCCAGTTCAACACCGAACTGGTCAGCCAGTTGCAGAGCGTCAATGCCAACGTCATCCCGCTGAACGTCCCGGTTCTGCTCAAAGAGGCATTCGCCAATCCGGCGCAGTTCGGCCTGGCAACTGACCAGAATCTGGTCGGCACCTGCTTCAGCGGCAACAGCTGCACGGAGAACGCGCGGTACGGGATCAACAGCGCCACCCCGGATCCGACCAAGCTGATCTACAACGACGCCGTTCACCCAACAGAAGCCGGGCAGCGCCTGATCGCCGATTACGCTTACTCACTGCTGGCCGCGCCATGGGAAGCGACCCTGTTGCCGCAAATGGCCCAAGGCACCCTGCGCTCGCATCAGGATGAGCTGCGCAACCAGTGGCTGGCAGATTGGGAAAACTGGCAGGCCGTGGGCCAATGGCGGGCGATTGTCGCCGGCGGCGGCCAGCATCAGGACTTCGACAGCCAACGCAGCGGCGCCAGCGCCGACGGCAACGGTTACAACCTGAACATCGGCGGCAGCTACCGCCTCAACGACGCATGGCGCGTGGGCGTGGCGGGCGGTTTCTACAATCAGAAACTCGAGGCCGGCGACAACGACTCGGACTACAAGCTGAACACTTATCTGGGCACCGCATTCGCCCAGTACCAGCAGAACCGCTGGTGGGGTGACGCCGCCGTGACCGCCGGGCATCTGGATTACGACAGCCTCAAACGCAAATTCCAGCTGGGGGTCAACGAACGCGGCGAGAAAGGCGATACCGACGGCTATGTGCTGGCCCTCAGCGGTCGCGTGGGTTACGACATTGCGCCAGAAGCGAGCAGCCCATGGCACCTGTCGCCATTCGTCAGCGCCGATTTCGCCAAGGTTGAAGTCGATGGCTACTCGGAAAATGGCGCCGACTCCACGGCACTGACGTTCGATGACCAGTCGCGCATTTCCCGGCGTCTCGGCCTCGGGATCCAGGGCAAGTACCAGATCACCTCGCAGACCCAGGTGTTCGGCGAACTGGCCCATGAGCGCGAGTACAACGACGACACCCAGAATGTGACGATGAACCTCAATAGCCTGCCGAACAACCGCTATACCCTGGCCGGCTATGCCCCGCAGACCAACCTGAACCGCCTGAACCTCGGCGTGAGCCACAACCTCACCAAGGATCTGGCATTGCGCGCCAGCTACGACATCCGCAAGGATGACGACTTTACCCAGCAAGGGATCAACGTCGGCGTAGCGCTCGACTTCTGATTCGCAGGCCATAAAAAAACGCGGCGCCCTCACAGGCGCCGCGTTTTTTTTGGCTGAATCAGCAATCACTCAGTCCGGGGTTTGCTCTGCCAGCGCAACGGCACGGAACATCGCCCGGCGCTTGTTGATGGTTTCTTCCCATTCCAGCGCCGGCACCGAGTCAGCGACGATGCCGCCACCGGCCTGCACGTGCAGTTCGCCGTTCTTGATCACTGCGGTACGGATCGCAATCGCGGTGTCCATGTTGCCGTTCCAGGCGAAGTACCCGACCGCGCCGCCATACACGCCACGCTTGACCGGCTCCAGCTCGTCGATGATTTCCATCGCCCGGATCTTCGGCGCACCGGACAAGGTGCCCGCCGGCAGGATCGCCCGCAGTGCGTCCATCGCCGTCAGCCCGGCTTTCAACTGACCGGTGACGTTGGACACGATGTGCATCACGTTGGAATAACGCTCGATCACCATCTTCTCGGTGAGCTTCACCGAGCCGATCTCCGATACGCGCCCGGTGTCGTTGCGACCGAGGTCGATCAGCATCAGGTGCTCGGCGATCTCCTTGTCGTCGGACAGCAGGTCTTCTTCCAGCGCCACGTCCGCCTCTTCGGTGGCCCCGCGAGGACGGGTGCCGGCAATCGGGCGCACGGTGATCAGGTTGTCTTCTACTCGCACCAGCACTTCGGGCGAACTGCCGACGACGTGGAAATCGCCGAAGTTGAAGAAGTACATGTACGGCGTCGGGTTGAAGCAACGCAGTGCGCGGTACAGATCGATCGGCGCTGCCTTGAAGTCGATCGACATGCGCTGGGACGGCACCACCTGCATGCAGTCACCGGCGAGGATGTATTCCTTGATGGTGTCGACGGCTTTTTCGTAGTCGTCCTGGGTGAAACTGGAGCGGAACACCGGCTCGGCCGCCTGCTGCTTGCTGAAATCCAGGCCACGGCGCGGGGTGATCGGCTGACGCAGTTTTTCCAGCAGTTGCTGCAATTGCGCCTGACCCTGCTCGTAGGCATCGGCCTGCGCCGGGTCGGCCAGCACGATCGCGTGCATCTTGCCGGCGAGGTTGTCGAACACCACCACCGCATCGGAGACCATCAGCAGAATGTCCGGCACGCCCAGCGGATCCGGATTCGGGCATTTGCCGAGGCGCTTCTCTACATAACGCACGCAGTCGTAACCGAAGTAACCCACCAGACCGCCGTTGAAGCGCGGCAGACCGGCAATGGTCGGCACGTTGTAGCGGGCCTTGAAGGTTTCGACGAAGGCCAGCGGATCGTCGACGTCGTGGCTTTCGGTCTCGACGCCATCGACGGTGATACTCACGTGATGGTCGTGAACCCGCAGCACGGTGCGGCACGGCAGGCCGATGATCGAGTAACGGCCCCATTTCTCGCCGCCCTGTACCGATTCGAGCAGGTAGGAGTTGGGCTGGTCGGCCAGTTTCAGGTAGATCGACAGCGGGGTGTCGAAGTCGGCCAGGGTTTCGCAGGCCAGCGGAATGCGGTTGTAGCCGTCAGCGGCCAGACGCAGGAATTCTTCGCGGATCATAGGGTGCCTCGTGGTGTGAGGGGCAAATCAGTCAGGTGTGCAAACGCGCCGGCAGGCCGGCCAGGAACAAGTCAGGCGCGCCAACGCCAGCGGGCCAGGGCCTTGATGACTTTCATCCAGAGTTTGCGGGTGACCACCACGATGGCGTTTCCAGAAGGGGATTGAGAAGCGTCGGGCAACGTTATCTCAGCGGCCGTATCCAGGCAACCGGGAATTAGCTTGCGCAGATCGTCGATCACCAGCGCCGGGGATTCCTCGGCAATCGGCCGGCCATGGTTGTAGCCATAACTGAGCCCAACGCATTTGACCCCCGCCGCTTTCGCCGCCAGCACGTCGCTGCGCGAATCGCCGACGAACAGCGATTGCGAGGCCGGAATGCCGGACATCTTCATGACGAAGAACAGCGCCGCCGGATCGGGCTTCTTCTGCGGCAGGGTATCGCCGCCGATGATCCACTTGAAGTAGCGGCCGATCTTCATCTGATCCAGCAGCGGCGCGACGAAGCGCTCCGGCTTGTTGGTGATCAGCGCCATGGCCACGCCCTGCTTGTGCAGCCATTTCAGGGTGTCGCGCACGCCGGGATAGACCACGGTCAGCTCATGGCTGGCGCCGTAGGCCTCCATGAAAACCTCCAGCGCATGCTCGGCTTCGACGTCATCCACGGAGGAATGATCGATGCCGCCGGCCAATGCGCGGCGCACCAGCACCGGCGCACCGTTGCCGACCCACTCGCGTACCGACTCGATACCGGCAGGCTTGCGCCCGAGCGAGAGCAGCATGTTATCCACAGCCGCCGCCAGGTCGGGTACCGAATCGATCAGCGTGCCATCCAGATCGAACATCACCAACCGCGGCAGTTGCCCCGGGAACAGCTGCTCAAAACCGCTCATGGGCGAGCCAGCGCCAATTCGGAACGCATCTTGTCGATGACTTCCTGATAGTTCGGCGCATTGAAGATCGCCGAGCCGGCCACGAAGGTGTCGGCGCCAGCGGCAGCGATTTCGCGGATGTTGTTGACGTTGACGCCGCCGTCGATTTCCAGGCGGATGTCACGGCCCGAGGCATCGATGATCGCGCGGGCTTCACGCAGCTTGTCGAGGGTACCGGGGATGAATTTCTGCCCGCCGAAGCCCGGGTTGACGCTCATCAGCAAGACCATGTCGACCTTGTCGATCACGTACTTGAGCACGTCCAGCGGGGTCGCCGGGTTGAACACCAGGCCGGATTTGCAGCCGCCTTCACGGATCAGTTGCAGCGAACGATCGACGTGCAGCGTGGCTTCCGGGTGGAAGGTGATGTAGGTGGCGCCGGCTTCGATGAAGTCGCCGACGATGCGATCCACCGGGCTGACCATCAGGTGGGCGTCGATCGGCGCGGTCACGCCGTACTTGCGCAGCGCGGCGCAGACCATCGGGCCGATGGTCAGGTTCGGTACGTAGTGGTTGTCCATGACATCGAAGTGGACGAAGTCGGCACCGGCGGCCAGAACGTTGTCCACTTCCTCGCCCAGGCGGGCGAAGTCGGCGGAAAGAATCGACGGAGCAATAACGAAGGGCTGCATGACGCACCTTTTCTGAGCTAAATCACGATGGCGCGCATTGTATACCTCAAGTTTCCGCGCGCGCACCGTGACCGCGATGATTGGGTTGTGCCATGACCGATGACCGGCGGGTTCTCAGTACGCCGCCCGGTAGATCTTCTCGATGTCGGCGGCGCTGAGCTTGCGCGGGTTGTTGCGCATCAGGCGCTCGATTCCCGCGGCCTCTACCGCCATGGCCGGGATCGCTTCTTCGGGCACGCCGAAACTGCGCAGACCCAGCGGGATTTCCACCGCCGCACAGAGCTCGGTCATCGCGGCGACGGCGCTGTCGGCCGCTTCATTGAGACTCAAATGAGCGGTCTTCACCCCCATGGCTTCGGCAATATCCTGCATCCGTTCGACACAGGCCATCTTGTTCCAGGTCATGACATACGGCAGCAGCAACGCATTGCTGACGCCGTGGGCAATGTTGAAACGCCCGCCCAGTGGATACGCCAGCGCATGCACCGCGCCGACCCCGGCATTGCCGAACGCCATACCGGCCATCAGGCTGGCGGTGGCCATGTCCTCTCGGGCTTGCAGGTTGGAGGGATTGGCGTAGGCCTTGGGCAAGGACCGGGCGATCAACTTGATTGCGCCGATGGCCAGCGAATCGGTGATCGGCGAGGCATTCAGCGACAGGTAGGATTCGATGGCATGCACCAGCGCATCGACACCACTGGCGGCGGTAACGCTGCGCGGACAGGTCAGGGTCATCTGCGGACTGACCAGCGCCACATCCGGCAACAGGTAGTCGCTGACGATACCTTTCTTCAGTTGGGCGACCTTGTCCGAAAGAATCGCGACGTTGGTCACTTCGGAACCGGTGCCGGCCGTGGTCGGGATGGCGATCAGCGGCGGGCCCTTGCGCGGCACCTGATCGACGCCGAACAGATCCTCCAGCGCGCCGTGATAACCGGCGTACGCCGCAACGCTCTTGGCGATGTCGATGGCACTGCCGCCACCGAGGCCGATCAGACCGTCATGCCCGCCCTCTCGGTAGACACGCATACAGTCCTCGACGATGGCGATTTCCGGATCGGGCAACACGCGGTCGAAGATTTCATATTCACGCTGGCCGATCTGCGCCAGCGCCAGCTCTACAGTCCCGGACTTGACCAGCGCGGCATCGGTGACGATCAGCGGGTTGTCTATATCCAGCCGCGTTAGCTCGGCCGCCAGTTGCTCGATGGCCCCGGCGCCGGTGATCAGTTTGTGAGCAATCTTGAACGAGGAAAGACTCATCGTGCGCAGCCTCTTATAGATGTGGGAGCTGAGCACAAGCGTAGCTGGGGAATTCGGGTTGTCTGGTATTCAGGGTGTGAATGACGGAGGCAAGATCAAGAGCGCCCTCACCCTAACCCTCCCGAAACGTCGGACCGCCCGTAGGGAGAGGGGACTGACCGTGGTGAGTTTTCGCTATACACCGACCTGAATTACCGAGTCGAACTCAGGTTTTGAAAAGCGTGTAGATCAGCTCCCTTCCTCAAGTCGAACACAGATTCTGAACTGCACGAATATCTGCTCCCTTTCCCCTCGCCCCCTTGGGGGAGAGGGTTGGGGTGAGGGGGTAACGATCTCAAGCCGAACACTAAACCTGAGCAGTACGCAGTTTTTCACTCCGCCCACGCAACCATTCCAGCGTCAGCAACAGAATCACCGAGAAGGCAATCAACAACGTCGCAGCCGCCGCAATCGTCGGGCTCAGGTTCTCGCGAATCCCGCTGAACATCTGCCGTGGCAGCGTCGCCTGCTCGGGACCTGCAAGAAACAACGTCACCACCACTTCATCGAACGAGGTTGCGAAGGCAAACAGCGCCCCGGAAATTACCCCCGGCGCAATCAGCGGCAAAGTCACCCGGCGGAACGTGGTCAATGGCGAAGCACCAAGACTGGCCGCCGCCCGCACCAGGTTATGGTTGAAACCCTGCAACGTCGCCGACACCGTGATGATCACAAACGGCACACCGAGCACCGCGTGCACAACGATCAGCGAGAAGAAACTGTTGCCCAGGCCCAGCGGCGCGAAGAACAGGTAACTGGCCACACCGATGATCACCACCGGCACCACCATCGGCGAAATCACCAGCGCCATCACCAGCGGCTTGCCGGGAAAGTCGCCACGGGTCAGGCCGATGGCCGCCAGCGTGCCGAACACCATCGCCAGCACGGTCGCGGCCGGGGCGACGATGATGCTGTTCTTCAACGCGCGCATCCATTCCGCCGAGGCGAAGAAGTCGTGGTACCACTGCAGCGAAAAGCCCTGCAGCGGGTACACCAGAAAACTGCCCGAGTTGAACGACAGCGGCACGATCACCAGCACCGGCAGGATCAGGAACAACAGGATCAAGCCGCAGAGGATCCGCAAGCTGTAGAACCACACCCGCTCGACGGGCGACATATAAGGACTCAGCATTTCAAATTCCCCTTAGCTCAGGCGCAGGCGACTGGCGCCTACCAGCCAGCTGTAGATCAGATAAAGCACCACGGTCGCCAGCAGCAACAGCCCGCCCAGTGCGGTGGCCATGCCCCAGTTGATGCTGGTGTTGGTGTAGAACGCGACGAAGTAGCTGACCATCTGATCGTTCGGGCTGCCGAGCAGCGCCGGGGTGATGTAGTAGCCGATGGCGAGGATGAACACCAACAGGCAACCGGCGCCGACACCGGCGTAGGTCTGCGGGAAATACACCCGCCAGAAACTGGCGAACGGATGGCAACCCAGGGAAATCGCAGCACGCATGTAGGTCGGCGAGATGCCTTTCATCACGCTGTAGATCGGCAGGATCATGAACGGCAGCAGGATGTGCACCATCGAGATGTAGACCCCGGTGCGGTTGAACACCAGCTCCAGCGGTTTATCGATGATGCCCATCGCCATCAATGCGCTGTTGATCAAACCGCCGGATTGCAGCAAAACGATCCACGCAGCGACCCGCACCAGGATCGAGGTCCAGAACGGCAGCAACACCAGAATCATCAGCAGGTTGCTTTGACGCGAAGGCAGATTGGCCAGCAGGTACGCCAGCGGATAGGCCAGCACCAGGCAGATCACGGTGATGATCAGGCCCATCCAGAAAGTCCGGGCGAAGATGTCGAGGTAGATCGCCTGATCCGGGGTCGCCGGAGCAATTTCGCCGAGGTCGTCGATGCGGTGATCCACTGCTGCCAGCAAGTAGAACGGGGTGATGCTGCTGGTGTTGCGCTTCACCGCTTGCCAGTAGGCCGGATCGCCCCAACGCTCGTCGAGGCCTTCCAGTGCTTCTTTATAAGAGGCCGGTTCGCTGGCGAATGGCAGCGAGCGGGCGGTTTTGGTCAGCAGGCTGCGATAGCCGGCCAACTCCATGTTCAGGCGCTTGGACAGATCGCCCAGGGTCTGGTTTTTCCGCGCTTCGGCGAGGTCTTCGCTGGCAGCTTTATAGACCGGTTCGGCGGGCAGGCCTCGGCCGTCCCACGCAGCAATCGCGGTTACGGTGCGCGGCATGCCGCCAACCACTTCCGGGTTGCCGACACTTTTATAGAGCAGCGCCACGATCGGCACCAGGAACACCAGCAACAGAAACAGCACCAGCGGCGCGATCAGCGCCTGGGCCTTCCAGCGGTTGACCCGCTCGGCGTGCTTGAGCCGCTGCTTCAAGGTGGGGCTGTTGCCCTCGTTCAGGGGAACGGCGATGGCCATGACGTACTCCGCAAATCTTTGATCAATCGAGAATGTGGGAGCGAGCCTGCTCGCGATAGCGCCTTCGGATTCAACATTGATGCCGACTGACACGCCGCAATCGCGAGCAGGCTCGCTCCCACAGGAGGGCAAGCCCTCTGGTTACTTCGCAGCCCAGGAATTGAAGCGCTGCTCCAGTTGCTCGCCGTTGTCAGCCCAGAAGCTGACGTCGATCTGCACCTGGTTGGCGATGTTTTCCGGGGTGGTCGGCATGTCTTTCAGGATTGCCTTGTCCAGCAATGGCACTGCCTGAGAGTTGGCCGGACCGTAGGCGATGTTTTCCGAGTAGGTCTTCTGCTGTTGCGGCTGCACCGAAAACGCGATGAATTTCTTCGCCGCTTCGGCACGCTTGGCGTCCAGACCTTTCGGGATGGCCCACGCATCGAAGTCGTAGATACCGCCGTTCCACACCACTTTCAGATTGGATTCTTTCTGCACCGCAGCGATACGACCGTTGTAGGCCGAGCTCATGACCACGTCACCGGAAGCGAGGTATTGCGGCGGCTGGGCGCCGGCTTCCCACCACTGGATGTTCGGTTTCAGCTCATCCAGTTTCTTGAATGCGCGATCCTGACCGCCCTTGCTGGCCAGTTCCTTGTACACGTCTTTCGGCGCAACGCCGTCGGCCATCAGTGCGAATTCGAGGGTGTACTTGGCGCCTTTGCGCAGGCCGCGCTTGCCCGGGAATTTTTTCGTGTCCCAGAAATCCGCCCAGCTGGTCGGTGCGGTTTTCAGCTTGTCGGCGTTGTAGGCCAGCACGGTCGACCACACAAAGAAGCCCACGCCGCACGGCTGGATCGCGCCTTTGACGTAGTCTTCGGACTTGCCGAACAGCGCAGGATCCAGTTGCTCGAACATGTCTTCGTCGCAGCCACGGGACAGTTCCGGCGATTCAACCTCTACCAGATCCCAGGACACGCTCTTGGTGTCGACCATGGCTTTGACCTTGGCCATTTCACCGTTGTACTCACCAGCGACGATCTTGCCGTTGCCCGCCGCTTCCCACGGTGCGTAGAAGGCTTTGACTTGCGCCGCCTTGTTCGCCCCGCCAAACGACACCACGGTCAGATCCGGGCCGGCGGCCATTGCGCTTGCCGCACCCATCAGGCCCAGGGTCAGGGCTGTGAACTTCAGGGATCTCAACATTTATTGTTCTCTCCACGTGCAGGGTTGGTGTTGGTATTGCCGGGGCGCTTAATGCGCCTCTAGAAGAGGGTCGAGCGCACGAACGTGCTCGACCTGCCAGCCAAGCGGAACCACGTCACCGACCGCGAGCGCTGGATCGAGCTCGGCAATCGGTTGTTTCACGAAGAAGTCGGTCTTGCCGCAGACTTCCAGGCGCACCCGGACGTGGTCGCCCAGATAGATGAATTCGGCCACCCGCCCGGAGAAGCGGTTGACGCATTGGTCACTCGAACCGTTGAGGCTGACGCGCTCCGGCCGGATCGACAGAGTGACCGGCTCGCCGGTCTGGCCGATGTTGACCGCCAGCGCCTCGACCTTTTCCCCGCGCCCCAGCTCGACCACGCAGCGCTCGCCGTTCTGACTGAGCAGGCGACCGTTGAGGCGGTTGTTCTCGCCGATGAAGTTGGCGACGAAGGTGTTTTTCGGTTCTTCGTAGAGGGTGCGCGGCGGGGCGATCTGCTGGATTTCGCCCTGATGGAAGACGGCAACACGGTCGGACATGGTCAGGGCTTCGCCCTGGTCGTGGGTCACGTAGACCACGGTCACGCCGAGGCGCTGGTGCAGGTGTTTGATTTCCATCTGCATGTGTTCACGCAGCTGTTTGTCGAGGGCGCCGAGGGGTTCGTCCATCAACACCAGTTGCGGCTCGAACACCAGCGCACGGGCCAAAGCCACACGTTGTTGCTGACCGCCGGACAATTGCGCCGGATAACGCGATGCGAACGCATCAAGCTGGACCATGCTCAGGACTTTCTTGACCTTGTCGCTGACGTCGCTCTTGTTCAGGCCACGCACGGTCAGCGGGAACGCGAGGTTTTCGGCGACGGTCATGTGCGGGAACAGCGCGTAGTTCTGGAACACCATGCCGATGTCGCGTTTGTGCGGCGGCACGTTGTTGATCGCCCGCCCGGCGAGGAGGATTTCACCGGCGGTCGGCGTTTCGAAACCGGCGAGCATCATCAGGCTGGTGGTCTTGCCCGAGCCGGACGGCCCGAGCAAGGTGAGGAATTCGCCCTTGCGAATGTCCAGGTTGAGGTCTTTGACGATCAGGTTCTCGCCGTCGTAGCTCTTCTGCACTCCACGAAAGCTGACCAGCACATCGCTGGCCCCTGCGTTTGATTCGACCTGGCTCATACCCACACCTTTGTTATTGATGACTGCTGTGGGATTAAGCCTAGTGGCTGCTTGCAGTCACGCAAATCGGGGCGCAGGAGAGAATCGCCTCAGCCGGATGGAAGGCCGGGGGTAGGGATTGCCCTACAAGGATGGCGCGTTTTGGCAAACCCGCCGCATGGGTCGGGGCTCAAGCCGTCAGAACCGGCAAAAGTGCCTGTCGCTATTGGATATGCCGCTCAGAGCAGCTTGTGTTCCATCGCGTACTTCACCAGCTCGGCGAGCGAAGTGATGTTGAGTTTCTGCATCAGCCGCGCCTTGTGGGTGCTGATGGTCTTGCTGCTCAGGGCCAGTTGCTGGGCGATGTCGTTGACGTTAGCGCCTTGCGCCAGGCGTTCGAACACCGAGAATTCGCGCTCCGACAGCAACGAGTGCAGTGGTCGCGCATCGGTCAGGCCGACTTCGAAGACCATGCGGTCGGCCAGCTCCGGGTCGATGTAGCGCCCGCCCGCCGCCACTTTGCGAATCGCCGTCAGCAGCAGCGCCGGATCGCTGTCCTTGGTGGCATAACCGGCGGCGCCGACCTTCAGCGCCCGGGCGGCCATTTGTGCTTCGTCGTGCATCGACAGCACCAGAATCGCCGGCGGATGGTTCAGCGCGCGGATTCGTGGAATCGCTTCGAGCCCGTTGACGCCGGGCATCGAGATGTCCAGCAACACCACTTCGCAGGGCACATTGCGCAGGGTTTCCAGCAATTGCTCGCCGTTGCTCGCCTCCCCCACCACTTGCAGATCCTTGGCCAGGCCGATCAATTGCTTGATGCCTTCGCGAACGATGGTGTGGTCTTCGGCTACCAGTACACGGATCACTTACTTCTCCTCATCCAGTGGCACCCGCACGCTCAGCGTGGTGCCCTCGCCCGGCTCGCTGTCGAGTGACAGCTGCCCGCCCATGATCAACACCCGCTCGCGCATGCCCACCAGTCCAAAGGATGTCGGCCTGCCGGCAGCGGCGACAAATCCTACGCCATCATCGCTGACCGTCAGACACAATTCGTTGCCTTCCTGCGTCAGCGTCAGTTCCACAGTATGCGCCTGAGCATGGCGCATGACGTTGGTCAATGCCTCCTGAAGAATACGGAACAGGCCGATGGCCTTGGCGTCGCTGAGCGGCGCAAGGTTGTCCGGCACCTGCACCAGACACGGAATCTGCGTGCGCGCCTCGAACCGCCGCGCCTGCCACTCGATGGCCGAGGCGATCCCGGCATCGAGAATCGGCGGGCGCAGCGCCGTCGCCACATCCCGCACCAGCTGGAACAACTGGGCAATCAGGCGCTTCATGCTGTTCAAGCGCTCGTTCAGACCCGGGTCGAGTTGCGCGTAGGCCAGTTCGCACATCGACGTTTCCAGTTTCAGCACCGTCAGCATCTGCCCCAGTTCATCGTGAACCTCCCGGGCGATGCGCGCCTTTTCCTCTTCCCGCACGCTTTCCAGGTGCGCCGACAGTTCGCGCAGTTGTTCGCGGGAGGCCGCCAGCTCCAGTTCGATGCGTTTGCTTTCGGTGATGTCCCAGACAATGCCGTCCCAAACATAGGCACCGCCCTCCAGCTGACGGGTGATGGCCTTGATCTCAGCCCAGCGCTGCTCGCCCTGGCGCGTGAGAATCCGGCCCTGCCACGACCAGTCGCTGTCGGTGTCCAGCGCCTGGTCCTGAGTCTGGTGATAAGCGGCCCGGTCATCCGGATGCACCAGACTGCGAAGTCCCATGTCGCGATGGGCGATGGCGGCCGGCGCGTAGCCGACCAGACTTTCGCTGCCCTCGCTGATGTAGGCAAAGTCGATCTGCCCGGTTACCGGTGCACGCTCGAGACGGAACACCAGCCCCGGCACATTGGCCGCGATGCCTTGCAACCGCGCCTCACTTTCTTGCAACGCAGCCAGGGCACGACGACGCTCGGTGACATCGGTGAGATAAACCACGAGGTATTCGCCATCGCGAAAACGCAGGAAGCTCAGCGACACGTCCGCCGGCAGCACACTGCCATCGGCCCGCACACAGTTGGCTTCAAAACTAAGTGGCCCTTCTTCGCTGGCTCGGGCGCGTTTCCACAGGTTGAGCCAGCGATCCATGTGCAGCCCCGGCTCAAAGTCGATCAACGGCCGGTCGATGATCGCGCCCTGTGGATAACCAAGCATGTTTTCTGCCGCGCGATTGGCGTAGCGCACATGGCTGTCCCAATTGACCCAGAGAATGCCGACGGTGCTCTGATCGATGGAAAACTGGGTCAGGCGCAAGGCCTCTTCGCTGGCGGCGCGCAGGGCGATGTCTTCACGCGCGTCGAGCAGGCGCTGTTCAAGACTGCGCTGCTGGCGGCGCTGCCAGAAGACGATGGCTACGCAACTGAGCAGCAACACCGCGAACAACAGGCTCAGGTTCTGCCAAAAGCCCGGCGACTCGGATAGCCGTGGGTACTTGGGTTGCAGCCATTGCGCATGCAGGCGCTCCAGATCCTTGGCCGGGATTGCGCGCAAGGCACTCTCGACGATCCCGGCCAGTTCCGGCCAGTCGCGACGGGTGCCGATGCGCAGCAGTTGCGGCAGACCGATGTCACCGACCACCACCAGCCCGGCAAACTCCGGTTCCGCCGACAGCCGCCCGAGCTGCGCCTCATCGACCACCGCGTAGGACGCCTGCTGACTCAGCAACAGTTGCAGCGCCTGACGCTCCATCGGTACGCCTTGCAGATTCAGGTGCGGATAGTTGCCGCGCAGATAATCGGCGGTGACGCCGGGCATGCGCACGGCGACGCGGGTCTGGCTGTCGAGTTTTTCCAGCTCCACGGTCGCGCTGCTTTTCTGGTCGCTGACCACCAGTTGCGGCACGCGCATGTACGGATCGGAAAACTGCCACAGACGCAGCCCGCCCGGAGTCTGGGTCAGGCCTGGGGCGATGTCGATTTCGCCGTCCCGGGCAGCGGCCTCGAGTTGTGCCAGATCCTGAAAGTTGCGCCAGCTCAGCTCGACATTCAGCGCACGGGCCAAGGCTTTCATCACTTCGACGTTGGCCCCCGACAGCCGCTGCAACCGCCGGTCGTATTGCGCGTACGGCGCCTGCAGCACCAGGCCCACGCGCAATTCATTGTGCTGTGCGAGCCACTGTTGTTCGCTCGCCGATAACCGCGCGAGGTGGCTCGGTGGCGCAGGCGCCGCCCAGCCCATCAAGGGAAACGCCAGACAGCCGATAACCCACAGGCAGCAAAAACGCATCATTGAAGTCTCATACACTGACAAATTCTGACCAACCCATTAGGCTGCCGGGATAACTTCTGGCCTGGAATAACCGATGCCCCCTGTCTATCGCCTGGCAATGCCAGCATTGTGCCTGTCGCTGATCCTGCCTTGTGCGTTTTCCGTCGAAGCCGCGGATCCGGCGCCCGCCCCCGCCGCAGAAAAAGCCGCCGAAGAAAAACCGGTCGAACGCCAGCCACTGCTTGAGCGTAGTCAGGAAGAAGCCGCGGCACTCGAACGCAAGGTTCCAGCCCAGGAACAACAGCAACTGCAAGCGGGCAGCGACACCTTCCTTGCCCTGTGGAAACCGGCCAACACCGCCGAACCCAAAGGCGCGGTGATCCTCATTCCCGGTGCCGGAGAAACCGCTGACTGGCCCCAGGCGATCGGCCCGTTGCGCCGCAAGTTGCCGGACGTCGAGTGGAGCAGCCTGAGTATCACCCTGCCCGATCTGCAAAGCGATGCCATCGCGCCGCGCGTGGTCGAAGCCCCCGCCGCAGCGAAAACCGCTGACCCCGGCAGCAAGGATTCGACCACCGCCGAGCCGATCGAACAAGCCGCCGGTGGCGAGGCCGATGTGGCCGATAAGGTCGTTGCCGAAACCTCCGAGGAACAGTCCAAGGCCGACGCCGAGCGAATTTTCGCCCGCATCGACGCCGCGCTGGCCTACGCCGAACAACAGAGCGCGCGCAGCATTGTCGTACTTGGTCATGGCACCGGTGCTTACTGGGCGGCGCGCTACATGAGCGAGCGACAAAACTCGCAGGTCGAGAAGCTGGTCCTGGTAGCCGCGCAGACCCCGGCCAAGGCCCAACCGCAACTGGTGGAACTGACGCCGACCCTGAAGCTGCCGACCGCGGACATTTTCTACATGGATAAAGCGCTGGACCGCAACGCAGCACTGGAGCGCATGCAGGCCAGCAAACGGTTGAAGACGTCCGCGTTCAGTCAGGTCGCACTCAAGGCCCTGCCGGACAACAAGGCTGAACAGGAGCAGTTGTTCCGCCGGGTGCGTGGCTGGTTGAATCCGCAGAGCCCGGACTGACAAAGCGCAGAAAAAAAATCGCAGCCCAACGCTGCGATTTTTTTATGCCTAGCGAAAGTCCCGCCGTTCGCGAATCAACGTGTAGGCATTGTGCAATTCGCGGGTCCTCTCGGTGGCCTCGCGCACCTGCGCCGGCGTGGCCCCCGTCCCGGCCACCTTGTCCGGGTGATGCCGGCTGAGCAGACGCCGATAGGCGCGTTTGATCTGTGCCGGTTCGCTGGTGGCTGAGACACCGAGCAGGCGCATCGCTTCCTGATAGCTCACCGCCGCGCTGACGATCGGACGCTTGTGTGGCTCGTAGTCCGCCGCCAGCGCCTGGATCTGCTGGGTCGTCCAGCCCAGCCACTTGCCCCACTGCGCCAGCAATTCCCGCTCGCTGACGCCGGCCCGACCATCGGCGAAGACCATTCGCCAGCAGGCGCGCAATACACCTTCAGCCGCGTGAGGTTGAGTGCTCAATCGACGCAGATAACCGCGCAGATTGTCGTTGCCGGACTTGCCGCGATTGAACGCGGCAATCGCCCGGCGCTGCGCCGGCTCGCTCATTTCCAGCGCGCGCATCTCATGCCGCGCCTGCTGGATGTGACCGTCCGTAACCCGCCCGTCGCTCTTGGCCAGACGCCCGAGCAACACGAATAACAGTTCGTCGTTGCGCAGCATCGGCCGGCCGCCGAGTTTTTCCCGCAAATGCCCCCAGCTCTGCAAATGCAGGCGCCGATCCAGCGCCTGCCCCAACAAAGCCCCGAGCATGGCCCCCGGAATGCTCGCGATAGCAAAACCCGCTCCGGCTCCAATCAGAGTCCCTGGCCACAACATATCAGCGACTCGCTTCTATCAAGGCTTCGGCTTCGGCCAGACGCTCGTGGGTACCGACATCGACCCAGTGACCTTTCAGTCGCTCGCCGGTCACCTGCCCCTCCGCCATGGCTTTACGCAGCAGCGGCGCCAGTTTGAAGGCACCGTTGCTGCAGCCATCGAACAACTGCGGGTGCAGCACGGCGATGCCGCTGTAGGTCAGGGTCGCCGCGTCGGCCTGGCCATCACGCACCTGGCCGTCGGTCAGGGTGAAGTCGCCTGACGGATGATGGGCCGGGTTGTCCGCCAGCACCAGATGCGCCAGTCCGGTGATCGGCTGATGCAGCACGCTGAAGTCGTAATCCGTCCAGATGTCACCGTTGACCACCAGAAACGCGTCGTCGCCCAACAGCGGCAAGGCGCGGAAAATGCCGCCGCCGGTTTCCAGTGGCTCGCCCTCCGGCGAGTACTGGATCGACACGCCGAACTGCGAACCATCGCCCAGATGATCTTCGATCTGCTGGCCGAGCCAGGCATGGTTGATCACGATCTCATTGAAACCGGCTGCGGCCAGGGCACGCAGGTGATATTCAATCAGCGGCACCCCACCGGCTCGCACCAGCGGTTTGGGGGTGGTCAGGGTCAGCGGGCGCATGCGCTCGCCTTTGCCGGCCGCCAGAATCATTGCCTTCATGCCGTCACTCCACCACGCAGGCTGGCGAGCAGTGCCTGCAGATCCGCCAGCTCGGGACGGCGGGCGACGACCGCTTCTATATAAGAGAAGAAACGCGGCACATCACCGAGGTAACGCGGCTTGCCGTCGCGATGGCAGATACGGGCGAAGATGCCGATGACTTTCAGATGACGCTGCACGCCCATCAGATCGCTGGCGCGCAGAAACTCTTCGAAGTCCGGCTGCACCGGGATGTTCAGTGCTGACGCCTGCTGCCAGTAGCTTTCCAGCCAGCCGCGCACACGCTCTTCTGGCCAGCTGAGGAAGGCGTCCTTGAACAGGCAGGTCACGTCGTAGGTCACCGGGCCATACACCGCGTCCTGGAAATCCAGCACGCCGGGATTCGGCTCGCTGAGCATCAGGTTGCGCGGCATGTAGTCGCGGTGCACCAGCACTTTCGGCTGGGCCAGGGCGCTGTCGATCAGCAGCTCGCTGACCTTTTGCCACTGCTGCTGTTGGGTTGCATCGAACTCGACGCCCAACTCGCGTTTCACGTACCACTCGGGAAACAGTTCCAGCTCGCGGCGCAACAACGCGACGTCATAGCTCGGCAGCGGTGCCACCATCGGCAACTGCTGAAAAGCCAGCAGCGCTTGCAGGGCATCACTGAATAACGCGTCGGCATTTTCGCTGTCGATCACGTCCAGATAGGTCTGGTTTCCCAGGTCATTGAGCAAAAGAAAGCCACGTTCGAGGTCTTCGGCATAAATTTTCGGCACGTTGATACCGGATTTCGCCAGCAAAAAGGCGATATCCACGAACGGTTTGCAGTTTTCCTGAGGCGGCGGCGCATCCATCACGACGAAGCTGCGACCCGCGCCTTCCCAACGGAAATACCGGCGGAAACTCGCGTCGCTGCTGGCCGCGGTCAACGTGGCCGGGGGTACGGCTCCCCAGCCCTGATCTGCAAAAAGGGTTGCCAACTGTTCATCGAGCCAAACTTTCAGGTGTTGCAAGCGTACATCTTGATCAGGCATTGCAAGGGTCTCCGACGGCGCTAGCCGTCAAGCGGGTCATGCTTTATTATCCAGCATCTTTTTCAGACCATCGAGAGGCGTGCGGCCCACACCGCGGGCAGATGGCACGCAGGAAGCCCGGACTAATAAGATGGCATTGAAATCCCCCGCGTTTCGTAAAAAATTTCCGTTGTTGGTAACCGGCAGTCTGCTGGCTATGCAACCTCTGGCCAGTTCATTCGTTGTTGCCGCCGAGCAGTATGACTGCGCCGTCTCGGCAACGGGTGGCTGGGCCTGCTCGCCGAAGACGCCGGCCGCTGCCTTGCCGCCGCGTCCCGTGCATGACGGCAGTGCCGTCAGCGCCGCTGGCGAAGCCCCGGCCCAGAGCGGCTCCACTGCGGAGTCCGGGCCCAAGCCGGTACTGGTTACCGAGTCCAAGGGCCGCGGCCTGAAATCCCGTAGCGAAGACTACAGTCACCTCGACTGGGTTCCGCGCGAGAAGCTCACCGCCGCCCAACTGGCCGAGACCGGTCCTTACTGCTCTGGTTCCTATATCGAACCGATTCGTCCTGGCATGAATGACAAGACGAATAAAAGTGACGCCCCGACCTTCATCGGCGCCAAGGCATCGCGTTATCAGCAGGATTCGCAAGTCGCGAGTCTGGCCGGTGACGTGGTCATGCGTCAGGGAAGCATGCAGGTCGAAGCCGACGAGGCCAACCTGTATCAGGCCGAAAGCCGTGGCGAACTGGCGGGCAACGTGCGCATTCGCGACAACGGCGCGCTGATCGTCGGCGACCACGCCGACGTGCAGCTCGACACCGGTGAAGCCAAGGTCGACAACGCCGAATACGTGATGCACAAGTCGCGCATTCGCGGTAACGCGCTGTACGCCAAGCGTGCCGAAAACGCGATCATCCGTCTGAAGGACGGCACGTACACCACGTGCGAACCGAACAGCAACGCCTGGCAGCTCAAGGGCAACAACATCACCCTGAACCCTGCCACCGGCTTCGGTACCGCGACCAACGTGACGCTGCGGGTCAAGGACATTCCGGTCCTGTACACGCCGTACATCTACTTCCCGATCGACGATCGTCGTCAGTCGGGCTTCCTGCCGCCGACCATCGGTTCCGGCAGCGATACCGGCTTCATGCTGGTCACCCCGTACTACTTCAACCTGGCACCGAACTACGATGCCACGTTGTATCCGCGCTACATGAGCAAGCGTGGCATGCTGGTGGAAGGCGAGTTCCGTTACCTGACCAAGTCGAGCGAAGGCCAGTTCGGTGCGGCGTACCTCAACGACGAGGACGACGAGCGCAAGGGCCAGACCGACTACGAAAAAACCCGCTACATGTACAACTGGCAACACAAGGGTGGTCTCGACTCCCGTGTGTTCACCCAGGTGGACTACACCAAGATCAGCGATCCTTATTACTTCCAGGATCTGCAGACCGACCAGATCGGCGTGAAAAGTGCCGACTACGTGAACCAGCAGGGCTCGGTCACTTATCGTGGCGATAGCTACACCGCCCGCTTGAACGCCCAGGCGTACCAACTGGCAACCGTATCGAACATCACACCGTATGACCGTCTGCCGCAGATCACCTTCAATGGCCAGCTGCCGTATCACCCGGAAGGTCTGAAATTCGATTACGAAACCGAGATCGTGCGGTTTGATCGCGACCTGAAAAACGGCGACTTTGTAAACGAAGACGGCACTGTCTCGCCACGTCTGGATAGCAACGTGGCCGGACTGGCCCGTGCCAACGGTGACCGCCTGAACCTGAAGCCAGGTGTCAGCCTGCCTATGAACTGGACTTACGGGTTCTTGAAGCCGTCGCTCAAGTACCAATACACCCAGTACCAGCTTGATCTGGATCAGCAAGGCAAAAACACCCTGCTGGCCGGCGAAAAATTCAGCAGCAGCCAAAACCGTGGTGTGCCGATCGCCAGTATCGACAGCGGCCTGTACTTCGACCGCAATACTCAATGGTTCGGCAAGAACTACCGTCAGACACTGGAACCGCGCCTTTTCTATCTCTATGTCCCCGAGAAAGACCAGTCGGACATTCCAGTCTTCGACACCAGCGAATACACCTTCAACTATGCATCGCTGTTCCGCGACAACCGCTTCTCCGGCTCCGACCGTGTCGGCGACGAGAACAAACTGTCGCTGGGCGTGACCAATCGCTGGATCGAAGACGACGGATTCGAGCGTCAACGCATCAGCGTTGGCCAGGCTCTGTACTTCAAGGACCGCAAGGTTCAGCTCCCGGGTATTGCGTTCAACGATCGGGATGATGCCAAGTCCGATGTTTCGCCTTACGCACTGGAATACGAATACCGCTGGAACCGCGACTGGCGCACCACGGCCGACTACAACTGGGATCCGGACAGCCGCAGCCCGCGTTCCGGTAGCGCCATGTTCCACTACCAGCCGGAAGACAACCCGAACAAGGTGGTCAACGTCGGCTATCGCTATCGCAACGACCAGGTCCGTTACGACCAGAACACCGGTAAATGGTCGGTGGGTGGTGGAGACTACGGCACCCCGGGCCAGCCTGGCTACGTGAAGGACTACTACAAGATCCAGCAGCATGACTTCTCGGTCATCTGGCCGATCGTTCCACAGTGGAGCGCGATCAGCCGCTGGCAGTACGACTACAACCGCAACCGTACACTGGAAGCCTTCGGTGGTTTCGAGTACGACAACTGCTGCTGGAAACTGCGCCTGATCAACCGTTACTGGGTTTCCTACGACGAATTCAGTCAGGAAGCTCCGCAAAACGAAAAAGGCGACCACGGCGTCTTCCTCCAAATTGTTCTGAAGGGACTCGGCGGCCTCACCGGCGCCAAGGTAGAGAGCTTCCTCGACAAAGGCATCCAAGGTTATCGTCAACGTGAAGACCAAGCTTTCTGATTGTCTGCGCCCGCTGATGCTGGGCGCGCTGTTCCTGGGTACCGCGGCCAACGCCGCGGTGCAGTCCATCGATAAAGTGGTGGCCATCGTCGACAACGACGTGGTCATGCAGAGCCAGCTGGATCAACGCGTCCACGAAGTTCAGCAAACCATCGCCAAGCGCGGCGGCGGCTTGCCGCCTCCGGGCGTACTGGATCAACAGGTGCTCGAGCGCCTGATCGTCGAAAACCTGCAATTGCAGATCGGCGAACGTTCCGGTATCCGCATCACCGATGAAGAGCTGAACCAGGCGGTCGGCACCATTGCCCAGCGCAACAACATGACCCCGGAGCAGTTCCGCATCGCCCTGTCCCGCGATGGCCTGTCCTATGAGGACGCTCGCGAGCAGATCCGTCGTGAAATGATCATCAGCCGTGTACGCCAGCGTCGTGTGGCCGAACGCATTCAGGTCTCGGAACAGGAAGTGAAGAACTTCCTCGCCTCCGATCTGGGCAAGATGCAACTGTCCGAAGAGCTGCATCTGGCCAACATCCTGATTCCGACCCCGGAAAGCGCCAATTCCGAAGCGATTCAGAGTGCTGCTCGCAAGGCAATGGACGTTTACCAGCAGCTCAAACAAGGTGCCGACTTCGGCCAGATGGCCGTGGCCAACTCCGCCAGTGACAACGCCCTGGAAGGCGGCGATATGGGCTGGCGTAAAGCCGCTCAACTGCCACCGCCGTTCGACCGTGAACTGAGCAGCATGACGGCTGGCGACATCACTCAACCGGCACGCACCCCAGGTGGTTTCATCATCCTGAAGCTGCTGGAAAAGCGTGGTGGCGAGAGCCAGATGCGCGACGAAGTGCATGTGCGCCACATCCTGGTCAAGCCGAGTCCGGTTCGCGACGAAGCCAAGACCAAGGAACTGGCTCAGTCGCTCTACAACCGCATCGAAGCCGGTGAAGATTTCGCCGAACTGGCCAAGAAGTATTCGGAAGACCCGGGCTCTGCCCTCAACGGCGGCGACCTGAACTGGATCGACCCGAACGCACTGGTACCGGAATTCCGCGCCGTGATGGCCAAGTCCCCGCAGGGTCAGCTGTCCAAGCCGTTCCAGACCCAGTACGGCTGGCACGTTCTGGAAGTCCTTGGCCGTCGCGCCACCGACAGCACCGAACAGGCCCGTGAGCAGCAAGCAATGACCGTACTGCGTAACCGTAAATACGACGAAGAGCTGCAAACCTGGCTGCGTCAGATCCGTGACGAAGCGTACGTAGAGATCAAACTCCCTGGTGCAGACCAGGCAGCGCAGTGAAACCCAAGCGTTTCGCGCTGACACCCGGCGAACCGGCCGGCATCGGTCCCGACCTGTGCCTGCTGCTCGCCTCGCAAGCCCAGCCACACCCCCTGATTGCCATCACCAGCCGCGACCTGCTCCAAGAGCGGGCCGCGCAGCTGAGGCTGGCCGTCAGTCTGCTGGAAGTCGCACCGGGCAATTGGCCGGACGCTCCGGCGCCCGCCAACAGCCTGTACGTCTGGGACACCCCGCTCAGCGCCCCGGTGGTCGCCGGGCAACTGGACAAGGCCAACGCCGCATTCGTCCTCGAAACCCTGACCCGCGCCGGCAATGGCTGCATGAGCGGCGACTTCGCCGGGATGATCACCGCTCCGGTTCACAAGGGCGTGATCAACGAATCGGGCATCGCGTTTTCCGGTCACACCGAATTTCTCGCCGACCTGACCCACACCGCCCAAGTGGTAATGATGCTCGCCACCCGCGGTTTGCGCGTGGCGCTGGTCACCACTCACCTGCCCTTGCGCGACATCGCCGATGCGATCACACCGGAGCGGCTGGAACGGGTCACGCGGATTCTGCACGCCGACCTGCAACAAAAATTCGGCATCGCCCAACCGCGCATCCTGGTCTGCGGGCTCAATCCGCACGCCGGTGAAGGCGGACACCTGGGCCATGAAGAAATCGACATCATCGAACCCACATTGGAGCGCCTGCGCGGCGAGGGCATGGACCTTCGTGGCCCGCTGCCTGCCGACACTCTGTTTACCCCCAAATATCTGGAGCACTGCGACGCGGTGCTGGCGATGTACCACGACCAGGGCCTGCCCGTGCTGAAATACAAAGGCTTCGGCGCTGCGGTCAACGTGACCCTGGGCCTGCCGATCATCCGCACATCGGTCGACCACGGCACCGCCCTGGATCTGGCCGGCAGCGGCAGGATCGACACCGGCAGCCTGCAAGTCGCCCTGGAAACCGCCTACCAGATGGCCGAGACCCGTTTATGACCGAGCAATACCAACACAAGGCGCGCAAACGCTTTGGCCAGAACTTCCTGCACGATGCCGGCGTCATCGACCGCATCCTGCGCTCCATCAGTGCCAAGGCCGGCGACCGCATGCTGGAGATCGGGCCGGGCCAGGGCGCATTGACCGCCGGCATCCTCAACTCCGGCGCACAGCTGGACGTGGTGGAGCTGGACAAGGACCTGATCCCGATCCTCAACCAGCAGTTCGCCGGCAAGAGCAATTTCAACCTGCATCAGGGCGATGCGCTGAAGTTCGACTTCAACAGCCTGAACGCTGCGCCGAACAGCCTGCGCGTGGTCGGCAACCTGCCGTACAACATCTCCACGCCGCTGATTTTCCACCTGCTGAACAACGCCGGCATCATTCGCGACATGCACTTCATGCTGCAGAAAGAAGTGGTCGAGCGTCTGGCCGCAGGTCCGGGTGGTGGTGACTGGGGTCGGTTGTCGATCATGGTTCAGTACCATTGCCGCGTAGAACATCTGTTCAACGTGGGGCCGGGCGCATTCAACCCGCCACCGAAAGTCGACTCGGCCATCGTTCGCCTGGTGCCACACGCGGTTCTGCCACACCCGGCCAAGGACCATCGCCTGCTCGAACGCGTGGTTCGCGAAGCTTTCAACCAGCGCCGCAAAACCCTGCGCAACACCCTCAAACAACTGCTCAGCAACGCTGAAATCGAAGCCGCCGGCGTTGATGGCAGTCTGCGTCCCGAGCAACTGGATCTGGCGGCATTCGTACGTCTGGCCGACCAGCTCGCGGTACAGGTCCCGGCAACCCCCGCCGCCGACTGACAGCCGATGAACGCTATCGGGCAGGACGCCACTCTGGTTTACTGCCCGATACTTGCCTAGACTGATTCCCCATCAGCTACGCCTCGCGTTCCGCTTCGTTTAAGGCCCTTTTGCATGTCCGATCCTCGTTATCAGGTCGATGTCAGCGTCGTTACCCACTATCTGGCAGACCAATCGCAACCCGAGCACGACCGCTTCGCCTTCGCCTACACCATCACCGTACAGAATAATGGCGAGCAGCCCGCACGCCTGATGTCGCGTCACTGGGTGATCACTGACGGCGACGGCCATGTCGAAGAAGTCCGCGGCGCCGGTGTCGTTGGCCAGCAACCACTGATCGACTCAGGCAAAAGCCACACCTACAGCAGCGGCACGGTCATGACTACCAAGGTCGGCACCATGCAAGGCACTTACGAAATGGTTGCCAGCGACGGCAAACATTTCGACGCAATCATCAAGCCCTTCCGCCTCGCCGTCCCCGGAGCCCTGCACTGATGGCGACGTATGCCGTGGGGGACCTGCAAGGCTGCCTCGAACCGCTGAAATGCCTGCTCAAGCAGGTTGCGTTCGATCCGGCGATCGATCGGCTGTGGCTGGTCGGCGACCTGGTCAACCGTGGCCCGCAATCGCTGGAAACCCTGCGTTTTCTATATGGCATGCGTGAATCGCTGGTTTGCGTGCTGGGCAATCACGACCTGCACCTGCTGGCGGCCGCTAAAAAGATCGAGCGCCTGAAAAAGTCCGACACCCTGCGAGAGATTATCGAAGCCCCCGACGGCCCGGTGCTGATGGAGTGGTTGCGTCAGCAAAAGCTGATGCACTACGACGAAGTGCGTGATGTCGCCATGGCCCACGCCGGCATCCCGCCGCAATGGTCGCTGCGGCGCGCTCTGAAGTGCGCCGCCGAAGTCGAAACCGCCCTGCGCGACGACAATCTGTTTCCCGCCTACCTCGACGGCATGTACGGCAACGAACCGGCGAAGTGGGACAACGATCTCAAAGGCGTCACCCGCCTGCGAGTCATCACCAACTATTTCACGCGCATGCGCTTCTGCACCGCCGAAGGCAAGCTTGACCTCAAGAGCAAGGAAGGCCTCGACACCGCGCCACCGGGGTATAAGCCCTGGTTCCAGCACAAGGAGCGCAAGACCAAAGGTCTGCGGATCATCTTCGGTCACTGGGCGGCGCTGGAAGGCAATGTCCATGAGCCAGGCATCTGCGCACTGGACACCGGTTGTGTCTGGGGCGGCAGTCTGACCCTGATGAACGTCGACAGCGGCGAACGCCTGTCATGCAAATGCGATGAGCATGGAGGCATTGCCCCAACCGTCGCACCACTTATCCCCGAAACTTCGCCAGTCAGCGTCCCGCGTTAGACTGCGCTATCAGCCGAGCAACAGGAACCCGCCATGAGCGAATTCAAACGTATTCCCCCGGAGCAGGCCCAGGCCCTGCGCGAGCAAGGTGCAGTCGTGGTCGACGTTCGCGACCCGGCGACCTTCGCCGCCCTGCACATCAGCGGCTCGAAGCATCTGGATAATCATTCCCTGCATGCGTTCATCCAGGGCGCCGACCTCGATGCTCCGACCGTCGTGGTCTGCTATCACGGCAACTCGAGCCAGGGTGCTGCGGCGTACCTCCTGAGCCAGGGCTTCTCCGACGTCTACAGCATGGACGGCGGCTTCGAACTGTGGCGTACGACTTTTCCTTCGGAAACCGCGCAAGGCACCTCCGAATAATTTTTTTGTAACGCGCAGGCCCCGGCTCCCGTGGGCCTGCGCCGGCAGACGAACGGTCTTGCCACAACTAATTACGTATCTCGCCTTTACCTCCCGAATTCCCAACTATCCTTAAGCCCAGGCCATCCAAAACAGGGGAGAGCCGGTACACCGGCGCACGGGTCATCGGGAGTGACTTTCAAGGTTGTCGACCGCGAAAGTGTTCTGGGGGGTAAACAATCAGCTGCCACAGCGGCTGCTTGCCAGCATCGACTGAGTGATCCGGCGTCGGCTCCACGTATCGAGCGAGGTGACGTCATGAGTATCTTTAGCCACTTCCAACAACGCTTCGAGTCCACACGCCAGGAAGAATTCTCCCTGCAGGAGTACCTGGAACTGTGCAAAAAGGATCGCAGTGCCTACGTTTCCGCCGCCGAGCGTCTGTTAATGGCCATCGGCGAACCGGAACTGCTCGACACCTCGACCAACTCGAGGCTGTCACGAATCTTTTCCAACAAGGTGATCCGCCGCTATCCGGCCTTTGAAGACTTCCACGGGATGGAAGAATGCATCGACCAGATCGTGTCGTATTTCCGGCATGCGGCCCAGGGCCTGGAAGAGAAGAAACAGATCCTTTACCTGCTCGGCCCCGTCGGCGGTGGTAAATCGTCCCTGGCCGAGAAGCTGAAACAACTGATGGAAAAAGTGCCCTTCTATGCCATCAAGGGCTCGCCGGTATTCGAATCGCCTCTGGGCCTGTTCAACGCCACCGAAGATGGCGCGATCCTCGAGGAAGACTTCGGCATTCCACGGCGTTACCTGAACACCATCATGTCGCCATGGGCCACCAAGCGCCTGGCCGAATTCGGCGGCGACATCAGCCAGTTCCGCGTGGTCAAGCTGTACCCGTCGATCCTCAACCAGATCGCCGTGGCCAAGACCGAACCGGGTGACGAAAACAACCAGGACATCTCCGCACTGGTGGGCAAGGTCGATATCCGCAAACTCGAAGAGTTTCCGCAGAACGACGCCGACGCCTACAGCTACTCAGGTGCGCTGTGCCGGGCCAACCAGGGCCTGATGGAATTCGTCGAGATGTTCAAGGCACCGATCAAGGTGCTGCACCCGTTGCTGACCGCCACCCAGGAAGGCAACTACAACAGTACCGAAGGCCTGGGCGCAATTCCGTTCACCGGGATCCTGTTGGCCCACTCCAACGAGTCGGAGTGGCACACCTTCCGCAACAACAAGAACAACGAAGCGTTCATCGACCGGATCTACATCGTCAAGGTGCCGTACTGCCTGCGGGTCAGTGACGAAGTGAAGATCTACGACAAGCTGCTGTTCAACAGCTCCCTGTCCAAGGCCCATTGCGCGCCGGACACATTGAAGATGCTGGCGCAGTTCACCGTGCTGTCACGCCTGAAGGAGCCGGAAAACTCCAACATCTACTCCAAGATGCGCGTGTATGACGGCGAAAACCTCAAGGACACCGATCCGAAGGCCAAGTCGATCCAGGAGTACCGCGATGCAGCGGGCGTCGACGAGGGCATGAACGGTCTGTCGACCCGGTTCGCGTTCAAGATCCTGTCCAAGGTCTTCAACTTCGACCCGCACGAAATCGCCGCCAACCCGGTACACCTGCTCTATGTGCTGGAACAGCAGATCGAACAGGAACAGTTCCAGGCAGAAACCCGCGAACGCTATCTGCGCTACCTGAAAGAGTACCTGGCACCGCGTTATATCGAATTCATCGGCAAGGAGATCCAGACCGCCTACCTCGAGTCTTACAGCGAGTACGGCCAGAACATCTTCGACCGCTACGTGCTGTATGCGGACTTCTGGATTCAGGATCAGGAATACCGCGATCCGGAAACCGGGGAGATCCTCAACCGCGTCGCCCTCAACGAGGAGCTGGAAAAGATCGAAAAACCGGCCGGCATCAGCAATCCGAAGGATTTCCGCAACGAGATCGTCAACTTCGTGTTGCGCGCCAGGGCCAACAACAACGGCAAGAACCCGACCTGGCTCAGCTACGAAAAACTGCGGGTGGTCATCGAGAAGAAAATGTTCTCGAACACCGAGGACCTGCTGCCAGTCATCAGCTTCAATGCCAAGGCCAGCAAAGAGGATCAACAGAAACATAACGACTTCGTTACACGAATGGTCGAACGCGGCTACACCGACAAACAGGTACGACTGCTCTCCGAGTGGTATCTGCGGGTCCGGAAATCGCAGTAAAGCAGCTGCAAGCTACAAGCTTCGAGCTGCAAGTAAAAAGCGCATGAGCCTGATGCCAGGGCATATGCCTGCACTTGCGGCTCGCAGCTCACTACTTGAAGCTGCCCGGAGGGCCTCCTATGAGCTATGTGATCGACCGACGTCTCAATGGCAAGAACAAGAGCACGGTGAACCGTCAGCGCTTCCTGCGGCGTTACCGTGACCACATCAAGAAGGCTGTCGAAGAGGCGGTCAGCCGGCGTTCCATTACCGATATGGAGCACGGTGAGCAGATCAGCATTCCCGGTCGCGATATCGACGAGCCGGTGCTTCACCATGGTCGCGGCGGCAAGCAGACCGTGGTCCATCCCGGCAACAAGGAATTCACCGCCGGCGAACATATTGCCCGTCCGCCGGGAGGCGGAGGTGGCCGTGGGCCAGGCAAGGCCGGCAACTCCGGCGAAGGCATGGACGAGTTCGTCTTCCAGATCACCCAGGAAGAATTCCTCGAATTCATGTTCGAGGACCTCGAACTGCCCAACCTCGTCAAGCGCAACCTGACCGGCACCGACACCTTCAAGACGGTACGTGCGGGGATCAGCAACGAGGGCAACCCGTCGCGGATCAACATCATCCGTACCCTGCGTTCGGCTCATGCACGGCGCATTGCGTTGTCGGGCAGCAGCCGCGCCAAATTGCGGGAAGCCAAAGAGGAGTTGGCTCGGCTGAAACGGGAAGAGCCGGACAACTTCGGCGATATCCAGGATCTTGAAGCAGAAATCGAGCGACTCAGTGCGCGTATCCATCGCGTGCCGTTTCTCGATACCTTCGATCTGAAATACAACCTGCTGGTCAAGCAACCCAATCCCAGCTCCAAAGCCGTGATGTTCTGCCTGATGGACGTTTCCGGCTCCATGACCCAGGCGACCAAGGACATCGCCAAACGCTTCTTCATCCTGTTGTACCTGTTCCTCAAGCGGAACTACGACAAGATCGACGTGGTGTTCATCCGCCACCACACCAGCGCCCGGGAAGTGGACGAAGAAGAGTTTTTCTATTCCCGCGAGACCGGCGGCACCATCGTCTCCAGTGCACTCAAGCTGATGCAGGAGATCATGGCCGAGCGCTACCCGAGCAACGAGTGGAACATTTACGCCGCCCAGGCTTCCGACGGCGACAACTGGAACGACGACTCGCCGATCTGCCGCGACATCCTGATCAACCAGATCATGCCATTCGTGCAGTACTACACTTACGTGGAGATCACCCCGCGCGAACATCAGGCCTTGTGGTACGAATACGAGCGCATCGCCGAAGCCTTTTCCGACACTTTTGCCCAGCAACAACTGGTCTCGGCCGGGGATATCTATCCGGTCTTCCGTGAACTCTTCCAGCGCAGGTTAGTGACATGACCGCCAAAGAGCAGAAGCGCCAACCCATTTCCACCGGCTCGGAATGGACATTCGAGCTGATCCAGACGTACGACCGTGAAATCGCCCGTATCGCGGCCCGCTATGCCCTGGATACCTATCCCAACCAGATCGAAGTGATCACCGCCGAACAGATGATGGACGCCTATGCGTCGGTCGGCATGCCGCTGGGCTATCACCATTGGTCCTACGGCAAGCACTTCCTCAGCACCGAAAAATCCTACAGTCGCGGGCAAATGGGGCTGGCGTACGAGATCGTGATCAACTCGGACCCGTGCATCGCCTACCTGATGGAAGAAAACACCATCTGCATGCAGGCGCTGGTGGTTGCGCATGCCTGCTACGGCCACAACAGCTTCTTCAAGGGCAACTATCTGTTCCGCACCTGGACCGACGCCAGTTCGATCATCGATTACCTGGTGTTCGCCAAGCAGTACATCATGCAGTGCGAAGAGCGCCACGGCATCGATGCCGTGGAGGATCTGCTCGACTCCTGCCATGCCCTGATGAACTACGGCGTCGACCGCTACAAGCGTCCGTATCCGATTTCCGCCGAGGAAGAGCGGCGCCGGCAGAAGGATCGCGAGGAGCACTTGCAGAAACAGATCAACGACCTGTGGCGCACCATCCCCAAAGGCGCGGACAAATACAGCGACAAGGACAACGCACGCTTCCCGGCCGAACCGCAGGAAAACATTCTGTATTTCATCGAGAAACACGCCCCGCTGCTGGAACCCTGGCAGCGCGAGATCGTGCGGATCGTGCGCAAGATCGCCCAGTATTTCTATCCACAGCGCCAGACCCAGGTGATGAACGAAGGCTGGGCGACGTTCTGGCACTACACGCTGATGAACGACCTGTACGACGAAGGCCTGGTGACCGACGGCTTCATGATGGAGTTCCTGACGTCCCACACCAGCGTGGTGTTCCAGCCGGGGTTCGACAGCCCGTATTACAACGGCATCAACCCCTATGCCCTGGGCTTTGCGATGTATCGAGACATCCGGCGCATGTGCGAAGAACCTACGGAAGAAGACCGTCGCTGGTTCCCGGACATCGCCGGCAGCGATTGGTTATCGACCATCAAGTTCGCCATGAGCAGCTTCAAGGATGAGAGTTTCATCCTGCAGTACCTGTCCCCCAAGGTGATCCGCGACCTGAAGCTGTTTAGCATCCTCGATGACGACCAGAAGGACGATCTGCTGGTACCGGCGATCCATGACGAGGGTGGTTACCGGATCATTCGCGAAACGCTCGCCGCGCAATACAACCTGGGTAACCGCGAGCCGAACGTGCAGATCTACAGCATCGATCGCCGCGGCGACCGCTCGCTGACCCTGCGCCACCAGCAACACGACCGCAAACCGCTGGGCGATTCCACCGAAGAGGTCCTCAAACACCTGCACCGACTGTGGGGCTTTGACATTCACCTGGAGACCCTGCAGGGCGACCAGATCATGAAGACCCATCATGTTCCGCCCCGCAGCGAGCACAGCGAGGGGGACTACGGTCGACTCGACCTGGCCGTCATTCATCTTTGATCCCGTTCAGGCCTCCGAAAGTCCGGCGCAAGGGTTATCCTGTCGGGCCAACGGAGGTTTTTTATGCAGATTTACAAGGTCGGCGGTGCGGTACGTGATCGCCTGCTGGGCAAACCGGTCACCGATATCGATTGGGTGGTGGTCGGCGCGACCACGGAAGAAATGCTTGCCAAGGGATTTCGCCCGGTCGGCGCGGATTTCCCGGTGTTTCTTCACCCGAAAAGCGGCGAGGAGTACGCCCTTGCCCGCACCGAGCGCAAGAGCGGTCGCGGTTATGGTGGCTTCACCTTTCACGCCAGCCCGGAGGTCACGCTTGAAGAAGACCTGATCCGCCGTGACCTTACGATCAACGCCATGGCCGAAGACGATCAGCAAAACCTGACCGATCCCTACCACGGTCAGCGTGATCTTGAAGAGCGGATCCTGCGCCACGTTTCCCCCGCGTTTGCCGAAGATCCGCTCAGGGTCCTGCGTGTTGCGCGCTTTGCCGCCCGTTATGCCGAACTCGGCTTCAAGGTGGCGCCCGAGACCCTGGAGCTGATGCGTCAGCTCAGCGAATCGGGCGAACTGGAAGCCCTTACCGCCGAACGCAGCTGGAAAGAGATTTCCCGCGCACTGATGGAAGATCAGCCCCAGGTATTCATTCAGGTACTGCGCGATTGCGGCGCCTTGAAGGTGCTGATGCCAGAAGTCGACGCCTTGTTCGGCGTACCACAGCCGGAAGCCCATCACCCGGAGATTGACAGCGGCATTCACACCCTGAGCGTGCTCGAGCAATCGGCCCTGCACAAGCAACCGCTGACCGTGCGCTGGGCCTGCCTGCTGCACGACCTCGGCAAAGGCCTGACGCCAGAGGCGGAATGGCCACGACATATCGCCCATGAGCACAAAGGCCTGACATTGATCAAAGCGGTCAACGAACGCTTCAAGGCACCGAAGGACTGTCAGGAGTTGGCCTTGCTGGTCGGCCAATATCACACCCACGGGCATCGCGCCCTGGAGTTGAAAGCGTCGACTTTGCTTGAGTTGCTGCAAAGCTTTGACATTTACCGTCGACCACAGCGTTTCGAAGAATTTATCGCCGCGTGCGAGATGGACGCCCGAGGCCGCAAAGGGCTTGAGCAGCGCAGTTATCCACAGGCCGATTACCTGCGCGGTGCGGCCAATGTGGCGCGCAGCGTGGCGGTACAGCCGTTGCTGGAGAAGGGATTCAAGGGCCCGGAACTGGGCGAGGCACTCAAGCGCGAACGGCTCAAGGCGCTAAAGGCTTACAAGGAGTCGGCCGCGTTCTGAAATCAGGTGATCCGCCCTTGCGAGGACGGATCAGGCAGTTCAACGCATGCCCGAAGGCGTGAGCTGAGTACCGCGCCACTCAAATCCGACCGGTGCAAGCACCTGATCGATCTGCGCCTCGGCCCACAATGTCGCAAAGCTTTTTCCCACACCAGGATGCACCCGATCCGGCGCAATCAAAGACAGCGGCCACAGCACAAAGGCATTTTTCAGGATTTCCGCCCGAGGCAGGACCAGTCCATCGAAGTTGCCCGCCAGATCGCCGTACAGCAGCACGTCGATATCCAGCGGCAAGCCCTTGCGATCCGGCGCATAACGGCCATTGTCCGCTTCAATGAATTTCAAGCGGCGATCCAGTTCGATCAACGGCAGATCCGTAAAAGCCGACACCACGAAGTTGAAGAACGGCCCGCTCTTGATCCCCACCGGCTGGCTTTCGAACACAGGCGAACAGCGGATATCCACCAGAAACGTGGACAAGGCATCCAGACCGGCCTGCAAATGGGTTTCGCGCTCGATATTGCTACCGAGCCCGAGATAGACCTGGGTCAGCGACATCCGCGCTCGATCTCCACACCCACGCCACCCTTGGCGGCCGGTACGGCACCTGGCTTGGTCAGCTTCAGGCGCACCCAGGTGATCTTGAATTCACTCATCAGCGCTTCAACCAGACGTTCGGCGAAAGTCTCGACCAGTTGATACTGGGATTGCTCGGCAAAGGCCTGGATCCGCGTGGACACACTGGCGTAATCGAGCGCCAGGGTCAGGTCGTCACCGGCGGCGGCCGGCCGATTGTCCCAGGCGAAGCTCAGATCAAGACGCAGGCACTGTCGGATGCCGCGCTCCCAGTCGTAGGCACCGATCACGGTGTCGACTTCCAGGCCCTCGATAAACACTCTGTCCAAGCACTTCTCTCCGCTGCACGACAAGGGCGCAATGCGCCGTTAGAATCAGGGCGTCCTCGCCCGGAATAGTTAGCATGTTTTGGTTACTGGCGATCCTCGCCTACCTGCTCGGCTCTCTGTCCTTCGCCATTTTGCTCAGCCGCCTGACCGGAAATCCGGATCCGCGAATGAGTGGCTCGGGTAATGCCGGCGCCACCAACATGCTGCGCCTGGCCGGACGCAAACTCGCGATCCTGACCCTGCTGGGTGATCTGTGCAAAGGCCTGCTGCCGGTGCTGATCGCTTCGGCTGTAGGCCTTTCGCTGCAGGATCAGGCGTGGATCGGCGTCTGCGCCGTGATCGGTCACCTGTTCCCGTTGTACTTCCGTTTTCGCGGCGGCAAGGGCGTCGCTACAGCGGCCGGCATGTTGCTGGGCCTTTATCCACCCGCCGCGCTGTTGGCCGTATGCGCCTGGCTGCTGACGTTCTATCTGACCCGCACCAGTTCGCTGGCGGCGCTGATCGCCACACCCCTGACTCTGCCACTGCTGGCGTGGCAGGAACCGGCAGCGTTGTTGCCGATGAGCACGCTGACACTGCTGATCGTCTGGCGCCACCGGGGCAATCTACGCGACCTGTTCGCCGGGCGCGAACGGCATTTTTAAATACCGCACGTGAGCGCCGCTCATTACAGCGCCGACAGTTGCTCCATTGGCCAGCGCGCCTGCACGCTGATCGCCAGGCTTTCCTGCTGACCGGCCTGCAAACGCTGGCAGCCGGCAAACGCGATCATCGCGCCGTTATCGGTGCAAAACTCGGGACGGGCATAAAACACATCGCCCTTCATGTCGCCGAGCATTTTCTCCAGCGACACACGCAGGGCCTTGTTGGCACTGACGCCGCCGGCGATCACCAGACGCTTCATGCCGGCCTGCTTCAGGGCCCGTTTGCACTTGATGGTCAAAGTCTCCACCACGGCCTGCTGGAACGCCAGCGCGATGTCGCAACGGGCTTGCTCGCTGTCGTCCCCGGCGCTGACGCATTGCTGCCAGGTGTTGAGAGCGAAGGTCTTCAGGCCGCTGAAGCTGAAATCCAGGCCCGGGCGATCACACATCGGACGCGGGAAGGTGAAACGTCCTGTGACGCCCTTCTCTGCGAGCTTGGCGATTTCCGGTCCGCCCGGATAATTGAGGCCCATCATTTTGGCAGTCTTGTCGAAAGCTTCGCCCGCCGCATCGTCCAGCGTTTCACCAAGGAGGCTGTATTGGCCGATGCCATCGACCTGAACCAGCTGCGTATGACCACCGGACACCAACAAAGCGACGAACGGGAACTCCGGCGGTTTTGGCTCCAGCATCGGCGCCAGCAAGTGGCCTTCCATGTGGTGCACACCGAGCGCCGGGATGCCCCAGGCAAACGCCAGCGCCTGGGCGCAGGAAGCCCCCACCAGCAGCGCCCCGACCAGGCCGGGACCCGCGGTGTAGGCGATGGCGTCGATCTCGGTCGGTACGCAGTCAGCCTCGGCCAGCACCTGACGAATCAGGGGCAGCATGCGCTTGACATGATCGCGCGAGGCGAGCTCCGGCACCACGCCGCCATAGACGCGGTGCAGGTCGATCTGGCTGAACAGCGCGTCGGCCAGCAGGCCGCGCTCACTGTCGTACAAAGCGACGCCGGTTTCGTCGCAGGAAGTTTCTAATCCCAGTACTAGCATGGGTTTGCGCCTTGTTTAGGCTGAATTCGAAGGCGCGCATAATAGTCGCCGCGTGATGCCCCGACCAGCGGTTTTCGATCAGAGGCTTTGCATTCCGAGCGATGAGGGGTTAACATCCGCAACCCTTAAAAACCGACGTCTTCAAGTGCTCTTTTGCCGCGAGGATGTTGACCCCGGTAATGAATGAAGGTAGCTCTGGATGCCAGCCGTCAAAGTTAAAGAGAACGAACCCTTCGACGTAGCTCTGCGTCGTTTCAAGCGCTCCTGCGAAAAAGCCGGTGTACTGGCTGAAGTTCGTAGCCGCGAATTTTACGAGAAGCCAACTTCTGAGCGTAAGCGCAAGGCAGCTGCTGCTGTTAAGCGTCACGCCAAGAAAGTTCAGCGCGAACAGCGCCGCGCCGTTCGTCTGTACTAATACACAGACGATCGTAGCAAGCTTCTGCCAAGCCCGGCCCTCAGCCGGGCTAATGGCATTTGCGTAAAACGCTTGATGCTTCACCGTCGAAGCCGCAGATGCGACCGAGACAAACCCGCTTCACCGCGTCAGGCCTGGCTCTTTTGCCAGCGGTGCACGTCTTTTCTGACGAGCCTTTCAAGGCTACTGACGAGCACACCCACTGATTCCTCTTTCGACGATCAGCCCAAGGCACCTGCTTGCGTGCCCGCTTCATGAGCTATCCGAGGCCGATTACCAGCCGTCAGCGGATTCAGCGCAACATTTTCGAATAGTCGAAGACTGATGATTACTAACGTCAGTGGATTTTCGGCAGATACACTTCCCGACAGCGATTACGCAAACGACACCGGTCGAGCCGCCCCACGTGCGCGCATCACTTATTGACCCGCGTCTGGCCGCCTTTCGCATCGGATCCATTACAGCGCAGACGAGAACGCCATGGCCGGGCTGATTCCCCAGAGCTTCATTGACGACCTTCTGAACCGCACCGACATCGTCGACGTGGTCAGCTCGCGCGTGCAATTGAAGAAGGCCGGCAAAAACTACACCGCCTGCTGCCCGTTCCATAAAGAGAAAACCCCGTCGTTCAGCGTCAGCCCCGACAAACAGTTCTATTACTGTTTCGGCTGCGGTGCCGGCGGCAACGCCCTCGGTTTTCTGATGGATCACGATAACCTGGACTTCCCCCAGGCCGTCGAAGACCTCGCCAAAGCCGCCGGCATGGAAGTCCCACGGGAAGAAGGCGGTCGCACGAACAAACCGCGCCAGCCGACCGACTCGCCACTTTATCCACTGCTCACCGCCGCCGCCGACTTTTATCGACAGGCGCTCAAGAGCCATCCGGCACGCAAGGCGGCAGTGGATTACCTCAAGGGGCGCGGCCTGACCGGCGAAATCGCCCGGGACTTCGGCCTCGGATTCGCCCCACCGGGTTGGGACAACCTGTTCAAACACTTGAGCAGCGACACCTTGCAGCAGAAAGCCATGATCGATGCCGGCCTGCTGATCGAAAACGCCGAAACCGGCAAACGCTACGACCGCTTTCGTGATCGCGTGATGTTCCCGATCCGCGACACCCGTGGACGGATCATCGCTTTCGGTGGACGAGTGCTCGGTGACGACAAGCCGAAATACCTGAACTCGCCGGAAACCCCCGTGTTCCATAAAGGCCAGGAACTCTACGGCCTCTACGAAGCACGCAAGAACAATCGCAACCTCGACGAAATCATCGTCGTCGAGGGCTATATGGACGTCATCGCCCTGGCCCAGCAAGGCCTGCGCAATGCCGTCGCGACACTCGGCACCGCCACCAGCGAAGAACACCTCAAGCGCCTGTTTCGCGTCGTGCCGAACGTACTGTTTTGCTTTGACGGCGACCAGGCTGGCCGCAATGCCGCCTGGCGCGCACTGGAAGCCACACTGCCCTGCCTGCAGGACGGGCGCCGTGCACGCTTTCTGTTTCTGCCTGAAGGCGAAGACCCGGATACGTTGATTCGCGCCGAGGGCACTGACGCCTTCCGCGCCCGGATCAATCAGCACGCACAGCCGCTGGCGGACTACTTCTTCCAGCAACTGACCGAAGAAGCCGACCCGCGCTCGCTGGAGGGCAAGGCCCACATGGCCACGCTCGCAGCACCGCTGATCGACAAGGTCCCTGGCGCCAACCTGCGCATCCTGATGCGTCAGCGCCTGAGCGAGATCACCGGCCTGAGCAGTGAAAGCGTCAGCCAACTGGCCCAGAGCGCGCCGCAGGAAGCACCGCCGGCCTACGACCCGGGCATCGACTATGACGCCATGCCGGACTACAGCGACTACCATCAGCCGCAGGCACAGGACATGTATGTGCCGCAGCAGGAATGGACGCCGAAGAAACCCGGTGCCGGCGGCAAGAAATGGGACAAGAAACCGTGGGACAAGAATGGCAAGCGTGGCGGCGATCGCGACCAGCCCCGTGCCCCACGCGTGCCGGCCGCCGTCGAACCACCGACCCTGGCCGCCCTGAGAACCTTGCTGCATCACCCGCAACTGGCGGAGAAAGTCGAGGACGCCGGGCACTTCGCGGACGAGACCCAGACCAACGCACAACTGCTGGTGGCACTGCTCGAAGCCGTACAGAAGAATCCCAAGCTAAACTCATTTCAGTTGATCGCGCGATGGCACGGAACCGAACAGGGCCGCTTGCTAAAGGCGCTGGCGGAAAAGGAATGGCTGATTGACGGAGACAACCTTGAACAACAGTTTTTCGACACCATTACTAGCTTGTCAGCCCGCCAACGCGAGCGAAATCTGGAACAACTGCTCAGGAAAGCGCGTCAAAGCGAACTGAGCGCCGAAGAGAAAAATCAACTGCGCGACCTTTTAAGTCGCAATGTTTCCGCATCAAACCCGACCTCAACTGGCGCGTGAGGTCATAGCTCAGGTATAATCCTCGGCTTGTTTTTTGCCCGCCAAGACCTTCAGTGGATAGGGTGTTATGTCCGGAAAAGCGCAACAGCAGTCTCGTATTATTGAGTTGATCAAACTGGGTCGTGAGCAGAAGTATCTGACTTACGCCGAGGTCAACGACCACCTGCCCGAGGATATTTCAGATCCGGAGCAGGTGGAAGACATCATCCGCATGATTAACGACATGGGGATCCCCGTACACGAGAGTGCTCCGGATGCGGACGCCCTTATGCTGGCCGACGCCGATACCGACGAGGCCGCTGCGGAAGAAGCAGCCGCTGCGTTGGCGGCGGTGGAGACCGATATCGGTCGCACCACCGACCCGGTGCGCATGTACATGCGTGAAATGGGTACGGTCGAGCTTCTGACTCGTGAAGGCGAAATCGAAATCGCCAAACGCATCGAGGAAGGCATCCGTGAAGTGATGAGCGCCATCGCGCACTTCCCTGGCACGGTTGACCATATTCTCTCCGAGTACACTCGCGTCACTACCGAGGGCGGTCGCCTGTCCGACGTTCTGAGCGGTTACATCGACCCGGACGACGGCATTGCGCCGCCTGCCGCCGAAGTGCCGCCGCCGATCGACGCGAAAGCGGCGAAAGCCGAAGAATCCGACGACGATGACGACGCCGAAGCTTCCGATGACGAAGAAGAAGCCGAAAGCGGTCCGGATCCGGTCATTGCCGCACAGCGCTTCGGTGCTGTCGCCGATCAGATGGAAATCACCCGCAAGGCCCTGAAAAAGCACGGTCGTCACAACAAGGCGGCAATTGCCGAACTGTTGGCCCTGGCCGAGCTGTTCATGCCGATCAAACTGGTGCCGAAGCAATTCGAAGCCCTGGTCGAGCGTGTTCGCAGTGCCCTGGATCGTCTGCGTCAGCAAGAGCGCGCGATCATGCAACTCTGCGTACGTGATGCACGTATGCCTCGCGCCGACTTCCTGCGCCAGTTCCCGGGCAACGAAGTCGACGAAAGCTGGTCCGACGCCCTGGCCAAAGGCAAGAGCAAGTACGCCGAAGCCATTGCTCGCGTGCAACCGGACATCATCCGTTGCCAGCAGAAGCTGACCGCGCTGGAAACCGAGACCGGTTTGACCATCGCCGAGATCAAGGACATCAACCGTCGCATGTCGATCGGTGAGGCAAAAGCCCGCCGCGCGAAGAAAGAAATGGTTGAAGCAAACTTGCGTCTGGTGATCTCCATCGCCAAGAAGTACACCAACCGTGGCCTGCAATTCCTCGATCTGATCCAGGAAGGCAACATCGGTCTGATGAAAGCGGTGGACAAGTTCGAATACCGTCGTGGTTACAAGTTCTCGACTTATGCCACCTGGTGGATCCGTCAGGCGATCACTCGCTCGATCGCCGACCAGGCCCGCACCATCCGTATTCCGGTGCACATGATCGAGACGATCAACAAGCTCAACCGCATTTCCCGCCAGATGCTGCAGGAAATGGGTCGCGAACCGACCCCGGAAGAGCTGGGTGAACGCATGGAAATGCCTGAGGACAAGATCCGCAAGGTATTGAAGATCGCCAAAGAGCCGATCTCCATGGAAACCCCGATCGGTGATGACGAAGACTCCCATCTGGGTGACTTCATCGAAGACTCGACCATGCAGTCGCCAATCGATGTCGCCACTGTTGAGAGCCTGAAAGAAGCGACCCGCGAAGTGCTGTCCGGCCTTACTGCCCGTGAAGCCAAGGTACTGCGCATGCGTTTCGGTATCGACATGAACACCGACCATACGCTCGAAGAAGTCGGCAAACAGTTTGACGTGACCCGCGAGCGGATCCGTCAGATCGAAGCCAAGGCGCTGCGCAAGCTGCGCCACCCGACGCGAAGCGAGCATCTGCGCTCCTTCCTCGACGAGTGATACCAGAACCCCCGGCCCAGGCCGGGGGTTTTGTTTATATGGCAGATTAAATACTCAGCTCCGCCCTCCCCCGCGCACAGCCCGTCTACACTCGAAACATTCCCCCCGAGCCATAACGAGACCGTTATGCCCAGACTGGCGTCCGTGCTTTTTTTGCTGCCACTGATGATCTGGACCGCAACGGCTGACGCGCTGACTCTGAACGATGAAGAACGTAGCTGGTTGGCGGCTCACCCGGACCTGCGCCTGGGTGTCGATGCATCGTGGCCACCCTTCGAGTTCCGCGACGACCAGAATCGCTACCAGGGCCTGGCGGCGGACTATATCGATGTGATTCGCCAACGCCTGGCGATCAAACTCACGCCCATTGAGCCGGTGAGCTGGACCGTAGTGCTCGAACAGGCGAAAAACGGCAAGATCGACCTGTTGCCGGGCATCATGTCCACCCCGGAACGCCAGAGCTACCTGTCGTTCACCCGCCCTTATCTCGACTTTCCGATCGTCATCCTCGCCCACGTCGGCGGCCCGCAACCGCGCAAGCTCGAGGAGCTTTACGGCCTGAAAATCGCCGTGGTGGAAAACTACGCGCCCCACGAACTGCTGCGCACCCATCATCCCGACCTGAACCTGGTGGCGATGCCCAATGTCAGCTCTGCGCTGCAGGCCCTGGCCACCGATGAAGTGGACGCCGTGGTCGGCGATCTGGCCTCCAGCGTCTGGAGCCTGCGCCAGCTCAAACTGGATGGTTTGTATGTCAGCGGCGAAACCCCTTATCGCTACCAACTGGCGATGGGCGTCCCTCGGGACAACAAAATGCTGGTGGGGATTCTGGACAAGGTTCTTGCCGATATGTCCCCGGAGGAAATCAGCAGCATTCAGGAACATTGGGTGGGCAACGTCCTCGATCACCGGACATTCTGGTCGGATCTGCTGGTTTACGGCTTACCGGGTCTCTCGCTTCTGGTCATCGTGCTGGCGGTGGTGATCCGCATCAACCGCCGCCTCAGTTCGGAAATCGCCCGGCGTATCGACCTCGAACAGGAACTGCGCAGCAGCGAATACCACTATCGCGGACTCGTGGAGAGTCTTTCGGCCATCGCCTGGGAAGCGCGGATCAGTGACTTCACCTACAGCTATGTTTCGCCCCACGCCGAAGATCTGCTCGGTTATCCGCTGTCTCACTGGCTGATTCCGGGCTTCTGGCGCAACATCATTCACCCGGCGGATCTGACCCGCGCCCAGAGTTTCTGCGATCACGAAGTATTGGCTGGACGCGACCACAGCCTCGATTACCGGGTGATCACCGCTGACGGCCGCTGCCTATGGGTACGCGACATCGTCAGCCTGATCGAACATGGCCACGAACCGGTGATGCGCGGTCTGATGATCGACATCAGTGAAACCAAACGCACTGAAGAGGCGCTGCGCCTGTCGGAACAGAAGTTCGCGTCGGTATTCCAGCAATGCCCGGACATCCTGGTCATTGCACGGCTCTCCGACGGCTGCCTGCTGGAGGTCAACGAAGCCTTTGAGGAGCAGATCGGACTCAAGGCCGAAGAAGTCATCGGCCAGACCGCCACCGAACTCAACATCTGGGGCATTCCCGGTGTTGGTCCCGGCCTGCTTCAGCGACTGCAGGCCGGCAGCATTCGCAACCTGGAGATGCCCTTTCGCCGCAACAATGGTCAGGTGTTCACCGGGCTGATTTCCGCAGAACCCTTCGAGCTCGATACCACACCGGCACTGGTCGTGGTGGTGCGCGACATCACCCAGCTCAAGGAAACCCAACAGCAACTGCAAACCTCCGAAGAAAAGTTCGCCAAGGCTTTCCACGCCTCGCCGGACGGTCTGCTGCTGTCGCGCCAGAGCGATGGCCTGCTGCTGGAGGTCAACGAAGGTTTCAGTCGCATCACCGGTTTCAACAGCGCCATGTCGGTGGATCGCTCGGCGCTGGACCTGGGCATCTGGGTCAACCTCAACGAACGCAAGCAAATGCTCGATCTGCTGCACCGCGACGGGTTCGTTCGCGACTTCAGCTGCCACATCCGCCGCAGCGACGGGCAGATCCGCCTTTGCGAAGTGTCCAGCCGTCCACTGCCAATCGGCGACGAAGACTGCATGCTGACCATCGCCCGGGACATCACCGAACGCCACTTGATGCAGGAAAAACTGCAGCAGGCTGCAACCGTGTTCGAGAGCACTGCCGAAGGCGTGCTGATCACCGACACCCAGCAACATATCAGTGCCGTGAACCGCGCCTTCACCGAAATCACCGGTTACAGCGAAAGCGAAGCACTGGGTCACACTCCGCGCCTGCTGGCCTCCGGACTGCACGACAGCGCGTTTTACGCGGCGATGTGGCATCAATTGACCGACGAAGGCCACTGGCAGGGCGAAATCTCCAACCGGCGCAAGAACGGTGAGCTCTACCCGAGCTGGCTGACCATCAGCGCCGTGCGCAACCGCGACAAGTTCATCACCCACTTCGTCGCGGTGTTCGCCGATATCTCCAGCCTGAAGCACGCCCAGGCCAAACTCGACTACCAGGCCCATCACGACCCGCTCACCGGCCTGCCAAACCGCACGCTGTTCGAAAGCCGCCTGTTGATGGCACTCAACAGTCAGCAGGAAAACGGCGGCCAGGGCGCGGTGTTGTTCCTCGACCTCGACCGTTTCAAACACATCAACGACAGCCTCGGTCACCCGGTCGGCGATTTGCTGCTCAAGGGCATCGCCGTACGCCTCAAGGAGCAACTGCGAGACATCGACACCGTCGCGCGGCTGGGGGGCGACGAATTCATCATTCTGCTCCCCGGCCTGCAGCAACCCGGCGATGCCGACAACATCGCCACCAAACTTCTGAACTGCTTTGGCGCGCCGTTCCAGGCCGGCGAGCATGAGTTCTTCATCAGCGCCAGCATCGGCACCAGCCTTTACCCGCGCGACGGCTGCGATGTCGCGACCCTGATCAAGAACGCAGACGCGGCGATGTACCGCTCCAAGGCCAAGGGCCGCAACCGGGTCGAAAGCTACACCCGCGACCTCACCGCCCAGGCCAGCGAACGCGTAGCACTGGAACACGAACTTCGCCGGGCCATCGAGCGCGAGGAGTTGTACCTTTATTACCAGCCGAAAATCAGCCTCGACGATCACAATCTGGTCGGCGCCGAAGCCCTGATCCGCTGGCGCCACCCGAACTTCGGCGAAGTGCCGCCAGAGCATTTCATCCCGCTGGCAGAAGAGAACGGCATGATTCTGCAAATCGGCGACTGGGTGCTGGAAACCGCCTGTCGGCAGATGTTCGAGTGGGGCCAGATCTATGAATCCCTCGGCCCGCTGTCGGTGAACCTCGCCGGCGCACAACTGCGCCAACCGAACCTGCTGGGACGCATCGAGCAACTGCTCAAGGACAACCGCCTGCAACCGGAATTACTGCAACTGGAAATTACCGAAAACTTCATCATGAGCCAGGCTGAAGAGGCGCTGGCAGTGCTGCACCAGCTCAAACACCTCGGCGTGCAACTGGCCATTGATGACTTCGGCACCGGTTATTCCTCGTTGAGTTACCTCAAGCGCCTGCCGCTGGACATCCTCAAGATCGACCAGTCTTTCGTGCGCGGCCTGCCCGATGACCCGCACGACGCGGCGATTGTCCGCGCCATCATCGCCCTGGGCCGCAGCATGCAATTCACCGTGATCGCCGAAGGCGTGGAAACCCAGGCCCAACAACAGTTCCTCGCCGCCGAAGGCTGCGAACAGATCCAGGGCTACATCGTCAGCCTGCCGCTGCCACCAGAAGAGTTCGCCGCGACGTTTCTTCGTATAGCCGTATCAGATTTTTCGGATAGCACAGCCGAGAAACCGTCGCTATAATCCGCGGCCTACTGAGGGCCTATAGCTCAGTTGGTTAGAGCAGAGGACTCATAATCCTTTGGTCCACGGTTCAAGTCCGTGTGGGCCCACCAAACATGAAAAAGCCGCGCATTCGCGCGGCTTTTTCGTTTCTGCCATTCCGGCCCGGGGGCAGTCGTTCCATCTCCCTCAAAACATGCGACTTCCGAAAGCGTGAACAGGGCTTGCCTCGTGCCTGTTTAAATCGACAACTAACCATTTCGTTACACTTTTGTCCTGGCACCCAAAGCCGAGGCACATCTGATGATTCGAAAAAGGAATTTTTATGGTTGATGTCACTCGCCGCTCGCTCATGGGAATCGCCGCAGCACTCCCCCTGCTCGCGCAGTCATCCTGGGGACAGGCGCAACGTCAGGATGTACCGGCACCGGTACCCGGCGATGAGGTACTGATCAATTTCAACGAGAGCCCCTGGGGACCGGCACTCACCGCCCGACAGGCGATGCAGGAAGGCATTGCACTGTGCGGGCGTTATCCCTACAAGATCCAGTACCGACTCAACGCTCTATTTGCCCGCCAACAAGGCATACCGGAGGAGTATGTTCAGACCTTCTGCGGCTCCAAAATGGCCTTGCAGCATGCGGTTCACGCCTTCACTCGACGGGGCAGCCTGGTCGTCGCGTCGCCCTCTTACGAAGACCCTGTCGAGGCGGCGCGTGGCAGCCAGGTCGCGGTCCACGAAATAGCGCTGAATCCTGATCACGCCCATGATCTGCCACGCATGCTGGCAGCCGATCCGCAGGCGGGGCTGATCTACGTCTGCAATCCGAATAATCCGACCGGTACGGTGACGCCCCACGCAGATATCCTGCTCGCGCTGGCGAACAAGCCAAAGGGAACGATTCTGTTGGTGGACGAGGCCTATATCGACTTCTCGAATGCGCCAACCTGCATCCCGTTGGTCAAGGACCATCCCGAACTGATGGTGCTGCGAACCTTCTCGAAAATCTATGGCATGGCGGGCGCTCGCCTGGGTATCGCGATAGCCAACCCGACCCTGCTGGAGCAACTGGAGGTGTTCGGCAACTATAACGTGCCGGCGGCTCCGTCGCTTTTGGGCGGCATAGCCAGTCTCGAGGACACGCAGTTGCTGCCACAACGCAAGCACACCAACACGAAGCTGCGTGACGAGACGATCAGTTGGCTGGCCGCTCGTGGTTTTCGCTGCACGGTGTCGCAGGCCAACTGCTTCATGGTCGACGTGAAACGTCCTGCCACGGAAGTGGTGCAGGCGTTGGCCGATCGCCGGGTAAAGGTCGGCCGCGTATGGAAAGAGTGGCCGACCTGGATTCGGGTCAGCGTTGGTACGGAAGACGACATGCGACGGTTTCGCGAGGCATTTGCCAGCGTCTGATATCAAGACAGTCCCTATGGAAAACCGCGCGTGTGTCGCCCACAAGCTTACCGCCGGCCGAGCCTGTAACATGCGCAGCCAAAGATCCGCGCCCATGGAGACGCCCCTTGTCCGACATCCGCCCACCCGTGCTCGATGAAATCGACCGCCAGTTGATCGCTGCCCTGCAAATCAACGCCCGCGAAAGCGTGGCGATGCTGGCGCGGCAATTGGGGATCGCCCGCACCACCGTGACTTCACGACTGGCGCGACTGGAAAAGGCCAAGGTCATCACCGGGTATGGTGTGCGTCTGGGACAGCGCGTGGTGGACGGTGGCTTGCAGGCCTACGTCGGGATCAAGGTGCAGCCACGCTCCGGCAAAGAGGTGCTGCGCCGGTTGAGCGCGATGGCCCAGGTGCAGCAATTGTGCGCGGTGAGTGGTGAATTTGATTACGTAGCCTGGCTGCGAACCGATTCCCCGGAGCAGCTCGATCAGCTTCTGGATCAGATCGGCAGCGTAGACGGCGTGGAGAAGACCACGACGTCGATCATCCTCAGCAGCAAGATTGATCGCGGGCATCCAGTTTGATCATCACCATCGTCACATTGCAGCTCAAACACTCAAAACGACGACACATTGCGTCTTATTAACGTGTTCTACGCTCCCTAGAATGGCTGGCATCTTTTCCTATACTCAGACGCGCATCCAGCGTCGGGTCGCCAGCAAGGTCAGCCATGAACAAGAACAATCGCCATCCTGCAGACGGTAAGAAACCCGTCACCATTTTCGGCCCGGACTTTCCTTTCGCCTTCGACGACTGGATCGAACACCCGGCCGGTCTGGGCAGCATTCCCGAGCATAACCACGGGGCCGAAGTGGCCATCGTCGGTGCCGGCATCGCCGGTCTGGTGGCGGCTTATGAGCTGATGAAACTCGGCTTGAAACCCGTCGTGTATGAGGCCTCGAAGCTTGGCGGTCGTCTGCGTTCGCAAGCGTTCAACGGTACCGACGGCATCGTCGCCGAGCTCGGCGGCATGCGCTTCCCGGTGTCCTCCACCGCGTTCTATCACTACGTCGACAAACTCGGCCTCGAGACCAAGCCCTTCCCCAACCCGCTGACGCCGGCCTCCGGCAGCACCGTGATCGACCTGGAAGGCAAAACCCATTACGCACAAAGCCTGAAGGATCTTCCTGCGCTGTTCCAGGAAGTGGCTGACGCTTGGGCCGATGCTCTGGAGGCCGGCTCACAGTTCGCCGATATCCAGCAGGCGATCCGCGACCGTGACGTGCCACGCCTCAAGGAACTGTGGAACACCCTCGTACCGCTGTGGGACGACCGCACGTTCTACGATTTCGTTGCCACATCGAAAGCCTTCGCCAAACTGTCGTTCCATCACCGTGAAGTGTTCGGTCAGGTCGGTTTCGGTACCGGCGGCTGGGACTCGGACTTCCCCAACTCGATGCTGGAAATCTTCCGTGTGGTGATGACCAACTGCGACGATCACCAGCATCTGGTGGTCGGTGGTGTGGAACAAGTGCCGCAAGGCATCTGGCGTCATGCGCCGGAACGCTGCGTACACTGGCCGCAAGGCACCAGCCTGAAATCGCTGCACCACGGCGCCCCGCGCTCCGGGGTGAAGAAAATCGCCCACGCGCCTGACGGACGCTTCGCAGTCACCGACAACAACGGCGACACCCGCGAATACGCGGCCGTACTGACCACCTGCCAGAGCTGGCTGCTGACCACCCAGATCGAATGCGACGAAAGCCTGTTCTCGCAAAAGATGTGGATGGCACTGGACCGCACGCGCTACATGCAATCGTCGAAGACCTTCGTGATGGTCGACCGCCCGTTCTGGAAGGACAAGGACCCGGAAACCGGCCGCGACCTGATGAGCATGACCCTCACTGATCGCCTGACCCGTGGCACTTACCTGTTCGACAACGGCGACGACAAACCCGGCGTGATCTGCCTGTCGTACTCGTGGATGAGCGATGCGCTGAAGATGCTCCCGCACCCGGTGGAAAAACGCGTGAAACTGGCGCTGGATGCGCTGAAGAAGATCTACCCGAAGGTCGACATCGCCGCGCGGATCATCGGCGATCCGATCACCGTGTCCTGGGAAGCCGACCCGCACTTCCTCGGCGCGTTCAAGGGCGCCCTGCCCGGTCACTATCGCTACAACCAGCGCATGTACGCGCACTTCATGCAGGACGACATGCCGCCGGAGCAGCGCGGGATTTTCATCGCCGGTGACGACGTGTCGTGGACGCCGGCCTGGGTTGAAGGCGCGGTGCAAACGTCGCTCAACGCGGTGTGGGGAATCATGAAGCACTTCGGCGGGTCCACACATAAAGAGAACCCCGGCCCGGGCGATGTGTTCAAAGACATCGGCCCGATCGCCCTGCCCGAGTAAGAGGAATCCCCGATGCGTGTAGCCCTTTACCAATGTCCACCGCTGCCACTGGAACCCGCCGCCAACCTTCAGCGCCTGCATCAACTGGCGATGGAGGCCAAAGGCGCCGATCTGCTGGTGGTGCCGGAGATGTTTCTCACCGGCTACAACATCGGCAAGGAGGCGGTCGCGACATTGGCCGAGGTCTACAACGGTGAGTGGGCGCAGCAAGTAGGACGGATCGCCAAGGCTGCCGGTCTGGCGATTCTTTACGGTTACCCTGAGCGCACCGCCGAAGGACAGATCTACAACGCCGTGCAGTTGATCGACTCAAACGGCGAGCGTCTGTGCAATTACCGCAAGACGCATCTGTTCGGCGATCTGGATCGTTCGATGTTCAGCGCCGGCGATGGCGAGTTTCCCATCGTCGAGCTCAACGGCTGGAAGCTCGGGTTCCTGATCTGCTACGACCTGGAGTTCCCGGAAAACGCCCGGCGCCTGGCCCTTGAAGGTGCCGAGCTGATTCTGGTGCCGACAGCCAACATGATTCCTTTCGATTTCATTGCCGACGTCTCCGTGCGCTCCCGGGCTTTCGAAAACCAGTGCTACGTGGCGTACGCCAACTACTGCGGCCACGAGGGCGACATCCATTACTGCGGGCAAAGCAGCATCGCCGCGCCGGATGGCAGCCGCACCGCCCAGGCAGGATTGGATGAAGCACTGATCGTCGGTGAGCTGGATCGCCAGTTGATGGTCGACTCGCGCAGCGCCAACCGTTACTTCAACGACCGCCGTCCCGAACTTTACGACGCGCTCAACAAGCGCTAATCCGCTAGCATTGGCACTTCACTGTTCTGGAAGTGCCCATGTCTGCGCCGACTCACCCCCGCCCCCACACCGAAACCCTGGCCAACGGCTTGCGCGTGACCCTGCGTCACGTGCCCGGCCTGAAACGCAGCGCCGCTGCGTTGCGAGTGGCGGCCGGCAGTCATGACGTGCCGTTGGCATGGCCGGGGCTGGCGCACTTCCTTGAGCATCTGCTGTTTCTCGGCACCGAGCGATTTCCTGCACAGCAAGGGCTGATGGCCTACGTGCAAGGTCACGGCGGCCAGGTGAATGCCAGCACCCGCGAGCGCACCACCGATTTCTTCTTTGAATTGCCGCCAGCGTCGTTCAGCGCCGGGCTGGAGCGTCTGTCAGACATGCTCGCCCATCCGCGTATGAATCCGGACGATCAGTTGCGGGAGCGGGAAGTGTTGCAGGCGGAGTTTGTCGCGTGGACGCAGGATGCTGCGGCTCAGCAGAAAGAAGCGCTGTTCGAAGGGTTGTCAGCGGAACATCCGTTGCGCGGTTTCCACGCCGGAAACCGCGACAGCCTGCCGGTGGAGCAAGCGGACTTTCAACAGGTATTGAAAGACTTCCACCAGCAGTTCTACCGCACCGGGCAAATGACCCTGAGCCTGGTCGGGCCGCAGAGTGTTGAAGAGCTGCGCACGCTGGCCGAACAGTTTGCCGCCACGCTGACGCCTGGGGATAAAACTGCACAGGCAGCCCCCGTACGCTTGATGGGTAACGCGCAGGAAAGTTATCAACAGGCCGGCGAGCATCGCGGCAATCTGCTGTTTGCGTTGGAGGAGTTACCGGAGTCGTCAGCCGAAGCGCTGGCGTTTCTCTGCCACTGGTTGAACAGCGCCAAACCCGGTGGCTTGCTCGCCCATTTGCAGCAGCAGGGTCTGGCGGAAGGTTTGCAGGCCTGTGTCCTGTATCAGTTTGCCGAGCAAGCTTTGCTGCACCTTCAATTCACGACGCCATCCGGTCCAATCGACGCCATCCGCGCACAGTTTCTCGACTGGTTGAGCTTCTTCGCAGCCCAGCAGGACTGGCCAACTTTGCGGGAGGAATATTCGGCACAGTTTCAGCGTCAGCAGCAGGTCAGCGGCGCGCTGCAACGGGCGCGACTCGACAGCGAACAACTCGAGAGCGGCCTGTCCGACGCGGCCGTTACGGCGCTCAAAGTAATTCTCGGCAAAATCGGCACTGTGGATAACTTCAGCAGTCACTGGCATCTGCCCGCTGCCAACCCGCTTCTGCGCACAGCCGAGCCGCTGGCCAACGCCGGTCTGATCCGCGGCCAGACCAGCGCCCACCGAGGCCTGCGCACATTCGCTCAGGATCGCTCGCGCAGCCGCCGCGAACGCTCGCCGATGCAATTCAGCCAGGCGCTGCCGGATAACGGCGACGAAGGCGCGGTGTATGTGCGCTGGCAGACGGAAGCGGCGGCCACGGCCGAGCTGCAAGCGAAACTGCAACGCAGCCTGCGGGAGGTGTCTGACGACGCGCGTCAGGCCGGGGTGGAGTTGTCCTTCAGCACTACGGGTAATCAGTGGCTGCTGAAATTGACCGGCCTGCAGGACACGCTGCCCGTAGTGCTGGAACATGCGCTGAAATATCTGACGCAGGTCGATGCCGACTCGCCAAGCGGTGAGCCGCCAGTGCCGTCGATGCTGATCCGTCAATTGCTCAAGGCATGGCCCGAGCGTTGCCTGCCCGTGGTTGCGCAATCCGATGATGCCAAGCAGCTGTGGACAACTTCCCGTTGGGATGGTCTGGCGCTGGGTCTCGATGCCCACACCCAATCGGCCATGGGACTGGCCCTGAGCCGCATTCCCGGCAAGCCATCCAATGAATTACCAACCCTGCCGGCATTCCACGCACAACTTCGCTGGGATCAGTTCGACACCGCCTCCAGCGAACACGCATTACTGCTGTTCTGCCCGACCGCCAGACCGGACATTCCCAGCGAAGCCGCGTGGCGCTTCCTTGCGCACCTGTGCCACACGCCGTTCTATCAGCGGCTACGAGGTGAATTGCAACTGGGATACGCGGTGTTCAGTGCTTTCAGACAGGTGCACGGTCAAGGTGGATGGCAGTTCGGCGTGCAATCGCCGACCGCCACTCCCGCGCAACTGCTCGATCACGTTCAACAGTTCATCGAAGGCATCCCCGCGCTGGTCGAAAACATTGATGATGCCTTCCTCGTCGAGCAGCGCCAGATCCTCGCCGTACACCTGGATGCCGGCATCCTGTCCGGCAAGGAGGCTGCCGAACTTCTGTGGCAGGCAAAACTCGCCGGCCACTCGTCGGATTACCTGATGCAACTGAGCAATGCCATAAGTCAGCTTGACCGCGAGGCATTGCTGGCCGCCGCACACTGTTTAATCCGCGCCGAAGGCGGCTGGCACGTCCTGGCCAACAGCCCTTCCCCGGGCGCACCGTGGCAAGCGGCAAATTGATCATTACCGGGGCTGCAAGGAGCTTTCTCAAAGATTCACGGGCAAACCCCCTGAAATTTTGAGTAACATAGCCACCTAACTATTTGGAACATCCCTGCGCTGCCGTGGACTATACCTATGGATAGCGCTATCCCACCCACCTGAAAAAGGAGTCACCCGATGGCCTGGACCAAACCTGCTTACACCGACCTGCGCATCGGCTTCGAAGTCACCATGTACTTCGCCAGCCGCTGAGTCCTGCCTCAAGCAGAACATTGCAGTGCAACGCCTCGGCTCGCCGGGGCGTTTTATTTTCAGCGTTGAAATGATGGAGCGTTCATGTTCGTCCAGATTCTGGGTTCGGCCGCCGGTGGCGGTTTTCCGCAGTGGAACTGCAACTGCGTCAACTGCGCAGGCTTTCGCGACGGCAGCCTGAATGCCAAGGCCCGCACCCAATCGTCCATCGCCATTTCCGATGACGGCGTGAACTGGGTGCTGTGCAACGCCTCGCCGGACATCCGCGCGCAGCTTCAGAGCTTCGCCCCGATGCAGCCGGGCCGGGCCCTGCGTGATACCGGCATCAGCGCGATCATTCTGATGGACAGCCAGATCGACCACACCACCGGCCTGCTCAGCCTGCGCGAAGGCTGCCCGCATCAGGTCTGGTGCACGGACATGGTCCACGAAGACCTGAGCACCGGTTTCCCGCTGTTTACCATGCTCAAGCACTGGAACGGCGGGCTGGACTGGAACCGCATCGAACTCGACCAGAGCTTCACCGTCGCCGCGTGCCCGAACCTGCGCTTCACCCCGCTGCCTCTGCGCAGCGCCGCACCGCCTTACTCGCCGCACCGCTTCGACCCGCACCCGGGCGACAACATCGGCCTGATCGTCGAAGACCTCGGCACCGGCGGCAAATTGTTCTACGCGCCGGGTTTGGGCAAGGTCGATGCGCCGTTGCTGGAAATCATGGCCGGCAGCGACTGCGTGCTGGTGGACGGGACGATGTGGGATGACGATGAAATGCAGCGCCGTGGCGTCGGCACCCGCACCGGCCGCGAAATGGGCCACCTGGCGCAGAACGGCCCCGGCGGCATGCTCGAAGTGCTGGAACAGCTTCCCGAGCAACGTAAGGTGCTTATCCACATCAACAACACCAACCCGATTCTCGACGAAGACTCCCCGGAGCGCGCGGAGCTGGTGCGGCGCAATGTTGAAGTGGCGTATGACGGCATGAGCATCGTCCTGTAACGAATGGCCCGGAGAACCGCAATGACCGACACCCCGCTGTCCCCCGCCGAATTCGAAGCGGCCCTGCGCGCCAAGGGCGCCTATTACCACATTCATCACCCGTATCACGTGGCGATGTATGAAGGCCGGGCCACCCGCGAGCAGATCCAGGGCTGGGTCGCCAACCGTTTCTACTATCAGGTGAACATTCCCCTGAAAGACGCGGCGATCCTCGCCAATTGCCCGGATCGCGAGATCCGCCGCGAATGGATTCAGCGCCTGCTCGACCACGACGGCGCGCCCGGTGAGGACGGCGGCATCGAAGCCTGGCTGCGTCTGGGCCAGGCCGTCGGTCTCGATCCGGATCAATTGCGTTCCCAGGAACTGGTGCTGCCCGGCGTGCGTTTCGCCGTCGATGCCTACGTCAACTTCGCCCGCCGCGCCAGTTGGCAGGAAGCTGCCAGCAGCTCTTTGACCGAACTGTTCGCGCCGCAGATCCACCAGTCGCGTCTCGACAGCTGGCCGCAGCATTACCCGTGGATCGACCCGGCGGGCTACGAATATTTCCGTACCCGTCTTGGTCAGGCAAGGCGCGATGTCGAGCATGGTCTGGCGATTACGCTGGAGCACTACAAGACCCGCGAAGGTCAGGAGCGCATGCTGGAAATTCTCCAGTTCAAACTGGACATTCTTTGGAGCATGCTCGATGCCATGAGCATGGCTTACGAACTGAACCGCCCGCCGTATCACAGCGTCACCGATCAACGGGTCTGGCATAAAGGAATCGCCTTATGAGTTTCGACCGCAGCAAGACCCCGACCTGGCGTCCCGGCTACCGTTTCCAGTACGAACCGGCCCAGAAAGGCCACGTGCTGCTGTACCCGGAAGGCATGATCAAGCTCAATGAAAGTGCCGCGCTGATCGGCGGCCTGATCGACGGTGAGCGGGACGTCGCGGCAATCATTGCCGAACTCGACAGACAGTTTCCCGGCGTGCCCGAGCTCGGTGACGACATCGAGCAATTCATGGAGGTTGCCCGTGCGCAACACTGGATCGAACTTGCCTGAATCATCGGTGCAAGTCCCGGCCAAACCGGAAATCGGCCTGCCGCTGTGGCTGCTCGCCGAGCTGACCTACCGTTGCCCGCTGCAATGCCCGTACTGCTCCAATCCGCTGGATTTCGCCGAGCAGGGCAAAGAACTGAGCACCGAGCAGTGGATCAAGGTGTTCCGCGAAGCGCGGGAGATGGGCGCAGCGCAATTGGGCTTCTCAGGTGGCGAACCGCTGGTACGCCAGGACCTTGCCGAGCTGATCCACGAGGCGCGCCAGTTGGGTTTCTACACCAACCTGATCACCTCCGGCATCGGCCTGACCGAGCAGAAGATCAGCGACTTCAAGAAGGCTGGCCTCGACCACATCCAGATCAGTTTCCAGGCCAGCGACGAGCAAGTGAATAACCTGCTCGCCGGCTCGAAAAAGGCCTTCGCGCAGAAACTGGAAATGGCTCGCGCCGTAAAGGCCCACGGCTATCCGATGGTGCTGAACTTCGTCACCCATCGGCACAACATCGACAAGATCGACCGCATCATCGAGCTGTGCATCGCGCTGGAGGCCGACTTCGTAGAACTCGCCACCTGCCAGTTTTACGGCTGGGCGCAGCTCAATCGTGTCGGTCTGTTGCCGACCAAAGAGCAACTGATCCGCGCCGAACGCATCACTAACGAATACCGCGCCAAGCTGGAAGCCGAAGGGCATCCGTGCAAGCTGATTTTCGTCACCCCGGACTATTACGAAGAACGCCCGAAAGCCTGCATGAATGGCTGGGGCAGCCTGTTTCTGACAGTCACCCCGGACGGCACCGCCCTGCCCTGTCATGGCGCCCGACAGCTGCCGGTACAATTTCCCAATGTGCGCGACCACAGCATGCAGCACATCTGGTACGACTCGTTCGGCTTCAACCGCTTTCGCGGTTATGACTGGATGCCCGAGCCGTGCCGCTCCTGCGACGAAAAAGAACAGGATTTTGGCGGCTGCCGTTGCCAGGCCTTCATGCTCACCGGCGACGCGAGCAATGCCGACCCGGTGTGCAGCAAGTCCGAACATCACGGCGTGATTCTCAAGGCCCGCGAAGAAGCCGAGCACGCCACCCAGACCATCGAACAACTGGCCTTTCGCAATGAACGAAACTCGCGCCTCATCGCCAAAGGCTGAGCCTTTCAGCGCCACCGCCGCGGTTGCCGCCGGCGTGGACTTCGCCGAATTGCAGCTCGGCGCCCAGGGTTTGTTCTGGAATGAATATCGCCCGACAGACGCCGCCTGCCGGCTCTGGCATTGGCGCGATGGTACGGCGAAATGTCTGACACCTGCGGGTTTCAGCGTGCGCAGTCGGGTGTACGAATATGGCGGTGGGGCGTTTTGCCTGACGCCTGACGGGGTGGTTTTTGTCAACGAGGCGGATCAGCAGCTGTATCGCCAGACGCTGGATGGCGAGCCCGTGGCATTGACGTCTAGCGAGTGTCGTTATGGCGATCTGAACTACGCCGACGGGCACGTGCTGGCCGTTGAAGAGAACGGTGATCGCCATCGGCTGGTGGCTATCGATCTGGCGAATGGCGACCGCCAAATGCTGGTTGAAGGCGCGGATTTTTACGCGTCGCCGATCATCAGTCGGGACGGCCAGCGCCTGGCGTGGATCGAGTGGAGCCGTCCGCATCAGCCGTGGACTTCCACCCGACTGATGCTCGCCGAGCACTCGTCCAATGGATTTTCCGCCCCGCGTTGTGTGGCGGGTGAAGCGTTTGAAGAGTCGGTCCAGCAACCGCGATTCAATGCCAATGGCCGGCTGGGTTGTCTGACCGATCGTGGTGGGTATTGGCAACCGTGGGTCGAGTCGGCAAATGGTTTGCAACCGTTAGCCAGCGCCGAAGCCGATCACGCGCCAGCCCCATGGCAACTTGGCGGCTGCACTTGGCTGCCCACCGACGAAGGCTTTTTGGCGAGCTGGAGCGAAGGCGGTTTCGGTCGTCTGGCGCTCAACGGTGAAGACTTCACCGGCGACTACAGCCGCTTCCGTCATCTGGCTGTCGATGATCAATTTATTTACTGCATTGCCGCCTCACCGATCAGCCCTTCAGCCGTGATCGCCATTGATCGCGATTCGCGTGAAGTGAATGTCCTGGCCGGCGGTGTCGCACCGCTGCCCGCCGAGCGCATCAGCCGCCCGCAAACCCTGCGCTACCCCAGCGGTTCGGGTGAAGCACACGGATTCTTTTACCCGGCCACGAATGGCGATGCGAAACCGCCGCTGGTGGTGTTCATCCACGGTGGCCCGACGTCGGCCTGCTACCCGATGCTCGACCCGCGCATTCAGTACTGGACACAACGCGGGTTCGCCGTCGCCGATCTCAACTACCGAGGCAGCAGCGGCTATGGCCGAGAGTATCGACAGGCCCTGCATCTGAGTTGGGGAGTGGTGGATGTAGAGGATGCTTGCGCAGTGGTGGCCTATCTGGCCGAACGCGGCATGATCGATGGCGACCGTGCGTTTGTCCGTGGCGGCAGCGCCGGCGGTTACACGACGCTGTGCGCACTGGCGTTCCATCAGGTATTCCGCGCTGGCGCCAGTCTGTATGGTGTCAGCGACCCGGTGGCCCTGGCCCGTGCTACGCACAAGTTCGAAGGCGATTACCTGGACTGGCTGATCGGCGATCCAGAGAAGGACGCCGAACGCTACGCCGCCCGCACGCCGTTGCTGCACGCAGGCAACATTCGCGTACCGGTGATCTTCTTCCAAGGTGAGCTGGACGCCGTCGTCGTGCCGCAACAGACCCGCGACATGGTCGCGGCCCTGGAGCAAAACGGCATTGAGGTCGAAGCGCATTACTACGCCGACGAACGCCACGGCTTCCGCCGGGCCGCCAATCAGGCCCATGCGCTGGAGCAGGAATGGCGGTTCTACCGGCGAGTGATGGGCCTGACGGATTGAGACTCAGCGCTTGGCGATGATGTACACCGCGTGCACGATCCCCGGGATGTAACCGCACAACGTCAGCAGAATGTTCAGCCAGAACGCGCCGCCGAACCCGACCTGCAGAAACACACCCAGTGGCGGCAACAGAATGGCGATGATGATGCGGATAAAGTCCATGGGGCAGCTCCTGATTGGGGGTTGGCTCACCTGAGCCATACAAGCTAATCGACCTGTGCCGTTTGTCAGGGTTCAGTGCAAACCGCAATCTCGCCATCTGATTGCCATTACCCGGCCACAAAAAAACGCCCCACGCCAAAAGAATCAGGCGTGGGGCGTGCGTTATACCGCGAGACGGTTCTTGAATTCGGGTGGGAAACTTCAGCTCAGACGGCAATCCCTTTGCGGCATTGCAGCTGCGCGGTGCGTACCCGGGAGAAGGCGCGGGCCAGACGCAGGAGCATTTCGTCGATGTTGGCCTTGCTGACGTTGAGCGCCGGGGTGAAGCGCAGGCAGTTGGCTTGCGGGGCGTTGAGCAGCAAACCTTCGTGAAGTGCGGCTTTGACGACGGCCTCGGCGGAGTCTTCCGACAGGGTCAGTCCCCAGAACAGCCCTTGCCCGCGCAACTCGCCATGTTCATAACGATGGGCCAGACGGGCGAGCCCTTCGCGCAGATGCTGGCCGTTGTCCCGGATCTGTTCGAGGAAGGCGCGGTCCTGCACGCTGTCGAGCACCACCAGGCCAGCGGCGGTCATCAGTGCGTTGCCATGATGCGTACCGCCCAATTCCCCAGGTTCGAAACAGCAGGCCTTGCCTCGCGCCAGCAGCGCCGCCAGTGGAACACCGCCGCCGAGGCCTTTGCCGAGCACGACGATATCGGCGCGCACTCCGTAGGACTGTTCGGCGAGCAAGGTGCCGCAGCGGCCGATGCCGGTCTGCACCTCATCGAGAATCAGCAGAATCCCCAGCTCACGGCACAGACGTTCGACACCCTTGAGGTAATGCTCGGTCGCAGGGATTACTCCGGCATCGCTCTGGATCGGTTCGAGCATGATCGCCACGGTTTGTGCGTCGACCGCTGCATGCAACGCCGGCAGGTCGTTAAACGGCACCAGATCGAACCCCGGCAGCAATGGCGCGAAGCGGTTGTGCAGGTTGCAACTGTCCGACGCCGAAATCGTCGCCAGACTACGTCCGTGGCAGCCTTGTCTGGCGACAATGATCCGCGAAGCGCCACCGCGATGCAGTTGACCCCATTTGCGCGCCAGTTTGATCGCCGCTTCACAGGCCTCACTGCCGCTGTTGAGCAGGTACGCCTGATCGCTGGCAGTGCTGGCACACAGGCGCTCGGCAAGGCTGAGCATGCCACGGTTGTGCAGATTGAAGCCGGGATTGATCAGGGCCTGGGCCTGGCTGGCGATGGCCTTGACCAGCGCCGAAGGGCTGTGGCCAAGGCTGTTGGCGCCGCCGGCCTGGGAAAAGTCCAGGTAGGCGCGGTCATTGCTGTCCCATAGCCAGGAGCCCTGGCCGCGAACGAATACCTGCCGCGGGCGCTCGACGCTGGGCATCAGACGCTCGGCATTCAGGCCATCAGCGACGTTCGATTCTTGGGTTTCAAAAGCCAGGTCATCGAGGCTCGGCGTCTGGCGCCGCAAACTGAACAGATTCATTGAAAAAAACCTCGATCGAGGTTTTTTGAACTGCCTATGTAAAGACTTTCGAAACAAACGCTGGTCATGGCGCTTTCCGGCCCTGTAAGCCTTGTGAATGCGGTTAGACTAGGCCGGTTCACGGCGTCGAGCCATTTCGATTTCTCAGCATTTTCGATAAGTGTTACTTATGGATTTCAAACAACTGCGTTATTTCGTCGCGGTCTACGAAGAAGGGCATGTCGGACGCGCCGCCGAGCGCCTGTCGATCTCTCAGCCCGCGCTGTCCCAGCAGATTCGCCACCTGGAACAAAACCTCGACGTCACCCTGTTCGAACGCAGCAGCAAACGCCTGTTGCCGACCCTCGCCGCCCATACCTTGTACAACCACGCCCTGCCGCTGCTCGACGGCATGCAGCGGGCGCGTGAGGCGCTGGGCAACTTCAAGGGTCAGGCACTGCGCACATTGGCGATAGGCGTGCTACAGACCGTGCACACCAGCCTGGTGCCGCAAATGCTCGAGCGGGTGCGCAAGGCCCAGCCGCATCTGGTGGTGCAGATTTATGAACTGACGGGGCTTGAGATCGAGCGGCGACTGCTCAACGGCTCGCTGGATATCGGCATCAGCTATTTGCCGCCACGTCAGCCGGGGCTGCACGGCGTAATGCTGTACGAAGATGAACTGACGCTGGTCATCCCGGCGGATCATCCGCTGCGGGAATTCAAGAAAGTCTCGATGAGTCAGGCGGCCGAATTGCCGATGTTGCTATTGGGCGAAGAATTTCAGATCCGTCAGATCTGGCAGGCGCAATTGGCCAGCCTCGGACGACGCCCGCAAGTGCAGGCCGAATTGAACAATATGGTCGGGATTCTAGACAGCCTGCCGCATACGCGTCTGGCGACGGTGCTACCCGGTCGTTCGCAAAAGGAGTACGACGATCAGGATCTGTTGTGGAAACCGTTGAGTGAGCCGCGTGTACCGTTGAAGGTCGGGCTGGTGTGTCGCGATGTGCAGCGCCAGCAGGCGCCATTGGCCTTGCTGCGAACGTTGCTGGAAGAGGTGATGCAGCGTGAGGACAAACCGCTGAAAGGTGCACCACCGCTGGACGCGCTGAGCTGAAAACTTTTCTGCGGGCATAAGAAAACCCCGCCGAAGCGGGGCTTTGCAGACTGTTTCCCTGACATCCATTTCACTCCGCCACCCTGGCAGAATCCTACGTGTCCGTGTTGTTGCTTTGCGCTTCCTGCGCGACGTCCATGGAAAGTAGATTAGCTCTGGATCCAATCTACGCCTATGGGAGAACAGCAGCACGTCATGTAAGAGATCGCTTACATGACGTTACATCATCAGAACTGCGCAGCATCCAGCAGGAACAGCGACTCGCTGCCGGCCTTGACCGACGCGCTCAACGAGTGAATCCGCGGCAGCAGACGGGCGAAATAGAACCGCGCCGTGCCGAGTTTGCTCGCGTAGAAATCGTCCTGCGCTTCTTTGCCCAGCGATGCCTTGGCCATCAGCGCCCACATGTACGCGTAAGCGGTGTAGCCGAACGCTTGCAGATACTCGACCGATGCCGCACCGATTTCGTTCGGGTTGGTTTTCGCCCGGTCCAGCAGCCACGAGGTCAGCTCGTCGAGGGTGTCGACAGCATCATTCAGCGGCTTGGTGAACTCGCCCAGATCGGCACTGGCGGTCGCGGTGAAATGGCGGATCTCGTCGGCGAACAGCTTGTAGAACGCGCCGCCGCTGCCGACGATCTTGCGACCCACCAAGTCCAGCGCCTGAATGCCGTTGGTGCCTTCGTAGATCTGGGTGATGCGCACATCCCGCACCAGTTGCTCCTGGCCCCACTCGCGGATGTAGCCGTGGCCGCCGAAGATCTGCTGGCCGTGGACAGTGGTTTCCAGACCCAGATCGGTCAGGAACGCCTTGGCCACTGGTGTCAGCAAGGCAACCAGATCTTCCGCACGCTTGCGGGTCGCGGCGTCTTCGCTGAACTTGGCGGTGTCGAGTTGCATCGCCACGTAGGTGGAGAACGCACGGCCGCCTTCGTTCGAGGCTTTCATGGTCAGCAGCATGCGACGTACGTCCGGGTGGACGATGATCGGGTCGGCCACCTTGTCTTTGTTCTGCGCGCCGGTCGGCGAACGGCTCTGCAGGCGGTCGCGGGCGTATTCGATGGCGTTCTGGTACGAGCGCTCGCCGGTGGCCAGGCCCTGGATGCCGACGCCCAGACGCTCGTAGTTCATCATGGTGAACATCGCGGCCAGGCCCTTGTTCGGCTCGCCGACCAAGTAACCCACGGCTTCGTCGAAGTTCATCACGCAAGTGGCCGAGGCTTGGATGCCCATCTTGTGTTCGATCGAACCGCAGTTGGCCGGGTTGCGTGCGCCCAGGCTGCCATCGGCATTGACCATGAACTTCGGCACCAGGAACAGGGAAATGCCTTTCGGCCCAGCCGGTGCGTCAGGCAGCTTGGCCAGCACCAGGTGAATGATGTTTTCGGTCAGGTCGTGCTCACCACCGGTGATGAAGATCTTGGTGCCGCTGACCTTGTAGGAGCCGTCGGCCTGAGGCTCGGCCTTGGTGCGGATGATGCCCAGGTCGGTGCCGGCGTGCGGCTCGGTCAGGCACATGGAACCGGCCCAGACGCCAGCGTACATGTTCGGCAGGTACGCGGCTTTCAGTTCTTCGCTGGCGTGGGCGTTGATCGACAGGCAGGCGCCGGCGGTTAGCATCGGATAAAGACCGAAGGCCAGGCTGGCGGAGTTGACCATCTCTTCGACCTGGGCCGATACGGCTTTTGGCATGCCCATGCCGCCGTAAGCCGGATCACCGCCAACACCGACCCAGCCGCCTTCGGCGTAAGTCTGATAGGCCTGTGGGAAACCGGCCGGCGTGGTGACGGCACCGTCGGCCCAGTGGCAGCCTTCTTCGTCGGCGGCACGGCTCAGGGGCGCGATGCTTTTGCTGGTGACCTTGCCGGCTTCTTCGAGAATGGCTTCGACGGTTTCCGCGTCCACGGTCTCAGCCAGCGCCGGCAGTTCGGCCCAGAGTTTGGCGACTTCGAACACTTCATTGAGGACGAAGCGCATATCGCGCAGCGGCGCTTTGTAGTCAGCCATGGCAAACCTCGCAAAGATCTAAACAGGTGATTCGTGGAAGGGTGTTTTCGTTGAGCTGGAGTGTAACCCAACAACTTTTGCGACACATAGGGTCAGGCAGTGACTGTTTTGTTATTTTTAGTCACCAGCCATCCAGCATAAAGAAGCCCGCAATCAGCGGGCTCTTTTGTTTAACAGGCGCGCGTTACAGCGCAAACAACTGGGCCGGCAGCTTCATCAGGCAATCGCTGCCCGCCTCGATCGCCGCACGATGCGCCGCGGTGCGCGGCAACAGACGCTTGAAGTAAAACTCGCACGTCGCCAGTTTGCCCTGGCAGAAATCGCCATCACCCTCGCCCGACTCCAGCTGCGCCTGAGCGACCAGCGCCATGCGCAGCCACAGATAGCCGAGAACGATGTAACCGCTGTACATCAGGTAATCCACCGACGCGGCGCCGACTTCATCCGGGTTCTTCATCGCGGCCATACCGACCTTCATGGTCAGCTCGCCCCACTGCTGGTTGAGGCCATCAAGCTGCGCGACAAATTCACCCAGTTGCGCATGCCCGGCATTGGCCGCGCAGAACTTGTGGACGATTTTGGTGAAGTTTCGCAGCAGCTTGCCCTGGCTGCCGAGCACCTTGCGCCCGAGCAGATCCAGCGCCTGAATGCCGTTGGTGCCCTCGTAGATCGGCGCGATCCGGCAATCGCGAACCAGTTGCTCCATGCCCCACTCGCGGATAAATCCGTGACCGCCGAACACCTGCATGCCGTGGTTGGTCACCTCCAGGCCGGTGTCGGTCATGAACGCCTTGCAGATCGGCGTCAGGAACGCCAACAGGTCTTCGGCTTCCTGACGCGCCTCGGCGTCCGGGCTCAGGTGCGCAACATCGAGCATTTGCGCGGTGAAATAGGTCAGCGCGCGGTTGCCTTCGTTGAAAGCTTTCATGGTCAGCAGCATGCGCCGCACGTCCGGGTGGACGATGATCGGGTCGGCGGGTTTGTCCGGAGCTTTGGCGCCGGTCAGGGCACGCATCTGCAAGCGATCGTTGGCGTATTTGATTGCGCCCTGGAAGCTTGCCTCGCCCAGACACAGGCCCTGCATTCCGGTGCCGAGACGCGCGTGGTTCATCATGGTGAACATGCAGTTCAGGCCCTTGTTCGGCTCGCCGATCAGGAAGCCTTTGGCGTCGTCAAAGTTCAGCACGCAGGTGGCCGAGGCCTTGATGCCCATCTTGTGCTCAATCGAGCCGCAGGAAACGCCGTTGCGCTCGCCCGCCTCACCGGATGCGTCCGGGAGAAATTTCGGCACGATGAACAGCGAAATCCCTTTGGTCCCGGCCGGTGCGTCCGGCAGTTTGGCCAGCACCAGATGAATGATGTTGTCGCTCATGTCGTGCTCGCCGGCGGAGATGAAAATCTTGCTGCCGGTCACTGCATAACTGCCGTCGGCCTGAGGCACCGCGCGGGTCTTGATGATGCCCAGGTCGGTGCCGCAATGGGCTTCGGTCAGGCACATGGTGCCGGTCCACTGGCCGGCGGTGAGTTTGCGCAGATAGGTGTTTTTCTGTTCCTCGGTGCCGTGGGCATGGATCGCCGACATGGCGCCGTGGGTCAGGCCCGGGTACATGCCCCACGAAGTGTTGCTGGAGGCGACCATTTCGCTGATCACCAGCCCCAACGAGCTTGGCAGGCCCTGGCCGCCGTAGGTCGGATCTGCCGCCAGACCGTGCCAGCCACCTTCCACGTATTGTGCGAAGGCTTGCTTGAAGCCTGTAGGCGTTGTCACCACGCCGTTGTCGAAATGGCAGCCTTCTTCGTCACCGCTGCGATTGAGCGGTGCCAGAACGTTCTCACAGAACTTCGCGCCCTCGTCGAGGATCGCGTTGATCATGTCCGGGCTGGCGTCGTGGGCGCCGAGGGCCGCGTACTGAGTGTGGAAGTCAAAGACGTGGTCGATCAGAAAGCGCATGTCGCGCAAGGGAGCTTTGTACTCGGGCATGGTGGCTTCTCCTTCAGCAGATTGCTTCAACCTACTGCCGGCCACCCTGCCCCACAATCACTGTCCAGACGCTGAATGCGCCGTCATCACTCAACCTGCGGCGCTGTCCATGCGCACCGCGCCACGGCGGTTCTGCCCGAACGCCATCACGCAGTTACGGCCTGCGCCCTTGGCGCTGTAGAGCGCCTGGTCGGCGGATTTCAGTACCTCTTCCGGAGTGCGCTGTTCCAGACGTTCGGCCACGCCGATGCTGACCGTGACCGACACGCTGGACGCGCCCGAACCCGAACGCCGCTGGCGGCCCTGCTGATCATCCTGCGGGCGGCTTTCCTGATTACGCAGCTGAATGTTGTAGGACGCAATCGACTCGCGAATGACTTCCAGGTGCGGCATGCACTCTTCAAGAGTCTTACCCGCAAACACCAGGGCGAATTCCTCACCGCCATAGCGATATGCCCTACCGCCGCCGCTGATTTTGGACAGCTTGCTGGCGACCAGACGCAAGACCTGATCCCCAACGTCGTGGCCGTGGGTGTCGTTGAATTTCTTGAAGTGATCGACGTCGCTCATCGCCAGCACATAGTTGCGACCCAGACGCTGCATGCGCTCGTTTAGTGCGCGGCGGCCGGGCAGGCCGGTGAGCTCGTCGCGGAAGGCCATTTGGTACGCCTCGTGCGCTACCGCTGCAGCAATCATCAGCATCACCTGGCTGCACATGATGTTCAGGGTGAATGGCAGGATGAAGGTTTTCGGCAGCATCCAGAACACCCCGAGCAACCCCACCAGTTGCGCCGCGTGCAGCGGACGCGGGTTGCGCCAGTATTGCCAGGCCAGAAGCAGAAACGCCGAGATGAACACCGGATACGACAACTGGATCAGGCTCATCCACGCGCCGTGCAGCGCTGGCCAACGGATCTCGGAAAGCCACATCAGCAAGGCCTGCGGGTAGCTTTGCTCAAGCCCCAGCGCCACGCTGCCAAAGGCCAGCAGCACGGCAAAGCGCGCGACCATGTCCTGAAACAGGTGCGTGCGTTCCTGCCACGCGGCGAACAGACCGAACAGCAAGGGCAACAGCAGACAGACCAGATGGAACACCACAGCCGCGTCTTCGCGCACCTTGCCGTTGTCGCGGTAATAGTCGGTCTGGGTATCGAGCAGGAAGTAGGCGATGTACACCGTGACCATCAGAAACAGCTCGCGCTGGCGTCGGTAAACCGCACAGTACGAACCGCCCAACAGCAGCACCAAGGTTGGCAATACGTTAAACAGCGAGGTGAAGAATACGTTGAGGTCTTTGACGTACGCAGCCGCCAACCCCGCGAGCAACAACAGCAGTGAAGGCAGGAAATGACTGAAACGTACAGCGGAAGAACGCGGCAAGGGTAAAAGCTCCGACCCGTCATGGCAAAGAGATGGCATTGTGCCTGCAATGTGGCCAGTTAAGCACACATAATGTGATCCAGATCACAGGCTGTCTCTTTAACGGCCGAAATCTGAAGTTACTGAGGGATTTAGTAAGGTTTTTTGCGCAATGGCTGCTAGACGGCCACCATGGCCATCATTCTTGATGGCCATGGTGTGTTTTTCTGCTCAGAGATCGTTGTAGAACGGCTGCAATGCCCCCTCCGCCGCCGGCCGGCCTTCAGCACCGTAAGGCTTGAGATAGAGCGATGCGTCCATCGCCTGACGGGTCGTGACTTTCGGACTGGCCGGACGCTGGGTCACGGCGTTTTCATCGCCGATGTGGCCCTGCGGAATCACCAGCGACGGATGATCGAACGGTGCGCGCTCCCACGCCACGCGCGGATCGGTCAGGCCGACCTCCATGAATTTCACCAGCGCGTCGATTTCATCGGGCGTCAGGTTCAGCGCTGTCATGTCCGGGTCGAGATTGGAGGTGTTGTGCTGATTCACCGCCGGATGCTCGAAACCGCTGGTGTTGTTGGCGTCCTCGCCGCGCCGGTCACCGCCACGGTTGTAGAACTCCATCACCTGCTTGAGCGTCGAGCGGCTGCCGTTGTGGAAGTACGGGCCGGTCAGGGCGATGTTGCGCAGGGTCGGCGTCTTGAACGCGCCGTCGACCGAGTCGCGGAAACCGATGTTCGGCTTGAGCGTGGCATCGCATGGGATCGCCGCACTCAACGGCGCTTCGAACGTACAGACATCGACATCCAGCGGATCGACCGAGCGACCGCCCTGCAACACGCTGTTGTACTGCCGGGTGAACGACCATGGATTGCCCCAGGCATCCGCGCCGCCGAGGGCCAGGTCTTCCGAGGTCGGGCGCACACCGGTGTTGTAGAAGCCGTTGTCGTAAAGAGTGGTCAGGTTGTCGGCCATTACCATGCGCTCGATGCGTTCACGCGGATGCATCAGCAGGCGGCTGGCGGCGTTGGTCAGCTCCGGACCGCCGTGGCAATTGACGCATTTGCCCTTGCCGAGAAACAGGTTCATGCCCTCCACCTGTTGCGCGTTCATCGCCGTGTGATCGCCTTGCAAATAGGCATCGATCGGCGCCTGATCGGACACCAGCGTGGCCTCATACATCTGGATCGCCAGGCCGAAGAACAGCGGGAAGTTGGCCTCCATCTGGGTATACGGCGCGCCGCCCACCAGAACGTTTTGCGTGGCGTTCCACAGCCGGGGCTGGAAGGCGTTCTTGATCAGCTCGCGATAGGTCGGCCGCCGCGCGCCAGATACCGGGGCCAGCACCGAGTCGGTAGACGAAATCCGCTGCTGCTTGAGCATCAACGTGTCGAGCATCCTGCGGCCAATGTCGGCAAACGTACGGCCACCGCAGGACATTTCCACCGGACTGCCGGGCGGGCCGACGGCTTGCGAGGCGGCAGACGCATCGTTGAGCGCCAGCCGCACTTTGGTCGCGACCGTGCTGCGTTCGCTGGTCACGTAGATCCCGGCATCCGGATCGCGATTACCGAACGGCGAGAAGCCGTTGAACACGTTGTTGGCCCGACCGTCCCAGAAGTTGCGCACGTTGAACGCGGCGTTGATTACCGACGGCGCGTTGCGTCCGGTGCTGCGGCGAACGTTGATGCCGCCGACCTGAAACAGGCCGTCCGGCTGCTGGGTACATTTATCGAAACGCGGCTGATTGGGCTTGACGAAGTTGGCGTCAAACACGCCTTGCGAGCCGACCACATCGTCCGTCGAGTACACGATGGGCGAGTTGCGCTCCAACGGATTGCTCAGCACGTGGGTGGGGAAGTCGGTTTTCTTCAGCGTGTAGTTCGGGCCGCCCTTGCCACCGGACAATGTCGCGTAGGACGCCACGTCACCGGGAATGTCCGACGCCACAAACGGTTTGTTGAAGATCGACGCGACGTTGGCGTTGGTGTGCGCCTGGCCGGGGTTGAGTTGGTTGGTGATGCGGTGATCCACGCCGGCGTGGTAGTGGCAGGACGCGCAGGCCGTGGAGCCATCGCTGCCGATCTCCATGTCCCAGAAGAGCGCCTTGCCCAGCAGGATCGCAGCCTGGCGATTGAGCACGTAGTCGGTCATCAGGTCGACCTTGCGTCCGCCTTCGGTTCCGGACGGATCAGGGGGCACTATCCCGCGTAACGATTGCAGCGAGGGAACCTCCGGCACTGGAGGATCGACTTCGGCGGGGTCGGCGGCCCATGCGCTGTGGACTGATAGCGCGATGGGTAACCAGAAGGTCAAACGAGCGAGTCGACTGATGTTCATAGGCTTCACCCTGACTGTTGTTGTTAAGTGCCGGGCGTCTTGCTTCTTTGAGCAGGCAGTTCTGGTTAGCACCGGTAAATCGGGCAGTGCAATTAATTGGCCATTCTTCTGGAAACATTTTGAATCAATAAGCGCAGGGATTCGGCCGAGCAGTGGCTTCATCAATGCTGGGGAATCAGCCCCGGGATTGGGGAAATCCGGGCACAAAAAAACCGCTGCCCCCGAGGGAGCAGCGGTTTTTTGAAAGACCGCGTTAAGGCTTAGTAGCCCAGTGCGAAATCTTCTTCCTTCATGTCCATCAGGTTGTTGGCGCCCGACAGCACGGTGGCCACGTGCGTACGGGTACGCGGCAGGATGCGCTGGAAGTAGAAGCGCGCGGTTTGCAGCTTGGCGGTGTAGAACGCCTCGTCGCTGGTGCCGGCAGCCAGTTTTTCAGCAGCCAGACGCGCCATGTCAGCCCAGAAGTAGGCCAGGCAGGCGTAACCGGAGTACATCAGGTAGTCCACGGAGGCCGCGCCGACTTCTTCGCGATCTTTCATGGCGGCCATACCGACCTTCATGGTCAGTTCGCCCCACTCTTTGTTCAGTGCAGCCAACGGTGCGACGAATTCTTTAACAGCTTCGTTGCCTTCGTTGTTCTGGCAGAACTTGTGGACGATCTTGGTGAAGCCTTTGAGCGCCTCGCCTTGAGTCATCAGCACTTTACGGCCCAGCAGGTCTAGTGCCTGGATGCCGGTGGTGCCTTCGTACAGCATCGAGATGCGGCTGTCGCGAACGTTCTGCTCCATGCCCCACTCGGCGATGAAGCCGTGGCCGCCGTAGATCTGTACGCCGTGGTTGGCGGATTCGAAACCGACTTCGGTCATGAACGCTTTGGCGATCGGAGTCATGAAGGCCAGCAATGCGTCGGCTTTCTTCTTCTCTTCTTCGTCCACGCCGTATTTGACGATGTCGACCTGTTTGGCGGTGAAGTACACCATCGCACGGTTGCCTTCGGCGAATGCCTTCATGGTCAACAGCATGCGGCGTACGTCTGGGTGAACGATGATCGGGTCAGCGGCCTTGTCCGGCGCTTTCGGGCCAGTCAGGGAACGCATCTGCAGGCGATCGCGAGCGTATTTCAGGCCGCCCTGGAAGCCGATTTCGGCGTGAGCCAGACCTTGCAGCGCGGTGCCCAGACGTGCGGTGTTCATGAAGGTGAACATGCAGTTCAGACCCTTGTTCGCCGGGCCGATCAGGAAACCGGTCGCGCCGTCGAAGTTCATCACGCAGGTCGCGTTGCCGTGGATGCCCATCTTGTGTTCGATCGAACCGCAGGTCACGGCGTTGCGTGCACCGACGGTGCCGTCGGCGTTCGGCAGGAACTTGGGAACGATGAACAGCGAGATGCCCTTGGTGCCGGCCGGTGCGTCCGGCAGGCGGGCCAGTACGATGTGGACGATGTTGTCGGCCATGTCGTGTTCACCGGCCGAGATGAAGATCTTGGTGCCGGAAACCTTGTAGGAACCGTCGGCCTGAGGTTCGGCCTTGGTGCGCAGCATGCCCAGGTCGGTGCCGCAGTGCGGTTCGGTCAGGCACATGGTGCCGGTCCATTCGCCGGAGACCAGTTTGGTCAGATAGGCTTCTTGCTGCTCTGGGGTGCCGTGCTCGGAGATGGTGTTCATCGCGCCGTGCGACAGGCCCGGGTACATGCCCCACGACCAGTTGGCTTCGCCGACCATCTCGCTGACAGCCAGACCCAGCGACTCAGGCAGACCCTGACCGCCGTGCTCGACGTCATGGGCGAGGCTCGGCCAGCCGCCTTCGACGAATTGCTTGTAGGCCTCTTTGAAGCCGGTCGGGGTTTTCACGCCGGACTCGCTCCAGGTGCAGCCTTCGGTGTCACCCACGCGGTTCAGCGGTGCCAGCACCTGCTCACAAAACTTGGCGCCCTCTTCGAGAATGGCGTCAACCATGTCCGGCGTTGCTTCTGCACACGCTGGAAGGCTCTGATAGTGCGCTTCATAGCCGAGCAGTTCGTCACGAACGAAGCGAATATCACGCAAGGGGGCCTTGTAGTCAGGCATAGCGATAAACCTCTGCTGATGTAACCGGGAATGAACGACCGCGTTGATTTGTTATGACGGTCAAACAGTTGTTTGAAACATACGTTTACGCCGAAATCTTGTCAAGCGTCGATCTTTTGCCGTTCGTCATGATGTTCCCTCCAGGCGCGCGCCTGCTGAGGGCTGGCCGCCAAGGTCAGTCATTTGGCTCGCAATGAACAAAGAACTGTCATTTCTGACAGGTGCGCAAAAAACGGCGCTTCTATGAAATGAAGGTGCAGAGCAGCGGACGAATTGTTCAACCGCATGTTTGGAGTGAAGCGCTATGAACCAGCAATCAGATAACAGCAATCTGCCCAGGACAGCAGGTTTTCCCGACCGCAGCTTTGGCGACGACGGTGCTATTTCCATTGGAGGAAGAGGCACTGCCAACGCAATTGCGTCTGACAAGGACGGTAATCTTTATGTGGCTTACGCGATTGATAAAAAAATGCGACTGGCTCGCTACCTTGTCGATGGGGCCAGGGACGAGTCATTCCAGGAAACGACCTGGCAATATGATCAATACGATGAAACGCGCCCTACGCGCCTTCTGCTGGAAGAAGGCAGCGGAAAAATCATCGTGATCGGGGAATCCTTCAAGAACAACTTGACCCGGCCCGCTGTCACCCGCTTCAATCAGAACGGTAGCCCGGACCTCGTGTTTGGAAATCGGGTCATGTCGATTGACGCAGAAACAGATATCAATTGGGTCAGAGTCAAACTAGTAGATGGGTGCCTGCAAAAGGATGGAAAAATCCTCATTGCCGCAAACTTCCAAATTATTAGCTCAAGTCCGCTGAACAGATTGTATCGGCTACAAAACAGCGGCCAACCGGACGAAACTTTTGGCGACGGTGCCGGGTTCATCGATATCAATCTGCAGGGTTTCCCGAGTAACGTCTGCAATGTTGCGACGCAGGCTGACGGGAAGATCGTGGTGGCGGGCCATCAGCACGTGAATTTACTCAGAAGGGTAGCACGCTACCACACCACCGGGACTTTGGACCTCACTTTCGGTCGGGGCGGTTATGCCGATATCGAACTGGCGGAAGAGCCGCTGCCCGAAAAACAAGAGCCCAACACGTTCACTGTAAGCCTTGTCAGCCGGATCGTCATACAGAACGACGATAAAATCCTGGTCGCAGGCGTCGGCCGTGATGCCAATAAGAGGGAACGCGGGCTGCTTACCCGGCTCGAGGCCAACGGCGAAGCGCTGGACCCTGCATTCAATTCAGGTAAACCGCTACTGATTTCGCGCTCCGAGGACAGAATCAGTTTCAATTCAATCGCCGTTCAACCAGACCAGAAAATCGTCACGGTGGGTAGTTCCCTACTGGCCCACACCTGGATGGTGGAATATCAACGATTCAGTGAAAACGGGGTCATTGAACCTTTCTGGAGTGGGTACAGGGTAGGCGATTGCATTGACGTGGTGATTCAACCCAAAGGTCGGGTGGTCGTGGCCGGGAGTAGTAGCGATAAATTTGGCTCTCCACGCATCTGCGGTTTCCTCGGTTCCTGACAAGCGCTGACATCAATGCCGAAGTGCGCCGGGGCTCGCTCACCGGCGCTCTCCTGACCGTTCAGGCGTAGGTATCGATCAAGGTGCCCAATACTTCATCGGAGGCCTTGGCCACCTTCACACCCAGCTCTGCCTGGATCTTGCCCTGCGACAGCTCGACGATATTGCTCGTCAGATCCGACTCCTGCGCGCGGTCCACACCGCGCAGGCGATTGACCTGCACTTGCGAAGACTGGCTGGTGACCGATCGTTCGATGGTGTTGTTGGCGATCTGGCTGGCAGCCTGATCGACGCGATTCTGCCCGGACTGAATCGAACTCAGCCCCGCATAGAAAGCGGTGTTGCCGGAAATTTCCATAGTCACTCTCATCCCTGCAAAGGATCAATGGTCGCCATTGAACCAGACACACCAGAAAAACACCCGTCAAAAACACTAATGGCACAGTGCCTTGCCATAGCCAAAATCAGTCGAGCAGATCCAGTTGCAAGTGATCGGCAACCGCTTCGGCGCTAACCGCCTTGAGTTTCGGCACCCGCCCCAGGCAGGGTGCCGGAATCCGCTCAGCCAGTGTCGCCAGGTTTTCCTCCAGCCGCGAAGTCTTCGGATCAATGATGTTCGCCACCCATCCCGCCAGTTGCAGCCCGTCCCGGGCAATTGCCTCGGCAGTCAACAGCGCGTGGCTGATGCAACCCAGGCGCACACCGACCACCAGAATCACCGGCAGCTTCAGCGCAATCGCCAGATCCGACAGATTGTCCTGATCCGCCAACGGCACCCGCCAACCGCCCGCGCCTTCGATCAGCGTGAAGTCGGCGTTCATGGCCAGAATCTCGCGCATCGGCGCCAGCAACGATTGCACGGTCAGCGCCACACCCGCCTCACGCGCTGCCAGATGCGGCGCGATGGCCGGCTCGAACGCCACCGGGTTGACCTGTTGATAGGTCAGCGGCAAGGAGCATTCGGCCTGCAACGCCAGCGCGTCGGAATTGCGCAAACCTCTGGGCGTCACCACACAACCGGACGCCACCGGTTTGCCCGCTGCCGTGCTCAATCCTGCCGACCGCGCAGCGTGCAGCAACCCGGCGGCAACGGTGGTCTTGCCGACGTCAGTGTCGGTTCCGGTGATGAAATAGGCTGCGCTCATAAGGGTTTCTCCAACACGGCGTAGACCACCTGATAGGTCGCTGGCAGCCCTTGAGGCTGACGGAACTGCTCGTAAGCCTCGACCAGCCCCAGAATCCGCGCCCGCCCGGTCAATCCACCCGGCCGGCCAGGGTTCAGGTTATGCGCGCCCAGTGCCTTGAGTTCGTGGGTCAGGCTGCGCACATCCGGGTAATGCAGCACATGCGGCCGATTCTCCAGACTGGCCGTACGCAAACCACTGGCCGCGCACAATTGCTCATAGCGGGCGAACTCGCGGAAGCGGTTGACGTGCACCAGGCCATCGACCTGACGCCAGCTGTCGCGCAATTCGTACAGCGTCCCTACACAAAGACTAGCAAACGCGAAAATCCCCCCCGGTTTCAGCACCCGAAACGCTTCGCCGAGCACCGCTTCGAAGTCTGCGCACCACTGCACGGCGAGGCTGGAGAAGATCAGATCACACGTCGAATCCTGCAACGGCAAACGTTCGGCATCGCCAGCAATGAAGTGTGTGGCCCCGCCCAACGGCCGCGCGTGATTGAGCATGCCCTCGGCGATATCCAGCGCCAGCCCCTCACCAAATCGCTCGGCCAGTACCCGGGTGAAATACCCGGTGCCGCAGCCCAGATCCAGCCAGCGTGCCGGCCGAAAATCCACCGGCAAGCGATTCATCAACTGCGTACCGACATCGCGCTGCAACTCGGCGACGCTGTCGTAGCTGGCCGCTGCGCGAGAAAAAGAAGCTGCGACCTGGCGCTTGTCAGGCAAGCCGCCGGGCAACGCCGCAACAGACAAATCAGTCATCACCGCACTCACTCAAAAACGCCTGGATCGCACCCGCCACACCGTGGGGGTCTTCCAGAAGAAACGCATGGCTGGCCTGCTCGATCAGACCAACTTCGACATCTGCCAGCAAGGCGAACAACTCGCCCGCGGCCTCCGCCGGCACCAGCCCGTCCAGCCCGCCAAACAGATGCAATTGCGGGCCACGAAACGCCTGCAACGCTTCCCGCGTATCGATCTGCGCCAACAACTCCAGACCGGCCATCAAAGCGGCCGGCGAGGTATTCGGCGCGCCGCCGAGCAAGAGCCGCGACAAGCCGCGCGCGTCTTGCGCGCCCTGGGCGCACAGCAGCGAGAATCGCTTGAGGGTCGTGCGCGGGTCGGCGCTGCAGCCGGCCAGAAACGCATCGAAGGTCTCGCCGGGCATCGCGCTCGGCCATTGTTCATGGGCGACAAACGAAGGATTGCTCGCCAGGGTCAGCAAGCCGCAGCAATGTTCGCCACGCCGGGCCGCCAGCTCGGACGCGAGCATGCCGCCCAGTGACCAGCCGCCGAGCCAGGCATCTTCGGGGACGCGCTCATCGAGCTCGTCGAGCCAGTCGTTCAGATCGCTGGAGTCCAGCTCCGGCAGCGGCTCGATGTCGACCTGCAGGTGCTCGTCGAGTCCGCGCAGTGCAGCGGCCAGCGGCTCCAGCGGCGAAACGCCGAGCCCCCAACCCGGTAACAGAATCAGGCGATCACGCATGGCTTGGCTCCGACGTCAGTTGAGCAAAGCAATCGGCCAGTCCTTCTAACAATAGCTGCACCTGTGCCTCGCTGTGGGCGGCGGTCAGCGTGACCCGCAACCGCGCACTGCCGGCAGGCACGGTCGGCGGCCGGATTGCGGTGACCATCAACCCACGCTCGCGCAGCATCTGCGATAGACGCACGGCGCGACCGGCATCGCCGATCAGGATCGGCTGGATCGGCGTGAAGCTGTCCATCAGCTCCAGACCGATCTGCTCAGCGCCGTGGCGGAACTGGCGGATCAGCGTCTGCAAATGCTCGCGACGCCAGTGTTCGCTGCGCAGCAGTTCCAGACTTTTCAACGTTGCGCAGGCCAGCGCCGGCGGCTGGCTGGTGGTGTAGATGTACGGGCGGGCGAACTGGATCAGACTTTCGATCAGCTCTTCACTGCCCGCGACGAACGCACCCGCCGTGCCGAACGCTTTGCCGAGGGTGCCGACCAGTACCGGCACATCCTCCTGGCTCAAGCCGAAATGCTCGACGATCCCGCCACCGTTCGCCCCCAGCGGGCCGAAACCGTGAGCGTCATCGACCATCAGCCACGCGCCTTTGGCCTTGGCTTCCCGGGCCAGCGCCGGCAGATCGGCAAGGTCGCCGTCCATGCTGAACACGCCGTCAGTGACTACCAGTGTATTGCCGGTGGCTTTCTCCAGGCGCTTGGCGAGGCTGTCGGCGTCGTTGTGCAGATAACGATTGAAGCGCGCGCCGGACAACAATCCGGCATCCAGTAACGAGGCATGGTTGAGCCGGTCTTCCAGCACCGTGTCGCCCTGCCCGACCAGCGCCGTGACCGCGCCGAGGTTAGCCATGTAACCGGTGGTGAACAACAGCGCACGCGGCCGTCCGGTGAGGTCAGCCAGGGCTTCTTCCAATTCGTGATGCGGGCCGCTGTGGCCGATCACCAGATGCGAAGCACCGCCACCGATGCCCCACTTCGAGGCACCGGCGCGCCAGGCTTCGATCACTTGCGGATGGTTGGCCAGGCCCAGGTAATCGTTGTTGCAGAACGCCAGCAACGGCTGACCGTCGACCACCACTTGCGGCCCTTGCGGGCTTTCAAGCAGCGGTCGCTGGCGGTAGAGATTTTCGGCACGACGGGCAGCAAGGCGTGCGGCGAGATCGAAAGACATGCAAGCCTCGAACAGTCAAATCACATGAATCAGGATGGACACCGACCTTGTGGGAGCTGGCTTGCCAGCGATGGCGGCGCCACATTCAACATCAGTGTCGACTGTCAGTCCGCTATCGCTGGCAAGCCAGCTCCCACAGGGGAGTGTTCCTTCAGCAAATCGGGGCGAGTTTCAGACCGCCGCGTTATAGAACTGCTCGCTGCTCTTCTGCTCCACCAGCGCCTGCTCGATGGCGGCCTGGTGGACTTCGTCGGCATGCTCTTCGCGGGCTTCCGGCTGAATGCCCAGGCGCGCGAACAGTTGCATGTCCTTGTCGGCCTGCGGGTTGGCGGTGGTCAGCAGCTTGTCGCCGTAGAAGATCGAGTTGGCACCGGCGAAGAATGCCAGGGCCTGCATCTGCTCGTTCATCGCTTCGCGACCGGCGGACAAGCGCACGTGGGATTGCGGCATGAGGATGCGCGCCACGGCGAGCATGCGGATGAAATCGAACGGATCGATGTCGTCGGCGTTTTCCAGCGGCGTGCCGGCCACTTTCACCAGCATGTTGATCGGCACCGACTCCGGATGCTCCGGCAGGTTGGCCAGCTGGATCAGCAGGTTGGCGCGGTCATCGAGGGACTCGCCCATGCCGAGGATGCCGCCGGAGCAGATTTTCATCCCCGCATCGCGCACATAGGCCAGGGTCTGCAGACGCTCGGCATAGGTGCGGGTGGTGATGATGCTGCCGTAGAACTCCGGCGAGGTATCGAGGTTATGGTTGTAGTAGTCGAGCCCGGCCTTGGCCAGGGCTTCGGTCTGGTCCTGATCGAGACGGCCGAGGGTCATGCAGGTTTCCAGGCCCATGGCCTTCACGCCTTCGACCATCTTCAGCACGTAAGGCATGTCCTTGGCCGACGGGTGCTTCCACGCCGCGCCCATGCAGAATCGGGTCGAACCGATGGCCTTGGCGCGGGCAGCCTCTTCGAGGACTTTCTGCACTTCCATGAGCTTTTCTTTTTCCAGCCCGGTGTTGTAGTGACCGGACTGCGGACAATATTTGCAATCTTCCGGACAGGCCCCGGTCTTGATCGACAACAGGGTGGAAACCTGAACGCGGTTGGCGTCGAAATGCGCGCGGTGCACCGTCTGCGCCTGGAACAGCAAGTCGTTGAATGGCTGAACGAAGAGTGCTTTGACTTCGGTCAAAGTCCAGTCGTGACGCAGGGTGGCAGTGGTGCTGGCGCTCATGGGCGTTTCCTTGGTTATGCTTGGCTGGCGCCTGGGGAAACGGAATACCCACAGGCACGACACGGATGTTCGGCATATTTAAGGAAGAGTCATGCGCTGTCAACCACGCTACGAAAGGCCGGTTTACATCTGGTTAAAAAACAAACAGAACTGCTTGTTGTGCGACGAACCGGCAGACGCGCAAATCCCGATCTGCACCGCCTGCGAAACCGATTTGCCGTGGTTGGGCGATCAATGCCTGACCTGCGCCCTGCCCCTCGCCGCCGGCCTGACCTGTGGTGGCTGCCTGCAGGATCCACCGGCCTTCGAACAGGTGGCCGTGCCCTGGATTTACGGTTTTCCGGTGGACACCCTGATCACCCGTTTCAAGCACAACGCCAAATGGCCGCTTGGCCACTTGCTCGCCGACGTTCTCGGCGAGTTTCTGCAACATCGCTTCGAAGAAGACCTGCCTCGCCCGGACGCCCTGCTACCGGTGCCGCTTGCGCCGAAACGCTTGCGCCAGCGCGGCTTCAACCAAGCGGCGATGCTCGCGCAGTGGCTGGGCAAGTCACTCGACCTGCCTTGCGAGGAACACAGTCTTTTGCGGGTGCAGGATACTGACGCCCAGCAGGCGCTGAACGCCAAGGCGCGGAAACACAATCTGCGATACGCCTTCGCCTTGAGCCCCGATGCCCAGGTGAAAGGCCGGCACCTGGCCCTGGTCGACGACGTGCTGACCACCGGTGCCACCGCCCAGGCGCTGGCCCGTTTGCTGATGGACGCCGGCGCCGCGCGGGTGGATGTGTACTGCCTGGCCCGCACGCCAAAACCCGGCGACGCGGCTTGACGGATACGCCACGAGTCGCCAACGTCCTCACTCAACCCTTCAGTACAAAGCGTCCGCCATGTCCCTGCCCAGTCTGTTGTCCCAGCACATCGTCCGCCGTCCGCAGCGCATCGCCTTGCTGCAACACATCGCCGAACAGGGTTCGATCACCCGCGCCGCGAAGAGCGCCGGCCTGAGTTACAAGGCGGCGTGGGATGCCATCGATGAGCTGAACAACCTCGCGCAAAAGCCTCTGGTCGAGCGCGCGGTAGGCGGCAAGGGCGGTGGCGGAGCCAAACTGTCGAGCGAGGGCGAGCGAGTGCTGCGCCTCTATCAAAAGCTGCAAGCCTTGCAGGCCCAGGTACTGGAGGCGGCCGAGGATGCCAGCGATCTGGATCTGCTCGGTCGGCTGATGCTCAGGACCAGCGCACGCAACCAGCTGCACGGCAAAGTCGTGCTGATCGAAGGTCAGGGCCGCAACGACCTGATCCGCCTCGAACTGGCTGAAGGCCTGTCGATCGACGCGCAGATCACCCACGACAGCACCGTCCATCTGGAACTGCAACCGGGCACCGAAGTGGTGGCGCTGATCAAGGCCGGCTGGCTCGAACTGCTCGCGCCACAGGCCACGCCTGCCGTCGGCCACAACCTGTTGAACGGTCGGATCGAGGCGATTCTCGACGCCGCAGACGGCCCGAGCGAAGTGCGCATCGCGCTGCCCAACGGCCAGACCCTGTGCGCGCTGGCCGAACCGCTGGACTTGCGCAGCCGTGGTCTGAAGGTCGAGCAACCGGTGCAGGTGCAGTTCTCGCCATCCAATGTGCTGCTGGGCACACCGCTCTAAACAGCACTGCAACGAAAGCGTCATCGACCCGCATTAAGGTGGCTGCCAAAACCATGCAGGGAGCCTGATGTGAGCCTATTAGAAGAAAACCAATCCACAGACCTGGAAAAAATGGTCGGCCTGAGCCGTCGCGGTTTCATCAGCGCCGGCGCGCTGTGCGGCGCGGCGATGTTCCTCGGCGGCAACCTGCTGAGTCGCAGCGTGCTGGCCGCCAGTGTCAGCGCCGGCAACAGCCGTCTGCTCGGCTTCGACAGCATTCCAGCCGCCACCACTGACACCATCAGCCTGCCCAAAGGCTACAAGTCGTCGGTGCTGATCAGCTGGGGTCAACCGCTGCACAAGAACGGCCCGGCCTTCGACCCGAGCGGCAATGGCACCGCGGCTGCACAGGAAGTGCAATTCGGCGACAACAACGACGGCATGAGCCTGTTCGAATTCCCGGGCGAGAAAAACCGCGCGTTGATGGCGATCAACAACGAATACACCAACTACCGCTACCTCTATCCGCACGGCGGCATGCCGCAGTCGGCCGAAGACGTGCGCAAGGCCCTGGCCTGCGAAGGCGTGTCGGTGATCGAAGTGCAGCGCAAGAACGGCCAGTGGCAGTTCGTTCAGGGTTCGCGCTACAACCGACGCATCCACGGCAACACGCCGATCCGCCTCAGCGGCCCGGCTGCCGGCCACGAATTGCTGAAAACCAGCGCCGACAAGCACGGCAAAAAAGTCCTCGGTACCTTCCAGAACTGCGCCAACGGCAAGACACCGTGGGGCACTTATCTGACCTGCGAAGAGAACTTCACCGACTGCTTCGGCAGCAGCAACGCCCAGCAACAGTTCGACCCGGCGCAGAAACGCTACGGCGTGGTCGCCACCAGCAAAGAGATCAACTGGCACCCTCACGATCCGCGCTTCGACATGGCCAAGAACCCCAACGAACTCAACCGTCACGGCTGGGTCGTGGAGATCGACCCGTTCGACCCGCAATCGACCCCGGTCAAACGCACTGCGCTGGGCCGCTTCAAACATGAAAACGCCGCACTGGCCGAGACCGACGACGGTCGCGCCGTGGTTTACATGGGCGACGATGAACGCGGCGAGTTCATCTACAAATTCGTCAGCCGCGACAAGATCAATCACCGCAACGCCAAGGCCAACCGCGACATCCTCGATCACGGCACGCTGTACGTCGCCAGGTTCGATGCCGGCGACGGCAATCCGGATCACCCGAAAGGCCAGGGCCAGTGGATCGAACTGACCCACGGCAAGAACGGCATTGACGCCAGCAGCGGTTTCGCCGATCAGGCCGAAGTGCTGATTCACGCGCGTCTCGCCGCCAGCGTGGTCGGCGCCACGCGCATGGACCGTCCGGAGTGGATCGTGGTCAGCCCGAAAGACGGCCAGGTCTATTGCACCCTGACCAACAACGCCAAGCGCGGCGAAGACGGCCAACCGGTGGGCGGGCCGAACCCGCGCGAGAAAAACGTCTACGGACAGATCCTGCGCTGGCGCACCGACCGCGACGATCACGCGGCGAAAACTTTCGCCTGGGATCTGTTCGTGGTCGCCGGCAACCCGGGCGTCCACGCCGGTACGCCGAAGGGCGGCTCGTCGAATATCACCCCGCAAAACATGTTCAACAGCCCCGATGGCCTCGGTTTCGACAAGGCCGGACGGTTGTGGATTCTCACCGACGGCGACTCGAGCAACGCCGGTGATTTCGCCGGGATGGGCAACAACCAGATGCTCTGCGCCGATCCTGCAACCGGGGAAATTCGCCGGTTCATGGTCGGGCCGATCGGCTGTGAAGTCACCGGGATCAGCTTCTCGCCGGATCAGAAAACCCTGTTCGTCGGGATTCAGCACCCGGGCGAGAACGGCGGTTCGACCTTCCCCGAGCACCTGCCGAACGGCAAGCCTCGGTCATCGGTGATGGCGATTACCCGTGAGGATGGCGGGATCGTCGGCGCCTGATCGGGCGAAGCTCTGATCGTTCCCGTGCACTGCACGGGAACGATCCCACTCAAGACAGCCCGTCTGCGCTACCATGCTGAGCCGGACGCGGCAGCCTGCTGCGCGCAGGAGTCAGCATGGCCCACCCGTTTGAAACCCTTACCCCAGACCTCGTGCTCGATGCCGTCGAAAGCATCGGCTTCCTGAGCGACGCGCGCATTCTGGCGCTCAACAGTTATGAAAACCGCGTCTATCAGGTCGGCATCGAAGACTCGGAACCGCTGATCGCCAAGTTCTATCGCCCGCAGCGCTGGACCAACGAAGCCATTCTCGAAGAACACCAGTTCACCTTCGAACTGGCCGACGTCGAGATCCCGGTGGTGGCGCCACTGATCCACAACGGCGAAACCCTGCACGAACACGCCGGTTTCCGTTTCACCCTGTTTCCCCGTCGCGGTGGCCGGGCGCCGGAGCCGGGCAATCTCGATCAGCTGTATCGCCTCGGCCAGTTGCTCGGGCGCATGCACGCGGTCGGCGGCACCAAACCGTTCGAGCACCGCGAAGCGCTGGCGGTGAAGAACTTCGGCCATGACTCGCTGGCCACCCTGCTGGAAGGCAACTTCATTCCCAAGAGCCTGCTGCCGGCCTACGAGTCCGTCGCCCGCGACCTGCTCAAGCGCGTGGAAGACGTCTACGCCAGCACGCCGCACCAGAACATCCGCATGCACGGCGACTGCCACCCCGGCAACATGATGTGCCGCGACGAGATGTTCCACATCGTCGACCTCGACGACTGCCGCATGGGCCCGGCGGTGCAGGACATCTGGATGATGCTCGCCGGCGACCGTCAGGATTGTCTCGGGCAGCTGTCGGAATTGATGGACGGCTACAACGAATTCCATGACTTCGACCCGCGCGAACTGGCGCTGATCGAACCGCTGCGCGCCCTGCGCCTGATGCATTACAGCGCCTGGCTGGCCCGGCGCTGGGACGATCCGGCGTTCCCCCGCAGCTTTCCGTGGTTCGGCAGCGAGCGGTATTGGGGCGATCAGGTGCTGGCGTTGCGCGAGCAACTGGCGGCGTTGAACGAAGAGCCGTTGAAGCTTTTCTGACACGACACGTCTATACAACTGCCCGTACAATCGCTGCTTTGTTAGCTGCCTAAGCAAGGATTCTGCATGCAAGCCGCCAACCCGCGTCGCGGGTACATTCTGGGCCTGAGCGCCTACATCATCTGGGGACTGTTCCCGCTCTACTTCAAAGCCATCGCCGAAGTGCCGGCGGTGGAAATCATCATTCACCGGGTGCTGTGGTCGGCACTGTTCGGCGCGCTGCTGTTGCTGGTGTGGAAGCATCCCGGCTGGTGGCAGGAGCTGCGCGACAACCCGAAACGCCTGGCGATTCTTGCGCTCAGCGGCACCTTGATCGCGGCCAACTGGCTGACCTACGTGTGGTCGGTGAACAACGGCCGGATGCTGGAAGCGAGCCTCGGTTACTACATCAACCCACTGGTGAACGTGCTGCTGGGCATGCTGATCCTCGGCGAACGCTTGCGGCGCATGCAGTGGCTGGCGGTTGGTCTGGCGGCGGTCGGTGTTGCGCAGCAGGTGTGGCAGGTCGGCAGTCTGCCGTGGGTATCGCTGGTGCTGGCGCTGACCTTCGGTTTCTACGGGCTGATCCGCAAGCAGGCGCCGGTCAAGGCGTTGCCGGGGCTGGTGGTGGAAACCTGGATGCTGGTGCCGATCGCCCTCGCGTGGCTGCTGTTCAATCCGACCGCCACCAGCGCCCAGGCCGAGTTCTGGACCACCTCCCAAGCCTGGTGGCTGGTGGCGGCCGGCCCGGTGACGCTGGTGCCGCTGGTGTGCTTCAACGCGGCCGCGCGGCATCTGCCCTACACCACCCTCGGTTTCCTGCAATACCTGGCGCCGACGTTGGTACTGCTGCAAGCCGTGCTGCTGTTCGGCGAGCACTTGTCGTCCAGCACGCTGATCGCCTTCATGTTTATCTGGGCCGGTCTGGCGGTGTACAGCGTCGATGCATGGATGAGCTTGCGCCGGCGCAGCTGATCAAAAAACGCACAAACCTCCACAGGCCACGGTTCTCGTGGCCTGTATCGTTCCTTCCCAAGGTTATCCACAGCGTGATCCCCGCCGTTTGTGTGCAAGTCACTGAATGCTGGCGGTTTTTTGATCAATCTTCGCCAGGCCACGGCGGACGTGGCCTGGCGCTCGGTCTCTACAGGTTATCCACAGGCAGGTGCACGCTAAAACTGGATAACCCATTCCGTTCTCATGGATCAGTGCGCAGCACCAGTTCCACCATCAAGTCATCGGCCAGGGTTTCCAGACGCGATTGCAGCACGTCCAGCGACAGGGTCAGCGGCACCGCCAGAATCGCCTCGGCGTGGAACAGCGGTTCACTGCTCATCGGCGCCGGGCGCACTTCGGTCACCAGCCGTTCGAGGTTGACGCCCTGCTCGCTCAGCAACCGGGTAATGTCGCGCACGATACCGGGACGATCATTGCCCACCAGTTCCATGGCGATCGGTTTCCAGGTGCAGGCCTGTTCGATACCGCTTTCCGCCACCAACACGCGAATGCCCTGAGCCGACAGTGCTTGTAAGGCATCGACTAATTCGTCGTAAGCCTCCGCCGGCACGCCCACCCGCAGGATCCCGGCGAACTGCCCGGCCATCCGTGACAGGCGGCTTTCCAGCCAGTTGCCGCCGTGTTCGGCAATGCATTGGGCGATGCGCTCGACCTGCCCGGGCTTGTCCGGTGCGAAGACGGTGAGTACGAGGTGATCCATGGCGCAGCCCTCTTGTCATGACTTTTGTTATAGAAAAGCAAGTATAGGCAAGCGTTCCACAGACGCCTCAGACGCTCGAAGTCACAAATCGTGTACAACTTTTTATATTTAACTGGAACAATCCATTGGTTTTTTGAGAACATCCAGTTCCGCGCCGTGACCGCAATGCGTCATGGGGTCGCAGAACGACGTAATTAGTCCGATTTTCACAACCGCAACTCATCATGTAGTATGCCGCAGCGCGCACTACATAACGCTGGATCGATGTCTGCCCAAGGCACGTTCGCAACCCTGAAAGCCCCGTCAGCAAGGCCCCCAAGCCGTTGATTGGTCCCAGCCCAGCCGCCAGCGATGGCATGTACTGGTCGAGGGGTTTGTGGTTTAAATGGCCAGAGGCTTCATTGTTAAATTGACGAGCTGAAAAGCGAAATAGCTGAGCAGAGTGAGGCAAGCAATGACTGAACACGTTCAAGTCGGTGGCCTGCAGGTCGCCAAAGTCCTGTTCGACTTCGTGAACAACGAAGCCATTCCCGGTACCGGCCTCACCGCCGACAAATTCTGGGAAGGTGCCGACAAGGTCATTCACGACCTGGCGCCGAAGAACAAAGCCCTACTCGCCAAACGCGATGACTTCCAGGCTCGTATCGATGGCTGGCACCAGAGCCGTGCCGGTCAGCCCCACGACGCCGTGGCCTATAAAGCCTTCCTGCAAGAGATCGGTTATCTGCTGCCAGAAGCGGCTGATTTCCAGGCAACGACGCAAAACGTCGATGACGAAATCGCCCGTACCGCCGGCCCGCAACTCGTGGTGCCGGTGATGAACGCCCGCTTCGCCCTCAACGCCTCGAACGCCCGCTGGGGTTCGCTGTACGACGCCCTGTATGGCACCGATGCCATCAGCGAAGCCGGCGGCGCGGAAAAAGGCAAAGGCTACAACAAGGTGCGTGGCGACAAAGTCATCGCCTTCGCCCGTGCATTTCTCGACGAAGCCGCGCCACTGGCGACCGGCTCTCACGTCGATTCCACCGGCTACAAGATCGCTGGCGGCAAACTGGTCGTCACCCTCAAGGGCGGCAGCACCAGCGGCCTGCGCAACGACGCACAGCTGATCGGTTTCCAGGGCGACGCCAATGCGCCGATCGCGATCCTGCTGAAGAACAACGGCCTGCACTTCGAAATCCAGATCGACGCCAGCACCCCGGTCGGCCAGACCGATGCCGCCGGCGTCAAAGACATCCTGATGGAAGCGGCCCTGACCACCATCATGGACTGCGAAGACTCCGTGGCTGCTGTCGATGCCGACGACAAAGTGGTGATTTACCGCAACTGGCTGGGCCTGATGAAAGGCGACCTGGCGGAATCCGTGTCCAAGGGCGGCCAGACCTTCACCCGCACCATGAACCCGGATCGTACCTACACCAAGGTCGACGGTAGCGAACTGACCCTGCACGGCCGCTCGCTGCTGTTCGTGCGCAACGTCGGCCACCTGATGACCATCGACGCGATCCTCGACAAGCACGGCAACGAAGTGCCGGAAGGCATCCTCGACGGTCTGGTGACTTGCCTCGCGGCGATGCACAACCTGAACGGCAACACTTCGCGCAAGAACACCCGCACCGGTTCCGTCTACATCGTCAAGCCGAAGATGCACGGCCCGGAAGAAGCGGCGTTCACCAACGAGCTGTTCGGTCGCATCGAAGACGTACTGGGCCTCAAACGCAACACCCTGAAAGTCGGGATCATGGACGAGGAACGCCGTACCACGGTCAACCTCAAGGCCTGCATCCAGGCTGCCAGCGAGCGCGTGGTGTTCATCAACACCGGTTTCCTCGACCGCACCGGCGACGAAATCCACACCTCCATGGAAGCCGGCCCGGTGGTTCGCAAGGCTGACATGAAGGCCGAGAAGTGGATCGGCGCCTACGAAAACTGGAACGTCGATATCGGTCTGAGCACCGGCCTGCAAGGTCGTGCGCAAATCGGTAAAGGCATGTGGGCGATGCCCGACCTGATGGCGGCGATGCTCGAACAGAAAATCGCTCACCCGATGGCCGGCGCCAACACCGCCTGGGTTCCGTCGCCGACCGCCGCTGCGCTGCACGCGCTGCACTACCACAAGGTCGACGTGTTCGCCCGTCAGGCCGAGCTGGCCAAACGCGCCCGCGCTTCGGTCGATGACATCCTGACCATCCCGCTGGCGGTCAACCCGAACTGGACCCCGGAGCAGATCAAGAACGAACTGGACAACAACGCCCAGGGCATTCTCGGTTACGTGGTGCGCTGGATCGATCAGGGCGTGGGCTGCTCGAAAGTGCCTGACATCAACGACGTCGGCCTGATGGAAGACCGTGCGACGCTGCGTATCTCCAGCCAGCACATCGCCAACTGGCTGCGTCACGGTGTCGTGACCGAAGCGCAAGTGATGGAAAGCCTCAAGCGCATGGCGCCGGTGGTAGACCGTCAGAACGCCAACGACCCGCTGTACCGCCCGCTGGCCCCGAACTTCGACAGCAACATCGCCTTCCAGGCGGCAGTCGAACTGGTGATCGAGGGCACCAAACAGCCGAACGGCTACACCGAGCCGGTCCTGCACCGTCGTCGTCGCGAGTTCAAGGCTGCCAACGGCCTGTAACCTGCGCGGATGCCGGACATGAAAAAGCCCTGATCTTTCGATCAGGGCTTTTTTGTTTGCGCTGGATGGCTAGGGCTCGATGCCCAACTCATGTCTGACGAGACCGAGCAATTTGGCGGTATCGATCGGTTTGAGCAGGAAATCCACCACGCTCAAATGCATCGCCGCGATCGCGTCCTTCACGTCGGCATCGCCCGAAACAATGATGATCGGCATCGCCGCCCGTACCGATTCACGCACCTGACGAATCAGGTCCAGGCCATCGACATTGCCCATCCGCAGATCGGTGATCACCAGGCCGATGGAGGGCCTTTCCTCGAGCATCTTCAGCGCGGACTCACCGCTGGCCGCGGTCATGCAACGAATACCGTCCAACCCGAGAATCTCCGACAACAGTTCCCGGGCGTCCTTGTCGTCATCGACGATCAATACGCGCTGCGGTGGCAGATCGGGTTCGAGCATTACAGCGCTGAGCGCTTCGCGCTCGGCGTCGCTCAAAATATCGTGGTCGGACATGGCGTTCTCTACGTTTTCAATTCGATCCCCTGGCACAGTGGTCAGACATCGCTGGGCAGAGCTTCAATGTGCACTTCGTCGGATTTTTTTCCAAGGGGCGAACCGAAGAATTTCCGACTGATTTTGTAGGGCATATCCGAAAATTCCCCAACGGCATGCCCAACCTAGACTTACGTCCAATGGGCACCCCGCGCGATGGGGTCGACCATGGCTGCAACGATCCGACAACAACAATTCGAAAAAGACTGCGGTAATGGTTATGAGTAAAGCGGACGCCTTCACCCAGGCAGGGAAAACCGCGGTGTTGCAGAACATTCAGGGCACTTTGCAATTCCTCCAGCGCTTCCCCCCTTTCAATCAAATGGAACATGCCCACCTGGCCTATCTGGTGGAGCAATGCCAGCTGCGCTTCTACGGTCAGGGCGAAAGCATCATCAAACCCGCCGACGGGCCGGTCGAACATTTCTATATCGTCAAGCAGGGCCGAGTGGTCGGCGAGCGTCCGCACACGGCCAAGGGCGGCACCGAAACCACGTTTGAAATCACCACCGGCGAGTGTTTTCCCCTCGCTGCGCTGCTCGGCGAACGGGCGACCCGCACCGAACACCTGGCCGGCGAAGACACCTTCTGCCTGCAACTGAACAAACTGGCGTTCATCAAGCTGTTCGCCCTTTCCAGCACCTTCCGCGACTTCGCCCTGCGCGGAGTCAGCAGCCTGCTCGATCAGGTCAATCAGCAAGTCCAGCAGAAAGCCGTGGAAACCCTCGGCACCCAATACTCGCTGAACACCCGTCTCGGCGAATTGGCCATGCGCCATCCGGTGACCTGCAACCCCTCCACCCCACTGCGCGAAGCGGTGAAGTTGATGCACGAACAACAGGTCGGCAGCATCGTCGCGGTGGACGAGCAAAAGGCCCCGCTGGGGATTTTCACCCTGCGCGACCTGCGCCATGTCGTGGCTGAAGGGGTTGATGATTTCAGCGAGCCGATCGAACGGCACATGACCCGCTCGCCGTTCCATCTGTCGCCGGATCACAGCGCCTTCGACGCGGCGATTGCCATGACCGAGCGGCATATCGCCCACGTGTGTCTGGTCAAGGATCGACGCCTGTGCGGCGTGGTTTCCGAACGGGATCTGTTCTCGCTGCAACGGGTCGATCTGGTGCACCTGGCGCGGACCATTCGCAGCGCCCAACGGGTCGAACAACTGGTGACCCTGCGCGGCGAGATCGGCCAACTGGTGGAGCGCATGCTGGCTCACGGTGCCTCGTCGACCCAGATCACCCACATCATCACCCTGCTCAACGATCACACCGTGTGCCGGGTAATCGAACTGACCCTCGCCGAAAAAGGCGACCCCGGCGTACCGTTCAGTTGGCTGTGCTTCGGCAGCGAAGGCCGGCGCGAGCAGACTCTGCACACCGATCAGGACAACGGCATTCTGTTCGACGCGCGGGATGCGGCCCATGCGGCGGAGATTCGCGGCAAGCTGCTGCCCATCGCCCAGCAGATCAATACCAGCCTGGCGCAATGCGGTTTCACCCTGTGCAAGGGCAACGTCATGGCCGGCAATCCACAGCTGTGCCTGTCCCGCGCCGAATGGGCCCGACGCTTTGCCGCGTTCATTCGCGAGGCGACGCCGGAGAACCTGCTGGGCTCCAGCATCTATTTCGACCTGCGCGTGGTCTGGGGTGATGAACAGGGCTGCGAGCAATTGCGCCGCGGGATTCTCGATCAGGTCGGCGACAATCGTCTGTTCCAGCGGATGATGGCCGAGAACGCCTTGCGCAACCGTCCGCCGGTTGGGCGATTCCGTGAGTTCGTGCTGACCCGCAAGAACGGCGAGAAAGCCACGCTGGACCTGAAAATCCAGGGCCTGACACCCTTTGTCGACGGCGCACGTTTGCTCGCACTGGCCCATGGCATCGACGCCAACAACACCCTCGAACGCTTTCGCCAACTGGTGGATAAAGAAGTCATCGACCGGCTGGATGGCGCCGCGTACGAAGAGGCCTACCACTTCATCCAGCAGACGCGCATGCAGCAGCATCAACTGCAGACCCGGGAAAACCAGCCGTACTCGAACCGGGTCGATCCCGACAGCCTCAATCATCTGGACCGGCGCATCCTGCGTGAATCCCTGCGCCAGGCCCAGCGCCTGCAAAGCAGCCTGACCTTGCGGTATCAGCTATGAGCCTGTTTTCGTGGCTGCGCCCGGCCAGCCCCGTTGTGCCGCACGACCTGCAACAACGCCTGACGAAACTGCCGGCCATCGGCGAGCTGCGCGAGTGCAGCCTGCGCGAACAGCGTTGGGTGGTGCTGGACCTGGAAACCACCGGGCTGAACCTGAACAAGGACCGGGTGCTGTCGATCGGCGCGGTGGTGATCGAGGACGGAGCGATCGACTTCAGTCAGCAGTTCGAACGCACCCTGCAATGCCGCGAGCTGAAACTCGGCCCGAGCGTGCTGATTCACGGTCTGGCACCGAGCGCGATTGCCGCCGGCAGCGAGCCCACCGAAGCCCTGGTCGAGCTGCTGGAGTTTATCGGCGACAGTCCGGTGCTGGCGTTTCACGCCTCCTTCGACCAGCACATGCTCGGGCGCGCATTGAAGGAACATCTGGGGCACAAGTTGCAGACGGTGTTCCTCGATGTGGCGCAGATCGCCCCGCTGGTTTGCCCGCAGGCGCACATTCGCGAGGCGGGGCTGGACGAGTGGATCGACTGGTTCAAGCTCGAAGTGTTCGAACGTCACCATGCGAGCGCCGATGCTCTGGCCACGGCGGAACTGGCGCTGATCCTGTTCAGCCGGGCACGCCAGCAGCAGATCCACAGTCCGCTGAATCTGCAGCAACGCTTGAGTCAGTGGAAACGCCGACAGCAGACGCATTCGTTCTGAATCGGGTTTTCGCCCGACAACCCGACCGGTGGCCAATTGCTAACCATTCCCACCTCTGCCACAATCGCGAACAATTCTCGTTAGTTAACACTTCCCAGTCGGTGTCGTCGTGTCTTCAGCCCAAAGCCCTCACAGTGAGCTCGTCGGTGCGTTGTATCGCGACCACCGCGGCTGGCTGCTGGCCTGGCTGCGGCGCAACGTGGCTTGCCCGCAACGCGCCGAAGACCTGAGCCAGGACACCTTCGTCCGCCTGCTCGGCCGCGACGAGTTGCTGACACCCCGCGAACCCCGGGCGTTTCTGGTGGCGATCGCCAAAGGGTTGCTGTTCGACTACTTCCGCCGGGCCGCGCTGGAACAGGCGTATCTGACCGAACTGATGCTGATCCCCGAGGGCGAACAGCCCTCGGTCGAAGAGCAGCAACTGATCCTCGAAGACCTCAAGGCCATCGACCGCATGCTCGGCAAGCTGTCGACCAAGGCCCGCGCCGCTTTCCTCTATAACCGCCTCGATGGCCTGACCCACGCCGAGATCGCCGACAAACTCGGCGTGTCGGTCCCGCGCGTACGCCAGTATCTGGCCCAGGGTATCCGCCAGTGCTACATCGCGCTGTACGGTGAGCCAACATGAGCCCGGCCAGTTCTAGACCGGTCCCGGCCCATGTGCTGGACGCGGCGATTGCCTGGCAATTGACCCTCGATTCCAGCACCCCACTGGAGCGCGAAGAGTTCGCCAAGTGGCACGCGGCCAACGAAGAACACGCCCGCGCCTGGCGCCAGTTGGGCATGCTCGACCAGCGTTTCAGCGTGGCCAAGGGTCCGGCACGCAACGCGTTGCTGCAATCGCGCGAAGGTATCCGCCGCCGGGTGCGCAAGCTGGGCAGCGGGCTGGCCAGTGTCGTGGCGGTGGTCGGGCTGGCCTTGTTTTCCGGCGAACGTTATCTGCCGCTGGATTACTGGCTCGCCGATCAACGCACCGCCACCGGCGAACAGCGCACCGTGCGTCTGGCCGACGGCACCGTACTCAACCTCAACACCCACAGCGCCGTGGATGTCCGCTTCGATGAGAAACAACGCCTGATCGTGTTGCAGGAAGGCGAAATCCTCGTCGAAACCGGTCACGGCGATGCGCGGCCGTTCATCGTCGAAACCGCCGAGGGCAGCATGCGCGCCCTGGGCACGCGGTTCCTGGTCAAACGCGAAGACGCCGGCACGCGCCTGAGCGTTCTGCAGTCGGCGGTGGCGGCGCATCCGCAATCCGATCCGCAGGAACAGATCCTGCGCGAAGGCCAGCAAGTGCTGATCCGCCAAAACGGTCTGGATTCGGTGGTGGCGCTCAACCCCGGCGCCGATGCCTGGACCCGCGGCATGCTGGTGGTGGACAACGCGCGCCTGGAAGACCTGGTGCATGAACTTGGCCGCTATCGTCGCGGCCATCTGGGCATCGCGCCGGAAGTCGCCGACCTGCGCATCACCGGCAGCTTCCCGCTGCACGACACCGACAAGGCGCTGAACGCCCTGCTGCCGACCCTGCCGGTGCAGATCGAGCAGCACACGCCATGGTGGGTGACCGTGGCCAAGGCTGATCCGAAGCCCTGACATTCAGCACTGCCTGCCCACGACAGGCCGCCTGCCACACCCCTGAAAACGGACTTTCTGCTGACTTGCGCAGCCATGTCGTTCGTTAATCGAAATTATTTTCATCCAGCCCTATCACTTTTCGAATCTCGTCCGGCACACAGGCAATTGAGAAATATTTCCATTCAGGAGCCGCCGTATGTCCCGTTCGCTAGACACCTTGTTGCGCCCCAGTTTGCTGGCGGTCGCCATTGCCCTCTGCACCCCGCTGGCCAGCAGCCAACTGATCGCCGCTGAACAGGCGTCGAGCGTACGCGCCTACAACCTGCCGGCGGCTCCGTTGTCGACCACCCTGAACCAGATCGCCAGCCAGGGCGGCCTCACGCTGTCGCTGAACCCGTCGCTGGCGGCGGGCAAGACCTCGGCGCCGGTCAACGGCCAATATGACGCGGCCGGCGCCCTGCGCGCGGCGCTGCGTGGCACCGGTCTGCAACTGGAACAGAGCGGCGCCGGCACCTACACCCTGGTCGCCGTGCCGGAAGGCGCGATGGCCCTGCCGGAAACCTCGGTGATCGGCGTGGAAAACTTCGAAAGCGCCTGGGGCCCGGTCGAAGGCTACACCGCCACCCGCACCGCCGCCGGCACCAAGACCGACACCGCACTGGTCGAAGCGCCGCGTTCGATTTCGGTCGCCACGCGCCAGCAAATGGAAAACCGAGGCGTGCACAGCCTCGATGACGCCGTGCGCTACATGCCGGGCATTACCGCCAGCAGCTACGGCAGCGACACCCGCGCCGACTGGCTGCGCGTGCGCGGCTTCGAACCGACCCAGTTCCTCGACGGCCTGCCCCTGCCAAAAGGCGTGTACGCCAACCCGAAACAGGAAACCTGGAACCTCGACCGCCTCGCCCTGCTGCGCGGCCCGGCCTCGTCCGTCTACGGCCAGACCCCGCCGGGCGGCCTGCTGGACATGGTCAGCCGTCGTCCGAGCGATGTGCAGAGCAGCGAAATCCAGCTGCAATACGGCAGCGACAACCACCGCCAGATCAACTTCGCCAGCACCGGCAAGATCGACGACGCCGGCCAGTTTCTCTACGGCCTCAGCGGTGTGGTACGTGACAGCGGCACGCAGATCGACCACGTCGACAACAAGCGCTACAACATCGCGCCGAGCCTGACCTGGAACATCGACGACGACACAAAATTCACCCTGCTGACCCAATTCACCCGCGACGATACCGGCATCACCAGCCAGTTCCTGCCGGTGCAGGGCACCAAGATCGACATGCCGTTCGGCAAGGTTTCCCACCACAAGAACCTCGGCGATCCGGACTGGGAATACTACGACCGCACCTATTACGCGCTGGGCTATGCCTTCGAACATCGCCTGAACGATACCTGGCAGTTCAAGCAGAACCTGCGTTACACCAAGTCGGATCTGTCGTTCCAGGGCATCACCGTCGGCTCGTATCCGTTCACTCAAGTGGACAATGACGGTAACGTCGGCCGTACCACGACCATCGTCGACGAAGACATCAGCCAGTTCGCCGTGGACAACAACTTCCAGGCCGACTTCGCCACCGGCGACATCCGCCACACTCTGCTGCTGGGTCTGGATCACCAGCGCAGCAACACCAACTACACCTCGATCTTCGGCAGTGCGCCGGAGATCAACGTGAACAACCCGATCCATGGTCAGCCGATCGTGCGTCCGGCACGCTCCACCGCGTTCTACGATTACAACCAGAAAACCTACCAGACCGGCCTCTACGTCCAGGACCAAATGGCCCTGGACCAATGGCGCCTGACCCTCGGTGGCCGTGAAGACTGGGTGCACACCAGCACTCAATTCATCAACAAGGGCGACGCCACCAACACCCAGCGCGACAAGGCGTTCAGCGGTAACGCGGCGATCAGCTATGTCTTCGACTCCGGTTTCGTACCGTACCTGTCCTACGCCGAATCGTTCCAGCCGACCACTGGCGCCGACGCCTCGTCGACCGAATCGCTCAAACCCACCGAAGGCAAGCAGTGGGAACTGGGCATCAAGTACCAGCCACCGGGCAGCAAGACCCTGCTGACTGCGGCCGTGTATGACCTGACCCAGAAAAACGTCTCGGTCAGCTCGTTCGTCAACGGCGTATCGATCACCAGCCAGACCGGTGAAGTCAAAGTCAAAGGCCTGGAGCTGGAAGCCGTCTCCGACGTTACCGACAACCTGAAGGTCATCGCCGCGTACACCCTGGCCAAGTCCGAAGTGCAGAACGGCGCCGACAAGGGCAACCGCCTGCAACTGATGCCGAATCAGCAAGCCTCACTGTGGGCCGATTACACCTGGCACAGCGGCGTGCTCGACGGCTTCGGCATCGGTGCCGGCGCGCGCTACACCGGCAACACTTACGGCGACAAAGCCAACACCTGGCTGGGCAAGGCGGACGCCTACACCGTGTTCGACGCCGCCGTGCATTACGACCTCGGCCGTCTGGACAACAGCCTCAAAGGCGCGTCGCTGGCACTCAACGCCACCAACCTGCTGGACAAGGATTACATTTCCACCTGCGACAGCTTCTACTGCTACTACGGCGACCAGCGCAGCGTCGTCGCCAGCGCCACTTACAAGTGGTAAGCGCCTGAGCTGAAACAGGCCCTGCAACCAGGCCGTCCCTCGTGGACGGCTTGGGTGTTTTTGAAGGTCATGAAATGAAAAGTAAAACAATTCGCCGCTGGTCCTTCGTCCACACCTGGACCAGCCTGATCTGCACCGTGTTTTTGCTGCTGCTGGCCCTGACCGGCCTGCCGCTGATTTTCCATCACGAGATCGACCACCTGCTGGGCGATGCGCCCGAGTTGCGGGTGATGCCGGCGGGCACGCCGCATCTGAACCTGGCGCAACTGGTCGAAGCGGCGGAAAAGCATCGGCCCGGCGAGGTGGTGCAGTATTTCGGCTTCGAAGACGACGAACCGAATGCCGTGCTGACGATCATGGCCAGGACCGCCGGTACCGAGCCCAACTCCTCGCACACCTTCATGCTCGACGCGCGCACCGGCGAAGCCCTGGAAATGCCGTCGGCCAACGGCGGGCTGATGCTGTTTATCCTGCGCCTGCACGTCGACATGTTCGCCGGGCTGCCGGGCAAGCTGCTGCTGGCGTTCATGGGTTTGCTGTTCGTGGTCGCGATCGTGTCCGGCACGGTGTTGTACCTGCCGTTCATGCGCCGCTTGAAGTTCGGCACGGTGCGCCAGGACAAATCCACCCGCCTGCGCTGGCTCGACCTGCATAACCTGATCGGCGTGGTGACCCTGACCTGGGCGCTGGTGGTCGGCGTGACCGGTGTCATCAGCGCCTGCGCCGATCTGCTGATCGCCGCGTGGCGGGCCGAAGCCCTGACGACCCTGATCGCGCCCTACCGCGATGCCCCGCCGCTGACGCAACTGGCCCCGGCCACCCGTGTGCTGGAGATTGCCAGTGACGTCACACCGGGGATGAAACCGGACTTCATCGCCTTCCCCGGCACCCGTTTTTCCAGCGAGCACCACTACTCGGTATTCATGAAGGGCGGCACCCACCTGACCTCGCACCTGCTGACCCCGGTGCTGATCGACGCCAGCACCCTGCAAGTCACGGCGGTGGCAGAGCGACCGTGGTACATGGACGCCATGGGCATGTCGCAGCCGCTGCACTTCGGTGACTACGGCGGCATGCCGATGAAAATCCTCTGGGCCACGCTGGACGTGCTGACCATCATCGTCCTCGCCAGCGGCGTGTACCTGTGGGTGGTGCGGCGCAAGGCCGCGAAACCGGTGTTGGAAACGGCAGAGGCCGCTGCATGAACCCGCGTCAGTCGAATTTCTGGAAAGTCTTCAGCACGCCGCTGGTGATCGCGCTGCTGAGTGCGGCGGGCCTGTTCGCGGCGCTGCTGGGTGACGGGATCTGGGATGGATTGAGCTGGGTGGGGCTCGGAGTGCCGGCAATTCTGGGATTGAAGGGATTACTGCAGCGAAGCTGAAAACCTGTGGGAGCGAGCCTGCTCGCGATAGCGTCTGTTCATTCACAATCCAGTTGACTGACAGTCCGCTATCGCGAGCAGGCTCGCTCCCACAAAAGGCTTGAGCCAAGGCGCTGACAGGCTATGCTGCCCGTCATTGCCCCTGACCGAGACCCTGCCAATGTCCGCTCCCAGCATGACCCTGTTCCACAACACCCTGTCCCCGTTCGTGCGCAAAGTCATGGTGCTGTTGCACGAGACCGGCCAGCAGGATCGCGTCGCGCTGCAGGATTGCGTGCTCAGCCCTGTCAGCCCGGACGCCGCCCTCAACGAAGACAACCCGCTGGGCAAGATCCCGGCCCTGCGCCTGGCCGACGGCAATGTCATCCATGACAGCCGGGTGATCCTCGATTACCTCGACCACCAGCACGTCGGCAACCCGCTGATTCCCCGCGACGGCTCGGCCCGCTGGCGGCGCCTGACCCTGGCCTCGATGGCCGACGGGATCATGGACGCCTCGGTCATGGTGCGTTACGAGCAAGTGTTGCGCGCCCCGGAAAAACACTGGGACGAATGGCTCGAGGCCCAGCGCGAGAAGATCCGCCGCGCCCTCGCCCTGCTGGAACGCGACGCGATTGCCGAACTGACCTGCCACTTCGACGTCGCCGCGATCAGCGTGGCCTGTGCACTGGGTTATCTCGACCTGCGCTTCCCGGATCTGGGCTGGCGTGACGCCAATCCGCAACTGGCCAACTGGTTCTTTGAAGTGAGCCAGCGGCCGTCGATGATTGCGACGATGCCGAAGGTTTGATGTGCCGGGCGGGAGGCAGCGAGGCAAAGATCAGCGTCATCAACAACTCGGCCTCCCGCTGCTCCTCACGCAGCCCCACGAACCGGCTCATTGCACCGCTCCGATATCGAATTCCAACGGTTTGGCCGGTTTCTGCCCGATCCCGTACCAATCCAGATTGCGGGTCAGCACCATGAACACACCGAGCAGACCGAACAGCAGCAGCGAGCCCATCAGCAGCGCGTAATCCTCGGCGCTCAGCAGGCCGTAGAGCAAGCCATACAACGCCGCCAGCCCCGCCGAAAAACTCAAGCCATGACGTACGCTGCGCAGCACGTGGCAGACGTAGAACCCGATCAACAGCACACAACCGCTGGCCGACAACAGATACGCCAGGGCAAACCCGATGTGCTCCGACAACGACAGCAGCAACAGATAAAAGAACGCCAGCGCCACACCCACCAGCGCGTATTGCACAGGGTGCACCGCCAGGCTTTTCAGCACTTCGAACAGGAAGAAACCGGCGAACGTCAGAACGATGAACAGCAGCGCATATTTGATCGCCCGGTCGCTCTTCAGATACTGATCCACCGGATCGATGAAGCTCACGCCGAAACTGCGCCCGTTGAACGCCTCGCAATCATTGCCCGACACACAACGGCTCATCGCTTCTTGCAAATTGGTGGAGAAAAACGAGGTCTGCCAGTCAGCGGTAAAACCCTGATCGTTGATCTCGCGCCTGGCCGGCAGGAAGTTACCGATGAAGCTTGGGTGCGGCCAGTTGGCGGCGAGGTTTACCCGGCTGGTCTTGCCCACCGGCAGCACCTGCAACGAACCGGTGCCTTGCAGGCGCAAGTCGAAACCGAAGGCCAGTTCCGTGGTCTTGCCCGTGTCCAGCGCCGGCAGCGTCACTCGCACACCCTCGCCCAGCCAGCCAACCTGAGTACCGGGCACGAAGTCCAGGCGTTGCGCGCCCAGTTCCAGCTTCAGCGCATTTTCGATCCCGCGAATGTCACTGATGCCGACCGCCAGGAACGGCGCATCGAATGTGTAATCGGCAAAATCCTCCTTGATCCCCAACTGCGCCGGCAGCGAGAAATGCCCACTGATGCGGTTGTCGGCATGGAACAGCCGCGCCTCGTAAATGCCCCGGGCACGCAGCTCGGTCTGCACCTGGCCGTCGAGTTCAAAACGCTCCGGGAGGAAATAAAGGCGTCCGCGTTCCTCACCGATTTCCTGGTATCGCTCGTCACTCTTCTCTTTGGTCTTCCAGGTGCGCACCACCTTGCGATACGGCACAACCATCACCGGCCCGCTGAGTTGCTGGCTGTAGCTTGAGCTTCTGGCGATGTCTTCCAGCACACCGTCACGCAGTTGCTGGCGATCATCGATGATGCCGTCGATCATCAACAGCGGCACCAGCAACACCAGGATCAGCAGGGCAATGGCCCCGAGTTTTATCGTCAGACTTTTGTTCATGGGACTCTCCCTGTTTCGATGGGCAGAGTCTGCGAAGGGGATGTGGGGGTTTTGTGGGAGGAATGTGGAGTTTGTGTGGAGACTACAACTGCAGGACGACTTCCACCCCACGTTCGACGTTGCCGATGCGCATCGAACCACCGTGCAACTTGATCACCTCTTCGACAAAATTGAGCCCGAGACCGGTGCTTTTACGCCCGCTGTCCGGGCGTGGCAAAGAGTAGAAACGCTCGCTCAAACGGGGCAAGGCATAGTCGGGAATCGGCGTGGTTTCGTTGAACAGGCGAAGCTCGACCTTCTCGCCGATCCGCTCGGCACTGAAGCGCAGCAAACCGTTTTGCGACGTGAAATCCAGCGCATTTTCCAGCAGATTGCCCAATGCCTGACGCAGCAGAAACGGCTCGCCGATCAACGCCAGATCCGGCGCGATGGTTTGTTCGATCCGCAGTTGCCGGCCTTCGATGCGCGCCATCTGTGCCTGTAGCAGCTCACTCAGCAGCGCCGCCAACGGCACTGCAACGCGCTCCTCAAGACCCTGCCGCTGTTCGACCTGAGCTAGATTGAGCAGGCGCTCAATCAACTGCTGCATCCGGGCACCTTCACTGTCGATGTTGCCGACAAAACGCAATCGCTGATCCACCGGCATCTCGTCCTGCAGCAGCTCGGCCGCACCGCGAATCGCCGCCAGCGGGCTTTTCAGTTCGTGGGTCAGGGTGTGCACATAGCGCTCGACGTAGGCTTTGCCTTCGAGCTGGGTGCGCATCTGTTCCACGGCGGTCGCCAACTGCTCCAGCTCGCCGCCGCGATAGTGCGGCACCGCCACCCGACGGCCCTCGCTCACGGCCTGGGCGTACACGGTCAAGCGGTGCAGCGCGCGGCTCAGCCACCACGACAGCACGGCGCCGAGCAGCAGGCCGAGGCCGATCAATCCGGCGCCGTAACCGAGCAAGCGGCGCTCGGTGCGATCGACATAGGGCTGCAGTGAACTGTTGGGTTTCGCCACGGTGACCACGCCGATGATCGCGCCGTTGTCGCGGATCGGCGCACCGACGTGCATCACTGAAGAATTCGGATCATTCGGGTCACTGCGGCTGGAGCGTGCGCCGTATTCGCCGCGCAGGGTCAGGTAGACGTCGTTCCAGCGCGAGTAGTCCTGACCGACGGCCAGACCGCTGGAGTCCAGCACCACGATGCCCTTGGCGTCGGTAACGTAGATCCGGTGGTTGACCTGGTTTTTCGCCAGGCCCCAGATCGTCGCCTTCGGCTGGCGCTCGCCATAGGCACGGAGCAGTTCCGGCCAGCGATTCTGGTTGAGGGTGCCGGCCTTGAAATCGTCCCGCAGGATTTCCGCCATCAGGTTGGCGGTGTCGACCAGGGTTTCTTCGGTGGACTGGCGCACGCCGGGGCGAATTTCTTCCATCACGGTGTTGAGCACGAAATACCCGGTGAGGCCGATGAACAGCACGTACACCAGGAAAATCCGCAGCCCCAGCGACATCAGCTGTGCCCCGGGCTGTAGCTGTAGCCGAGGCCGCGATGGGTCTGGATCGGCTCGGCCTCGGCGCGCACCAGACGCAATTTGGCGCGTACGCTTTTGATATGGCTGTCGATGCTGCGCTCGTAACCGGCATCCGCCGCCACGCCGAGCGCATCGAGCAATTGCTCGCGGCTGAACACCCGCTCGGGTTGTTCGAGCAGGCATTGCAGTAGCCGGAATTCGTGGCGGGTCAGGCTCAGGGGCTGGCCGCGATAGCTGATCTGTACGCGCTCGGGATCGATGCGAAACAGCGCCGAGGACGCCTCGATGACCGGACGTGGCGCCATGCGCTTGAGAATCGCCCGGACCCGCGCCGCCACTTCCCGTGGGCTGAACGGTTTGACCACGTAATCGTCGGCGCCGATCTCCAGGCCCACCACCCGGTCGATCTCGGCGTTGCGCGCGCTGAGAAACAGCACCGGCACTTCACTGAAGCGACGCAGCTGCTTGCAGGTTTCGAAGCCGCTGATGTCCGGCAGACCGATGTCGAGGATGATCAGGTCCGCCGGGGTCTGGCGCTGATGCTCCAGCGCCGCCGCGCCCAGGCTCAGCCAGGTCGTGGTGAAGCCCTCGCCCTGCAAGGCAAAAATCAGGGTGTCGGCAATCGCCGCTTCGTCTTCGACAATCAGGATATGAGGCATGGCGTCCGAGCCTGTGGGTTAAGTGCGCGAACGGTGCCCCAAGCCCGGCGTTACGTCAATGAGACCACTTGTTTCAGCAATCAGGTTTGTCAGCGGTGAAGCGTCGTGCCGGGTTCACCGCCGCGCCGAACTCGCGCAGGGCCTTGGCGCCGATCAGCAACGGATAATTGAAGTTGCTGCGGTCGGTCAGGTTGACCTCCACGGTACGCTTGACGTCGCCCAGGCACAGCTCCAGATCGACCACCGGGCGCTTGGCCACTTCGGTGCTTTCGCCCTCGTCTTCTTCATCCGAGCGACTCTTGATCTTGCTGATCCGCGCGACCTTGTGTTCGTACACCTTGTTGCTGGCGTCCTTGGTAGCCAGACGGAAACGCACCCAGTCTTCGCCGTCGCGGGTGAAGGTCTCGATGTCCTTGGCCGACAGCGAGGCGGTCAGCGCGCCGGTGTCCATCTTGGCCTTGAGCACTTCTCCGCCGATTTCCGGCAGCGCGATGTATTCGTAACGACCGTACAGGGTCGGTTCGGCGGCGAGCACCGGCAGGGCGACGAGGGAAAGCAGTGCAAGGAGGGATTTCACGTAAGGGGCTTCCTTGGGAAATGGGGGCGTCAGACGCGAGATTTTAGACCGTTGTTCGCATGAACGTTCCCGGCAGGTTATCGCGCCACAGGTGAAACATTCGTCACCGGTGGATTTGGCCTGCCGGCCGAAGCCACTTATCATGGCGCGCCCATCCGTTTTCCAAGAGTTGCTTATGCGCCGCCTGCTCACCGGCTGTTTCGTCACCCTGCTGCTGTTGTCCAACACCCTGGTACTGTTCGGCCCGCTGATGGTGTTCGCCGTGCTCAAGCTGATCCTGCCGGGGCGCTTTCGCGACTATGCCTCGTGGGCGGTGATGTGGATCGCCGAAACCTGGGCGGAGATCGACAAGCTGATCTTCCGCCTGTGCATTCCCACGCAATGGGATATTCGCGGCGGCGAAGACCTGCGCAGCGACACTTCCTACCTGGTGATCAGCAATCATCAGTCCTGGGTCGATATCCCGGCGCTGATCCAGACTCTCAACCGGCGCACGCCGTTCTTCAAGTTCTTCCTCAAGAAAGAGCTGATCTGGGTGCCGTTCCTGGGCCTGGCCTGGTGGGCGCTGGATTACCCGTTCATGAAGCGCTACACCAAGGCGTTCCTGGCGAAGAACCCCGAGCTGGCCGGCAAGGATCTGGAAATCACCAAGGCCGCCTGCGAGCTGTTCAAGCGCCAGCCGGTGACGGTGGTGAATTATCTGGAAGGCACCCGTTACACCGCCGCCAAAAGCACTCAGCAGCAGTCACCGTTCAGCCATCTGCTCAAGCCCAAGGCCGGCGGCGTGGCGTTCGTACTGGCGGCGATGGGCGAACAGCTGGACGCGATTCTCGATGTGACCGTGGTTTATCCACAGCAGAAGATTCCGGGCTTCTGGGACCTGATCAGCGGCAACGTGCCACGCGTGATCGTCGACATCCAGACTCGCGAACTGGACCCGGCCCTGTGGCAGGGCGATTACGAAAACGATCCGGCGTTTCGCGAGAAGGTCCAGAACTGGGTCAACCAGCTCTGGACCCTCAAGGATCAGCGCATCGCCGAACTCAAGGGCGAGCGCCGCTGAGTCAACCGTTGGTGCCGGTGCCCCAGATGCTGCCCAGGCTTTGCAGCAGCGAACCACCGACACCCTGCTGACCGAGGTATTGCAATAGGATCGGGGCAAACTGGCCGACCATCCCGCTGTCCATGCCCAACGCACCGAAGGCGTTGTTCAGGTCATTGGTGTCCTTGACGTTGCCCAGCGCATTTTCCAGCCCGGCGGACTTGCCGGATGAACCGAGCAAGGCGCTCAACGCCGCCAGATTACCGCTGCCGCCCGACAGTTTGTCGATGCCCGGCACTTCCTTGGCCAGCTCGGAATAATCCGTGTTGCTGAGCTGGTTTTTCGCCAACCCCAGCATGGCACTGGTGCCGCCGACCGCTTGCTGCGGCGTGACGTTCAGCGCGCTCAGGGCACTCAACAGACCGGCGGTTTCCGACGTCGGCGCCGCAGCGGCGGCCTTGTCCCCACCCTGCATGCCCGATACCGCACCGGCCACGTCATTCAAACTGAAACCGGCAAACACCGGCCCTGCCGCCAGGGTCAGGAGCGATGCCAGGGCAAAACCGCGTGAAATCTTCATTCAGACATCCTCTTGTGGCGTGAAGACCGCCCGGATACAGGCGATCAAACTGCCGGTTTGACCGGGGATATGGCGACACGTTCCGGTCATTCCAATTCGAAATCTGCGCTATTCCAAAAGGTTCCAAAAAACTGTCAAGACTGACAGTTACAGGTTGAAGGCAAATGAATCACATTGCATTCGAGACAAGTTTGCCGCGGATCATTTCGAGAGAGGTGCTGCGATGGAGAAGCGATGGTCAGACCGCGACGACTCGTTCATCCCGCCGGCCGTCGAAGGACGCTGCAAAGGATGTGATTGATCAACCCTAATCAATCATCTTTTGCATTGATCCTGTCGACTCGATCATTGGAAAAATCAGGGCCGGACGAAGGGTCAGTTATGAAGTGATGAAAAGCGATACAGGGCAGGATTACGCAATCAACGTTCGACTGGTTCGCGACAAAAAAGTACAGGTAAACCGTGAACGTGAACCCTTGGTTTCGAACAGCAAACAGGAAGCATGGACATGTCAAACAGACAAAGCGGTACCGTAAAGTGGTTTAGCTACGCAAAAGGTTATGGCTTTATTAGTCCTGCGGACGGCAGCGCTGATCTTTTCGTCCACTGCGAGGCTATTGCGGCTGAATATAAAAGCTTGACCGAAGGGCAGACTGTGACCTTCGTCGCTGTAAAAGGACCCAAGGGAATGCAAGCGGAACAAGTTCAGGTCGTATAGAACCCGTTCAAAAAAACGGCGCCTCAATGGCGCCGTTCTCGTTCTGCGTAAATCCTGCGCCGCACTAAACAACTTATGCGGATCAATCACAAACTTCTTCGGCACGCCTGAGTCGAACTCGCCGTAGCCTTCCGACGCTTGGTCGATGCTCAAGCATTCAACAGACCGACGTCGGCGCCGCGGCGGCAGCCATGTCCCCGCCCTGCATGCCCGATACCGCACCGGCCACGTCATTCAAACTGAAACCGGCAAACACCGGCCCTGCCGCCAGGGTCAGGAGCGATGCCAGGGCAAAACCGCGTGAAATCTTCATTCAGACATCCTCTTGTGGCGTGAAGACCGCCCGGATACAGGCGATCAAACTGCCGGTTTGACCGGGTAGGCGGCAGCATGTTCCAGCCGAAAAATTCATTTTCCTTTTATGAAACGTCAAAAGTTAAAAGCCTTTAGCACATTTGCCTCTGAACTCGAACACCGTTATTTCGAAATAAACTCAACGACTGTCATTTATGACAGTTACCAAATAAATCATGAGCAAAGATTATTGCGACTCGCCCCCCCCCATTAAAGGAGTACGAGTAATGTTGAAAAAATCCTTTGCTGCTGCGCTGATCACCGTTGCTCTCACGAGTGCTGCCTATGCCGATTGCCCCAACGCCACAGCCATTACAAAACAGCCGGACGGCAGTTTCATCGTGACAACCCCCGAAGGAAAGTTTCCGGTTGAAGTTGATCCTGACAATGCCAATCAAGCGGACGTCCAGAACCTTTTATTCACAGCTGTACGCCTGAAGGAAAAAGATCAGGCAACTGCCAGAGCCGTGTGCCAGTACGAAGATGGGAAGAAACCTTCCTTACTCGGGGCATCGTTGGTATGGAAATCCGGGAAAGCCATTACTTCTTCCGGTTCGAACTGGCAGGGCGATGATTGTGCGACCAAAAACGGGAACGTTAAGGACTGCCCGTTCCAGTAACGAGCAAAACAACTTGCCTTTTCGAAACGCCTATAACGAAAAAGGGCAACCCGACGGGTTGCCCTTTTTTCATCTACGCAACTTACGCCGCACTGAACAACTTATGCGGATCAATCACAAACTTCTTCGGCACACCCGCATCGAACTCGCCGTAACCTTCCGGCGCCTGGTCGAGGCTGATGACCTGCACGCCCACCACTTCGGCGATGTTGATGCGATCCCACATGATCGCCTGCATCAGCTGGCGGTTGTACTTCATCACCGGGGTTTGCCCTGTGTGGAAGCTGTGGGATTTGGCCCAGCCCAGACCAAAGCGAATGCTCAGGCTGCCCATTTTCGCGGCAGCGTCCACGGCCCCCGGATCTTCGGTCACGTACAGGCCCGGGATACCGATCTTGCCGGCTACGCGCACCACGCCCATCAGCGAGTTGAGCACAGTGGCCGGGGCTTCGGATTTGACGCCGTCGTGGCCATGACCACGGGCTTCGAAACCGACGCAGTCCACCGCGCAATCCACTTCAGGCTCGCCCAGCAGCGCGGCGATCTGTTCGTGCAGCGGGGTGTCTTTCGACAGGTCGACCACTTCAAAACCCTGAGCCTTGGCGTGGGCCAGGCGGATGGTGTTGACGTCGCCGACGATCACCACCGCAGCGCCGAGCAAACGGGCGGAGGCGGCAGCGGCCAGGCCGACCGGGCCGGCGCCGGCAATGTAAACGGTGCTGCCCGGACCAACGCCTGCGGTAACGGCGCCGTGGTAACCGGTCGGCAGAATGTCGGAGAGGCAGGTCAGGTCACGGATTTTCTCCATGGCCTTGTCGCGGTCCGGCAGTTTCAGCAGGTTGAAGTCGGCGTACGGCACCAGCACATACTCGGCCTGGCCGCCGGTCCAGTCGCCCATGTCGACGTAACCGTAGGCACCCCCGGCACGGGCCGGGTTGACGGTCAGGCAGACGCCGGTGTGCTGCTCCTTGCAGGAACGGCAGCGCCCGCAAGCCACGTTGAACGGAACGGAGACCAGATCGCCGATTTTCAGGCTTTCGACGTCGCTGCCCTTCTCGATCACTTCACCGGTGATCTCGTGTCCCAGCACCAGACCGACCTGAGCGGTGGTACGGCCGCGCACCATGTGCTGGTCGGAGCCGCAAATGTTGGTTGAAACCACACGCAGGATGACACCGTGCTCGATCTTCCTGCCGCGCGGATCCTGCATTTTCGGATAGTCGATTTTCTGTACTTCGACCTTCCCAGCGCCGAGATACACCACACCACGATTGCCAGACATGCTTTCACCTCGCTGTTGTTTTTATGGAACCGCGTTGCCCAGGCAGGCAGCGCGTTAAGTGCTCGGGTTATTGCTTGTTGGTTTTGCGTTGTCAGTTAAGGTCCCTTCGCGAGCAAGCCCGCTCCCACATTGGCTCTCTTGGGTGCATGCCATCTTGCTCAAACCACAAATCCCCTGTGGGAGCGGGCTTGCTCGCGAAAGCGATCTAAAGAACGACGGTTCTGTTGGCGTTCAAAAAAACCCTTCTTTCAATGTGATACCCGACAGCCCGGGCCAGGGTCAGGCCTTCGATGTCGCGGCCCTTGGCGATCAGGTCCTCGGGGTAATGACTGTGATCCACCGCCTCGACGCCCTGGGCGATGATCGGCCCTTCGTCGAGGTCGTTGTTGATGTAGTGCGCGGTTGCGCCCACCAGCTTCACGCCCTTGTTGTAGGCCTGGTGATACGGTTTTGCGCCCTTGAAGCCCGGCAGCAGCGAGTGGTGAATGTTGATCGCCTTGCCATCGAGCTTGCGGCACAGCTCCGGCGACAGCACCTGCATGTAGCGGGCGAGGATCACCAGTTCGGCGCCAGCCTCCTCGATCACCTGCCACACCTGCCGCTCCTGGGCGGGTTTGTCGTTGGGGTCGAGGGGAAAATGGTAGTAGGGAATCTGGTGCCAGTCGGCCAGCGGCTTGAGGTCCGGATGGTTCGACACCACTGCCGCCACGTCCATCGACAACTGGCCGATGCGCTGGCGGTAGAGCAAGTCGTTGAGGCAGTGATCGGCCTTGGAGACCATGATCACCACTTTTGGCCGGTAGTTCGGCGCGGTCAGCTCGAAGATCATGCCGAACGCCTGTCCGCGTTCGGCAAGGCCGGCGCGGAAGGACTGCTCGTCAAAACCGTCGGGCTGACGGAATTCCACACGAATGAAGAACCGGCCCGAGAGCCGGTCATCGAACGAGTGGTGCTCGGTGACGTAACAGCCCTGCTCGAACAGAAAACGCGTCACCGCGTCCACGGTGCCGAGAACGCTGGGGCAGTCGGCGGTCAGAATCCATGTGTCTGGGGCGCGGCTCATGGTGCGGTGACTCCTGTTCTTTGTGCGGGGTGTCAGGGAGTTTCCCCTCACCCTAGCCCTCTCCCCGAGGGAGAGGGGACTGACCGGGTTGTTCTTTCGAGCTACGCCGACGTGAGAAACCGAGTCGAACTCAGGCTTTGAAACCAACCGAGATCAGCTCCCTTTCCCCCTCGCCCCCTTGGGGGAGAGGGTTGGGGTGAGGGGGCAAAAATCTCAGGCCCTACACGCAAGCAAGATCGACGCAATTCACCTCAAGCCTGAACGCTCAGGCCGTATTCGGCGGACGCATCCTGCAACCACAACCACCAGTAATCCGAGAAGCTGCGACGAATAAGCAGCTCCCAGGTGTCTTCGGCGGTGTGGCGGATCATCAGCTGCGACTTGGCGAACACCGTGCCAACAGCCTTGCCGACAGGGAAGTTGTTCGGGTGCACGTCGTAGCTGGTGGATTTCATCAGCACCTGACGCACGTTCGGGCCGCTCAATTCCAGCACCTGCTGGCCGCCGCTGACGTTGACGATTGCGATGTGCAGATCGCCCAGCGCTTCGCGCAGTTTCTGCTCGGCGGCGAACTCTTCACCGCTCGGCACGATCAGCAGCCACTCGTCCGGGCCCATCCATTGCAGGCTGGTTTCACCTTTGACGATCACGCTCAGGGCGCCCGGCAACTCGATGCCCAGCGCTTTGTGCACACCGGCGGCGAACGCGGCATCGTGACCGTCGCCGCGGATGGTCAGATGGCCGAGGAGTTTCTTTTCGCGCACGGTCACGCCGGCGGTCTTGCGGCCCTTGCCAACCAGGCTGGCGAGGTCGGCGTGATGCAGCGACGACTCGGCCTTGGCCCCGGTGGTCGGGCGTTGTTGGTAAACGTTGGCTGCGGTCATAAAGCACCCTTCCTGAATTCGGTGTCGCTCCCGCGCCAGGCGCGGGAGCGATCAGTTAGATGTTCTGGCGATCGCCTTTCGGATCGAAGAACACCGAAGAAACGATTTCCGCCTCGATCACGCTGCCGTCCGCCAGCGGTGCGAACACCCGCTCGCCCATGCGCTTGAGACCGCCCTTCACCACGCCCATGGCAAACGAATAGCCGAGGGAGTTGTGCGCGTAGCTGGAGGTCACGTGGCCGACCATGGTCATCGGGATCGACTGCTTGGTGTTGAACACCAGTTGCGCACCTTCCGGCAGCCAGACGTTCGGATCGATCGGCTTCAGGCCCACCAGCTGTTTACGCTGGTCACGCACGCAGTCTTCACGGTTCATGCCGCGCTGGCCGATCCACGAGAACGGTTTGGTGCGACCGACACACCAGCCCATGTTCAGATCGTCCGGGGTCATCGAGCCGTCGGTGTCCTGGCCGACGATGATGAAGCCCTTTTCGGCCCGCAGAACGTGCATGGTTTCGGTGCCGTACGGGGTCAGGTTGTACTGCTTGCCCGCCTCGACGATTTTTTCCAGCACGCCCATCGCGTAATCGGCCTGGACGTTGACTTCGTACGACAGCTCACCGGTGAACGAGATGCGGAACACCCGCGCCGGCACACCGCCGACCAGACCTTCTTTCCAGGTCATGAACGGAAACGCTTCGTTGGCCAGGTCGATGTCGGTCACGGCGCTGAGCAGCTTGCGGCTGTTCGGGCCGGACAGGGTCATGGTCGCCCAGTGGTCGGTGACGGAGGTGAAGTAGACCTTCATCTCTGGCCATTCGGTCTGGTGGTACAGCTCCAGCCACTGCAGTACGCGAGCCGCGCCGCCGGTGGTGGTGGTCATGACGAAATGGTTGTCGGCCAGACACGCCGTCACCCCGTCGTCGAAGACCATGCCGTCTTCCTTGCACATCAGGCCGTAACGGGCCTTGCCCACGTCGAGCTTGGTCCAGGCGTTGGTGTACACGCGGTTGAGGAACTCGCGGGCGTCCGGGCCCTGGATGTCGATCTTGCCCAGGGTCGAAGCGTCCAGCAGACCGACGCTGTCGCGCACAGCCTTGCATTCGCGTTTGACGGCGGCATGCATGTCTTCGCCGTTTTTCGGGAAGTACCACGGACGTTTCCACTGGCCGACGTCTTCGAACTCGGCGCCGTTTTTCAGGTGCCATTGATGCAGTGCGGTGTAACGCACCGGTTCAAAGATGTGCCCGCAGTGACGGCCGGCTACCGCGCCAAACGTCACCGGCGTGTAGTTCGGACGGAACATCGTGGTGCCCATCTGCGGGATGGTCACGTTCAGCGAGCGGGCGGCAATCGCCAGGCCGTTGACGTTGCCGAGCTTGCCCTGATCGGTGCCGAAGCCCAGCGCCGTGTAGCGTTTGACGTGCTCGACCGACTCGAAACCTTCGCGGGTCGCCAGTTCGATGGCGGCGGCGGTCACGTCGTTCTGCAGGTCGACGAATTGCTTCGGCGCCCGCGAAGTGCCCTTCTCGTGGGGCACCTGGAACAGCGCCAGGGTTGGTTCTTCGAGACGGCTCAGGGCTTTCGGCAACACGGCTTCAACGGCCTGGAAACCGGCTTCGGACGCAGCGCGCACGCCGCCTTCAAAACCGTCAGCCAGAGAATCGCCGAGACCGTAGACGCCGTTGATGCCACCGACGCACACGCGTTTCTGCGGTGCTTCGCCCGGTACGAAACCGAGGATGTCTTCGCGCCAGATCGGCTTGCCGCCCAGGTGCGACGCCAGGTGAACCACCGGGCTGTAACCGCCGGAGCTGGCGATCAGGTCGCAGTCGAGCCATTCGCCCGGGCTGGTGACCTTGTGGCCTTTGACATCGATCGCCGCCACGCGGGCAGCGGTCACGTGCTTGCTGCCACGGGCTTCGATCACGGCGCTGCCGGTGAGGATGCGAATGCCTTTGGCGCGCGCTTCTTCGACCAATGCGCCACGCGGATTGCTGCGGGCGTCGGCGATGGCGACCACTTGCAGGCTGGCATCGAGCCAATCCAGCGCCACGCGGTAGGCGTGATCGTTGTTGGTCGACAGCACCAGCTTTTTGCCCGGTGCCACGCCGTAACGGCGCACGTAAGTCGACACCGCGCCGGCGAGCATGTTGCCCGGCACATCGTTGTTGCCGTAGACCAGCGGACGCTCGTGAGCGCCGGTCGCCAGCACCACACGCTTGGCGCGGACGCGGTGGATGCGCTGACGCACCTGGCCGATCGGCGCGCGGTCACCGAGGTGATCGGTGAGGCGTTCATGAATGGTCAGGAAGTTGTGGTCGTGGTAGCCGTTGACCGTGGCGCGCGGCAACAGCAGCACGTCCGGAGTGCTCTTCAATTCCGCGATGACGCCGGCCACCCATTCCATCGCCGGTTTGCCGTCGAGGCTTTCGCGGGAGTCGAGCAGGCTGCCGCCGAACTCCTCCTGCTCGTCGGCGATGATCACCCGCGCACCGCTGCGCGCAGCCGCCAGGGCAGCGGCCAGACCGGCCGGGCCGGCGCCGACGATCAGCACGTCGCAGTGCTGGTTCATGTAGTCGTAGGTGTCCGGATCGACTTCGGTCGGCGAACGGCCAAGACCTGCGGCCTTACGAATGTATTTCTCGTAAGTCATCCAGAACGATTGCGGGTACATGAAGGTTTTGTAGTAGAAACCCGGCGGCATCAGCTTGCCGCCGACCTTGCCGAGAATCCCCATCATGTCGTTGTTGACGCTCGGCCAGCCGTTGGTGCTGGTGGCGACCAGGCCCTGGTACAACGCCTGTTGCGTGGCGCGCACGTTAGGAATCTGGGTGGCTTCGGTCGCGCCGATTTGCAGGACAGCGTTCGGCTCTTCGGCACCGGCGGCGAAGATGCCGCGCGGACGTGAATACTTGAAGCTGCGGCCAATGATGTCGACGCCGTTGGCCAGCAGAGCTGCGGCCAGCGAGTCGCCTTCAAAACCTTTATAGGTCTGGCCGTTGAAGGTGAAGCTCAGCACTTTGTTGCGGTCGATCCGTCCACCGTTGGACAGGCGATTGGTCTGGCTCATACCTTCTCTCCCAGCGCCGTCGTGGCTGTTTTCGCAGTGTCAGCCTTGTCGGTGAATTGCGGCTTGGTGCCGATCTTGTAGGTTTCGAGAATTTCGTAGGTCACGGTGTCGCGGGTGACGTTGAAGTACTGGCGGCAACCGGCGACGTGATCCCACAACTCGTGGTGCAGACCGCGCGGGTTGTCGCGGAAGAACATGTAATCGCCCCACTCCTCGTCGGTGCAGCTTGCAGGGTCCAGCGGACGCGGGATGTGCGCCTGGCCGGATGCGTGGAATTCCTCTTCGGAGCGCAGTTCGCCGCAGTGAGGACAGAAGATATGCAACATGGGATTTCTCCTGTTAGTGGGCGACAGCCGCAGCGCCGTGTTCGTCGATCAACGCACCGTTGTGGAAACGGTCGATGGAGAAAGGTGCGGCCAGCGGGTGCATTTCACCCTTGGCCAGGCTTGCGGCAAACACGTTGCCCGAGCCAGGTGTGGCCTTGAAGCCACCGGTGCCCCAACCGCAGTTGAAGAACATGTTCGGTACCGGGGTTTTCGAAATGATCGGGCAGGCGTCCGGCGTGGTGTCGACGATGCCGCCCCACTGACGGTTCATGCGCACTCGCGACAGCACCGGGAACATCTCGACGATGGCCTGGATGGTGTGCTCGATCACCGGATACGAACCGCGCTGGCCGTAGCCGTTGTAGCCGTCGATACCGGCGCCGATCACCAGGTCGCCCTTGTCGGACTGGCTGATGTAACCGTGCACGGCGTTGGACATGATCACGCTGTCGATGATCGGCTTGATCGGCTCGGACACCAGCGCCTGCAACGGGTGGGACTCGATTGGCAAACGGAAACCGGCGAGCTTGGCCATGTGCCCGGAGTTACCGGCGGTGACCACGCCGACGCGCTTGGCGCCGATGAAGCCCTTGTTGGTTTCAACGCCGATGCACACGCCGTTTTCCTTGCGGAAACCGATCACTTCGGTCTGCTGGATCAAGTCCACGCCGAGGGCGTCGGCGGCACGGGCAAAGCCCCAGGCCACGGCATCGTGACGGGCCACGCCGCCGCGACGCTGAACGGTTGCGCCCATCACCGGGTAGCGAGTGTTTTTCGAGCAGTCGAGGTACGGAATTTCGTCCGCGACCTGCTTGGCGTTGAGCAGTTCGCCGTCGACGCCGTTGAGGCGGTTGGCGCTGACCCGACGCTCGGAATCACGGATGTCCTGCAGGGTGTGGCACAGGTTGTAGACGCCGCGCTGGGAGAACATCACGTTGTAGTTCAGGTCCTGAGACAGGCCTTCCCACAGTTTCATCGCGTGTTCGTACAGGTGCGCCGACTCGTCCCACAGGTAGTTGGAGCGAACGATGGTGGTGTTGCGCGCGGTGTTACCGCCGCCCAGCCAGCCCTTCTCGACCACGGCCACGTTGGTGATGCCGTGCTCTTTGGCCAGATAGTAGGCCGTCGCCAGACCGTGCCCGCCGCCGCCGACGATGACCACGTCGTAGACCTTTTTCGGGGTCGGCGTGCGCCACATGCGCTGCCAGTTTTCGTGGTGGCTGAGGGAGTGTTTGAAGAGGCCGAAGCCCGAATAGCGTTGCATAGTCATGTACTCCAGAACGCTCAGCGATAAACCGGGAAGTCAGCGCACAGGGCCGAAACCTGCTGGGCGACGTTGGCCTCGACATCGGCATCGCCGAGGTTGTCGAGGATGTCGCAGATCCAGCCGGCCAGCGTCACGCACTGGGTCACCTTGAAGCCGCGAGTGGTCACCGCCGGGGTGCCGATGCGCAGGCCGGAGGTCACGAACGGCGACTGCGGGTCATTCGGTACGGCGTTCTTGTTGACGGTGATGTGAGCGCGACCGAGGGCGGCGTCGGCGTCCTTACCGGTGAGGCCCTGACGGATCAGGCTGACCAGGAACAGGTGGTTGTCGGTGCCGCCGGACACTACATCGTAGCCACGTTTGATAAAGACGCTCGCCATCGCCTGGGCGTTGTCGATCACTTGTTGCTGATAGGCCTTGAAGCCCGGCTCCAGCGCTTCCTTGAAGCACACGGCCTTGCCGGCGATGACATGCATCAGCGGGCCGCCCTGGGCGCCGGGGAATACCGCCGCGTTGAGCTTCTTCTCGATTTCTTCGTTGGCCTTGGCCAGGATCAGGCCGCCACGCGGACCGCGCAGGGTCTTGTGGGTGGTGGTGGTGACCACGTCGGCATACGGCAGCGGGTTCGGGTACAGACCGGCAGCCACCAGACCGGCAACGTGGGCCATGTCGACGAACAGCAGCGCACCGACCTTGTCGGCGATCTGACGGAAGCGCGGGAAGTCGAGGGTTTTCGAGTAGGCCGAGAAACCGGCGACGATCATTTTCGGTTTGCACTCGACGGCCAGACGCTCGACTTCATCGTAATCGATCAGACCGGTCTTGGTGTCGATGCCGTACTGCACGGCGTTGTACAGCTTGCCCGAGGACGAAACCTTGGCGCCGTGGGTCAGGTGACCGCCGTGGGCCAGGCTCATGCCGAGAATGGTGTCGCCCGCTTGCAGCAGGGCCAGGTACACGGCGCTGTTGGCCGACGAACCGGAGTGCGGCTGGACGTTGGCGTAATCGGCGCCGAACAGTTGCTTGGCGCGTTCGATGGCCAGCGCTTCGACCTTGTCGACGTGCTCGCAGCCACCGTAGTAGCGCTTGCCCGGATAGCCTTCGGCGTATTTGTTGGTCAGGCCGCTGCCTTGCGCTTGCATCACGCGTTTGCTGGTGTAGTTCTCCGACGCGATCAGCTCGATGTGATCTTCCTGACGTTGCTCCTCGGCATTCATCGCCGCCAGCAGTGCATCGTCGTAACCCTGGATCTGGTCTTGCTTGCTGAACATCGCGTCTCTCCCAGCGGCATCTGTGCGCCATTCGTCTCGGTAAGGCACGGCGTTCAGCCAGTGCCCTTTGATGCGATGGTATGGCCGGCGCAGGGAGGTCAAATGCCTACGGACGCCACGCAAAGGTGCGTTTACGACATGGCGGCGGCGACGGACTCAAACAAGCAGCTGGCGCAAGGCCAGAAGAACCATGAAATGCGCGGGATAGAGCGCATACGCCCAGCGCCGCATGGGTGGCGCGTGGAGGCAAGTGGCGTGTCGCAACAGGAACATTCCGAGCAGTGGCGCGATCAGGCAGGTCGCAATCCCGAGGATGGCGACGATGTTGCCGAACTGCGCGGATTCGTAGAGCACCCGCCATTGATTAGCGGCCAGACACAGCAGGCCCGGCAACAGGCTGAAAAACCATGGTTTGCGAAACACCAGCAACATCGCCAATGGCAGCAGGACGCCGAACAGACCGAACATCAGTCGCTCCGGGAACAACGCCGCCACCAGCAAGGCCCCGACACCCAGCAGTCGCGAAATCAGCGCTGGATCCTGCCAGCCCCGCGCCACCAGCAGGCCCAGCGCCAGCGTCGGCATCACGTTCAACGTGTCGGGCTCTGGAATGTACAAACGGTAGGGAATCTCGCTGAGCAGACTGAACAGCAACAACCAGCCCAGATAACGCCATTCGGTCTTGCGCGCGCCGTCCCGTGCCAGATTCGCCGCCATCGCCAGGCAGAACCACGGGAACGCCAGCCGTCCCGGCACATACAGCCAATCGGCGCTGATCCCGACATATCGCAGGTGATCGAGCAGCATGCTCAGCAGCGCCAGCCACTTGAGCAGATCGAGTGCGCCGTCGCGCTGGCTCAGGTGCATAATCGGCTCGCATCCTTGTAAAGTTCTGACAGCGACATCCCGTGTGCTCCCCGGATGATCTTCGGTAAAGTGCGCACCATCATTGACCAACGGAGCGCCACAAGCGCGCCGACCACGGAAGCCGGCCATGACCGACAAGAGCCAACAATTCGCCAGCGACAACTATTCCGGTATCTGCCCTGAAGCCTGGGCTGCCATGGAACAGGCCAACCACGGCCACCAGCGCGCCTATGGCGACGATGAATGGACAGCCCGCGCCTCGGATGATTTCCGCAAGCTGTTCGAGACCGACTGCGAAGTGTTCTTCGCCTTCAACGGCACCGCCGCCAACTCCCTCGCGCTGTCGTCGCTGTGCCAGAGTTACCACAGCGTGATCTGCTCGGAAACCGCCCACGTCGAAACCGACGAATGCGGCGCGCCGGAATTCTTCTCTAACGGTTCGAAACTGCTGATCGCCGGCACCGAAAACGGCAAGATCACCCCGGCCTCGATCCGCGAAGTCGCACTCAAGCGCCAGGACATCCACTACCCGAAACCGCGCGTCGTGACCCTGACCCAGGCCACCGAAGTCGGCAGCGTCTACACCCCGGAAGAAGTCCGCGCCATCAGCGACACCTGCAAGGAGCTGGGCCTGAACCTGCACATGGACGGCGCGCGTTTCTCCAACGCCTGCGCCTTCCTCGGCTGCTCGCCGGCAGACCTGACCTGGAAGGCCGGCGTCGACGTGCTGTGCTTCGGCGGCACGAAAAACGGCATGGCGGTGGGTGAGGCGATCCTGTTCTTCAACCACAAACTGGCCGAAGACTTCGACTACCGCTGCAAACAGGCCGGGCAGCTGGCCTCGAAAATGCGCTTCCTGTCGGCCCCGTGGGTCGGCATTCTGGAAAATGACGCCTGGCTCAAATACGCCCGCCACGCCAACCACTGCGCGCAACTGCTGGCCGAACTGGTCAGCGACATCCCGGGCGTGGAACTGATGTTCCCGGTCCAGGCCAACGGCGTGTTCCTGCAACTCTCGGAACCGGCGATTGCCGCCCTGACCGCCAGGAACTGGCGCTTCTACACCTTCATCGGCAAGGGCGGCGCCCGCTTCATGTGCTCGTGGGACACCGAAGAAGAACGCGTTCGTGAACTGGCGCGCGACATCCGCGAAGTCATGTCTCACTAAAGTCCCGGCTTATACAGCCCCCCCTGTGGGAGCGAGCCTGCTCGCGATGAGGCCAGCACATCCAACATGGATGCAAGCTGATATTCCGCCATCGCGAGCAGGCTCGCTCCCACCAAAGCCCACCTGATCGCCCCTCACCTTCTGCGCCTGAAGACTTGGTCTACATTGTCTGTCGAGCCATCGCTCACATAACAATAAGCAGGAGCTTGCGTATGTCGCTAAAAGGCAAAACCTTGTTCATCACCGGTGCCAGTCGTGGCATCGGGCGCGAGATTGCGCTGCGGGCTGCACAGGACGGGGCCAATATCGTGATCGCCGCCAAGAGCGCCGAGCCGCACGCCAAGTTGCCCGGCACCATCCACAGCGTCGCCGCGGAAGTCGAAGCGGCCGGCGGCAAGGCTTTGGCGCTGCAACTGGATGTGCGTGATGAAGACGCGGTGCGTCAGGCGCTGGCCCAGGCCAACGAACACTTCGGCGGAATCGACGCACTGGTGAACAACGCCGGGGCGATCAAGTTGACCGGTGTGCAGCACATCGAACTCAAGCGTTTCGACCTGATGCATCAGATCAACACCCGCGCGGTGTTGCTGTGCAGCCAGGCCGCCCTGCCCTACCTGAAGAAATCCTCCGGGCACATCCTTAACCTGTCACCGCCGCTGAATCTGGCCAGCAAATGGTTCGCGCAATACAGCCCCTACACCGTGACCAAGTACGGCATGAGCATGCTGACGGTCGGGATGAGCGAGGAGTTCGCCAACTACGGGATCAGCGTCAATTCGCTGTGGCCGCAGACCATGATCGCCACGGCGGCGATCGAGTTTCAGCTGGGCAATCGCGAGTCGTTCAAGCATGCGCGCACGCCAGCGATCATGGCGGATGCGGCGCATGTGATTTTGAGCAGCAGCGGGCGGCGGATTACCGGACAGTTGTTGATTGATGAGGAGATTTTGCGCGAAAGCGGTGTGACCGAATTCGATCATTACCGTTTTGATCCGGGGAGTGATGCGAAGTTGATGACGGATTTGTTTGTGGATTGATCAGTGTGCCTGTGGGCCCCTCCCCTCACCCTATCCCTCTCCCAAAGGGAGAGGGAACCGACCGAGTTGTTTTGGCGAGCTACATCGACCTGCAAGACCTTATCGATTATGGATTCGGCAAAGAAAATTCAGGTCGGCGTATTCCTAGAGCATCCCCCAATCAGCTCCCTCTCCCTCCGGGCGGTCCGACGTTTCGGGAGGGCTGGGGTGAGGGGGCTTTTGAAGCACCCTCAATATTCGATCCGCACATCCCCCTTCGGCACACTGCAGCAAGAAAGAATGTACCCCTCCGCCTCGTCGTCCTCGGTAATCCCGCCGTTGTGATCCATCTCCACCTCGCCGCCGAGCTTGAGCACCTTGCACGTCCCGCAGATCCCCATGCCGCAGGCTTTCGGGATCATCAGGCCGACCTTGGCAGCCGCCGCATGCACGGTCTCGCCCGGCGCAACACGGATGCTCTTGTCCGAAGAGGTGAATTCCACCAAGTGCAGATCCGCCGCCGGGACTTCCGGTGCTTCCGCTGCTTGTTCGGCCTGTTCCACCGCGTCGGCACGAGCTTCCGGCGGCGTGGCGCCGAAGGATTCCTCGTGATAGCGCTTCATGTCATAGCCGGCGTTTTCCAGCAGGCGCTTGACCGCGGTCATGTACGGCGTCGGGCCGCAGCAGAAGACTTCGCGCTCGAGGAAGTCCGGCACCATCAGTTCCAGCATCTTGTGGTTGAGGTAGCCGCGATAGCCGGCCCACGGCTCGCCCAGCCCATGCTTTTCGCAGATCAGGTGCAGGCTGAAGTTGTCGATCCGCGACGCCATGTGTTCCAGCTCGCGGTGGTAAATGATGTCTTTCGGCGAGCGGGCGCTGTGGATAAACGTCATGTCGACGTTGCCGTTGGTGTCGTAGAACCAGCGCGCCATCGACATCACTGGGGTGATACCGACGCCACCGCTCAGGTACAGCACTTTCGGGCTCGGGAAGTCGATGGCGTTGAACAGCCCGACCGGCCCGTGTACCGCCAGCTCCTGGCCTTCATGCAGCGTGTCGTGCAGCCAGTTGGAGACCTTGCCCCCCGGCACGCGCTTGATGGTCACCGAAAAGCTGTACGGCACCGATGGCGAGCTGGAGATGGTGTACGAACGCATGATCGGTTGGCCTTCGATCTCCAGCTCCAGGGTCACGAACTGTCCGGGCTTGAAGAAGAACAGGATCGGCTGGTCGGCCATGAAGCAGAAGGTGCGCACATCCCAGGTTTCCTGGATGACTTTGACGCAACGGACGATGTGTCGGCCATTGGCCCAGGTCTGGGTGGTGACCGGATTCAGGAAGCTGTTCGACATGCTGTTCTCCACGGCCGACTGTCGGCCTTCATGTGGCGATTCTGCGTATAGCGCGAACGCCCCGTTTACCTATCCGCGACATTCACATACTTATCGCGACCAGCCCCCAACCACCGGGGGTTGCGCGTCGGGAACAGATTGCACCATGTCGCCCATGGATAAGGTTCTCGCCTGCGCCGGCCCCACACTCGCCCTCAACACAAACAGATTCTTTACACCTTGCGCTGCAACCCTGATCAGCCACTTTCGCGGCCACGCAGATGGCCTTGAGGAATTCATCGATGGACACCGCAAAAATCAGCCTGGGCGACCCGCTGGAACCCGCACGCAAGGCCACCGCACAAATGCTGCAGGAACGCGAGCGCACCTATTCGCTGCCGCAGCCGTTCTACAGTGACGAGCGCCTGTTCGATATCGACATGCAGGAGATCTTCCAGAAGGAGTGGCTGATCGCCGGCATGACCTGCGAAATCCCGGCCAAGGGCAACTACATCACCCTGCAGATCGGCAAGAACCCGATCATCGTCATTCGCGGTGCCGAAGGCGTGGTGCATGCGTTCCACAACGTCTGCCGCCACCGTGGCTCGCGCCTGTGCACCAGCGACAAGGGCAAGGTCGCCAAACTGGTCTGCCATTACCACCAGTGGACGTATGAGCTGGACGGCCGCCTGCTGTTCGCCGGCACCGAGATGGGCGCCGACTTCGACATGAAGCAGTACGGCCTCAAACCGGTGAACGTGAAGACTGCCGGGGGCTACATCTTCATCAGCCTGGCGGAGAACCCGCCGGCCATCGATGACTTCCTGTCGACCCTGAACCACTACATGGAACCGTACGACATGGAAAACACCAAGGTGGCGGTGCAAACCACCTTGATGGAAAAGGCCAACTGGAAACTGGTGCTGGAAAACAACCGCGAGTGCTACCACTGCAACGGTTCGCACCCGGAACTGTTGAAAACCCTGCTGGAATGGGACGACGTCACCGACCCGCGCGCCGATCAGGCGTTCAAGGATCACGTCGCCGCCTCCGCCGCTGCCTGGGAAGCCGAGAAGATCCCTTACGCCCACGCCAGTTTCGGCCTGCGCAACCGTATCGTGCGCATGCCGCTGCTCAAGGGCACCGTGTCGATGACCATGGACGGCAAACAGGGCTGCGCCAAGCTGATGGGCCGGATCAAGAACCCCGATCTGGGCTCGATGCGCATCCTGCACCTGCCGCACTCGTGGAACCACTGCATGGGCGACCACATTATCGTGTTCACGGTGTGGCCGATCAGCGCCCAGGAAACCATGGTCACCACCAAGTGGCTGGTGCACAAGGATGCCGTCGAAGGCGTGGACTACGACGTCGAACGCATGCGCCAGGTGTGGGATGCGACCAACGATCAGGACCGTCGTCTGGCCGAAGAGAACCAGCGCGGGATCAACTCCACGGCGTACCAGCCGGGCCCGTACTCCAAGACCTATGAGTTCGGCGTGGTCAACTTCGTGGATTGGTACAGCGAGCGGATGCTGAGCAACCTCGGGGCCGAGCCTGCGCCGTACCTCAAAGGCGTGCCGGTACAGGGCTAAAAAGCATCGCTGGCAAGCCAGCTCCCACAGGTTCTGCGGTGTACACAAATGTTGTGAGCACCACAAAACCTGTGGGAGCGGCGGTGCGACGATTCGACTTGCCCGCGATGGCGTCCTTACAGCCACCGCCTCACTTCGATGACCACCTCACCGATCCATCCTCCCCGATAAACTCCTCGAAAATATCCTCCCCCACCAACCTGATCTTGGCGTAGCCGTTCAACACCCGCAGCGGATAGTCCGGATCGTTGGCATCCTGCGTCTCCGAAAACAGTACCCGCGAATGTCCGTTCAGCTCGCTGGTGGTGCCGTAGGGAATCGCTCCATGCCCGGCACAGCGCGCGTGCAGCCCACCTTGCGGCGCATAGACGATGCCATTGTGCAGATGCCCCCAGTACCAGTAATCCGGCTCGCGCCCCAGTGCATCGCACACCGGTTGATACAGCGCGGTCTTGTTGTGTCCGGTGATGTCGAAGCCCTGATGGTGGCTGAGCACCATGAGCTTCTTGCGTTTGGGCAGGCTTTTCATCCACTCGATCTGCGGCTTGTTGAGGGTGCCGTCCATGTACAGGTTCATGACATCCGAGGCGTACGCGGTGTCCAGACCGACAATCAGCCAGTCGTCATTGATCAGGGCAAAGTAGCTGGTGCCCTGCTGCCCCGGAAAACGCGCGGCCAGTTCCTTGAAATAACCATGGGCGCCGCTGTACATCTCGTGATTGGAGTTGAGGGTGAACGAACCGTGGGTGCCCATCGGCCAGCCGGCCATGTCGGTGTCTTCCTGGGAGTGGGTGCCGGCGTAATAGACATCCCCCAGGTGAATGGTGAAATCGGCATTGGCCAGTTGCATCTGGTTGGCCACCGACACCGCCGGCGCATGGCTGTTGAACGGCCCGGTGCCCCAGTCGCCGGCAATCGCCAGCGTCACCTCGCGCTCCATGGTCACCAGCGCCGGATCGGTGCCGAAGGTCGCGTGATGGCGCAGGTTCTCGATCCACTTCAGCAGCGCCTCGCTCCACAGCAGATCCAGCAGCTCCCATTTGCGGCAGCCCAGCAGTGTGCCGTCCTTGAGCACCTTGGTCTGCAGTTGATCGGGCGATTGCGGCAACGGCGTCGCGTTGCCGATGCGCAGGATCGACAGGCCGTGGGCCAACTCCCACGGCACCGCCGGTTCGTCGTCCGGCAGCTCGCCGTGCTTGAGCACGTATTGCGCCTGATCGTGACCGCGCTGGAGCAACTTGATGATGGCTTGAAACTCCTGCGGCTCCAGCTCGCTGATGAGCTTCATCCAGGCCATTTCGATGCGCGTGAACAACCCGTGCAGGCGCAGCTTGACCTTGTCGTATTCGTGTTTCAGATGACCAACCGCTGACATGGCGTAATCCTCTATCCGTAGGGGTTCACAGGGTTTTCATGAATTCGATCAGCGCACGCTTGTCGTCGTCCGACAGCGTCGTGCCGTACAGGTGACCGCTGTTGTGGTTGCCCTCCAGGCGCGTGTCGTAGGTGAAATCCGCCGAGGCTTTGGCCTGGGCGCCACTGGTCACGAAGCCAACGTTGACCGGGTCGTAGACATCGGAGCCGGTGATGAACACCTGTGGACGTTTTTCCGGCGGTTGCAGCAAGTCCCACAGGGTCGGCACCGAACCGTTGTGCAGGTACGGCGCGCGCAGCCAGATGCCGTCGGTGGGCGTGTTGCTGTAGCTCTGAGTCTTGCGATAAGCGCCGAAATCGAACGGCGGTTTCTTGAAGGTGTGGAACGCCGCCACCAGCCCGGTGGTGAACGAGTTCAGCCGGTGCGGATCGGTGCCGAGCTGGTCGATATTGGTGGTCACCTGCCCGGTGTCGACGCGACCGAAATCGTGACAACCCGCGCAGTTAGCCTCCCACACCGGTTTGCCCTGAGCGACCTTGGCCTGATCCAGTGCCCACGGCCACGCCGGCGCCTTGTGCCCGAGCAGCCAGTTGGTCACCCGATTGAAGCTCGGCGGCAGCACTGACTCCGGCGTCGCGCCCACGGCCATCGCGGCGGCGTAGTTGCGCTCGTGGATCTTGTTGTTATTGCCGTCCCAGTGCAGGTACATCGATTCCCGGGGTTTCTGGTTCCACACTTGCGGCAGGTCGACGGTGCCGATGGTCGAGTCATCCGGGAAACCGAACACCACCATTTTCGTCGGGTTGAAGGTGTCGGTTCGCCCCGGTCCCTGTTGCGGGCGCAGCTTCTGCCAGGCGTAGGCCTGCTTCTGTTTGAGCAGCGCGCTCTTGGCCATCGGGATGATCAGGTAACGGTTGTAGAGCTTCTCGAAAAAGCCGAGTTGGAATTTGCTGTTGATCGCCACCATCACCGCGTCGGTGGTGAATTTCGGATCGCTGGCGCAATCGTAGGCGAACCACTGGAAGGCTTGCAGTTGCAGGGTGTTGGCCGGTGCGCTCGGCACATTCACCGCGACGTCGCTGGCATTCGCCCGGTAGGAACCGGTGTGGCACAGCGCGCAGTTCGGCTCGACGGTCGGGTAGCCGATCTGCCGCTTGGCCATGCCGATCGGCAGGTCCTTGCCGTTCTCGAACAGGAAACCGAAAACTTCCCAGCCGCCAGGTTTCGGCAGTTTTTCCGGGCACATCTGCGGCAGCACCGAGAACAGGTAATACGGGATTCGCGCTTCGATGCCCAAGCCAATCGCGGCGTATTTGTAGTGGTCTTCGTCAGAGGCGTAATCCTGCTCTGGCACCACGCGCAGCATCTGATACCAGGTCTGGTAACCGATGAACGCCAGCAGCGCCACCACGACCAGCGTGCCGACCTTGAACGCATGACTTTGCCACTGCCGCGCCCACGCCGCCCGCCATTCGCGCCAGCCATCACAGAGCAGCGCCAGTGGCCGGTTTTCAGGCGTGGTGCCGAGGTACAGCAGGATGCCGAGGATCAGGAAAAAGCTCAGGTCGCCCATCAGCATCGGCACGAACACCGAGCCCTGGCTGCTGGTGTTGATCAGGTAGATCCAGAACGCCACGGCGATCAACCGCGTCAGCACACACAGCCAGGAATGCACCACATAGCGCGGCGCGTTGAAGCCCGACGGCATGTAGAACACGCTGATGCCCACCAGCAGCATCCCGGCGTTTTCCAGCCACGGGTCGGAGAGTTGCGGCGGCAGGCCGACCACCGATGTCAGCAACCCCGGCGCAAACAGCGCCGGGATCGCGAACACCATGTTCATCGCAATGCCGAGCCAGATGAAGCGTTGAAACCAGCGGATGTAGCTGTCCATGTCATCCTTTTCCTTGTGCAGACCGGAGAGATATAGCGCCCGACACCCCGCCATCGCTGGCAGGCCAGCTCCCACCAATGCGCATCGCATTCCAATGTGGGAGCGAGCCTGCTCGCGATTGCAGTCGACTCGGTTTCAAGTCAACCGAGGGCCGTTTTCTCCAGGTGTTCAAGGATGATCGGATACACATCGACCACCGCGTTCTTGCCGAACATGCAATCGATATGGCCGTAACCCGGCACCACATGCCGGCTGTAGCGTTCCGGTCCGTGCTTCTCACAAACCCGCTGATAGGTCTTGAGCGTGCTCTCCGGCAAATAACACTGGTTGTCGGCGCCGCTGATAAAACAGATAGGCATAGTCAGCCGATCAAAGTGCGGCATGTACACGTCGTGCCCTTTGAAATCCACCAGATGCCCTTTGCGCACGATCAGCGCCAGGTGCTCGAAGGTCTCGATGTTCGACTCGCCGAACAGCTCGTGCAGGTTGTCGTGCAGCGTTTCATTGAGGGTGTCGTGGCGATACAGCGAGGCGTACATGAAGGTGATGCGGTGACACACCGGGTTGGTGCAATAGCCCTGGGCTTCGATCCGCGCGTAGCCGTTGAGCGCCTTGTCGTAGAGCCGGTTGAACCAGTTCTCCTTGCTGTCGGCGTAGGCGGTCATGGATTTGATGCCGATCGCGTCGAGCATTCCCGGCAAGTGCAGACCGGCCTTCAACCCCGTTGCGGTCGCGACCACCGTGTCGGCGGCAATCTGCGAGCAGACCACCGAACGCACGCCCTGCAAGCCGGCGAGCAATGACATGAAGAACGTGGTCGCGCCATAGCAATGCACCACGCACTGCACGTCCTTGGCTTTGGTTTCCTGCTGGATCTGCGCGATGGCGGCCTTGAAGTCGTACTGGGCGATCTGGTCGCCGTTCCATTCTTTCTTGCTTGCCGGCAGCAGGATGCTCACCCGAAAATCCAGCAGCCACACGTCGTAGTCGTGCTTGCACAGAAACTCGAGCAGGTTGGTCTGGATCGTATCGGTGGAAAAGATATTCGAGCCCACCCCCAGACCATGTACCAGCATCACCGGGCCTTTGCTGCCGGCCTGATAACGGGTCAGACGCAACTGCACGCCATCTTCGGTGGAGAAGAAATGCACGGCCGGCGTCGGCGCATCCAGTGGCCGTTTCAGCCGTGGCGGCGCGTCGGGGTTGAAGTATTTGTCACCGGCGAACACTCCACCGTAACTCTCCCAGAGAATCCCGGCGAAGAACTTGCCGAACCGCGCCAGCCCTTCGATGCGCTCACGCTCGTTGCGCGCATTGAGGACTTTCATGGTGGTCATCTGCTTGGCGAAATCGGTCGGTTTGATGTGCATCACTCCGGAGCCGATCACCTCGCCGGTCTTGTCCGGCCCGCGATACAGCGTGACGTAGAGGGTGCTGGTGTCATGCCAGATATTCAGCACGCCGTTGTCTTCCGGCACGGTCTTGAAGGCGCTGAAGAAGTAGTCGTTGCCGTCCTCGGCGGTCAGTTTCATGTCGTACTTCATGTGGCGCGTATCGACCTGCTGTTCGAATTGCTCGAACAGGTTGAACACACCGTTGCTGGCGGTCAGCGGTTCTGGCGACAGCGCCGGAGCGATCACCGTGCCGACGATGGTCGCGGCGTGTTCCGGCTCCTTGATCATCCGGTTGAGGTCGTTGGCGGTGATGGTCAGGGTGAAGTCGATCGGCGAGTTGTCCGCCTCGCCGCGTTTGGCGGCCGCCTCGTAAACCTTCAGGTCGGTGCTTTGCGCGGCGGTGAAAGCGCGGGAGAAGTAGCCTTTCATGGTTTCAGTGAACTGCACGCCAAGGGTCGGCGGCGCGGTCTGTTTGCGCGGCGCCGATGGCAGCGTGTAGTCGATCGTCCAGCCTCGGTCTGCCGCCAGCAGGCCCATGTTGCGCTCGCTCACGGCGGAGATGGTCAGCAGCGGATTGACCGCCAGTGACGTCGGGATCACCGCACCGTCGGTCACGTACAGGTTGGCGTAGACATCGGTGCCACTGGCACCGCTGAACACCTGGCCTTTGTGATTGACCACACCTTGCGCAGCGTCTTCACCCATCACGCAACCACCGAGCGGATGCACCGAGACGATGCTGTGCTTGAGCAGCTTGGTCCAGATCGGATTCTCGACCCAGATCCCGCCCAGGGCCTTGGTGCTCTGGTACAGGCGTTGGTTGCCGATCTTGAAGTTTTCCTGCTCGCCGACACCCGGCCAGTCGATGCGCAGTTGATCCTTGCTGTCGAGAACCATGCGTCCCTGACCGCTGTCGTGGCTCATGATCAGATAGGTCTGCATGTTGTGCAGTGCCCCGTGATACGGGCCGCGCAGGAAGCTTTCGGCTTCGCGCTCCTTGTACTTCACCTTGCCGCTGAAGCTGTCGTCGGTGGGCTTGCCGATCATCTCGGCGAACCCGGCCATCGCCGGCACCATCGGCCGGCCTAGAGCGCCGGGGATCGAGCCTTCCTCGATGACCATGCGACTGCTGCGGTCACCCTCGGTGCGCATGTCGATGATCGAGGTGATGCACGGGCCGACCGGTTGCAGTTCCTTGGCCGAATGCGCGCCGAAACCGATGCCGTTGATGGTCTGCTCACAGTTGTGGCCGAAGCCGAGGATGTCGCCGTTGCCGCTCATGTTCTCGCCGAGCTGGCCGGACATCACCAGACCTTTGTCCCGTGAGCGCAGCAGAATTTCGGTAGAGCCGAGGGTGCCGGCGGAGACCACGACGATGTCGGCTTTCACAAACAGCGTCGGCGCGTCGAATTTCTCGCGACCGCTGTCCAGATACTGGAAGTGCACGATCCAGCCATTGCCGTCGCGCTCCAGATGCCGCACCTGGGCCTGACAGAAAATCTCCGCGCCGTGATTGGTGGCGTCCGGCAGGTAGTTCATCAGCGTGGTGTTCTTGGCCTTGTTGTTACAGCCCGAAACGCAGTCGCCACAGTGGTTGCACGGCAGTTGCTCGACGCCGACGTGGTTGAGGTTGTTCGGCAGTTTGTCGAAGGTCACGTTGATCGGCGGCTTGTAGAAGTGCGCGCCTTGCTTGAGGAAGTCTGCCGATTTTTTGTTGGCATCGAGTTTCGGCAGGTTCGGCGCGGTGCTCGGGTAGGGATTGGGTTTGAGCATCTCCCGGGCTTTTTCGTAACCCGCCTTGAGCAAGCCGTCGTGGTCCTCGCGCACAGCCAATGGCCAGCGCGGATCCTGGAATACCTCATCGGTCGGCTCGAGGGAAACGTTGGCATTGATCAGCGATGTGCCGCCGAGGCCGCAACCGACCACCACGTTCTGCTGCGCGTTGACGTGCAGGTCGAACAACCCGGTGCGCGAGCCGATGTGGCCGTCCGGATCGTGTACCTGCAACTCTTCGGTCGCGGCGATCATGGTGTTGGGGTATTCGCCGGGCTGGATCTCCCGACCGCGTTCCAGCAGACAGACCCTTTTACCGGCCCGGGACAGGCGCGACGCGGCAATGCCGCCGCCGTACCCGGAGCCGATGACGATCACATCGTAGTGTTCCTTGATTTCGCTGATGGGCGTTGCGATCCGTGTCATGAGGTGGTTCCTCTCTCAGGCAGATGGGGCAACTCTGCGGTTGCCTGCAATCGATGGGCGAACGGGCACCTGGCCTTCGGGTAATCCCGACGGCAGTACAGCGGTTTGGGCAGGAATCAGGCGCTACAGACGGGCGTGCTGATTGGCGGCACGACGCAACGTGCGCTTGCGCGGCGAAGGTGCCGGCAGAGCACGGAGCGTGCAGGGATTGAGGGGTAAGCGGTGGGGCCGGATATCCATCACGCGTTCTCCCTGAACCAGATGTGGATAAGTGACAGCTGTCCTTGTGCCATTGCAGTGAAGACAGGCACCGGATCGAAGTCAAGGCAGCCTCTTAGAACTGTATGAAATCTGATCAATCGCCTTTTGGACTAAGCCCGCCGGGGGTTGCAGGGTTTGGCGAACAAGTTATCCACATAGCCACCCACAGCTAATGGGGACAACTGTGGATGATCTGGAAAAATAATCGCGGTTTTGTGAAGAAAAACCGTGACTTATCCAGAAGCAGGGTTTCCATTAGCGATTGAGTGTTTTTTGATCAAGTCGCTACATGGCACGGATTACGTGGCTTGCAGAGGATGGCGAACACCTTATCCACAGAAGCGCCAACAGAGTTCGGGGGTAACTTGGCGGATGCTGTGGAAAAGCGCTGGGGGCGTTGATAAATCGGGGTTTTCGTGGGGATCGGTGGTTTAAAAAGCTGAATTGAACGTTTTTTGATCAGACCCTTGTAAGCCACGGTTTATCTGGCTCTTAGCGGATAGCGAACATCTTATCCACAGAAGCGCCAACAGAGATTGGGGGCAAGTCCGGGAGTTGTTCTGGAGAAAAACTCAGAAAAAACCGCTAGTTAGACTGGTTGTTTTTTGATCTGGGGGCTGGAGAGCTTGATTGGCGTGGGGTGCAGGGAGGGGCGAACACGTTATCCACAGATCCGCCAACAGAGATTGGGGGTAAGTAACAGATTGTGGAGGGCCGCTGCCCTCACCCCAGCCCTCTCCCGAAGGGAGAGGGCTGGGGTGGTGATCTCGCGGGATACATCGACCTGAGCGTTTACCGCGACCTCAGGTTTAATCAAGCTAACGCCATATCAAGTGGTTAATGCTTGGCGAACCAAGGTCACCGCTCTGGTCGCAGGTCGATGTAAATGGCCAATACTTCTCGGTCAGTCCCCTCTCCCCCCGGGAGAGGGCTAGGGTGAGGGGGCCTCTAGCGGACAACACCCTCTTCAATCAGCAACTTCAAAATCGCTTCCGCACCAGCCTGCGCCGACACGCCCTTAAGCACTTGCCCACCACCGCCACTGGCCTTGGCCGTCGCCGCCTTCATCCGGTCCGCCCCGCTCTTGGCCTTGATCACCTTCAACCGTTTCGGCCGGGGCTTGGCCGGTTGCAGGGTCGCCACCGCGAGCAGTTCGTCATCCACCACTTCCACGTCTTTCGCCTGAAGAACACCACGCCGCGCCGGACCGTAAGCACTCTGCCGAGGCTTGGGCGCAGCGTTATCCACAGTCGCCAGAAACGGCAGGCGCACCTTCAACCGGCGCCGCTGCCCGCGAGGCAACGCTTGCAGCACCAGCGCCGAGCCGTCGTTGATCGACTCGACCTGCGCCAGACCCACCACCAGCGGCCAGCCCAGTCCTTCGGCCAGCAGAAACGGCAGCATCCCCGAACCTTCTCCGGTTTCCGCCTGACTGCCGGTCAGTACGACTTGCGCGCCAGCATCACGCAGATAGTCGGTCAACGCCGGCAGCGCATCGGCGCCCGTCGGTTGTTCCAGCACATGCATCTGCGCAAGCCCCATGCCCAGATAGGCGCGCAGCGCCGGTTCCGCGATGTCGCCGGCGTGCAGCACTTGCAGGTTATCCCCCGCCAGTTGCAGGCCGAGCTCCACCGCACGGGCGTCCTGATCGGCGCGGCGTGGGCGGCCGGAAGTCGGGTGGGCGCCGATTGAAACCAGACTGATGATCTTTGTGCTCATAACCGTTCCTTAAGCCGCATCGCGCTTGGCTTCGTTGCGGTAAGCCTCTACCGCCGCGATCAAGGCCTGAAGAATTTCCGCGCTTTCGCCGATCACCGACAGGTCGGCACGCTTGATCATGTCGCAACCCGGATCGAGGTTGATCGCCACCACTTTGTCGCAGGCACCGATGCCCTGCAGGTGCTGGATCGCCCCGGAAATCCCCACGGCCACGTATACCCGCGCCGTAACCCAGGTGCCGGACGCGCCGACCTGACGGTCGCGGGCCATGAAGCCGTCGTCCACTGCCACCCGCGAGGCGCCTTCGGTGGCGCCGAGAGCGGCGGCGGTCCTGTGGAAAAGCTCCCAGTCCTTGACCCCGTTGCCGCCGGAGAAGATGAACTCGGCCTCGGCCATCGGAATCGCCGCCGGATCCACCGCTACCGCACCCAGATCCTCAATCCGCGACAGGCTGCGCGCGACGGGTGTGGATAACTCCACCGGCAGCGCTTCGTGACGGGTTTCGCTGACCGGTTCCGCACATTCGGCGGACGCCAGAATCAACCGCGCCACCGGGCGGGCCAGATCCTGCAGACCGGCACCGGCGCGGCCGATGCACTCCTGATCCTTGACCTGCCACACCCGTGTCGCCGGGCGTTCACCCAGTGCGGCAGCAAAGCGCCGCCCGAGTTCGCCGCCACCGCTGCGGCTGTCCGGCAGCAGCCAGTGACGCGGGTTGAACTGGTTATCCACAGCCCGCAGGCCCTGGATCCGTTGCTCCGGTGCATAACCGCTGAATTCTTCGCCTTCCAGCACCAGCAAGCGGTCAACGCCTGCGGTGGCGAAAGCGTTTTCCTTGTGCTCACCGAACACCACGGCCAGCACCGCGCCGTCGCTGCCGGCCAGCTGATGAGCCAGACCGAGCAGGTCACGGTCGTGGCTGCTCAGACGACCACCGACCATGTCCGGAACCACGCTGATGTAGAACGCCGGGGCCGGCACCTGATGCAGCGGCAATTGCACTTCGACCGCGGCCGAGCGTTTGACCGCCCCGCCCTGTTGAGCGCCGCTGCGGTCGATGCGCTTGATGCCGTTCGGTCCGATGAAGCCGATGCCGTGCAAGTTCTTGCGGATGATCCCGTTGGGGCCCATCCAGCTGTGTTGCGCCGGTTGCATGGCCGCGTGCAGCGGGTGCAGGCGGTTGCGTGCGATCCATTCGGCGCGGGGGTCGCGGCGGATAATGTCGCTCATCAGTGGGCCTCCGCAGGTTCACGTTTGGCCGGGGTGGCGGGCTTGTTCGGCGCGGCGTCTTCGAGCAGCGCGTCGGCCACCAGTTCGGCAATGTCCTTGATCAGCGGACGCGGTTCGACCACGCCTTCGAGCATCGCCGTGCATTGTGGACAACCCACGGCTACCAGCTCGGCGCCGGTCTCGCGGATGTCTTCCATGCGCATGTCGGGGATCCGCTGCTTGCCCGGAATGTCAGTGATCGGCGCCCCGCCACCGCCGCCGCAGCAGCGTGAACGGAAGCCGGAACGTTGCATTTCCTTGATCTCGATGCCGAGCGCGCGCAGCACTTCGCGCGGCGCTTCGTACTCGCCGTTGTAGCGGCCGAGGTAGCACGGATCGTGGTAGGTCACGCTGTTGCCTTTGTGCTGACCGAGGTTCAGCGCGCCGGCCTGAATGATTTCCGCCAGATAAGTGCTGTGGTGCTGCACGAGGTAGTTGCCATCGAACGCGCCGTACTCGTTTTTCAACACGTGGAAGCTGTGCGGATCGCAGGTGACGATGCGGTTGAAGCTGTATTTGGCCAGGGTCTGGATATTGCGTTTGGCGAGCAACTGGAAAGTCGCTTCATCACCCAGACGTCGGGCCACGTCGCCGCTGTCGCGTTCTTCCAGCCCCAGTACCGCGAAGTCGACCTTGGCCGCTTTCAGCACTTTGACGAACGCCCGCAGAGTACGCTGGTTGCGCATGTCGAAGGCGCCGTCACCGACCCAGAACAGCACGTCGGTGGACTTCTTCTCGCTGAGCAGGTTGAGGTTCAGGTCGGCCGCCCAGTTCATCCGTCCGCCCGGGGCAAAACCGCCAGGGTTGTCGGTGGCAATCAGGTTTTCCAGGACTTCGGCGCCCTTGTTCGGGGTCGCGCCTTTTTCCAGGGTCAGGTGGCGGCGCATGTCGACGATGGCATCGACGTGCTCGATCATCATCGGGCATTCCTCGACGCAGGCGCGGCAGGTGGTGCACGACCACAGGGTTTCGGCATCGACCAGACCGTTGACGATCGGTTGATGCGGATTGCCGCTGTGTTCGCCCACCGGTTTGCCCGGATACGGGCTGCCGGCAAACTTGGCATCGGTGCCGCCAGCAAGGCCGACCACCATGTCCTGAATCAGTTTTTTCGGGTTCAACGGCTGGCCGGCGGCGAACGCCGGGCACGCGGCTTCGCACTTGCCGCACTGCACGCAGGCGTCGAAACCGAGCAATTGGTTCCAGGTGAAATCCTTGGGCTTCTCCACGCCCAGCGGCGCGGTTGGATCATTCAGATCCAGCGGTTTCAAACCGGTCGAACGGCCGCCGCCAAAGCGTTCGGCGCGACGGTGCCAGGCCAGGTGCAGGGCACCGGCGAAGGCGTGTTTCATCGGGCCGCCCCAGGTCATGCCGAAGAACAGTTCCGACACGCCCCACAACACACCGATGCCGAGAATCGCTGCGAGCACCCAGCCGCCGAAGTTCTCCGGCAGGATCCCGGCCACCGGCAAGGTCACCAGGAAGAACGAGGCCGAGAACGCCAGCAGGCTTTTCGGCAGGCGCATCCACGGGCCTTTCGACAGCCGCGCCGGCGGGTTGAGCCGGCGCCGATAAACGAAGATCGCGCCGACGAACATCACCGCCGTCATCAGCAGCAACGCGTAGCCGAGAATGCGGTTATGCAGGCCGAAACCGTGCACCAGAATCGCCAGCACGATCGACGCCACCGCACCGCCCGCCGTGGCGACGTGGGTGTTGGCGATGTATTTGTCCCGCGCCACCACGTGGTGCAGATCGACCATGTAACGCTTGGGCATGGCGAACAGGCCGCCGATCAGATCGACCTTCGAGGCCCGGCCCCGGCGCCACATGGCCACCCGCCGCAACGCTCCCAGCACCGCGAGGGCCAGGGCTGCGAACAACAGGATTGGAAGAAGGGTGTTCAACATGGTGAAGCTCCCACCAGTACAGCCTGGAGAAACACGTTCGGCGTGTTCCTGTGGGAGCGAGCTTGCTCGCGAAAGCGCCGGGTCAGTCGATGCAACGGTGACTGACAGAATGCATTCGCGGGCAAGCCCGCTCCCACAGGGTCTTGTGCAAGCTTTTAGAAATCCTTGCAGAGGCGCAGGGCGTCGTAGATGGCGGCGTGGGTATTACGCTGCGCCACGCAGTCACCGATGCGGAACAGCAAGTAACCGTCGCCGGTGCTGCTCAACGAAGGTTGCGGCTGGATCGCGAACAGCGCCTCGACGTCGATCTGGCCCTTGTTGCGCGAGCCGTCCTTGAGGGCGTAGTAGATTTCCTCGTCCGGGCGCACGCCGTTCTCGACGACCACCTGATCCACCACCCGCTCCTCTTTGGCGCCGGTGTATTCGTTTTCCAACACCGCGACCAGCTTGTCACCTTCGCGGTAGACCTTCTCCAGCATCATGTCGCCGGTCATGATCACTTCTTTCGGGTACATGCTGCGGTAGTAGGTCGGGAACGACGTACCGCCGATGGCCACGCCCGGCTTGATGTCGTCGGTGACGATCTCGACCTGGCTGCCCTTGTCGGCGAGGAAGTCGGCCACCGACATCCCGGTGAACTCGCAGATGGTGTCGTAGACCAGCACGTTCTTGCCCGGCGCGACCTTGCCGTCGAGCACGTCCCAGCTGCTGACGACCAGCCCTTCGGCGGCGCCCCAGTGTTCGTTCTGTTCCAGGTACGGATGCCCGCCAACGGCCAGCACCACGATGTCCGGACGCAGGTCCATGATGGTGTCGGCGTCCGCCGCAGTGCCCAGGCGCAGATCAACTTTCAGGCGCGCCAATTCCAGCTGGAACCAGCGGGTGATACCGGAAATCTGGTCACGCTGCGGCGCTTTCGAGGCGGTGGTGATTTGCCCGCCGATGAATTCCTTCTTCTCGAACAGGGTCACGTCGTGGCCACGTTCGGCCGCCACACGGGCCGCTTCCATCCCCGCCGGGCCGGCACCGACGATCACCACCTTGCGTTTCGGCCCGGTGGATTTCTCGATGATGTGCGGCACGCCCATGTATTCACGGGAGGTCGCGGCGTTCTGGATGCACAGCACGTCCAGACCCTGGTACTGACGGTCGATGCAATAGTTGGCGCCGACGCACTGCTTGATCTGGTCGATCTGGCCCATCTTGATCTTGGCGATCAGGTGCGGGTCGGCGATGTGGGCGCGGGTCATGCCGACCATGTCGACGTAACCGCCCTCCAGAATCCGCGTGGCCTGGTTCGGGTCCTTGATGTTCTGCGCGTGGAGCACCGGAACCTTGACCACTTCCTTGATCCCGGCCGCCAGGTGCAGGAACGGCTCCGGCGGATAACTCATGTTCGGAATCACGTTGGCCAGGGTGTTGTGGGTATCGCAACCCGAGCCGACGACGCCGATGAAATCGAGCATGCCGGTGTCGTCGTAATACTTGGCGATCTGCTTCATGTCTTCGTGGGACAGACCGTCCGGGTGGAACTCGTCACCGCAGATGCGCATGCCGACGCAGAAGTCGTCACCGACTTCGGCACGCACGGCTTTCAAGACTTCCAGACCGAACTTCATCCGGCCCTCGAAAGTGCCGCCCCATTCGTCGGTCCGCTTGTTGACGCGCGGGCTCCAGAACTGGTCGATCATGTGCTGGTGCACGGCCGACAGTTCGACCCCGTCCAGGCCACCGGCCTTGGCGCGGCGCGCGGCTTGCGCGTAGTTGCCGATCACCCGCCAGATTTCTTCCGGCTCGATGGTCTTGCAGGTGGCGCGGTGCACCGGTTCGCGGATGCCCGACGGCGACATCAGGGTCGGCCAGTGGAAACCGTCCCAACGGGAGCGACGGCCCATGTGGGTAATCTGGATCATGATCTTGGCACCATGCTTGTGCATGGCGTCGGCGAGATTCTGGAAGTGCGGGATGATCCGGTCGGTGGACAGGTTCACCGAACTCCACCATTGCTGCGGGCTGTCGATCGCCACCACGGACGAACCGCCACAGATCGCCAGGCCGATGCCGCCCTTGGCTTTCTCTTCGTAATACTTGACGTACCGCTCGGTGGTCATGCCGCCGTCGGTCGCGTAGACCTCGGCGTGCGCGGTGCTGAGCACGCGGTTGCGGATGGTCAGTTTGCCGATCTGGATCGGCTGGAACATTGCTTCGAAAGCCATGGCGGGTTCCTCGACTTACAACGGCTTGACGGTGAACAGGCCGTCGTCGTGGCCTTCTTCGGAGCCACCGTAAACCTGCTCGGCCACGGTGCGGATCTGGCTGCCGCGCGCGGCGAGAATCTGGTCCATGGCACCGGCAAACCAGCCGGTGAACATGTAGTCGACCTTGCGCCCGACCTTGCCGTAGACGTAGACGAACGCCGAGTGTTCGAGCTTGACGCTGGCGGTGCCTTTGTCGAGGTCGATGTCCTGGATCTTGAACAGGCCCCAGCCGCGCTGCGACAGGCGCTTCATGTAGTGTTCGAACACCGCGACGCCTTCCAGGCCGTGGCACTCGGCTTCTTTTTCACACCAGTGCCAGGCGGATTTGTAGCCGGCCTTGTAGAGGATTTCGGCATAGGCGTCAGCGCCCAGCACTTCCTCGATGCCCATGTGGTTGTTGACGAAGAAATGGCGCGGCACGTACAGCATTGGCAGGGCGTCGGAGGTCCAGACACCGGTCTCGCTGTCGACTTCGATTGGCAATTGCGGGGCGATCTTGGCCATGGAAACTTAACTCCAGAAAAATTTTGGTGTTGCCCCCGGCGCGGACGGCCGGGGGAAAGTATTCGGGAAGCGGCGGCTTATTCGCCCCAGACGTCTTTCAGGACGTTCACCCAGTTTTCGCCCATGATCTTGCGCACCACGCGCTCGGAGTGGCCGCGCTTGAGCAGGGTTTCGGTCAGGTTCGGGAACTCGCCGACGGTGCGGATGCCCAGCGGGTTGATGATCTTGCCGAAGTTGGTCAGACGGCGGGCGTAGCCCTTGTCGTGGGTCAGGTATTCGAAGAAGTCCTGGCCGTGACCCTGGGTGAAGTCGGTGCCGATGCCGATGGCGTCTTCGCCGACCAGGTTCATGGTGTATTCGATGGCTTCGGCGTAGTCGTCGATGGTCGAATCGATGCCCTTGGCCAGGAACGGCGCGAACATGGTCACGCCGACGAAACCGCCGTGGTCAGCAATAAACTTAAGCTCTTCATCGGATTTGTTGCGCGGGTGCTCTTTCAGCCCCGACGGCAGGCAGTGGGAATAGCAGACCGGTTTTTTCGATTCGAGGATGACTTCCTCGGAGGTCTTGGAGCCGACGTGGGACAGGTCGCACATGACACCGACGCGGTTCATCTCGGCGACGATTTCGCGACCGAAACCCGACAGGCCGCCGTCACGTTCGTAGCAACCGGTGCCCACCAGATTCTGGGTGTTGTAGCACATCTGCACGATGCCGACGCCGAGCTGCTTGAACACCTCGACATAGCCGATCTGGTCTTCAAACGCGTGGGCGTTCTGGAAGCCGAAGAGGATGCCGGTCTTGCCTTGCTCCTTGGCCTTGCGGATGTCGGCGGTGGTGCGGACGGGGATCACCAGGTCGCTGTTTTCACGAATCAGTTTCTGGCTGGCGGCGATGTTGTTGACCGTGGCCTGAAAGCCCTCCCACACCGACACGGTGCAGTTGGCCGCCGTCAGACCGCCCTTGCGCATGTCTTCGAACAGCTCGCGGTTCCATTTGGCAATGATCAGACCGTCGATAACGATGCTGTCGGCGTGTAATTCGGCTGGGCTCATCAGGCGTCCCCTTATTGGCGATTCATGCGCCGAATCGTCTGCCGGCGCTTTGGGGCCAGCATATGCCTCGGTGCGCGACCAGCCGGGTGCAAAAACGACAGGGGAATTGCCGAAAGCGTCAATCCGCGACAAAGGGTCGCCAACCGGTCCGACCGGCCACCTGTTCAAGCCCGCGAGCTTGAGCCAGAATCTGCCGCATCCCGGAAACACCACTGGATTAGAGCGGCGACATCAATGAAATCGATCTTCCTGGCCCTGGCCCTGATTGCGACCGGCGTACACGCCGCCGAAGAGTCCGACAACAACCCGTGCGACGCGGTGGAAAACGACATCCAGACCCTGGAATGCTCGGCCTACAGTCGCACCACCGCCGAAGACCTGCTCAAGGACAACTACGCCAGCCTGAACGAGCGCATGCAGACGGCCTACGGCAAGAACCCGGCACAACTGGCCGACATCACCGCCAAACTCAAGGCCGCCCAGCAACAATGGCTGAAAACCCGCGACGCCGACTGCGCCGTCGAAGCCTTCCCGGCGACGGACGGCAGCAAGGCGTTCAAGATTGCGCAGAATGACTGCGTGGCGCGGATGAGTGACGAGCGGTCGGAGTTTTTGGAGTCGATCGGACAGGAGTAATCGCTTATTCACCGGAGAAAGCTGGAAGTATTTTCAGCTTTCTGATGCAAAAGAACCTTTTCCCACAAAGCGTTCAGATTTGCCCCACAAAATCCTGTCTGAAGCCTCTGTTCTCGGGGCTTTTCATGAAACATAGCGTCAAGTTTTGTTTATTGGCCACCTGAAAAATATAAGCAAAGATTCGCAAATCTTATAAAAGACTTATATTCTGCCATGAACAGCATCCACTGGACTCGAAAGGCCGTTAAGCAACTCCTGAAATTGCATTCCGCTCATCAGCGTCAGGTCAGAGATGCCATCACGGTGCTTACTGACATGCCTGATGTGGGCAATGTGAAAGCACTGGTTGGTCATGACTACGCCTATCGGCTGCGTGTCGGTAATTACCGCGTCATGTTCGACTGGGATGGCGCGATCAAAGTGGTCAGTATTCAAGAGGTAAAAAAACGCGATGAACGCACTTACTGACATCCAAATCATCAATGATTCCGAGGGCAAACCCGCTTTCGTAGTCATTCCGTACGCGCAATATGTGGCGCAGAAAATGGAGCCTGACCTGATTCCCCATGAGGTGGTCAGTCGCATTGTCGACGGGGCAACTCCAATCAGGGCCTGGCGCGAACATCTCAACCTGACCCAGGAAGAAGTGGCTCGGCGAATGGGCATTTCGCAGCCGGCTTTTGCCCAGCAGGAAACCGTTGCGAAGCCGCGCAAGGCCACTCGCGAGAAGATTGCAGCGGCGTTTGGTATCACTGCCAACCAGCTTGAGCTGTAAGCTGCACCTCTTCAGCCAATCAAGGGATTCACATGAATATCTGCGGTATCGAAATCAAAGGCAGTGAAGCGATCATCGCCGTGGCGTCCCTCGACGGTTCGGGGCTGAGCCATGTGGCTCTGAGCACCAAGAAAATCGCGCTGGACGATGACGACGAGGCGGCCAACGTGAAGCTGTTCGCCGCTCAAGTGGCGTCGTTCGTGCGCGAGAACTCCATCGATCGCATCGCGATCAAGAAGCGCAGCAAGAAGGGCGAGTTTGCCGGTGGGCCGACCACGTTCAAGATCGAGGGTGTGTTTCAGTTGCTGGACGGTTGCGAGGTGACGCTGCTGTCGCCGCAGACGATCAATGCCCAGGCCAAGAAGCACAACTTTGAGCTGCCGGGCACGCTGAACAAGTATCAGCATGAAGCCTACAAGGCAGCGTGCTCGGCATTGGTGAAGAAGTAACTAGCGCGCTTTACGTGCGCTCAGCCAGTCGCCAAAGGATTTGTCTTCCAGCGCATAGCCACCACGGCTCGACTTCCACACCAGCTCCTTGTCACGCAGGGCATCGATGCAGGCCTGAATGGTCTGGGTGCCGGGCACTACGTCGCTGCCCATGTTTTCCAGTGCCTTGCCGACTGCCATGAGTGTGCTGTCAGTGAACGGTGCAAAAGGCTCGTTGTGCTGTGAGCGCTCCACCATCACCTCCAGCACGGCGCGCTGAGGGATGGTCAGGGCGTTCCAGGCGCTCTCGAACTCGCTCCACACGCCGGCGCGCAACAATTCGGCGCGGCTCTGCAGCAATTGGCCCAGATTGCTGGCCTCGCCCAGCTCCAGCGCGACTTCGCCGATGATGGTGCGCAACATTTCCGGGCGTCGCCCCACCAACTCGAAAGCGTCGTCGATATCGGCAGCGCTGAACTGGTTGGTCTCGGCCAGATGGGCGTTGAGGTGCAAGGTGTACGCCTGGGTGAACTCTTTTCCCAGCAACGGAAAGGGCGTGATGCTCGAGCCGAAAAACGGTTGGCTCTTGCCCAGTACCAGATGGGCGAGTTTCTCGCGATTGGAACCGGTGAACACCAGATGCAAACCGCTGCCCTCGCCTTCACGTCCCTGGTTGAGCTGATCCCGTGCAGCCTTCAGGGCAAACATCGCGTTGATGCCCGCTGCTGTGGTGAGTGCGTGCTGGGCCTCGTCGATCACCAACACTACGGATTTTTCCGCGGCGCTGTGGAGCAGTTCCAGCGCTTGCGTCAGGGTCGCACCGGCCGGCAGTTGCGGCTTGGTGAAATCCCAGGACAAGGTGCGCAGGAAGCTGAGTTTTTCGATGCCGATATTCTTTGCCAGTTTGCGGATGCCCTTTTCAAAGGGGACCAACGCGCCTGCAATGGCGCTGGCGATCAAGTCAGCAGGGTCTTTTTCCTTGTCGGCCCACAGGTCGACGTAAACCGTCAGCCAGCCTCGGGCCTGGCATTCCGGGATCAGGTCCTCGCGCAGAAAGGTGCTTTTGCCTGTGCGACGCGGCGCTGCCAGAAAAAGACCGGAGGTGAAATCCTGCAGACCTGCACCCACCAGACCATCGGCAACGCTGCGGGCCAGAGCGGGGCGGCGGAAAACGAAGCCGTTGTTTCGGGACATGGTTTTACACTCAATTATTCAAACGACTGTAATTTATACCTGAAAGTATAATTAACTATAATCGTCCGTCAAACGGCCTCCCGTCGCCGATCCTCCCGTGGACACCGGGCAAACTTCGCCCGGTAGCTGCGGGTGAAATACGATGGGGATTCAAACCCGCAGGCGATGCTGACTTCCAGCACGCTCATGTCGGTCTGGCGCAACAGCTGCCGGGCCTTTTCCAGCCTTAAGCGCAGATAGAAATTGCTCGGCGTGTCGTTCAGGTGCAGGCGGAACAACCGCTCCAGTTGCCGCCGCGTCACCTTGATCGATTCCGCCAGTTCCAGCGTGGTCAGCGGCGGTTCGCTGTGCTGCTCCATCTCGCCGATCACATGCACCAGCTTCTTGTTGCTGATGCCATAGCGCGTGGCGACCTCCATGCGCTGGTGGTCCTTGCGCGGACGAATCCGCCCCAATACAAACTGCTCGCTGACCTGGATCGCCAGTTGCGGGCCGTGGGCCTGGGCGATCAGGTCGAGCATCAGGTCGATGGACGCGGTGCCGCCGGCCGACGTGATGCGCCGACGGTCGATCTCGAACAGCTCCTGGGTGACGCTGAGCTGTGGATAAGATTCCTTGAAGGCATCGATGGCCTCCCAGTGCAGGGTCAGGCGATGGCCATCGAGCAGGCCGGCCTCGGCGAGGACGAAGCTGCCAGTGTCGATGGCGCCGAGGGTCACGCCTTCGTTGTCCAGCCGTCGCAGCCAATGCTCCAGCGCCGGGGTGGCGAACTTCAGCGGTTCAAAACCGGCGACCACCAGCAGCGTCGCCCCTTTCTTCAGCGGCTCCAGCGCCGCATCGGCGTTGACCGACATCCCGTTGCTCGCCAGCACCGCCCCGCCATCGGCGCTCAAGACGTGCCAGCGGTACAGCTCGCCGCGAAAGCGGTTGGCCACCCGCAGCGGTTCGATCACAGAGATGAAACCGATGGCGGAAAAACCCGGCATCAACAGAAAGTAGAAATCCTGGGACATGGCGCGCACTCGGTCAGCGGGTAGCGTGCAACGTTGATACGCCAGTTGTCGGCGGCATTCAAGAGCACAGGTCGCTGCAGTGCAAGAGCTGGTCGCCGCAGTGCGCTTTTACGGGGACGTTGCTGCGTAATTTGAGCATCACCGGCGCATCAGACACCGGAACCCACAATAACGACCTGCCGAGGAACCCGACATGAAACGACTGATCAGCAGCTGTGTTCTCGCACTCAGCGGTACCGCGTTTTTAAGCGCCAGCGTCATGGCAGCCGATTCCGCATCGTGTCAGAACGTGCGCATGGGCGTGGTGAACTGGACCGACGTGATCGCCACCAGCGCCATGGCCCAGGTTCTGCTCGACGGCCTCGGCTACAGCACCAAACAGACCAGCGCTTCCCAGCAGATCGTCTTCGCCGGCATCCGCGACCAGCGTCTGGATCTGTTCCTCGGCTACTGGAACCCGTTGATGACCCAGACCATCACCCCGTTCGTCGACGCCAACCAGGTCAAGGTGCTTGAAGCGCCGAGCCTCAAGGATGCGCGCGCCACCCTCGCCGTGCCGACCTATCTGGCGGACAAGGGCCTGAAAACCTTTGCCGACATCGCCAAGTTCGAGAAAGAGCTGGGCGGCAAGATCTACGGCATCGAGCCAGGCTCGGGCGCCAACACCCAGATCAAGGCGATGATCGCCAAGAACCAGTTTGGCCTCGGCAAGTTCCAGCTCGTGGAGTCGAGCGAGGCCGGCATGCTCGCCGCCGTCGATCGCGCGGTGCGCCGCAAGGAAGCCGTGGTGTTCTTCGGCTGGGCGCCGCACCCGATGAACGTCAACGTGCAGATGACCTATCTGACCGGCAGCGACGACGCCCTCGGCCCGAACGAAGGCATGGCCACCGTGTGGACCGTCACCGCACCGAAATACGCCGAACAATGCCCGAACGTCAGCCGCCTGCTGAGCAACCTGACGTTCACCGCCGAAGACGAGAGCCGGATGATGCAGCCGCTGCTCGATCACAAGGACGCTTTCGAATCGGCCAAACAATGGCTCAAGGATCACCCGCAGGACAAACAGCGCTGGCTCGAAGGCGTCACCACCTTCGATGGCAAACCGGCGGCTGAAAACCTCCAGCTCACCAGCAAATAAACCGCAACGAATGAACCACTTCGCAGTCCGCCACGGGCTGCGAACAGACCCATCACGCCTGAAGGAAAACGCACCATGAATCACGACGTCATCATCACCTGCGCACTCACCGGTGCTGGCGACACGACCGCCAAAAGCCCACACGTGCCGGTCACCCCGAAACAGATCGCCGCAGCCGCAGTAGAAGCGGCCAAGGCCGGCGCCACGGTCGTGCACTGCCACGTTCGTGACCCGCAGACCGGCAAGTTCAGCCGTGACGTGGCGCTGTACCGCGAAGTCATGGAGCGCATCCGCGAAGCCGACGTCGACATCATCGTCAACCTCACCGCCGGCATGGGCGGTGACCTGGAAATCGGCCCGGGCGAGAACCCGATGGAGTTCGGCCCGAACACCGATCTGGTCGGCCCGCTGACCCGTCTGGCCCACGTCGAAGAACTGCTTCCGGAAATCTGCACCCTGGATTGCGGCACCCTGAACTTCGGCGACGGCGACACCATTTACGTTTCCACCCCGGCCCAACTGCGGGCCGGCGCCAAACGCATCACCGAGCTGGGCGTGAAGGCGGAGCTGGAGATTTTCGACACCGGTCACCTGTGGTTCGCCAAACAGATGATCAAGGAAGGCCTGCTCGACAACCCGCTGTTCCAGCTGTGCCTGGGCATCCCGTGGGGCGCGCCGGCCGACACCACCACCATGAAAGCCATGGTCGACAACCTGCCCGCCGACGCGGTGTGGGCCGGCTTCGGCATCGGCCGGATGCAGATGCCGATGGCCGCGCAAGCGGTACTGCTCGGCGGTAACGTGCGGGTCGGTCTGGAAGACAACCTGTGGCTGGACAAAGGCGTGCTGGCGACCAACGGCCAACTGGTCGAACGTGCCAGCGAGATCCTCAGCCGCCTCGGCGCCCGCGTGCTGACCCCGGCTGAAGGTCGCAAGAAGATGGGCCTGACCCAGCGCGGCTGAAATCACCCTTTCCCCCGGTGGGCGGGCCATTGACGCCCACCGTTTTTTTGCCTCATTCCAGGAAGTGACCATGAGCTTTATCACCGAAATCAAAACCTTCGCAGCACTGGGCAGCGGCGTCATCGGCAGCGGCTGGGTCGCCCGCGCCCTCGCCCACGGCCTCGACGTGGTGGCCTGGGATCCGGCGCCGGGTGCCGAAGCGGCGCTGCGCAAACGCGTGGCCAATGCCTGGGGCGCGCTGGAGAAAAACGGTCTGGCGCCGGGCGCGTCGCAGGATCGCCTGCGCTTTGTGGCGACTATTGAGGAGTGCGTGCGCGATGCGGATTTCATCCAGGAAAGCGCCCCGGAACGCCTCGAACTGAAACTGGATCTGCACAGCAAAATCAGCGCGGCGGCCAAGCCGAATGCGTTGATCGGTTCCAGCACTTCCGGCCTGTTGCCAAGCGAGTTCTACGAGAGCTCGACCCACCCGGAACGCTGCGTGGTCGGTCACCCGTTCAACCCGGTTTACCTGCTGCCATTGGTGGAAGTGGTCGGCGGCAAAAACACCGCGCCCGAAGCCGTGCAGGCCGCGATGAAAGTCTACGAATCCCTCGGCATGCGCCCGCTGCATGTGCGCAAGGAAGTGCCAGGCTTCATCGCCGACCGCCTGCTCGAAGCGCTGTGGCGCGAGGCGCTGCATCTGGTCAACGACGGGGTGGCAACCACCGGTGAAATCGACGACGCGATCCGCTTTGGCGCCGGTCTGCGCTGGTCGTTCATGGGCACGTTTTTGACCTACACCCTGGCCGGAGGTGATGCCGGCATGCGCCACTTCATGTCGCAGTTCGGCCCGGCGTTGCAGTTGCCGTGGACATACCTGCCGGCACCGGAACTGACCGAAAAGTTGATCGACGATGTGGTGGACGGCACCAGCGATCAATTGGGCCGGCACAGTATTTCGGCGCTGGAGCGCTATCGTGATGATTGCTTGCTGGCGGTGCTTGAGGCGGTGAAGACCACCAAAGAAAAGCATGGAATGAGTTTCAGCGAGTGATGTGTCTGGCTTGAAACCGCAGCCCTCACCCTAACCCTCCCGAAACGTCGGACCGCCCAAGGGGAGAGGGGACTGACCGCAGTGAATGTACGAGCTACACCGACCTGAAAATCCCAAGTCGAACTCAGCTCTCGAAAAGCTTGAAGATCGGCTCCCTTTCCCCCTCGCCCCCTTGGGGGAGAGGGCTGGGGTGAGGGGGTAAATCTCACAACCACCAAACATCCAACTGCTGGGATCCGATATGCCCTCTCTAACCACCTACCAAACCAAAATAATCCCCGACTGGGTCGACTACAACGGCCACCTGCGCGACGCCTTCTATCTGCTGATTTTCAGCTACGCCACCGACGCCCTGATGGATCGCCTCGGCATGGACAGCAACAACCGCGAAGCCAGCGGTCACTCGCTGTTCACCCTCGAACTGCACCTCAATTACCTGCACGAAGTGAAGCTCGATGCCGAAGTCGAAGTGCGCACGCAGATCATCGGTCACGACCAGAAGCGCCTGCACCTCTATCACAGCCTGCATCTGGCCGGCGGTGACAAGGAGCTGGCCGGCAACGAACAGATGCTGCTGCACGTCGATCTGGCCGGGCCGCGTTCCGCGCCGTTTACCCCGGACACCCTGGGCCGCCTGCAAGCCATCGTCGCCGAGCAGGCCGATCTGCCCACTCCCGCTTACATCGGCCGGGTCATCGCCCTGCCCCCAGGCCGGTAAACCCATCCATCACAAGGAGCCGCCATGCAAACCGCCGTTGCCGTTGCCGATTTCCGTACTTATCCGTTGATCAGCGCGCTGAACGGCGTGCAGAACCTGGCGGATCGCGTCCTGATTGAATGGGCCGACGGGCGTGTCAGCCCGTTTCACCACGTGTGGCTGCGTGACAACTGTCCGTGTCCGCACTGCGTCTACAGTGTCACCCGCGAGCAGGTGTTCGAGATCATCGATGCGGCTCCCGACCTGACGCCATCCGCGGTGCACATCGACACCGATGGCTGCCTGCGTATCGACTGGCAGGACGGCCACCTCAGCCGCTTCGATGCCGGCTGGTTGCGCGCCCACGCCTACGATGATGAATCGCGCACCGAACGCCTCGCCTCCAGGCCGAAACCCTTCCTGTGGCGTAGTGATTTGCAGTTGCCGGTGTTCGACTATGCGGCGCTGATGAACGACAACGCCGCACTGCTGCAATGGTTGCTGGCGGTACGCGACATCGGCCTGACCCAGGTGCGCGGCGTACCCACCGAACCCGGTTCGCTGAAGCTGATCGCCCAGCGCATTTCGTTCATCCGCGAGAGCAATTTCGGCGTGCTGTTCAACGTGCAATCCAAGGCCGACGCCGACAGCAATGCCTACACCGCATTCAACCTGCCATTGCACACCGACCTGCCGACCCGCGAGCTGCAACCGGGCCTGCAATTTCTGCATTGTCTGGTGAACGACGCCGAGGGTGGCGAGAGCATTTTCGTCGACGGTTTTGCGATTGCCGAAGCGTTGCGCCAGGAAGATCCCGGGTCGTTTCAGGTGCTGTGCGAAATCCCGGTGGAGTTTCGCAACAAGGACCGCCACAGCGACTATCGCAGCCTCGCACCGATCATCGTCCTGGATGCCTTGGGCCGGGTCGCGGAAATCCGCATGGCCAACTTCCTGCGCGGGGCGTTCGACACATCCGTGGAGCAAATGCCCTTGCTGTATCGCGCTTACCGGCGCTTCATCGCCATGACCCGCGAGCCACGCTTTCGGGTGATGCAGCGGCTCAATCCGGGCGAGTTGTGGTGCTTCGACAACCGCCGCACTTTGCACGCGCGCAATGCGTTCGACCCGACCACCGGGGCCCGGCATTTTCAGGGCTGCTACATCGATCGGGATGAGTTGCTGTCGCGGATTCTGGTGTTGCAGCGATAGACCGCGTCATCGTTCATCGCCAGCAGGCTGGCTCCCACAAAGAGCGCATTTCAATGTGGGAGCCAGCCTGCTGGCGATGAATGCACCTCGATTTACCTGACACACAGGCAAAAAAAGCCCCGATACAAGCCGTGACAGGATCGGGGCGAGGGTACTGTTGAGGAGCTGCCGTGGCGAGGGTGACCAAACCTTCGTGAAGCGAGCTGAGGCCAGTGTGCCGACTCCCCTTGACGGCGAGTTAGCCGAAAACGACCTGTTCATAGCCGTCGCGGCCACTGCGACAAATCGCCCTTGCCGTGCCTGGGCAGGCCTACCAGAATCGAGCCACGACCTCCGTTGCCGAAGAAGGATTCGCGTCATGATGTATGCCGATTTGATCGATCAGGAAGACCTGTTGGGCCAACTCAAGTCGTTGGGTTTTCAAGTGCCGAGCGGTTCAACTGCCGAGCAGGCCTGTGAGTATGCGGTGCGCGGTCTGGATAACGTTCGCGCCTTTGAACTGCGCAAGATGGTCAAGGACATGTACACCAGCGGCGCCAGCATCCAGCCTGCAGTGCGTCAGGCCATCGACAAACAATTGTTGCCGGCATTGGCGCAATACCAACAAACCCATAGCGCCTGACGTTGCTCACCTGATCGTTCCCACGCTCTGCGTGGGAATGCCTCAACGGACGCTCCGCGTTCGGCCTTTTGGGACGCAGAGCGTCCCGGGCTGCGTTCCCACGCAGAGCGTGGGAACGATACTTATCAGAGCCTTACACTGGCGAATGTGGATTCGTTGCGTGCCTGGCTCAACGCCGACATCGGCCCGGACAGCGGCGACATCACAATGGCCTGCGGCAGCGGCATCATCGCCACCTGCTGGGTGGTGTTGGAGCCGACGCGCTCGTCACGCGGCGGAATGCCGAAGTATTCGCGGTAGCACTTGGAGAAGTGCGGCGTCGACACAAACCCGCAGACCGACGCCACTTCGATGATCGACATCGGCGTCTGCTTGAGCAGTTGCCGCGCGCGGATCAGGCGCAGCTTGAGGTAGTAGCGCGACGGCGAGCAGTGCAGGTATTTCTGGAACAGGCGCTCGAGCTGGCGACGGGACACGGCGACGTACACCGCCAGTTCGTCGAGGTCGATCGGCTCTTCCAGGTTGGCTTCCATCAGCGCAACGATTTCCTGCAGTTTCGGCTGGTTGGTGCCGAGCATGTGCTTGAGCGGTACGCGCTGGTGATCCTGCTCGTTGCGGATGCGCTCGTAGACGAACATCTCGGAGATCGCGGCGGACAGTTCACGACCGTGATCGCGGCTGATCAGGTGCAGCATCATGTCCAGCGGCGCGGTGCCGCCGGAGCTGGTGAAACGGTTGCGGTCGAGGGTGAACAGACGGGTGCTCATCGCAACGCGCGGGAAAGCTTCCTGCATCGCCGCCAGACATTCCCAGTGCACGCTGCAATCGAAACCGTCGAGCAGGCCGGCGCAAGCCAGGGCCCAACTGCCGGTGCACACGGCACCGAGGCGGCGCGACTGGCGCGCCTGGCTTTGCAGCCACGACACGTGTTCACGGGTAACGGTACGTTGAATGCCGATCCCGCCGCACACGATGACGGTGTCGAGGGCCGGGGCTTTGTGCATGGAGGCGTCGGGGGTGATCTGCAGACCGTCACTGGCCCAGACCTGGCCGCCGTCGACGGTGAGGGTGGTCCAGCGATACAGCTCGCGACCGGACAACTGGTTGGCCATGCGCAGGGGTTCGACTGCGGAAGCCAGGGAAATCAGCGTGAAATTGTCCAGCAGCAGAAAGCCGATGGATTGAGGCGCACGGTTCTGGGGTTGAGCCCCGGAGTTGAACGACGTCATCGCGGTATCTCCTCACACAAAGCGGGTGATGGCCTCAGGCGGAGGCTCTTGTTATTGCCATCGTTCTCTTGCGTGAGACGGGCTTTGTTATGACAGAGCAATTGCCATGCCTAAAATTGAATGGCTGTTCAATAACTCCTGAAAACGACGTCGCGACGCGTCTATACAAGCGCTCCGCCGGAGGGTAATTCGAAGTGCCATCAGCGGCCGCGAAAGCCCTGCCCCGGAGCGTGTGAGCAAATCGGTAGCACTTGTGGGAACAGGCCTGCGCACGATTGTCCTACAGTGTCACCGCAGGCACGGGTGACGGACGGTAGCGCCTGCGAATCAGGCGCTGGAGGCAGGAAAGACTCTTATCCGATAGCGACGCGCCAAAAGGTGGCGCGTTTTGATTCCGGTGTGCACTTAACGCGCAGTTTTGACTGGTCCGGCTTCATCGCTGGCAAGCCAGCTCCCACAATTGAGCGGGTTCCTCTGCCGGAATGCGATCGAATGTGGGAGCGGGCTTGCTCGCGAAGGCCATACCTCGGATTTACTGACTCAACATTCAACCGCGCTGACCGCCAACCCGCCCCGCGAAGTCTCTTTATATTTGTCATGCATATCCGCGCCGGTATCGCGCATGGTGCGGATCACCCGGTCCAGCGAGATGAAGTGCTGACCGTCCCCACGCAAGGCCATCTGCGCGGCATTGATCGCCTTCACCGCCGCAATCGCATTGCGTTCGATGCACGGCACTTGCACCAGGCCGCCCACCGGATCGCAGGTCAGACCCAGGTTGTGTTCCAGGCCGATTTCCGCCGCGTTGCACAACTGCTCGGGGCTTGCGCCGAGAATTTCCGCCAGCCCTGCCGCCGCCATTGCGCAGGCCGAACCGACTTCACCCTGACAGCCGACTTCAGCGCCGGAGATCGAAGCGTTCTTCTTGCACAGAATCCCCACCGCCGCCGCCCCGAGGAAGTAGTCGACCACGTTGGCGTCGGTCACTGCCTCGCTGAATTTCATGAAGTAGTGCAACACTGCCGGAATGATCCCCGCCGCGCCGTTGGTGGGCGCCGTGACCATGCGCCCGCCGGCGGCGTTTTCCTCGTTCACCGCCAGGGCGAACAGGTTGACCCACTCCATCGCGCTGAGGGTCGAGCCGATCACGTTGGGCTTGTTCAATTCCTGAAGACTGCGGTGCAACTTCGCCGCGCGGCGGCGCACGTTGAGGCCGCCCGGCAGGATGCCTTCGTGCTTGAGGCCCTGCTCGACGCAATCCTGCATCGCCCGCCAGAGCTTCATCAGGCCGGCGCGAATTTCCTCTTCGCTGCGCCAGACCTTCTCGTTGGCCATCATCAATTCGGCCACGCGCAGGTTGTGGGTCTTGCACAGTTCCAGCAATTCCACCGCACTGGAAAAATCGTAAGGCAACTCGGTGCGATCCAGATCCACCACGCCGCTGGAGGCCTGCGCCTCGTCCACCACAAAACCGCCGCCGACCGAATAGTAGGTGTCGCGATGCAGCTCGCCGTGATCGCCTTCGACAACCAGGGTCATGGCGTTGGGGTGGAACGGCAGGTTCTCGTCGATCAGGCGCATGTCGCGGCCCCATATAAAGGGCACCGACAAACGACCGTCGAGCAACAGCGTGTGGGTTTCACGCAAGGCCTGGATCCGCGGGCCGATCTGCGACGGGTCGATCGCGTCCGGCCACTCGCCCATCAGGCCCATGATCACCGCGTTGTCGCTGCCGTGACCGACACCGGTGGCCGACAGCGAACCGAACAGCTGCACCTCGATGCGGCGCACCTGCTCCAGTAGATGTTTGTCGCGCAACGACTCGACGAACAGGGCGGCGGCGCGCATGGGCCCGACGGTGTGGGAACTGGAAGGGCCAATGCCGATTTTGAACAGGTCGAAAACGCTGATAGCCATTGCTGCAGAGCTCCTGAGAGTGCCGGTCCGGGGCGTGAAGCGCCCGCTGGCGGAGCTGCTACGCTCAAGCTGCGATCCGCCGGAATGCCCGCATCATCGGGCTTTTCCCCGGTCGCTCGGCGTCTGACACCGACGCACTCATGCCCACTAACGCCGTGCCGGTTTCAGCCCGTGTTTTCGCCGTTTTTATGCGGTTCAGATGGCCAGAAAGGGCAGAAAAAAGCTGTAAACGACGTCACTGACACTGGATGCGACCATCCCTGTACTGGATACGACGCACCCTGTAGGCGTCAGATTTTCACTGGTACATGATCGTATCGACTCGATTGCAAGGCGCTGCGGTAGAGCTGTCTCCAGAACGCCATCCAACCGCAACCCATAAGTGCGGTGGTCCAATCGGAACACTGCCAAAAAAAACACCAAGGAGTCCATTCATGAAAGGTTCCCCGTCGTTGTTGTTGGCCGCCATGCTGAGTCTGCCGTTACTGGCTCAAGCCGCAGAACCGGCGCAGTGCAGTACCGTGAACTTCTCCGATGTCGGCTGGACCGACATCACCGCAACCACCGCCACCACCTCCGTCGTGCTTCAGGCCCTCGGCTACAAGACCAAGACCACCATGATCTCCGTACCCGTGACCTACAAGTCGCTGGCCGACGGCAAGAACATGGACGTGTTCCTCGGCAACTGGATGCCGACCATGGAAAACGACATCAAGGCCTACCGCGACGCCGGCACCGTGGAAACCGTGCGCACCAACCTCAAGGGCGCCAAGTACACCCTCGCCGTTCCGCAAGCCTTGTATGACAAGGGTCTGCACGACTTCGCCGACATCGCCAAATTCAAGAAGGAACTCGACGGCAAGATCTACGGGATCGAGCCGGGCAACGACGGCAACCGTCTGATCCAGAGCATGATCGACAAGAACGCCTTCGGCCTGAAAGACGCCGGCTTCAAGGTCGTCGAATCCAGCGAGGCGGGCATGCTGTCGCAGGTCGACCGCGCGCAGAAACGCGACACCGCCGTGGTGTTCCTCGGCTGGGCGCCGCACCCGATGAACAAGCGCTTCAAGATTCAGTACCTGACCGGCGGCGATGACTTCTTCGGCCCGGATTTCGGTGCCGCCACCGTGGCGACCAACACCCGCAAGGGCTACGCCGAGGAATGCAGCAACGTTGGCCAACTGCTGAAAAACCTGGAGTTCACCGTCGACATGGAAAGCGAACTGATGGGCAACATCCTGGACGACAAGATGAAGCCTGACGCGGCCGCCAAGGCCTGGCTGAAAAAGAATCCACAGGTGCTCGATACCTGGCTCGCTGGCGTGACCACCATTGACGGTAAACCTGGCCTGGAGGCCGTGAAAGCCAAGATTGCCCAGTAATCGCTTATGCCGGACGGCTCACGCCGTCCGGGCTGTTTATTTCCTTGCATGCGGACGTTCACTACCATGCTGATTGATCAGAAAATCCCTTTAGGCCAGTACATCGCGGGCTTCGTTGAATGGTTGACGCAACACGGCGCCAACACCTTCGACGCAATCGCCGTGACACTGGAAACGATGATCCACGGCGTGACGTTTGCGCTGACCTGGTTCAACCCGCTGGTGCTGATCGGCCTCATCGCCCTGCTGGCCCACTTCATTCAACGCAAATGGGGCCTGACCGCGTTCGTGGTCGCCTCCTTCCTGCTGATCCTCAACCTGGGGTACTGGCAGGAAACCATGGAAACCCTCGCCCAGGTCATGTTCGCGACCCTGGTCTGCGTGGTCATCGGCGTGCCGCTGGGCATCGTCGCCGCGCACAAACCGATGTTCTACACTTTGATGAGGCCGGTACTCGATCTGATGCAGACCGTACCGACCTTCGTTTACCTCATTCCTACCCTGACCCTCTTCGGGCTGGGTGTGGTGCCGGGCCTGATCTCGACGGTGGTGTTCGCCATCGCTGCGCCGATCCGCCTGACCTACCTGGGCATCCGCGATGTCCCGCAAGAACTGATGGACGCCGGCAAGGCCTTCGGCTGCTCGCGTCGCCAACTGCTTTCACGGATCGAACTGCCTCACGCCATGCCGAGCATCGCGGCCGGCATCACCCAGTGCATCATGCTGTCGCTGTCGATGGTGGTGATCGCGGCACTGGTGGGCGCCGACGGACTCGGCAAACCGGTGGTCAACGCACTGAACACTGCTGATATCGCCCTGGGCTTCGAAGCGGGCCTGGCGATCGTACTGCTGGCGATCATGCTCGACCGTATCTGCAAACAACCCGACGCCAAAGTAGGGGGTGACGCATGAGCATAATTCGCTTCGATAACGTTGACGTGATCTTCACCAAGGATCCGCGCGAAGCACTGAAACTTCTCGATCAGGGCCTGACCCGCAGTGAGATCCTGAAAAAGACCGGGCAGATCGTCGGCGTTGAAAAGGCCAGCCTGGACATCAACAAAGGCGAGATCTGCGTGCTGATGGGCCTGTCCGGCTCCGGCAAGTCGAGCCTGCTGCGCTGCATCAACGGCCTCAACACCGTGAGCCGCGGCAAGCTGTTCGTCGAACACGAAGGCAAGCAGATCGACATCGCCTCCTGCTCCCCGGCCGAGCTGAAAATGATGCGCACCAAACGCATCGCAATGGTGTTCCAGAAGTTCGCCCTGATGCCCTGGCTGACGGTGCGCGAGAACATCAGTTTCGGTCTGGAAATGCAGGGCCGTCCGGAGAAGGAACGGCGCAAACTGGTCGATGACAAACTCGAACTGGTGGGCCTGACCCAATGGCGCAACAAGAAGCCCGACGAACTGTCCGGCGGCATGCAGCAGCGTGTCGGCCTGGCCCGCGCGCTGGCGATGGACGCCGACATTCTGCTGATGGACGAACCCTTCTCCGCGCTCGACCCGCTGATCCGTCAGGGCCTGCAGGATGAACTGCTGGAACTGCAACGCAAGCTGAGCAAGACCATCGTATTCGTGAGCCACGACCTCGACGAGGCGCTGAAACTCGGTAGCCGCATCGCGATCATGAAGGACGGCCGGATCATCCAGTACAGCGTGCCGGAAGAGATCGTGCTCAACCCTGCGGACGATTACGTGCGCACCTTCGTCGCCCACACCAACCCGCTGAACGTGCTGTGCGGTCGCAGCCTGATGCGTACCCTGGACAACTGCAAACGCATCAACGGTTCGGTGTGCCTGGATCCGGGCGGCGATTCGTGGCTGGACCTGGCCGAGGGCAACACCATCAAGGGTGCGCGGCAGAACGGTTCGGTGCTGAACCTGCAGAATTGGGCACCGGGGCAAGCCGTGGAAGGGTTGGAGCGCAAACCAACGCTGGTGGACTCGAACATCGGCATGCGCGACGCCTTGCAGATCCGTTACCAGACCGGCAACAAACTGGTGCTGCATGACAACAATCATGTGGTGGGGATTCTTGGCGACAGCGAGCTGTATCACGCGCTGCTCGGCAAGAACCTGGGGTAAGGCGGGATGAAAAAAAGGGATCGCGGTGAGCGATCCCTTTTTTATTGGGTCAGGGAAAAGAGCCCCTCACCCTAGCCCTCTCCCGGAGGGAGAGGGAACTGATTGGGGGATGCTGCAGATATACGTCGACCTGATCTTGCTTCACCGAATCCATAATCGACTCGATTTTTCAGGTCGATGTACAACGCCAGACACCTCGGTCGGCTCCCTCTCCCCCCGGGAGAGGGCTGGGGTGAGGGAGCTTTTGACTTTAGCTATAAACCCGGCCAAGGAGCTGCCGATGGCTTTCAAACTGATCGAGCACATCACGCGTGATCTGATCCTGTGTGAAGCCCATCAGGTCGTAGTCCTGGCTGCCGTTGTGCAGGTACACCTCGGCGCGGTAGAAACGCTGACGCGCTTCATCGGACTGGACCGACTCGCTCGGGGTGGCCAGGTAGCCGTCCAGGCTCACTTCGTAAACAAAAGGGTTGCCCTCTTCCATCTCGACCCGCACGCCCATGCAGCGCTTGGATTTGCCCAGCAGCGTCTGCACTTCCAGACCCTGTGCACGCATTTGCGCCGCGGCATCTTCCAGCGCCGGGCTGACGTGTTTGTCCATGAAGCGCTGCACCACCGACTGGCTCGGTTGCAGATCCAGCTGGGTCAGGCGCTCGCTGAAACCACGACGACCGCGTTCAGCCAGTTGCGCCTGCTCCTGTTCGATCTGCATGTCCTGGCGCATCGCCTTGTGCAGGCCGAACATGAAGCACACCAGCACCACCGAGAACGGCAGACCGGCCAGCACCACCATGGTCTGCATGGCTTCGAAGTTACCGGCGAACAGCAGGCCGATGGTCACCAGCGTGATCACGACCGACCAGAAGATCCGCAGCCAGTGCGGGGCGTCTTCGTCGACGTTACCGCCCTTGCAGGACAGGTTCGCCATCATCACCGCACCGGAGTCGGCCGGGGTCAGGAACAGCACGAAACCAACGAAGATCGACACGCCGATCACGACTTTCGACGCCGGGTAGTGTTCCAGCAACTGATAGATCGCCATCGACGGCTGTTCCAGCGCCGTCTTGCCGAGTTCCACCGCGCCCTGGTTCATCACCAGATCCAGCGCCGAGTTACCGAAGATCGACAGCCACGCCAGGGTGAAACCCAGCGGAATCAGCAGCACTCCGGCCACCAGTTCACGCACGGTACGACCACGGGAAATACGCGCGATGAACATGCCGACGAATGGGGCCCAGGAAATCCACCAGGCCCAGTAGAACAGCGTCCACAGACCCAGCCAGCGGTCGGACTTCTCGCTGTCGCCTTCATAGACGTACAGGTCGAAAGTCTTCAGCACCACGCCGTTAAGGTAGTCGCCGATGTTCTGCACGAAGCCGTTGAGCAAGTGCAGGGTCGGGCCGAACAGCAGGACGAAAATCAGCAGGCCGCTGAACAGGATGATGTTGAGGTTGGACAGACGACGGATGCCATTTTCCACACCCGACACGGCAGCGATGGTCGCCACGGTGCTCATCACGATGATCACGATCAGCAGGTTGGTGTTGCTGTGTTCCATGCCGAACAGGTTTTCCAGGCCCGAAGACACTTGCAGCGAGCCGATCCCCAGGTTGGTCACCAGACCCAGCAGGGTCACGAACATGCCGAAACCGTCCACCGCATGACCGGCAGCGCCCTTGACCCAACGCTCGCCAACCAGCGGGTACAGTGCCGAACGCAGGGCCAGCGGCTGGTTATGACGGTAAGCGAAATAGGCCACGGCCAGACCGACCAGTGCGTAGATCGCCCAGCCGTGCAGGCCCCAGTGCAGGAAGGTCAGCTGAACAGCCTGACGTGCCGCCATGTTGGTAGCGGACGCGCCTTCCGGCGGATTGAAGTAGTGATCCAGCGGCTCGGAGGCGCCAAAGTACAGCAGCGAAATACCGATACCCGACGAGAACAGCATCCCCGCCCAGGCGCCGTAACTGAAATCCGGGGTGTCGTCCTTGCTGCCCAGTTTGAGTTTGCCGTACGAGGAAAACGCCAGGCCCACCACAAATACCAGGTAAGCGGCGATCACCACCATGTAGTACCAGCCGAAGCTGCGGGACAACCAGGCCTGAGCCACTCCCAGCATTCTGCCGGCCTCTTGCGGGGCGATGATCAGAATGGCGGTCAACAACAGAATCAGCGCGGTAGAGGTGTAGAACACCCAACCGTTGACCGTCACCTTCTCGGGCGGGGTCTTTATAAGCGAGGCAGAACTCATGGCACAAATGCTCCAGGCAGTGCGAGAGAAGAACACAAGGCAACACGGAACCCGACCAATCGGTTAGTTGGCAGCCGACCGGCGGGTGATATAAAGACACCCCGAAAAAAGCCCGAACCTGCAGAGATGGCACCGCGAATCGCCGTCGTGGCCGAGGCATGGACGTTCATCCGAAACCTGGCCTTGAGCGTCTTGCCCATTCAACACGTCCATCGAACGTCGAACCGCGCCTTGCCCCGCGCAGGTTTCGAGCCTTTTCGGATGTCGGTTTTATCGCCACTTACACGTAAGAAAATTCTGTAGGCAGCGACGATTTGTCGCAGATCTTATTCTTTGTTGATTGAACGTTCAATCAAAACAAAATAGACTGGCCCTCAATCCGATAGGCGTTTGTCGTCCGTCGGAAGGCCTAAGGAGATGTGCAAGATGCCCAAGGTCGGTATGCAACCCATCCGCCGCCAACAACTGATCGAAGCCACTTTGCAGGCGGTTGATCAGGTCGGAATGGGGGACGCCAGCATTGCGCTGATCGCCCGTTTGGCCGGTGTCTCGAATGGCATCATCAGTCATTACTTTCAGGACAAGAACGGCCTGATCGCCGCCACGATGCGGTATCTGATGAGCGTCCTCAGCGAGAGCGTCACCGCGCGCCGTCAGGCGCTGGCAGACAGCAGCCCCCGGGCGCATCTGCAGGTGATCATCGAAGGCAACTTCGACGCCAGCCAGGTCAATGGCCCGGCAATGAAAACCTGGTTGGCCTTCTGGGCCACCAGCATGCACCAGCCGTCTTTGCACAGGTTGCAGCGGATCAACGATCACCGTCTGTATTCCAACCTGTGCTGCGAGTTCCGCCGTGTGTTGCCGCTCGAAGATGCGCGCACCGCCGCCCGTGGACTGGCAGCTCTGATCGACGGCTTGTGGTTGCGCGGCGCGCTGTCGGGAGACGCTTTCGACACTGCGCAGGCGCAACAGATCGCTTACGAATACATGGATTTCCAATTGGCCAAGCAGGTGAGCTAGAGCACAGAGAAAACGCTCGGCCCCTGAACTGTCACCGACCAGCGATGCCACAGCTACATGGCTCACCCGGTGACCAACGCCAACCACTAATGCACTTGCGAGGACACTATGGCCCGTTTCGAACTGCAAAAACTCTACATCGATGGCGCGTACTCCGACGCCGGCAGCGATGCCACCTTCGAAGCCATCAACCCGGCTAACGGTGAAGTCCTCGCACTGGTGCAACGCGCGACCAAGGAAGACGTCGAGCGCGCTGTGGTCAGCGCCGAAAAGGGCCAGAAAATCTGGGCCGCGATGACCGCCATGGAGCGTTCGCGCATCCTGCGTCGCGCCGTCGACATCCTGCGCGAGCGCAACGATGAACTGGCAGCCCTGGAAACCCTGGACACCGGTAAAGCCTTCTCCGAAACCAAGTACGTCGACATCGTCACCGGCGCCGATGTGCTGGAATACTACGCAGGCCTGGTGCCCGCCATCGAAGGCGAACAGATCCCGCTGCGTGACACTTCCTTCGTTTACACCCGTCGCGAACCGCTGGGCGTTGTCGCCGGTATCGGCGCGTGGAACTACCCGATCCAGATCGCCCTGTGGAAATCCGCTCCAGCCCTGGCGGCCGGTAACGCGATGATCTTCAAGCCAAGCGAAGTCACCTCGCTGACCACCCTGAAACTGGCCGAAATCTACACCGAAGCCGGCGTTCCAAATGGCGTGTTCAACGTCCTGACGGGCAGCGGCCGTGAAGTCGGCACCTGGCTGACCGAGCACCCGCGCATCGAGAAGATCTCCTTCACCGGCGGCACCGACACCGGCAAGAAGGTCATGGCCAGCGCTTCGGCTTCGTCGCTCAAGGACGTGACCATGGAACTGGGCGGCAAGTCCCCGCTGATCATCTGCGACGACGCCGACCTGGATCGCGCCGCCGACACCGCCATGATGGCCAACTTCTACAGCTCCGGTCAGGTCTGCACCAACGGCACTCGCGTGTTCGTGCCGAGCCACCTGAAAGCCGCTTTTGAAGCCAAGATCGTCGAGCGCGTTGCGCGCATCCGCGTTGGCAACCCGGAAGACGAAAACACCAACTTCGGCCCGCTGGTCAGCTTCCCGCACATGGAAAGCGTGCTGGGCTACATCGCCAAGGGTAAAGAAGAAGGCGCCCGCGTCCTGTGCGGCGGCGAGCGTCTGACCGACGGCGAATTTGCCAAGGGCGCGTTCGTGGCTCCGACCGTGTTCACCGACTGCACCGACGACATGACCATCGTCCGTGAAGAAATCTTCGGCCCGGTGATGGCGATCCTGAGCTACGAAACCGAAGAAGAAGTGATCCGCCGCGCCAACGACACCGACTTCGGCCTGGCCGCCGGCATCGTCACCCGCGACCTGAACCGCGCCCACCGCGTGATTCATCAACTGGAAGCCGGTATCTGCTGGATCAACGCCTGGGGCGAGTCCGACGCAAAAATGCCGGTTGGCGGTTACAAGCAGTCGGGCGTCGGCCGTGAGAACGGCATCAGCTCGCTGAACAACTTCACTCGCATCAAATCGGTACAGGTCGAGCTGGGCGATTACGTCTCGGTGTTCTAAGGCATCAATCGCTTCGCCTGCGAGGCCGTCATCGCCAGCAGGCTGGCTCCCACAGGTTTGGTGTCATCCACCAAGCCTGTGTCATCCCCGATTCACTGTGGGAGCGAGCCTGCTCGCGATTGAGTGCGCAGCACTCACCCAGGCCTGACCTGACCAACTTCAAAGAGGGTGCATCCAATGTCCCAAGAATTCGATTACATCATCGTCGGTGCCGGCTCTGCCGGTAACACCCTGGCGACCCGTCTGACTGAAGACGAAGGCGTCACCGTCCTGCTGCTCGAAGCCGGCGGCCCGGACTACCGTCTCGACTTCCGCACGCAGATGCCGGCAGCCCTGGCATTCCCGCTGCAAGGTCGTCGCTACAACTGGGCCTACGAGACCGATCCGGAGCCACACATGGACGGCCGCCGGATGGAATGCGGTCGCGGCAAGGGCCTCGGTGGTTCCTCGCTGATCAACGGCATGTGCTACATCCGCGGCAACGCAATGGACTACGACGGCTGGGCCAAACTGCCAGGTCTGGAAGACTGGTCGTACCTCGATTGCCTGCCGTATTTCCGCAAAGCGGAAACCCGCGACATCGGCCCGAACGACTACCACGGTGGCGACGGCCCGGTCAGCGTGACCACGCCGAAAGCGGGCAACAACCCGCTGTTCCACGCCATGGTTGAAGCCGGCGTGCAGGCCGGTTACCCGCGCACCGAAGACTTGAACGGCTACCAGCAGGAAGGCTTCGGCCCGATGGACCGTACCGTGACGCCGAACGGCCGTCGTGCTTCCACCGCCCGCGGTTACCTGGACGTGGCCAAGAAGCGTTCGACCCTGACCATCGTCACTCACGCCCTGACCGACAAGGTTCTGTTCGAAGGCAAGCGTGCGGTCGGCGTGCGTTACCTGGTCGGCGCGGCTGAAGAGCGCGTTGAAGCCCGCGCCCGCAAGGAAGTCATCGTCTGCTCCGGCGCGATCGCCTCGCCGCAACTGCTGCAACGCTCCGGCGTCGGCCCGGCGAAACTGCTGGAAAGCCTCGACATCCCGGTGGTTCACGATCTGCCGGGCGTTGGCGAAAACCTGCAGGATCACCTTGAGCTGTACCTGCAATACGCTTGCACCCAACCGGTCTCGCTGTACCCGTCGCTGCTCTGGTACAACCAGCCGGCCATCGGTGCCGAGTGGCTGTTCAACGGCACCGGCATCGGCGCCAGCAACCAGTTCGAAGCCGGCGGTTTCATCCGTACTCGCGAAGAGTTCGAATGGCCGAACATCCAGTACCACTTCCTGCCGGTCGCGATTAACTACAACGGCAGCAACGGTGTGAAAGAGCACGGCTTCCAGGCGCACATGGGTTCCATGCGTTCGCCGAGCCGCGGTCGCATCCAGGTCAAATCCAAGGATCCGCGCCAGCACCCGAGCATCCTGTTCAACTACATGGCCACCGAGCAGGACTGGCAGGAATTCCGCGACGGCATCCGCCTGACCCGTGAAATCATGCAACAGCCTGCACTGGACGCGTTCCGTGGCCGTGAAATCAGCCCGGGCATCGAAGTGCAAACCGATGAGCAGCTGGACAAGTTCATCCGCGAGCACGCCGAAACCGCGTTCCACCCGTCCTGCTCGTGCAAGATGGGCACCGACGACATGGCCGTAGTGGACGGCGAAGGCCGCGTGCATGGCATGCAGGGTCTGCGTGTGGTCGATGCGTCGATCATGCCGATCATCACCACCGGCAACCTGAACGCGCCGACGATCATGATCGCCGAGAAAATCGCCGACAAGATCCGTGGCCGCCAGCCATTGCCGCGCAGCAAGGCGCCGTACTATGTCGCTGGCGATGCGCCGGTGAAAGGCAAGGCGCTGCGTGATGTGAGCGCTGTTGCTCAGTAAGCCGTAATACCGAGGCGCGGCCTTCGTCGGAACGCCGCCCGGAGCAAGCCCGCTCCCACACTTGATCTCCAGTGAACACAGAACTTGTGAACATGCGATATCGAATGTGGGAGCGGGCTTGCTCGCGAAGGGGCCCTCACATTCAGCACAAATCCCTCTGTTTCAAGTAAATCCCCCTACACCCCCTCTTCACTTGATCCTACCCCCTCGCAGGCCTACTCTAGTCCTCGCCTGATCGCTTCATCCCTCCCCGCCGAATCCGCTTCACCGCTGCTCCCATGACAAGGAGGTTCCCCTGATGTTCGATTTCCACCCCCAGCTCAAGCAGCGCTTTGCTGCCTTGCGCACGGGCGCCGAATTTTTTTCCCTGCGGTATGTGCGCGAATCCGGGCAGTACCTGTCGGTGCGCAAGAACGTCGCCGAACCGCCGAGCCTGAGCCGCGACGAAGGCGCGATGCTGACTGTCCGGGTCAATGGCGTCGAGGCCTACGCAGCGACCAATGACCTGTCGCAACAAGGCCTGCAAGCCGCCCTCGAGCGCGCCGAGCAGCAGGCCCGGCGGCTCAAGCCCCATGCCCTGCTCGACCTGAGCCAGCAGCCGGTTTCCAGCGACCGCGCCGATTACTTTTCACCCAATCTCGAACAACCCTTCCCGTCCTTGAGCGAATGCTTCGAGCTGCTCGGCGCGGAATCCGCCTCGGTGCCAAAGGATGAGCGCCTGGTGAATTGGCAAGTGAGCATCGGCATCACCCACGTCGAACAGATCTACCTGAACAGCGCCGGCGCCGAATTGCGCCAGGCCCAGCGCTTCGTCTACCCGGGCCTGGACGTCACCGCCTACGACGGCAACGACAGCCAGACCCGCAGCCTCGGCCGCGAGAACTTCGGCCAGCAGGGCGGCGCCGACGTAATCACCCGTTGCGGCCTGATCGGTGCCGGCCCGCAAGTCGCCGATCAGGCGCTGCAATTGCTGCTCGCGCCGAACACCCCGCAAGGCCCGCGCGACCTGCTGCTGATGCCCGACCAGATGATGCTGCAGATCCACGAGTCCATCGGCCACCCGCTGGAGCTCGACCGGATTCTCGGCGACGAGCGCAATTACGCCGGCACCAGTTTTGTCAAAGCCTCGGATTTCGGCAGCCTGCAATACGGCTCGAAACTGCTCAACGTGACGTTCGATCCGGGCATTCCCGAAGAACTGGCGAGTTACGGTCACGATGACGACGGCTCCAAAGCCAGCAAACAATTCCTGATTCGCGAAGGCCTGCTGGTCCGTCCGTTGGGCGGTGCCTTGTCGCAATTTCGCGCAGGTCTCGACGGCGTCGCCAACAGCCGCGCCTGCAGCTGGAACCGACCGCCGATCGACCGCATGGCCAACCTCAACATCGAGCCGGGCGACCAGTCGCTGGAGCAACTGATCGGCGGCATCGAAAACGGCATTCTGATGAGCACCAACCGCTCATGGTCGATCGACGATGCGCGCAACAAATTCCAGTTCGGCTGCGAATGGGGCCAGTTGATTGAAAACGGCGAACTCAAGGGTGTGGTGAAAAACCCGAACTACCGGGGCATTTCCGCGCACTTCTGGAAGAGTCTGCGCGCCGTCGGCAACGCCGCCACCACCCAGGTGTTGGGCACGCCGAACTGCGGCAAGGGCGAACCGAACCAGGTGATCCGCGTCGGCCACGCTTCACCGGCCTGCGTGTTCAGCAATGTTGATGTGTTTGGGGGAGACGCCTGATGAGTATTTCCAAGAGCCAGTCCGAGGCGTTCAAGCTGCTGGTCAACTGGCTGCGCGATGCCGTGCGCGAGCCGGAACAGTTCACCCTGAGTTACGACGCCGAATCGTCGGCCTTCGTCCGTTTCAACCACGCCAAGGTGCGTCAGGCCGGGCAAGTTCAGCAAGCCGGTATCGGTCTGAAACTGATCGACGACGGTCGCCATGCTGACCTGCAGATCACCTTGTCCGGTGATCAGGAAGCCGACCTGCAACGTCTCGCCGAAGGTTTGCAGCAACTGCGCGAAACCCTGCCGCTGCTGCCGCAGGACCCGTACCTGCTGCTCAACCACAACGGCTGGCAGAGCAAGAATGTGCAGGAGCATCCGCTGCCGGACACCGAGCAAGTTGTCGCTGAAATCGCTCAAGCGGCCGAAGGTCTGGATCTGGTCGGTTTCTACGCTGCTGGCCCCATCAGCCGTGGCTTCGCCAGTTCTTCCGGCGCATTCGGCTGGCATCAGGCCAACAGCTTCAACTTCGACTTCAGCCTGTTCCACGAGAACGGCGAAGCGGTGAAGGCCAGCTACGCCGGACATGACTGGAACAGCGAAGACTTCGCCCGCCGCTTCCAGCAGGCCCGCGAGCAACTCGAATTTCTCGGTCGCCCGCTGCGCACCTTGCCGCCCGGCCAGTACCGCGCCTATCTGGCGCCGGCGGCGCTGGAAGAAATCATGGGCATGTTGTGCTGGGGCGGTTTCTCGGCGCAGTCGATTGCCAGCAAGAGCAGCCCGTTGCAGAAGCTGTATGCCGGCGATCAGGCGTTCAGCCCGCTGGTGTCCCTCGATGAAAAAGTCAGTGGTTCGCTAAGCCCGGCGTTTTCCGGCGAAGGTTACCCGCGCAGCGATCTGCGGCTGATCATCGAAGGTCAGGCCGGCGAGCAACTGGTCGGTTCGCGCAGCGCCGCCGAATACGGCCTGACCGCCAACGGCGCCGGCGGCGGTGAATCGCCCAGCGCGCTGAACATGGCCGCCGGCGACTTGTCCCAGGCCGAGATCCTCAAGCAGTTGGGTACCGGGTTGTATATCAGCAACCTTTGGTACCTGAACTTCTCGGATCAACCGGCGGCGCGCCTGACCGGCATGACCCGATTTGCCACGTTCTGGGTGGAAAACGGCGAGATTCAGGCGCCGGTCAGCACCATGCGTTTCGACGACAGCGCCTACAGCCTGCTGGGTTCGCAGCTGGAAGCGTTGACCGAAGAACGTGAGTTGCTGCTGTCGGCGAGCACCTATAGCCAGCGCAGTACCTCGTCGGCGTTGTTGCCGGGGGCGCTGGTGAGCCGTTTGACCCTGACCTTGTAAAAGCATCGCGAGCAGGCTCGCTCCCACAGGTTCGCGCAGTCCATGTGGGAGCGAGCCTGCTCGCGATGAAGTCACCTCGGATTTACTGCGCTCATCACCAGAGGTTCCATGCCCAACCGCCCGCCTCTCGACGCCATCACCGCCCGCTGGTTGCCATGGGTCGTCGCCATCGCTTTCTTCATGCAGTCCCTCGACGGGACCATCCTCAACACCGCCCTGCCGGCCATGGCCAGGGACCTGGCCGAAGACCCGCTGCGCATGCAGGGCGTGATCATCGCCTACATGCTCACCGTGGCCCTGCTGATCCCGGCGTCGGGCTGGATCGCCGACCGCTTCGGCACCAAGAAGATCTTCTTCGGCGCGATCCTGCTGTTCAGCCTGGGCTCGCTGCTCTGCGCCTTGTCGAGCAGCCTGAGCATGCTGATCGGCGCGCGCGTGATCCAGGGCCTCGGCGGTGCCCTGATGCTGCCGGTCGGACGATTGGTGGTGCTGCGCGCCTACCCGCGCTCGGAACTGGTGCGGATCATGGGCTTCATCACCATTCCCGGCCTGCTCGGCCCGCTGATCGGCCCGACCATGGGCGGCTGGATGGTGGAATACCTGACGTGGCACTGGATCTTCCTGATCAACCTGCCGGTCGGCGTCATCGGTTGCTATGCGGTGTGGAAGTTCATCCCCGACCTGCGCGGCACCGAGCGCACGCGCTTCGATAGCCTGGGGTTCCTGCTGTTCGGCGCGGCGATGGTGCTGATCACCATCGCCATGGAAGGCCTCGGCGAACTGCACCTGCCGCACCTGCGGGTAATGTTGTTGCTGTTCGGCGGCATGGCCTGTCTGGCGGCGTACTGGCTGCGCGCCGGGCACATTGAAAACCCGCTGTTCGCGCCGTCGCTGTTCAAGACCCGCACCTTCGCGGTCGGCATCCTCGGCAACCTGTTCGCCCGCCTGGGCAGCGGCGCCCTGCCGTTTCTGGTGCCGTTGCTGCTGCAAGTGGCGCTGGGTTATTCGCCGTCCCAGGCCGGGATGAGCATGCTGCCGCTGGCGGCTGCGGCGATGGTCGCCAAATGGGGCGCGCGGCCGCTGATCGAGCGCCTGGGCTATCGCATCGTGCTGACCGGCAACACCCTGTTTCTGGGGATCATGCTGGCGAGCATGGGGCTGGTCAGCGAGCAGACGCCGTACTGGCTGCTGCTGTGCCTGCTGGCGGTTCTCGGGGCGATCAACTCGCTGCAATTCACCGCGATGAACACAGTGACCCTGATCGACCTCGACGACGCCAGCGCCAGCAGCGGCAACAGTTTGCTGTCGGTGGTGGCGCAGTTGTCGCTGAGCCTTGGCGTGGCGTGTGCCGGTGCGCTGCTCGGCGGCTTTACGGCGGAGATCGGCAACGATGGCGTCGAGACCGTGTTGGGCGCTTTCCAGCTCACGTTCGTGACCGTCGGGATCATGGCGATGCTGGCGGCGACGATTTTCTCGCAGCTCTCGAAAGAGGACGGACGGCGCGCCAAGCGCCGGGAAGAACACATCGAGCATTGACCGGGGTCTGCGTGGCGAGGTTACCGGCCCTCGTCACAGGCTTTGCGTTCGTCCAGAACTTTCGAGGAAAGTGGCCAGAGGCTGCTACACTGCGCGACATTTTGTTTTGCAGGCCAGTCCCGTGACCACCATCGCCACCGCTTTTAATACTTTGCCGCTTTCCGCCGCCATGCTGGCTAACCTCGACTCCCTCGGTTATGCCCAGATGACGCCGATCCAGGCGCAGAGCTTGCCGGTGATCCTCAAGGGGATGGACCTGATCGCCCAGGCCAAGACCGGCAGCGGCAAGACCGCCGCGTTCGGCATCGGCCTGCTGAACCCGATCAATCCGCGCTACTTCGGTTGCCAGGCGCTGGTGATTTGTCCGACCCGCGAGCTGGCCGACCAGGTCGCCAAGGAAATCCGTCGCCTGGCCCGTGCCGAAGACAACATCAAGGTCCTGACCCTGTGCGGCGGCGTGTCGTTCGGCCCGCAGATCGGCTCGCTGGAGCACGGCGCGCACATCATTGTCGGCACTCCGGGCCGCATCCAGCAGCACCTGCGCAAGGGTTCGCTGGTTCTCGACGGTTTGAACACGCTGATCCTCGACGAAGCCGATCGCATGCTCGACATGGGTTTCTATGACGCCATCGAAGACATCATCGAGCAGACTCCGGCCCGCCGTCAGACCCTGCTGTTCTCGGCCACCTACCCGGTGGGCATCAAGCAACTGGCGTCGAAGTTCATGCGCGATCCGCAAACGGTGAAAGCCGAAGCGTTCCACGACGACACCCAGATCGAGCAGCGCTTCTACGAGATTTCCCCGGAAGAGCGCATGAGTGCGGTGACCAAGGTCCTGCACCACTTCCGCCCGGCCTCCACCGTGGCGTTCTGCTTCACCAAGCAGCAAGTGCAGGAAACCGTCGATCACCTGACCTCCAAAGGCATTTCCGCTGTCGGCCTGCACGGCGATCTGGAACAGCGTGACCGCGATCAGGTGCTGGCGATGTTCGCCAACCGCAGCACTTCGGTGCTGGTTGCCACTGACGTTGCCGCCCGTGGTCTGGACATCGATGCGCTGGACATGGTGATCAACGTCGAACTGGCCCGCGACTCGGAAATCCACATTCACCGCGTCGGCCGTACCGGTCGTGCCGGCGAGAAAGGCATCGCGGTCAGCCTGGTGGCGCCGTCCGAAGCGCACCGCGCTCAAGCCATCGAACAACTGCAGAAAACCCCGCTGAACTGGGATCAGGTGGATAACCTCAAGTCCCAGGGCGGTGCCCCGCTGCAACCGCCGATGAGCACGCTGTGCATCGCTGGCGGCCGGAAAGACAAGGTACGTCCGGGCGACATTCTTGGCGCACTGACCGGTGAGGCTGGCATTCCGGGCGCCCAGGTCGGCAAGATCGCGATCTTCGACTTCCAGTCCTATGTCGCTGTTGAACGCACCGTGGTCATGCAGGCGCTGCAGCGTTTGAACAACGGCAAGATCAAGGGTCGTTCGCTGCGCGTTCGGGTCTTGTAAGCGATCTACCATCCAAAGTAGATCCCCTGTGGGAGCGAGCCTGCTCGCGATGGCGGACTGTCAGCCAACAACTATGTTGCATGTGCCGACCTCATCGCGAGCAGGCTCGCTCCCACATTGGTTTCCGGTGAATTTGAATTTAGTGTGAGGACACCGTTTTGCGCTCTACCGAAGTCGTGATCATTGGCGCTGGCGCCGCAGGGTTGATGTGTGCACTGACCGCCGCCGGGCGTGGGCGTCAGGTGTTGCTGCTCGACCACGCGAACAAGGCCGGCAAGAAAATCCTGATGTCCGGCGGTGGGCGCTGCAACTTCACCAACATGTACACCGAACCGAGCAATTTCCTCTCGCAGAATGCGCACTTCTGCAAATCCGCGCTGGCCCGCTACACCCAGTGGGATTTCATCGGCATGGTCGCCAAGCACGGCGTGCCGTATCACGAGAAGAAACTCGGCCAACTGTTCTGCGATAACAAATCCAGTGACATCCTCGGCATGCTGCTGGACGAGTGCGATCAGGTCGGCGTCAACCTGCACCTCGACACCTCGATCCAGACCATCGAGAAAATCGAGGGCGGTTACCTGCTCGACACCACCCTCGGCCAGATCCAGTGCCAGTCGCTGGTGATCGCCACCGGCGGGCTGTCGATCCCGACGCTGGGCGCGACCGGCTTCGGATATCAGGTCGCCAAACAGTTCGGCCATGAACTGCTGCCGACCCGCGCCGGTCTGGTGCCGTTCACCATCACCGATCAGCTCAAGGACTTGTGCACCGAACTGTCCGGCACCTCGGTGGATTGCCTGGTCAGCTGCAACGACCAGAGTTTTCGCGAGAACATCCTGTTCACTCACCGTGGCCTCAGCGGTCCGGCGATTCTGCAGATTTCCTCGTTCTGGGAGCCGGGCGACACGGTCGAAATCAACCTGCTGCCCGATCACGACGCCGCAAGCTGGCTGCAACAGCAAACCGCCGAGCGTCCGAACAGCGAACTGAAAACCCTGCTCGGCGAAATCTTCACCAAGAAGATGGCCAACCTGCTGGCGGACAACTGGTTCGTCTCCAAACCGATGAAGCAGTACACCCACGCAGAACTGGCGGACATCGCCGAGAAGCTCGGCAGCTGGAAAGTCGTGCCGGCCGGCACCGAAGGCTACCGCACCGCCGAAGTCACCCTCGGTGGCGTCGACACCCGCGAAGTGTCGTCCAAGACCATGGAATCGCTGAAAAGCCCGGGCCTCTACTTCGTCGGCGAAGTGCTGGATGTCACCGGGCATCTGGGCGGGTTCAACTTCCAGTGGGCCTGGGCATCGGGTTACGCCGCCGCGCAGTACGTCTGACCCAAAGCGATACACAAAACCCTGTGGGAGCGGGCTTGCTCCCACAGTGGTGTGTGGTGCATGAAAGGAACACTTTTTGCTGTCAGATGTGATCGGCGCCATTGCGTCGGCGTCATTACTGGCTCAATTTAGCGGCATCGCCTCGGAAGGCCTTCGCACTTCATGTCCTCGACCTCGTTTCGTCAGTCTTTGCGGCGCCTGTGGGCGCTGGATAAATTCAGCTACAGCGTGCGGGTATTCATCGCCCTGACCGGCAGCATGGCGCTGTGCTGGTATCAGGATGAAATGGGGCTGCTGATCCCGCTGTTCCTCGGGATTATCGCCAGCGCCCTGGCCGAGACCGACGACAGTTGGCAGGGCCGCCTCAACGCACTGGCGGTGACGCTGGTGTGTTTCAGTGTCGCGGCGCTGTCCGTGGAATTGCTGTTCCCCTACCCCATCGTGTTCGTCATCGCGTTGGCACTGGCCAGTTTCAGCCTGACCATGCTCGGCGCGCTCGGCGAACGTTACGGGGCGATTGCTTCGGCGACGCTGATTCTTTCCGTCTACACCATGATCGGCGTCGACCAGCGCGGCGGCGCGGTCACGGATTTCTGGCATGAGCCGATGCTGCTGGTGGCGGGTGCCGCGTGGTACGGCCTGCTGTCGGTGCTGTGGCAGGCGATGTTTTCCAATCAGCCGGTGCAGCAGAGTCTGGCGCGGCTGTTCCGCGAACTTGGCTATTACCTGAAGCTGAAATCCTCCCTGTTCGAGCCGATCCGTCAGATGGACGTCGAAGCCCGGCGACTGGAACTGGCCCAGCAGAACGGCCGGGTCGTCGCAGCCCTGAACAGCGCCAAGGAAATCATCCTGCACCGGGTCGGCAACGGTCGTCCGGGCTCGAAAGTCAGCCGTTACTTGAAGCTGTACTTCCTGGCGCAGGACATTCACGAACGCGCCAGTTCTTCGCACTACCCGTACAACGCCCTGGCCGATGCGTTCTTCCACAGCGACGTGCTGTTCCGCTGCCAGCGCCTGCTGCGCCAGCAAGGCAAGGCCTGTCGGGCGCTGGCCGAATCGATCCAGATGCGCCAACCGTTCATCTACGACGCGAGCTTCGCCGAAGCCCTGAGCGACCTGCACGCGTCCCTCGAACACCTGCGCATCCAGAGCAACCCGGCCTGGCGTGGCCTGCTGCGTTCACTGCGGGCACTGGCGGCCAACCTCGGCACCCTCGACCGTTTGCTCAGCGACGCCAGCAACCCCGATGCCCTGGCAGATGCCACCGACAGCAGTCTGCTTGACCGCTCGCCGCGCAACTTCAAGGACGTGTGGATTCGTCTGCGCACGCAGCTGACGCCGACCTCGCTGCTGTTCCGCCATGCCCTGCGCTTGCCGCTGGCGTTGAGCGTCGGCTACGGCATGGTGCACCTGATACACCCGTCGCAAGGCTACTGGATCATCCTCACCACGCTGTTCGTCTGCCAGCCGAACTACGGCGCCACCCGGCGCAAACTCGGCCAGCGGATTTTCGGCACGGCGATCGGCCTGACGATTGCCTGGGCGCTGTTCGATCTGTTCCCAAGCCCGCTGGTGCAGTCGTGCTTCGCCATCGCCGCCGGCGTGGTGTTCTTTACCAACCGCACCACCCGCTACACCGTGGCGACCGCCGCGATCACGATCATGGTGCTGTTCTGCTTCAACCAGGTTGGTGACGGCTACGGGCTGTTCGTGCCGAGACTGTTCGATACCTTGCTCGGCAGCCTGATTGCGGGGCTTGCGGTATTCCTGTTCCTGCCGGACTGGCAAGGTCGGCGCCTGAACAAAGTGCTGGCCAACACCCTCACCTGCAACAGCATCTACCTGCGCCAGATCATGCAGCAATACGCCGCCGGCAAGAGCGACGACCTCGCCTATCGCCTGGCCCGGCGCAACGCGCACAACGCCGACGCCGCACTATCAACAACGCTGGCGAACATGCTGATGGAGCCGGGGCATTTCCGGAAGGAAGCCGATGTCGGCTTCCGCTTCCTGGTGCTGTCGCACACCTTGCTCAGCTATCTGTCAGGCCTCGGCGCGCACCGTGAAACCCAGTTGCCGGCCGAGGTGCGCGAACATTTGATCGACGGCGCCGGGGTGAGTCTGGCGTCGAGCATCGATGAGATCGCCCAGGGTCTCGCGAGCAAACAGCCGATTGCCATTCAAAGTGATGAGGAAGAAGCGCTGGCCAATGAACTTGAGCAGATGCCGGACGAAATCGACGAAGGCCAGCGGCTGGTGCAGACGCAACTGGCGCTGATCTGCCGCCAGCTCGGGCCGTTGCGCACGCTGGCGGCGCATCTGATCAAGGACACAGCCGAGGATTGAGCCGCCTCACATTCCGTGCTGCCTGAGCAGCTTTTCATAGCTGCCATCGGCCTTCATCGACGCAATCGCCTTGTCGAACCCGGCCACAATCTGTTCGTGCTGCGGGTTCTTCAGGCTGACCAGAATATGCAGGCTGTTCTCGCTCAGCGGCTTGGGCAGAAACTCCACCGCGTTACGTACCTTCTGTGATTCCCGGGCCAGGTAATAGCGGGCCACGTATTCGTCTTCCAGGGTCAGCTTTACCCGGTCCGCCGCGAGCATGCGCACGGCCATGGCGAAGTTATGCACAGGGACTTTCTGCAACGCGGTGTCGGCATCGAACGGCGCCGAATAGGCGTAGCCGCGCACTACCGCAACCGGATAGGTGTGCAGTTCCTGCAGGTTGTTGTATTCGATGGGCGCGTCTTTGCGCTTGAGGAAGCGCACGCGATTGAGCAGGTACTCGGCGGAAAACTGCCCGATCTTCGTGCGCTCGTCGTTGTACCAGGCGTTGACCAGCACGTCGTAACGTCCTTCGCCAACACCCAGCAACGCCCGCGCCCACGGCACCTGCTCATAACCGCTGGCATAACCGGCACGGGCCAGGGCCGTGCTGACGATGTCGGTCGCCAGCCCACCGTTGACCAGCGTGTCATCGGTAAAGGGCGGCCAGACGTCGAACACCAGACGCAATTTCTCCGCTGCCGCGCTTTGACCCAGCAACAGCAATCCGATCAAAGCAAAGGCTCGATGCAATCGCGGCATGCTTGAAAATCCTTAGCGGGCGGGCCGCCCGGCGTGTTTTCAGTCAAAACCCCAAGGCCCCTTACCGGCGAATCCCAGGCCCTAACCTTAGCTCATTGAAGCCATTGCACAGTGCTTCCCAGCAGATTACACAAAGTACGGCGAGCCGCGATATTGGAATGATGGCATTTTGGCCTTTGTCACAGATTTCTCAGCCATACAGACATATTTCGGCGGGGCGCTTAGTATCGGGCGACGTTGTTCAAGGAATCGGAAGATGACAATCGAGTGGGTCTGCAAACATCACAGCGATCTGGGACTGGAGCAGCTGTACGCCATTTTGAAATTGCGCTCGGAAGTGTTCGTGGTCGAACAGCGCTGCGCGTACCTGGATCCGGACGGTCAGGATCTGGACGGTGACACCTGCCATCTGATGGGCTGGGACGATGATCAACTGGTGGCGTACCTGCGCCTGCTGGACCCGGAATCCCAGGGTGGCGACGTGGTGATCGGCCGCGTGCTGACCGCACCGGTCGGCCGTGGCAAAGGGCTGGGGCATGAAATGATGGAACAGGCGCTGAAACAGGCCGAAAAGCGTTGGCCTGAAGTGCCGATCTACCTGTCGGCCCAGGCGCATTTGCAGGGGTATTACGGGCGGTACGGGTTTGTGGTGGCCGGTGAGGAATATCTTGAGGATGACATTCCACACATAGGTATGCGGCGGTCCTGAAAAAGCCCCCTCACCCTAACCCTCTCCCGGAGGGAGAGGGGACTGATTGGGGAATATTCGGGAGATACAACGACCTGAACGAGCGTTGTTGAATCCATAATCGCCACACTTGATCAGGTCGATGTATGACGCAAGACACCTCGGTCAGCCCCCTCTCCCTCCGGGCGGTCCGACGTTTCGGGAGGGTTGGGGTGAGGGCAGCGACCTAAAGGCAAACACCCAACTCATGGATACTCGAGAACAGCCTTGATCTGCCGCAAATTCCGCTCAATCCACCCCCGATCAATCGCCCCCCAGTCGCGAATCCGGTAGCGCCCCGCATGATTGCGCGCGCCCTCTTCCTGTTCGAACTCACAGACGATATCCAGATCCGCCAGCGCCGCAATCGTGTCCTGCGCCGTGCGCCGGGGCATGCCGGTGACCTCGGTCAGCGCCGGCACGCTGCTGGCCAGGCCGCTGTCGATCAGGTACGCCACGTACAAGCGCCGGTAGAAACTGCTCTTGGTCTTGCTTACGTCCATGCACGCGCTCCGTTGTTTGATGTCTTATTGCATGTCCCGCCAGGTCAGATACACCCGCAGGTCGAACTCGACCTGGTGGTAGCCCGGCAGCATGTGCTCACATAACTTATAGAACGCCTTGTTGTGATCCGACTCCTTGAAGTGCGCCAGCTCGTGCACGACGATCATCTTCAAAAACTCCGGCGCGGCGTCCTTGAACAGCGAGGCGATGCGAATCTCTTTCTTGGCCTTGAGCTTGCCGCCCTGCACCCGCGACACCGTGGTGTGCAGGCCGAGGGCGCGATGGGTCAGGTCGAGGCGGTTGTCGAACAGCACCTTGTCAATGGCCGGGGCGTTGCGCAGGTATTCCTGCTTCAAGTCCAGCGCGTAGCCGTACAACGCCTTGTCGCTCTGCACATCGTGGCGGCCCGGGTAGCGTTGGCTCAGGTAATCACCGAGGCGGTTGTCGGCGATCAATTGGCGCACCTGATCTTGCAGATTCGCGGGATAGGCCTGGAGGTATTTCAACGCAGTCATGGGGCGGCACGGGTCATGAAAAGGCCGCCAGTGTAGCGAATTCAACCGGCCAACGCGCTCCAGTCGAACGGCTCGGTAAAGCGTACGGTGTCCTCGGCGACCAACGGCCGCGCCACCAGAAAGCCTTGCACGTACTGACAACCATGGGCTTGCAGCCACTGGTATTGCTCGACGGTTTCCACGCCTTCGGCAATCACCAGCAAGCCGTATTCCTTGCATAAGTCGATGACCGTGCGCACCAGTGAAGCGTCGCGGGACGAGTTCGGCAATCGGGCGATCAGGTGGCGATCGAGTTTGAGGGTATCCAGTTCCAGATCGCGCAGATGCGCCAGCGAGCAGGCTCCGGAACCGAAATCATCCAGCGCCACCCGCACCCCGAGATTGCGCAGCAGCTTCAGCTGCTTGCGGGTCTCGTCCGGGTTGATCGTCAGCGCCTCTTCGGTGACTTCCACTTCCATCTGGTGCGGCTGCAAACCATGGCGCTCCAGCACCTGGCGCAATTCGGTCACCAGATTCGGCAGGCCGAACTGAGTGTTGCTCAGGCTCACGCCGATCACCAGATCCTTGGAGAACTCGGCCTCCCACGCCTTACGCTGCCCGGCGCTGCGATGATAGATCCAGCTGCCGAGGCGGCTGATCAACGTCGCCTCTTCCAGCAACGGCAGGAACAGCCCCGGCGGCACGTCGCCGACACTCGGATGCTGCCAGCGCAGCAACGCCTCGAAACCACGAACGCGACCATCGCCAATGGCCACCTGCGGCTGATACACCAGATTGAAATCGCGGTTCTCGATGGCATTACGCACGCTTTCTTCCAGCATCAGCCGCGACCGCGCGCGGCCGTTCATTTCATGATCGTAGAAGCGATATTGCTGACGCCCGGCACGCTTGGCCTCGTACATGGCGATGTCCGAGGCGCGCAGCAAACCGTCGAGATTGTTGCCGCAATCCGGGTAAGTGGCGATGCCGATACTCGCACCCAGCGCAATATCCAGCCCTTCAATCTGCTGACAGATCGACACCCGCTCGATGAGCTTCTCGGCGATCTTCGCCGCTTGCTCGGGGAACTCCAGATCCAGCAGCGCGGTGAACTCGTCACCGCCCATCCGCGCCAGAATGTCGAACGGCCGCAGGCAGGCTTTCAATTGTTCGGAGACCCAGCGCAACACCCGGTCCCCGGCATCATGGCCGAGGGAGTCGTTGACCCTTTTGAAGCCGTCGAGATCGAGGTACATCAACACCCAACTGCTGTCCGTGCGCTCGCCGCGCAGCAGCAGGTTTTCCACAGTCTGGTAAAAACCCCGGCGATTGAGCAGCCCGGTCAGCGGGTCGGTGACCGCCTGAAATTCCAGCTGTTGATGCAGATGACGCACCACCGACATGTCCAGCACCGTCACCACCATCGCGTGCTGTTCACTCGGCAGCGGCGCACAGGACAAGGCCACCGGCACCTGCTGCCCCGGCGCGGTGCGCAGCGACGCGTCGTGTAGACGCAGGGTCTCGCCACGTTTGTACCCGGCGTAAAACTCGGAATCGGCCCACAGCGGAATGTGCGGTTTCTGCAGGTAATCGAGAAACTCCTGCCCTTCCAGCTCCTTCACCGGCGCATTGAGCAACCGGGAAATCGCCGGATTGGCGAAGCGGATCAAGCCATCCTCACCCAACACCAGAATACCTTCGGCAGCGTTATCCAGCACCGAGGCATTGAAGGCCCGCGCCGATTCCAGATCCTGACTCAAGCGCTGCAAGGCCCGGCGATTGCGCTGGTGTTCCAGCAACGCCTGGACTTTCGGCTTGAGAATCTGCGGATCGAAGGGTTTGAACAGGTAATCCACCGCACCGCTGGCGTAACCCTTGATCACGGCGTCCTGGGACTGCTCGTTGGCGGTGAGGAAAATGATCGGGGTCAGGCGCGTGCGCTGACTGCCGCGCATCAGCCGCGCGACTTCGAAACCGTCCATGCCCGGCATCTGCACATCCAGCAGCACCAGGTCGATGTCGTGTTCGAGCAACAGGTTGAGCGCTTCGTAACCGGAAGCGGCGGTCAATACCTGCCAGTCCTGGCGCTGCAGCAACGCGCGCATGCTGATCAGGTTTTCAGGGTAATCATCGACGATCAAAAGGACTGAGCTGCCTTCACCTGGCTGGGGTTGCGCGCATTCCATGCTGCTTCTCTTGTCGGGACAACTCGTGTCGGGGCATCTCGGGTCAGTGTTCCGGGCGGCTTCTCGTGAAAACCGTACAGTCACCGAGTCTTCACTCTAGTCCGGGATCTGTAAAAGCAATAGCTGTCATCCAGCCATCATTTAAACAAACCAGCAGGCAGCCGACTAACGGTCACCGCTGAAGCCCCCGAAAACCGGGAAAGGTGGCATTTCGACAGGATGTTGACGCCAATCATCTGCCGGACGGCCATTAACAAAAAAACGCTCTACGCTTATAAAGGCCGCCCCCAAGAGGCGCGGGCTAGAGCTTCTGGCACGCGCGTGCAAGAGAAATAGAGTGGAAGAACCGACATGATCGACCTCGCAACCTGGAACCTCAGCGTTCCCGTTGGCAGCCCGCCCTACACCGTCGAAACCTCCAAACTGGTGAACGGCTTCAAGGATCAGTACTTCCATTCCGACACCGGAACCCTGTTCTTCTGGTCCCCGGTGACCGGCTCGAAAACCGAAAACGCCATCTACCCGCGCACCGAACTGCGCGAAACCTACAGCAACGGAACATTGCGCAACTGGTATTACCCCGACGCCGACAACCTGCTGCGCGCGACCCTGTCGGTCAACAAGGTGCCAAGCTCGGGCAAGATCGTCATCGGCCAGATCCACGCCTACGAAAGCCAGAAGCCGATGCTCAAGCTTGAGTACCAATACAAAGAAAAAACCGAGACCGGCAACCTGGTGATCAAACTGCGCACCCATCCGGATCAGGACGAAAGCCGCGTTATCACCCTCGCCACCGGGATCAAACTCAATCGCGAGTTCAACTACCTCATTCATCTGAGCCCCGGCGGTGCACTGGGCGTGAGTGCGGCCGGGTATCAGTGGGATTCGCAGATCAGCGCGACGTGGCGCAACAAACCGCTGTACTTCAAGGCGGGCGTGTATGTGCAGGACAACACCGGGTACACCAGCGAGGGTGGGCAGGTGACGTTCAGCAAGTTGGATATCGATCATGACAAATAACAGGACACTGACCTGAGCATCAATTATCGATGACATAGAATAAAAAACGGCAGACTTTCGAAAGTCTGCCGCATGAAACTGATATCGCACCGATGATGAAAAATTAATTATTTTTAAAGTCAAACATCGCAATCAAAGAAAATGCCTTTTCTTCCGCACAAAAGATCACCCCTTTCGGATAATCTCCGCCTCGTTCCAAACAAACAAAGCCCTTGGCCCTCCTGGAATTATCAATCCCGTCCAACTCCAGATGCACGCCGGCAACTGATCCAGGGCCTCCCAGTTCGTGCGGCACATTAAGCTGAAGGTTTTTGTAGAATGTGGAACCAACATAAAACTCATTACTGCCTAGATACTGGAAAAATTTAAAATGGAAATGTTCGCCAGAGTGTTGCAAAAACTCTCTTCCACGAATTGAGACGGTAAAGTGCTCCCCCCGGGAATCGCCAGAAACATTTGAACATCGCCAACACCAACACTAGTGACTCCTTTGTCCTTTTGCATTTTTTCCATCCTGAAAGATAATTGAGCCCTAACAATAATTCGCTAACGAACTCTCCACACCTGTAACATCTGACAGTTTTTTATATTTCAAAAGCATAGACAGAGCAGTTTTTACAACTAAACAAAAAAATCCTAGTCATTTATCCAGTTAAAAGCTGGATAGTGGGTTGAACGCTCTCAAATTCGGAATGACATCAGCGCACTGATCGCGTACTGCAGATCCATCGGCATCAACAGCACGCTTCTCGAAGCCATCGTAAAGCGCAATAGAGAGCTACGTCTGGGGCCTTGACTCTATCGAGTGTGCAAAGCCGCCGAACGCGCCCTCGACCACTACCTCTGCTCCGGCGCCCGCATCATGGCCACGGTCAACGAACCCGACTGCATGTACTTCGCCAACCCCGCCTACAACACCGAATCCCTGCTGGCCAACGCCAGCGAAACCCTCGGCTCCGCCAGCGAAATGCACAACAACTTCGCCGCCTCCCTCACCCCCGCCGACCGCAAAACCGCGATTGGCATTGCGCAACCTGACATCATGAACAATTTACGGACTTGGTTGAACTGTCAGTTATGACAGTTGACGTACAAATTACTACAGCGATACTGAAAGCCCTCTTGGCAGGGCCATCGTAAAAATATCAAAAACTGGAGATACCGATATGAGCACCACAAATTTCAATGCCATTCTAACTACTGGCAGTGCCGACGTTGTCGTTTCGGTCAACGGCCCTTTCAAAGCTGACAATCTATTAATATTTGAGCAACACGACGAAAGCATTAAACTACTTTTCACGAATAATGGGACAACTAACGGTGACCTGGGAGTTTCTTTTACAATCCCAAAAAGAAATGGAAGATATTCGGGCCAGGTCGATCTCATCGGGTATACCGCTTACGCGGCCTATCTTTATAGAATGGGATCCGCAACAGGATTTCTTGATTCAATAGAAGGGCATTACGATGTGGAACATAACCCGGCGAACCAGGAATTAACCGGCAGATTTTATTTCATCGTATGGAACAATCAAGGTTACAAAGCCCCGATTGATTTAACTTTTACAGCTCAAGGCTATTCCCAACAATCCGCCCCAGCTATTTGACTGTCTACTCAGGTGGTGAGACCCGAGAGCTGACCCTGCCAAGTAATACCTACCGCCCAGATACGTTGATCCTCACCCCTACCTCCTTCACCGTTGCCCAACCTTAAACGTCAGCCGCTTAAAGACACTTCGCGTTACTTCATCCAGCCGTAAACTTGTGCCATTGCCTACCAGCACGCCAGACTCCACCGGTTTGGAGAACCAAAGAGAACCAGAGGCAACCGAAGGGGACGGAACCAAAGGCAACAGATTTATTTATCAGCTCTGTATTTCAAGGCGGGCGTGTATGTGCAGGACAACACCGGGTACACCAGTGAGGGTGGGCAGGTGACGTTCAGCAAGCTGGATATCGATCACGATAGATAGCGGCGGCGCGCACGTTTAAGGCCGCTGTTTAAAAGCAGTGCGCGTAACGTCCCGAAGCCTACAACGGCTTGCGTCACGGCCTACCGGTACGCCAGAATCCGCCGGCTTGTGCGCCTGGAGGGCCATCGGTAACTTGATTCGGGTCACTGATTCGCAGTGATCGGGTTTAGTAGCCCGTGGTGTTTTCAGCTACGTGCAACGCGCTATCCATCAGACGTTCCCGTTTGATTGTGATGGCGGCTGTGTGCAGGGCGCTTCGGCGCGCCGGTCAATGCTGAATACTCCCCGGTCTACTAACCTGCGCACAGCTGCCACCCTTCTTTTAGTAGGGAAGGACCGGCAGCTCCTTACAGGAGTTTTCAGCATATGTTCAAAATTACACCGAATCCGCCAGAAACCGATCTGGCCTCCCCCTACGATCCCCTCGACCCCACCAAACTCAACGAAGCAGCCGAACGCGCCCTCGACCACTACCTCTGCCCCGGCGCCCGCATCATGGCCACGGTCAACGAGCCCGACCGCATGTACTTCGCCAATCCCGCCTACAACACCGAATCCCTGATGGCCAACGCCAGCGAAACCCTCGGCTCCGCCAGCGAAATGCTCAACAACTTCGCCGCCTCCCTAACCCCCGCCGACCGCAAAACCGCGATAGGCATCGCACAACTGGTGATGCTTGGGGAATTGGCGGTGAATCAGGCGCTGGATCATGTTGAGCCAACAAAGTAGTCACAACATAAACAGGCGCTATGGGAAATAAACTTCCCTTTGACAATAACCCCGCCTATCGGCGGGGTTATTGCCTGAGCAGAGATCGTCAATAACATTTTTCGACACGACACCAGCCAATTAGCCAGCCATAACTTATAGACGAAGAACTAAATCCAGGAGCGGGTTGGCTTGAATATTGTAATCCGACAGGGTCCGATTATCCTCCAACTGCTTACCGGAATAAATCAAACGAAAAGAATCCGGCGGTTCCTCTGTCTTATCCTGCCATTTAGCTTTGACTTGCTCGATCGAATCAGTCGGCTCGACGTCCAATGTGTGCGTTACATACTTCGACTTAACAAAGATCTTCATATACTCCTCCAGCACAAACATTCATGAAAGTCTCATGATGAAAATCAAAGCCTCGCACAGCACCTGTAAGAACTTACAGGCTCTTATACTTGTTCGCGATAATCGAAAGCAGAAAATAGCCTCTCCAAACCAAACGTCATATGAAATATAAAAAATTGTTATAAAAACCTGTTACATCCAACAGGTGCAATTACTCCCACAACCCCTTAGTCTCACTTGTAGCGCACCTCTCCGATCCTGATAAACGCAAGGAGCGAACCATGGCGGGCCCTACTGGCAATTTCTACAACGACGACAACAGCGTCTGTATAAAGATTAAATCTGCAAATGAAAGTACCGGACGACTTAGCGGTACTCTGGAGGAAAATGGTTATGCCTACCCTGTCGTAGGTGGATACAGCCACGAAGAAGACGGTCTGACTACCAGGGTAAATTTCTCCACCGAAAACTCTGGAGAAAAGGATGACTGGGCGGGAGCGATAGACCGCTGGAACAACTTTCAAAACCTGCGCGTTATTCGAACTCACACTTATCCAGATGGTTTGATGAGATCCGTTGGATATGAATTAAAAAGAAGATAAACCGGTCACATAGAGAACTAGCTTTTGCTGCGTTTTCTCCACTCGAAATAAAAACCTGCTTTCTAATTCTCAATAAATCATCTCACCTGTAAAAACTGACAGTTGGCAATCCGCTTTCGCTCATCAACAATAATGGTGCACCCAAAAACTCCACAACAATAAGTTATCAAGCATTGGCCCGTTTCGATTCAAAAAACTTCTGCATAAAACACTTGATAAACACTGGAGAAAAAAATGCCAACGTTAACGAGCATCCTTCAACCAGCGGTTTCCGGCATCAACCCCGGCTCACAACCAAAAATATACAATGCGCAACCGCCCGGCTCGTTTGCTACAGGCCCGCAAGTGATGCCAACCTTCAAATTTTCCAATAACTACATGGTGCTTTACCACCTGCTCGACCCCGACACCCGAGTAAATGACGTAATTACCTATTACACTTATCCGATCCCTTCGGCGGGCATCCCTACCGTCACGATTTGTACTGTAACGCTAACCCTGCAATATCTGACACCCTGCATTAACAACAAACGGGAACACTTTGAGTTCGAGGCATTTTATAAATTTCCTCGACCAGGGACCTACGACGTTTATTTTGAACAAGTAAATGCCAGCGGCACCTATAACGTAATTTCGCAAAACCTTCGCTTCATTGTTCAATAGAGAAAAAGACTCTCATCTAACGACGATGAAAGTGGGCCGGCTAAATCCCGACCATAAAAACCCGCCTCACGGCGGTTTTTTATGGTCGCGGTAAACGCTAAGACTTAGTTAACCTTCGCGTTCAACTCACCCTTCAGATAACGCTGATACATCGACTCCAGCGAGATCGACTTGATCTTCGAAGCGTTGCCAGCGGTACCGAAAGCTTCGTAGCGAGCGATACATACATCGCGCATCGCCTTGACGGTTTCACCGAAGAATTTACGCGGGTCGAATTCGCTCGGGTTGGTGGCCATCAAGCGACGCATGGCGCCGGCGAATGCCAGGCGCAGGTCGGTGTCGATGTTGACCTTGCGCACGCCGTGCTTGATGCCTTCGACGATCCGTCTGCGGTAAGCCTACGAAACACTACCCTACGAGAATGTTGTGCTAACGTAACATACATATATTTATGTTCCGGTAGCAGCACATGGATTATTTCTTGTTGATCGCTCGCCTTGGCGACCAGTTGCGCGAAAAGCGTATTCGCCGAGGCCTGACCCAAGCTCAGCTTGCCGACCTCGCCGGGCTGACACGATACAAGGTCATCGCCGTAGAAAAAGGCACCCTTTCTGTTGGCATGATCGCCTATGCACGCGTGCTCGGTGCACTGGATTGCGAACTCGCTGTCGTCCCAGCCGCCATGCCAACCCTTGAAGAGCTTGGGGATTTATTCGAATGAAAATGACCTCTCTCAAAGTCAGTACGCCTGAGGGGCATAGTGGCAGGCTTTTCAGCGATGGCGAGGACTTCACGTTCCGTTATCACGACGATGCATTGCCAGATGTGGCTATCAGCCTGTCGATGCCAGTGCGGCATGACGAGTTTCGCCGACGCGAGCTCCACCCTGTTTTTCAGATGAACCTGCCGGAAGGCTATGTGCTGGAGCAGCTGCGTAATCGACTGGCCAAGACCGTGAATGTCGACCCGATGCTGTTGCTGGCGCTCTCCGGTAGCACCTCTCCCATTGGCAGGGTTCAAGTGCGCTCTGAAACGGTTGATGCCTTGCTGGAAGAACAACAATTTCCAGGAGAAAAACTTGAGGAGATTCTGACGTGGGACGGCACGGAAGATATTTTCGCCGGCCTGATGGATCGCTACATTCTGCGAGCAGGCATTTCGGGTGTTCAGCCAAAATTGCTGGTTCCGGAACAACAGGAAGCCGCGTTACCCCGCGTGACCTCGAAAACCTCAGACTTGATTATCAAAAGTGGCCGAGACGAATTTCCCGGTCTGGCAGTCAACGAATTCCTTTGTATGTCCATGGCGAAAGAAGCGGGTATTCCCGTTCCGCCGTTTTACATTTCCGATAATGCCAAGCTGTTCGTCATGCGCCGCTTTGACCGCGACGATCAGCTCAACCCGATCGGTTTTGAAGACATGGCAGTGTTGATGGGGTTGTCGGCCAGCCAGAAGTACAGCAAAAGCTATGCGGCAATTGCCAAGGCCATCCGTGTGTACTGCCCGGCCGAGCATGTACGCGCATCACTTGATCAACTTTTCGATAGTGTTGCCTTGAGCTGCATTGTCGGGAATGGCGACGCTCATTTGAAAAACTTTGGATTGCTTTACTCCGAACCGACTCAGCGCGACGCGCGCCTGGCGCCGGCTTATGACATCGTCAACACCACGGCTTATATTCCGGAGGATGTGCTGGCTCTGGATCTGGCGGGCAACAAGTCGATGCTTGCCTCGCGACAGGGATTGCTGGAGTTTGCCCACACCTGTGAGATCGAGCAGCCGAGGGCGCGCATTCAGCAATTGCTTGCCTCGGTTGAAGCGGTACTTGCGCGCTATCCACAATATCGGGAACAGGCGCCTCATGTGGTGAGTGCCATTGAGCGAGCAGCAGCGCCGTTTACTCTGACTTTTGGATAGCCTCATGACCCGAGGATATCGTCGCTCATAAAAAATCCGCCTCTCGGCGGATTTTTTATTCAGTCAGCTCAACACCCAGTCTCAATTGACCTTGGCGTTCAACTCACCCTTCAGATAACGCTGGTACATGGCTTCCAGCGAGATCGGCTTGATCTTCGAAGCGTTGCCAGCGGTACCGAAAGCTTCGTAACGAGCGATACATACGTCGCGCATGGCCTTCACGGTCTCACCGAAGAATTTACGTGGGTCGAACTCGCTCGGGTTGGTGGCCATCAGGCGACGCATGGCGCCGGTGGATGCCAGACGCAGGTCGGTGTCGATGTTGACCTTGCGCACGCCGTGCTTGATGCCTTCGACGATTTCTTCAACCGGCACGCCGTAGGTTTCTTTGATGTCGCCGCCGTACTGGTTGATGATCGCCAGCCACTCTTGCGGAACCGACGAGGAACCGTGCATCACCAGGTGGGTGTTCGGGATGCGTTTGTGGATTTCCTTGATGCGGTCGATCGCCAGCACGTCACCGGTAGGCGGCTTGGTGAACTTGTAGGCGCCGTGGCTGGTGCCGATGGCAATGGCCAGGGCATCAACTTGAGTCTTCTTGACGAAGTCAGCAGCTTCTTCCGGGTCGGTCAGCATCTGGCTGTGATCCAGAACGCCTTCGGCGCCGATGCCGTCTTCTTCACCGGCCATGCCGGTTTCCAGCGAACCCAGGCAGCCCAGCTCGCCTTCAACCGAAACGCCGCAGGCGTGAGCCATGGCCACGGTTTGTTGAGTAACGCGGACGTTGTATTCGTAGTCGGTCGGGGTCTTGCCGTCTTCGCCCAGGGAGCCGTCCATCATGACCGAGCTGAAGCCCAGTTGGATCGAGCGCTGGCAGACGTCAGGGCTGGTGCCGTGGTCCTGGTGCATGCACACCGGGATGTGCGGGAATTCTTCGATTGCCGCCAGGATCAGGTGACGCAGGAACGGGGCGCCGGCGTATTTGCGGGCACCGGCCGAAGCCTGAACGATCACCGGGGAGTCAGTCTTGTCAGCGGCTTCCATGATGGCGCGCATCTGCTCAAGGTTGTTGACGTTGAAGGCTGGAACGCCGTAGCCGAACTCGGCTGCGTGGTCCAGCATCTGGCGCATGCTGATAAGTGCCATTGTGTGTCTCTCTCCCGGTTTGGGTCGTTAATCGTGCCAGCCTGCCGGAGCGGCGGCGGCTATTCAAGTGATTGCAGATCGGGGGTTGAGGCCCGGCCTGGTGATTCGATAAAGCAAATTCTGTTTTATTCGGCTTTGCAGCCCCGACCGATCAGATCATTGGTGGCGACCCAGTAAACCAGGCCTTCCTCACCTTTGATGTGAAACGCCAGCATGTCGTCGCTGTACAGCGCGCCCGAGGCGCCCGGCTCTTCTTTCAGGTGATAGACCTGATCACCGCCGCCCAGGCGCACATCGACTTCCTTGCGGGCGGCATCGGTGTAGCGCCACAGCACCCTGGCTTGGCTGTCGCACGTCCAGGTGGTCCAGTTATCCACAGGGGCGGACGACTGGAACGGGTTCCACTGCGCGCAACCACCCAACAATCCCAGTGCCGCAACGGCGATCAAGCCTTTCATCCGTGTTCCTCGACCGGCAGCGCACGCCGCCGGCCCTGAGTTAAAGAGTCAGACCGGTCAAGGACAACCATGTTCCTTGGCCGGGGTTTGCGTCTCGTATTTGTCCAGACCGTCCGGGCCCGAGCGCTTGTTCAGCACCGGGTTGGTTTCGGCCTGCCAGTCGGCCTGGTAACAGCCTTTCTGGGCCTCGCCCGGTGCCGGTGTCGGCTCGGCCTTCGGGTTACTCCCGCAGGCCGCCAGCGTACCGGTCAGCAGCAACAGCGCTAACGACTTGACCATCTGAACACTCCTTTGCCTGGCCAATCGGGCGGCCTCAGGCCTTGGCCCGGCTTTCCAGGACTTCAACGGCCGGCAGCACCTTGCCTTCGACGAATTCGAGGAACGCGCCACCGCCGGTGGAAATGTAGGAGATCTTTTCCGCCACGCCATATTTATCGATGGCCGCCAGGGTGTCGCCACCGCCGGCAATCGAGAACGCCGCGCTTTCGGCGATGGCTTCGGCCAGCACTTTGGTGCCGTTGCCGAACTGGTCGAATTCGAACACGCCGACCGGGCCGTTCCACAGGATGGTTTTCGACGACTTCAGCAGTTCGGCGAAGTTGGCCGCGGTTTGCGGGCCGATGTCGAGGATCATGTCGTCGGCAGCCACGTCAGCGATCAGCTTGACGGTCGCTTCGGCGCTTTCAGCGAATTCCTTGGCAACCACCACGTCCACCGGCAGCGGCACGCTGACTTTAGCGGCAATGGCGCGAGCGGTGTCCAGCAGGTCCGGCTCGTACAGCGACTTGCCGACCGGGTGACCGGCCGCAGCCAGGAAGGTGTTGGCGATGCCGCCGCCGACGATCAGTTGATCGCAGATCTGGCTCAGGCTGTTCAGCACGTCGAGTTTGGTCGACACCTTGGAGCCGGCAACGATGGCCGCCATTGGCTTGGCCGGGGCGCCCAGGGCTTTGCCCAGTGCATCAAGCTCAGCAGCCAGCAGCGGGCCGGCAGCGGCGACCTTGGCGAACTTGGCCACGCCGTGGGTCGAACCTTCGGCGCGGTGAGCGGTGCCGAAAGCGTCCATCACGAACACGTCGCACAGGGCGGCGTATTGCTGGGCCAGTTCGTCGGCGTTCTTTTTCTCGCCCTTGTTGAAGCGCACGTTTTCGAACAGCACGATGTCGCCGGCCTTGACGTCAACGCCGCCCAGGTAGTCGGCCACCAGCGGCACTTCGCGGCCCAGGGCCTTGCTCAGGTAGTCAGCGACAGGCTTGAGGCTGTTCTCGGCGGAGAATTCGCCTTCGGTCGGACGACCCAGGTGCGAGCAGACCATCACGGCCGCGCCTTTTTCCAGGGCCAGCTTGATGGTCGGCAGCGAAGCCAGGATACGCGCATCGCTGGTGACAACACCGTCCTTGACTGGGACGTTGAGGTCTTCGCGGATCAATACGCGCTTACCTTGCAGATCGAGGTCGGACATCTTCAACACGGTCATGGGTCGCACTTCCTACGGTTTTTTTGAAGTCGCTGTTTGCAGATAGTGTTCTGCAACATCCAGCATTCGGTTGGCAAAACCCCATTCGTTGTCGAACCAGGCCAGGATGTTCACCAGCCGAGGGCCGGAAACGCGGGTCTGACTGGCATCGACGATGGCCGAATGTGGGTCATGGTTGAAATCACAACTGGCGTGAGGCAATTCGGTGTAGGCCAACAGACCTTTGAGCGGGCCGCTGGTGGCGGCGTCGCGCAGGATCCGGTTGACCTCGCCGGCGTCGGTGTCGCTCGCGGTCTGCATCGTGATGTCGAGGCAGGACACGTTGACCGTCGGCACGCGTACGGCTTTGGCCTGAATTCGCCCGGCAAGTTCCGGCAGCAGGCGCTCGATGCCACGCGCCAGACCGGTGGACACCGGGATCACCGACTGGAACGCCGAACGGGTGCGGCGCAGGTCTTCGTGGTGATAGGCGTCGATCACCGGCTGATCGTTCATCGCCGAGTGAATCGTGGTGATCGACACGTAATCCAGGCCGACCGCCTGATCCAGCAGACGCAACAGCGGCACGCCGCAGTTGGTGGTGCAGGAGGCGTTGGACACCAGCAGTTCGTCGCCGGTCAGGCAATCCTGATTGACGCCGTAGACGATGGTGGCGTCGACATCCGCCTCACTGGCCATCGGCTGCGAAAACAGCACACGCGGCGCGCCGGCGTCGAGGAAACGCTGGCCGTCTGCGCGGGTGTGCCAGGCGCCGGAGCATTCGAGCACCAGATCGACGCCCAGCGACGCCCAATCGATGCCTTCGGGGGTGGCACTGCGCAGGACCTTCACGCAGTCGCCATTAATATGCAGACAATCGCCGTCGACTTTCACCTCGCCGGGAAACCGGCCGTGGGTGGAGTCGAAGCGCGTCAGGTATTCGATGCTGGCCATGTCGGCCAGATCGTTGATCGCGACAATTTCAAACCCGGCCGCCGGGCCTCGCTCGAACAACGCACGCAAGACGCAACGACCAATCCGGCCGTAGCCGTTGAGTGCAACTTTGTAGGGACGCGGTTGAGGCATGGGGTTCTCGATTACCGTGGTGAATCAGGCAGTGCAATGTTGCTTGAACCACCGTTTTCGCGGGCAAGCCCGCTCCCACAGTGTTCTAGGCTGGTCACACATTTTGTGTACACCAAAGAACCTGTGGGAGCGGCGGTGCGACGATTCGACTTGCTCGCGAATACGTCAGTTCAGGCGATACCTTTTCCGGATCAGTCTTCCAGCAGCTCTTCAGCCTGACCCAGGATGTTTTCCAGGGTGAAGCCGAACTCTTCGAACAGTGCCGAAGCCGGAGCCGATTCGCCGTAGGTGGTCATGCCGATCACGCGACCTTCCAGACCCACGTACTTGAACCAGAAGTCGGCATGGGCCGCTTCGATCGCAATACGTGCGCTGACCTGCAACGGCAGGACCGATTGCTTGTAGCTGGCGTCCTGAGCGTCGAACGCGCTGGTGCATGGCATGGAAACCACGCGCACCTTGCGGCCCTGCTCGGTCAGTTTGTCGTAGGCCTGAACGGCCAGACCGACTTCCGAACCGGTCGCGATCAGGATCAGCTCAGGCTCGCCTGCGCAGTCCTTGAGCACGTAACCACCACGGCGGATGTCGGCGATCTGGCCGGCATCGCGGGTTTGGTGCTGCAGGTTCTGACGCGAGAAGATCAGCGCCGACGGGCCGTCCTTGCGCTCCAGAGCGTTTTTCCAGGCCACGGCCGATTCAACGGCATCGGCTGGACGCCAGGTGTCGAGGTTCGGCGTGCTGCGCAGGCTGGTCAGTTGCTCGATCGGCTGGTGCGTCGGGCCGTCTTCGCCCAGACCGATGGAGTCGTGGGTGTAGACGTGGATCACGCGCTGCTTCATCAGAGCGGACATGCGCACTGCGTTGCGGGCGTATTCCATGAACATCAGGAAGGTCGCGCCGTAAGGCACCAGACCACCGTGCAGGGCAACCCCGTTCATGATCGCGGTCATGCCGAATTCGCGCACGCCGTAGTACATGTAGTTGCCGCTGGCGTCTTCGGCGCTGACGCCTTTGCAGCCTTTCCACAGGGTCAGGTTGGAACCGGCCAGGTCAGCCGAACCGCCCAGCACTTCCGGCAGCAGCGGGCCGAACGCGTTCAGGGCGTTCTGGCTGGCTTTACGGCTGGCGATGGTTTCGCCTTTGGCCGCAACGTCGGCGATGTAGGCGTCAGCTTTCTCGGAGAAGTCGGCCGGCAGCTCGCCGCTCAGGCGACGGATCAGTTCGTTGGCTTCGGTCGGGAACGCGGCGGAGTAGGCAGCGAAACGCTGATCCCACTCGGCTTCGGCGGCACGGCCTTTTTCCTTGGCATCCCACTCGGCATAGATGTCGGCCGGGATTTCGAACGGGCCGTGGTTCCAGTTCAGCGCCTGACGGGTCAGGGCGATTTCCGCTTCACCCAGCGGGGCGCCGTGGCAATCTTCCTTGCCTTGCTTGTTCGGCGAACCGAAACCGATGGTGGTCTTGCAGCAGATCAGGGTCGGCAGCGGGCTCTTGCGAGCGGTCTCGATGGCGGTCTTGATCTCTTCCGGGTCGTGACCGTCGACGTTGCGGATCACTTGCCAGTTGTACGATTCGAAACGCTTCGGCGTGTCGTCGGTGAACCAGCCTTCGACTTCGCCGTCGATGGAAATGCCGTTGTCATCGTAGAAGGCGATCAGCTTGCCCAGGCCCAGAGTGCCGGCCAGGGAAGCGACTTCGTGGGAAATGCCTTCCATCATGCAGCCATCACCCAGGAACACGTAGGTGTGGTGGTCGACGATGTTGTGGCCGGGACGGTTGAACTGCGCGCCCAGTACTTTTTCTGCCAGGGCGAAGCCCACGGCGTTGGCCAGACCCTGACCCAGCGGGCCGGTGGTGGTTTCAACGCCCGGGGTGTAACCGAATTCCGGGTGGCCCGGGGTACGGCTGTGCAGTTGACGGAACTGCTTCAGGTCGTCGATCGACAGGTCATAGCCGGTCAGGTGCAGCAGCGAGTAGATCAACATCGAGCCGTGACCGTTGGAAAGCACGAAGCGGTCACGGTCGGCGAACGATGGATTGCTCGGGTTGTGCTTGAGGTAGTCGCGCCAAAGCACTTCGGCGATATCTGCCATACCCATAGGGGCACCGGGATGGCCGCTGTTGGCTTTTTGCACGGCATCCATGCTGAGGGCACGAATGGCGTTGGCACGCTCACGACGGCTAGGCATCGCTGATCTCCTGGGTGTGAATAGATTGAAACGGAAAAAAGGAGGGCATTTTCCCTCACCCGAGCGCCTCGGGGCAATGACAGATAGTCATCCGGAGGCGTTTTTCCCATGGATAACATCGGTTTCGGTTGGTGAAACCTTTCCGCTGTTGGTTTGTAGAGTTAACCGGGCGGTGAGAAGTGCAATCGAATGCGCCATCCATCGAGCAATATCAAAACTTTTTGATATAGACCTTGCGATGCCTTCAGGCCGTCACTAGACTGCCAGCCCTATGAACTTACGCGTGCCTTCCATTCGCCATGACGATTGCGACGAGCTGGCGGCCCTGTGCAAGGCCGGCGGCGATCCGCTGCGGCTGAATGTATTGCGCGCCCTGGCCAACGACTCGTTCGGCGTACTGGAACTGGCGCAGATTTTCGATATCGGCCAGTCCGGCATGAGCCATCACCTTAAAGTGCTGGCGCAGGCGGATCTGGTGGCGACTCGCCGCGAAGGCAATGCGGTGTTCTATCGCCGCGCCCTGCCCCACACCGAGTTGCTGGGCGGCAAGTTGCACGCGGCATTGTTAGAAGAAGTCGACAATCTGCCGCTGCCGGCCGACGTGGAATCCCGGATCGCACAGGTTCACGGGCAGCGCGCGGCCAACAGCCAGGACTTTTTCGCCCGGGTCGCGGAGAAATTCCGCGCCCAGCAGGATTTGATTGCCGGCCTGCCGCAGTACCGTGAAAGCGTGCTGGCCCTGCTCGACAAACTGAATTTCGATGGCGCAGCCACGGCCATTGAAGTCGGCCCCGGCGATGGAGCTTTCCTGCCGGAACTGGCGCGCCGCTTCGGCACCGTAACCGCACTGGACAACAGCGCGGCGATGCTCGAACTGGCCCGCCAGGTATGTGAACGTGAACAGCTGGCTAACGTCAGCCTGCAATTGGCCGATGCATTGAATGGCACAAGCCTTCAGGCCGATTGCGTGGTGTTGAACATGGTGTTGCACCATTTCGCCGCGCCGGCCGAAGCGCTCAAGCACATGGCCAGCCTGCTGCAACCGGGCGGTAGCCTGCTCGTGACAGAGTTATGTAGCCACAACCAGAGTTGGGCCAGGGAGGCCTGCGGTGATCTGTGGTTGGGGTTTGAACAGGACGATCTGGCCCGTTGGGCCACCGCTGCGGGACTCGTTCCCGGGGAAAGCCTCTATGTAGGCTTACGTAATGGTTTCCAGATCCAGGTTCGCCATTTTCAGCGACCGGCTGGCGACACTCACCATCGGTAAATTCAGGAAAACATCGAGATGAGCGAATACTCCCTCTTCACCTCCGAGTCCGTGTCTGAAGGACATCCGGACAAAATCGCCGACCAGATTTCCGATGCAGTGCTGGACGCCATCATTGCCCAGGACAAGCACGCACGCGTTGCGGTGGAAACCCTGGTCAAGACTGGCGTGGCCATCGTTGCCGGTGAAGTGACCACCAGCGCCTGGGTCGACCTGGAGCAGATCGTTCGTGACGTGATCTGCGACATCGGCTACACCAGCTCCGACGTCGGCTTCGACGGCGCGACCTGCGGCGTGATGAACATCATCGGCAAGCAGTCCCCTGACATCAACCAGGGTGTTGACCGTGCCAAGCCTGAAGATCAGGGCGCCGGCGACCAGGGCCTGATGTTCGGCTACGCCAGCAACGAAACCGACGTGCTGATGCCGGCACCGATCACCTTCTCGCACCAGCTGGTGCAGCGTCAGGCCGAAGCCCGTAAATCGGGTCTGCTGCCCTGGCTGCGTCCGGACGCCAAGTCGCAAGTGACCTGCCGTTACGAAGGCGGCAAGGTTGTCGGTATCGACGCTGTGGTTCTGTCGACCCAGCACAACCCTGAAGTGTCGTACAACGACCTGCGCGAAGGCGTGATGGAGCTGATCGTCAAGCACGTGCTGCCTGCCGAATTGCTGAGCAAGGACACCCAGTTCCACATCAACCCGACCGGCCAGTTCATCATTGGCGGCCCGGTAGGTGACTGCGGCCTGACCGGTCGCAAGATCATCGTCGACAGCTACGGCGGCATGGCCCGTCACGGCGGCGGCGCGTTCTCCGGTAAAGATCCATCCAAGGTTGACCGTTCGGCTGCCTACGCTGGCCGTTACGTTGCCAAGAACATCGTGGCGGCCGGCCTGGCCGAGCGTTGCGAGATCCAGGTTTCCTACGCGATCGGTGTGGCCCAGCCTACCTCGATCTCGCTGAACACCTTCGGCACCGGCAAGATCAGCGATGACAAGATCATCAAACTGGTCCGCGAAGTGTTCGACCTGCGTCCATACGCGATCACCACCATGCTGGACCTGCTGCACCCGATGTACCAGGAAACCGCAGCCTACGGCCACTTCGGCCGCGCTCCGCAGACCAAGACCGTTGGCGAAGACACCTTCTCCACGTTCACCTGGGAAAAAACCGACCGCGCCGACGCTCTGCGTTCCGCTGCCGGCCTGTAATTTTCCTGGCGGTACAAGAAGCCCCGCACGGTTCGCCGTGCGGGGCTTTTTCATGGCCGCGAAACAACCGGCAAAACAGCCGCCCGGCCCGCTTCAAAATCCCGGCTAGCCTTCAGGTATCTCTCTGAGCAAGGACGCTCACGATGCTTGCCACACTGCGCCTGTTTTTGTTTTTCCTGCCGTTTTTCCACCTCAACGCCTTCGCCGACTGCCCCGACTGGGCCGCCGCCCGGGCTTCGAGCGAAGTCGCCGCCCTGCAACAACAGATCGACCGCTGGGACGACGCCTATCATCGCGAAGGTCGCTCGGTGATCGCCGATGAGCTCTACGATCAGTCCCGCCTGCGCCTGAACCAATGGCGCCGCTGCTTCAAACTTCCCTCACCGCCCGAGCCGTTGCGCACCGCGTCAGGCCCGGTTGCGCACCCGGTCGCTCACACCGGTCTGGACAAGCTTCACGACGCGGCGGACATCGCCACCTGGCTGCGCGACCGCCAAAACGTATGGGTGCAACCCAAGGTCGATGGCGTGGCGGTCACCCTGATCTATCGCGACGGCCGATTGCATCAGGCGATCAGTCGCGGGGATGGTGTTCGCGGGCAGGACTGGACCGTATCGGCAAAAAGAATCGGAGCCATTCCGCAACAGCTGACGCAACCGCAGGACCTGCTGGTGCAAGGCGAACTCTACTGGCGTTTGAACGGACATACACAGGCTCGTGCCGGCAGCGCCAACGCCCGCGCCACCGTGGCCGGGCTACTGGGGCGCAAGGATCTCGACGCGGAACACGCTGCCGGCATCGGGCTGTTTGTCTGGGACTGGCCGCAAGGGCCGAAGGACTTGCCGGAGCGAATCGCGGCCCTTACGCAGTTCGGTTTTCCTACCACGGAGCCCTACACCCAGGCCGTCGCCAGCCTGAACGAAGCGCAACACTGGCGCGATCACTGGTATCGCTCGCCACTGCCATTTGCCACGGACGGAGTGGTTCTGCGCCAAAGCCTGCGGCCACCGGCAGAGCGCTGGCAGGCTCGTCCGCCCTACTGGGCTGTCGCCTGGAAATACCCTTTTGCCCAGGCACTGGCCGATGTGCGCAAGGTGAACTTCAAGATCGGCCGCACCGGGCGCATTACGCCGGTGCTTGAACTGTCGCCGGTGATGCTCGATGACCGGCAGATCAAACGGGTCAGTGTCAGTTCGCTCAGGCGCTGGCAGGAACTGGACATTCGCCCCGGCGATCAGGTGGCAATCAGCCTGGCCGGGCTGACGATCCCGCGCCTCGACAGCGTGGTGCTGCGCAGCACTGAACGCGTGGATCTGAACGTTCCGCTCGCCCGCGACTTTCACGCCCTGAGCTGCTGGCAACCGACGCCGGGCTGCGAAAGCCAGTTCCTCGCCCGCCTGACCTGGCTCAGCAGCAAGCAGGGGCTGGCCCTGCCCCATGTCGGTCGTGGCACGTGGGAGAAACTTCTGGAAACAGGCCGCCTGAACAGCTTGCTGGATTGGTTGACCCTCGACGGGCCGGAGCTTGCTAACATTGCCGGTCTCGGCGAGCGCAGCAGTGCCCGCCTGCTGCACAGTTTTCACAGCGCCCGCCAACGGCCGTTCCTGCAGTGGCTCAAAGCCCTGGGGCTGCCACCGACCGGTCAGGCAACACTCGCCGATTCATGGCAGGCGCTGGCACAACGCAGTACCGAACAATGGCAGGCAGAAGCCGGAATCGGCCCGGGTCGCGCGGCGCAATTGAGCGCCTTTTTTCGTGACCCGCAGGTACTGGCCCTGAGTAAAACCTTGCAAGCCGCCGGTGTCGACGGCTTCTGAACACGCAATCCCCGGCCCACCGGGAACCCAAGTCCGCCGGAGCGCTCCAACAGCGCAGTGCTTCACCGATACGATTGCCTTTGCACATGGAGCTTTTATGAAATTTCTCGCACCGCTCGCCCTGCTGTCTTTCTGCGCAGTCCTCGCCGCCCCCGTGATGGCCGACGAAGACGCGCCGGGCCTGACCGGTTGTGCTGCCAAGAAGCAGGGCATCATCAATCAGATCGAACAGGCCAAGTCCCGCGGCAATGCCGACCAGCAGGCCGGCCTCGAAACCGCCCTGCGCGAAGTCACCGAACACTGCACCGACGCCGGCCTGAAGAAAGAGCGGGAAAACAAGGTACTCGACGCCAAGCACGAAGTGAGCAGGCGTCAGGCTGATCTGGACAAGGCCATGAAGAAGGGCGATCCGGAGAAGATCGACAAGCGCAAGAACAAGCTCGCCGAATCGCGCAAAGAATTGCAGGACGCGCTGGACGAACTCGACAAGTAAGAAAGCCGGGGATCACGGCCAAAGGCTGTGATCCCTTGAAAATCAGTGGTCGCGAAACTCTTTATGGCAGGCACTGCAGGCATCTTCGACTTTCTGCACCGCCGGCCCCAGGTTACTGGCCTTGTAGGGTTGAACCTTGCTGGCAATCACCAGTTCACCGGTGGCCGCCTCAAGGGTGCGGGCCATTTCCTGGAAACGGGCCTGTTTCTGCCAGACATCGTCCTTGGCGCTGGTGTGATCTTCTTCGCGCACCTGCGGAAAATGTTTCCACGGCTCATGAGACAACGCATCGAGCCTGACCGCGCCTTCGGCGAATTTCGCTCCGTCGAACGGGATGCGCCCACGCAACATGCCACCCAGGTCTTCGCCGGTCTTGAGCATCTGCTTGAAGATCGCCTTGCGCTGACCCAGCGGGGAATTCGGGTCGACACCGCCACAGGCGGACAAGGTCAGACAGGCCAGCAATACAACAGAAATTCTTTTAAGAGTCATGGTGGCTTCAGGTCACGGAAATCGGCGGCCAGTATCCTCGCGTCACCGCCAAACACCAATAGCCCTATTAACAATAAGGGTTGCTTGAGCGCATGGAGCACTTCAGCAACCGGCACAGGAAATTCTCCATGAACAGCCGCTTCAAGGCCTGGCGTCATCCGCTCATCGTCACCCTGCCGCTGCTGGCGATCCTCGCCGGCTGCACCGGTGGCGACAGCGCCAAGCCGAAAACCCACGCCCTGGCCACCTACTCCAGCGCCACTTGGGAAGCGTTGCCTGCGGTGTCCGACAGCGATCTGGTGGCCGGATTCAGCTCGTGGCGCAGCGCCTGCACCCGGCTCAAGGCTGACCCGGTCTGGGGCCCGACCTGTGCAGCCGCCGCCAATGTCCCGCAAAGTGCCGGCGACATCCGCGCCTTCCTCAAGCAGAACCTCGACGTCTTCGGCCTGCGCGCCGAAAACGACAATCCCAACGGCCTGATCACCGGCTACTACGAACCGGTCTATCCCGGCAGCCTGACGCAAACCGCCACCGCCAACGTGCCGGTGTATGGCGTGCCCGAAGACATGATCATTGTCTCGCTGGACAGTATTTACCCGGAACTCAAAGGCAAGCGCCTGCGCGGCCGCCTCGAAGGTCGCGTGCTCAAGCCTTACGACGACGCAGCGACCATCGAGACCAAAGGCGTCAAGGCGCCGGTCGTGGCCTGGCTGACCGACCCGATGAACCTGCAATTCCTGCAGATTCAGGGTTCGGGGCGGATTCAGACCGATGACGGCCGACAACTGCGCATCGCCTACGCCGACCAGAATGGTCACCCGTACCGACCGATCGGCCGCTGGCTGGTGGAACAGGGCGAGCTGAAAAAAGAAGAAGTCACCATGGGCGCGATCAGCAACTGGGCCAAGGCCAACCCATCGCGCATTCCGGAACTGCTGGCGAGCAATCCGAGCTACGTGTTTTTCACCCGCAACCCGGACAGCAACGAAGGGCCGCGCGGCTCGCTGAATGTGCCGCTGACCGCCGGTTACAGCGCGGCAGTGGACCGCAAGGTGATTCCGCTGGGCAGCCTGTTGTGGCTGTCGACCACTCGCCCAGACGGCACGCCGCTGGTACGCCCGGTGGCTGCGCAGGACACTGGCGGCGCGATTGCCGGTGAGGTTCGCGCGGATCTGTTCTGGGGCACCGGCGATGCCGCCGGGCAACTGGCGGGCGACATGAAACAGCAAGGACAGATCTGGATGCTCTGGCCAAAAGGCGCGGCGTTGCCGCAAGTGCCGCAGGTAGCCGACAAGCCGTAAGCACAATGCAAAAGATCGCAGGCCTCGTCAGCCTGCGATCTTTTCAGGTTCAGATCGAAACGAAGAAGAAACTGGCAATCAGCACCATCCCGACAAACCAGACCAACGAGCGCAGAGCCGCCCAGTCCGCCAGATAGCAAATGATGTAGAGCAGGCGACTGGTGATGAACAGCACCGCCAGCACATTGACCGTTACCAGCTCTGCCGTGCCCACCAGGTGCGCGACGATCACCGCCGCCGCAAACGCCGGAGTCACTTCAAAACTGTTCAGCTGCGCCGCATGGGCACGGCGCGCCACGCCATCCACGCTGTCCAGAAAGTCCCGGGGATCATGATTGTCCCGCAGTCTGAAACCGCCCGAGGCCTTGGCCACGACGGTGCACAGATAGGGCAGAAAAATCGCGATCAACACACACCACAAAGCCACCGTCATAACACCGTCCTTCTTTCGAGTTTTAGAGTTGCCGGGCGCTCAGAACTTCATCACCAACATGCCGATCAGCACCAGCCCACAGGCTAAGAGCCGCGGCCGGCCGAAAGGTTCTTTCAGGTAACGCATGCCGAACAGCACCACCAGGATCACGCTGATTTCACGCAACGCCGCCGCTTCGGCAATCGAGCCCAACTGCATCGCCCACAGCACCAGAGCGTAGCTGAACAACACGCAGAACCCGACCGCCAGTCCCAGCTTCCATTGCTCGCGCCAGAACAGCTTGAACGCCGGCCGCTTGGCCACCCACGCCAGCAACGGGAAAGGCCAGGCACTGAGCAGCGTGACCCAGACCAGGTAATCCAGCGGATGCGACCAGCGCCGCAACGCCTGACCGTCGATGTAGGTGTAGCAACCGATGCACAAGCCGATCAGCGCCACTACCGGCAGCATCGCCCACGGCAAATGTTTCCCGCCGCCGCCCTGCCAGAGCAGGCAAGCCATGCCCAGCGGGATCAGCAGGATCCCGAAGATCTGCTGGGTGGTCAGCACTTCGCCGGCGAAGATCAGGGTCAGCGCCAGCACCACCAGCGGCGACAATCCGCGCATCAACGGATAGACCAGCCCCAGGTCGCCGACCCGATAGGCCTGAATCAACAGGTAGCGATAAAGCAGCTCGAACGCCGCCGACGCCAGAATCCACGGCCAGATTTCCGCCGGCGGCAGGCTGATGAAAGGCATCGCCAGCGCGACGAACAGCAGCGCCACGGTGTCCATGCAGGCCACCACCAGCAGCCGTTCGGCGCTGAACTTGATCAACGTGTTCCACGCTGCGTGCAACAGCGCCGCCACCAACACCAGAGCTGTCGCCAGCACGTGCCACTCCTTTGTTCTTGTTGTTGAACCTGAGCCAATTAGTCAGATTATTGATTCGCGATGTGTCAGCAGCTGTTTATACTGCAAGCGACCACGCCGCACTCAGTTGCGCACAGATAAATTCCAATAATTCCTGCCTGCCCGTTCTCGCCCGAGACCGGTCGCCGGCCTGCGTATGCCTGATCAAAGCGTCAAGACTACCGACAGAGACCTTGCGCATGCCACTCGCCTTGCTTGCACTCGCTGTTGCCGCTTTCGGCATCGGCACCACTGAATTCGTCATCATGGGCCTGCTGCCCGATGTCGCCCGCGACCTCGCGGTGAGCATTCCCCACGCTGGCCTGTTGATCACCGGCTACGCCCTGGGCGTGGTGTTCGGTGCGCCGATCCTCGCGATCGGCACCGCCAACATGCCGCGCAAGGCCACGCTGCTGGGCATGACGCTGATGTTCATCCTCGGCAACGTGCTGTGCGCACTGGCGCCGAACTACGCAACGCTGATGGCGGCGCGAGTGGTCACCGCGCTGTGCCACGGTGCGTTCTTCGGCATCGGTTCGGTAGTGGCCGCCGGGCTGGTCGCGCCGAACAAGCGGGCGCAGGCTATTGCCATGATGTTCACCGGCCTGACCCTGGCCAACGTCCTCGGCGTACCGCTGGGCACCGCGCTCGGCCAGTACGCCGGCTGGCGTTCGACCTTCTGGGCGGTCTCGGTGATCGGTGTGATCGCCGCCCTCGCCCAATGGTTGTGGTTGCCGAAACATATCCCGATGGACAAGGCCAACCTCGCCAGCGAATTCAAGGTGCTGGGCAAGGTCAACGTGTTGCTGGCGCTGGGCATGAGCGTGCTGGCCTCCACCAGTCTGTTCAGCGTGTTCACCTACATCGCGCCGATTCTGCAGGACATCACCGGCGTCAGCCCCCACGGCGTGACGGTGATGCTGCTGTTGTTCGGTGTCGGTTTGACCGGCGGCAGCATGCTCGGCGGACGCCTGGCCGACAGCCGTCTGTTGCCGTCTCTGGTGGGTGTCGCGCTGGCGGTGGTGGTGATTCTGGCGGCGTTCAGCCAGACCAGTCGCTCGGTGGTTCCGGCGGCGATCACGCTGGTGCTGTGGGGGATTTTTGCCTTCGCCCTGTGCCCGATCCTGCAACTGCTGATCATCGATCAGGCTCACGAAGCACCGAACCTCGGCTCGACCCTGAACCAGAGCGCCTTCAACCTCGGCAATGCCGCCGGCGCATGGATCGGCGGGCTGGTGGTGGCCAGTGGCGCGGACCTCGCGGACTTGCCCTGGACCGGCGCACTGGTAGGTGTGCTGACCGTGCTGACGGCGCTGTTTTTCATCTACCTGCAACGTCGGGGTGTCGCTGCGGTCAATGTGTCCGGCTGATTTTCCCGGGGGACACAATTGTGTCCCCACCCGGCGTCAGCCCATCCAACCCTTGCGTCCATGAATGGCCGCGCTGTCTTTCACCCCCATCCAAAGGACCCCGGATGCTTGAACTTGTCGCCGCTTTCATCTGCCTCACCACCCTCCTCACTTTCGTGAATTTCCGCTTCATCGGCCTGCCCCCGACCATCGGCGTGATGGTTACCGCACTGATGTTTTCCCTGTTGCTGCAAGGCTTGAGCCTGCTCGGTTACCCCGGTCTGGAAGAGCGCGTGCAGCAACTGATCGGCCAGATCGACTTCGGCGATCTGCTGATGAACTGGATGCTGTCGTTCCTGCTGTTCGCTGGCGCCTTGCACGTGAACCTGAACGACCTGCGCAGCTATCGCTGGCCGATTGGCCTGCTGGCGACCTTCGGCGTATTGATCGCCACCGCCGTGATCGGCAGCCTCGCCTATTACATTTTTGCCCTGTTCGGCTGGCACGTGAGCTTCCTCTACTGCCTGTTGTTCGGCGCGCTGATTTCCCCGACCGACCCGATTGCGGTCCTCGGCGTGCTGCGTACGGCCAATGCCTCGAAGCCGCTGAAGACCACCATCGTCGGCGAATCGCTGTTCAACGACGGCACCGCCGTAGTGGTGTTCACCGTGCTACTGGGCATCGCGCAACTGGGCGAAACCCCGACCGTCGGCGCCACGGCCATGCTGTTTGCTCACGAAGCCATCGGTGGCGTGCTGTTCGGCGGGCTGATCGGTTATCTGGTGTACCTGATGATCAAGAGCATCGAGCAGCACCAGATCGAAGTCATGCTGACCCTGGCGCTGGTGATTGGCGGTTCGGCGATGGCCACCGAGCTGCACGTGTCGGCGCCGATTGCGATGGTGGTCGCCGGGCTGATCATCGGTAACCTCGGTCGCAACCTGGCGATGAACGACATGACGCGCAAATACCTCGACGGTTTCTGGGAATTGCTCGACGACATGCTCAACGCGTTGCTGTTCGCGCTGATCGGGATGGAGCTGTTGCTGCTGCCGTTCAACTGGCTGCACGTGGCGGCGGCGAGTTTGCTGGCGCTGGCGATTCTGCTGTCGCGCCTGCTCACCGTGGCCCCGGCCATCGTCTTGCTGCGGCGCTGGCGCACCGTGCCGCGCGGTACGATCCGGATCCTGACCTGGGGTGGTTTGCGCGGCGGTGTTTCGGTGGCATTGGCCTTGGCCCTGCCGTTGGGCCCGGAGCGCGATCTGCTGCTGAGCATCACTTACATCGTGGTGCTGTCGTCGATCCTGTTGCAGGGCCTGACCATCGGCAAACTGGTCAAGCACGCAACCCGCGATGAGCCGGTGACCGCTGCCGAGCCGGCGCACCACTGATCATTTTTTGATCCGCTGCGGATCGGGCTTTTTGGCCTGATCCGCAGATTCCTTCGGCGCATCCGTTTCTTTCGGCGCACCGCTTTCACTGCGGATCTGCGCATGACTGATCAGGGCAAAGATGAAACTGCCGCCGATGATGTTTCCCGCCAGCGTCGGCCCGGCAAACACCGCCCAGAAGTCACTCCACGGCAACTCGCCGGCAAACACCAGATACGACACCTCCGCCGACCCCACCACGATGTGAGTGAAATCGCCCAGTGCCATCAGATAGGTGATGAGGATGATGATCCACATCTTCGCGCTTTCCATGGACGGGATCATCCAGACCATGGTGGCGATCATCCAGCCCGAGACGATGCCCTTGGCGAACATCTGACTCGCATGGTTCTCCATGACCTTGCGGCCGATTTCGAGGAAGGCCTCGTCGGTCTTGCTGTCGAAGATCGGCAGTTCGAGCATCACGTACGCCACCAGAATCGTCCCGCACAGGTTGCCGAACAGCACCACGGTCCAGAGCCGGATCAACCGGCCGAAATTGGCCAGGGTCGGCTTGGTCATCACCGGCAGCACGGCGGTCAGGGTATTTTCGGTAAACAGTTGCTGGCGGGCGAGAATCACCGCGAGAAAACCCGCGCAGTAGCCGAAGCTGGCGATCACCTTGAATTCGTCGCCGTCGGGCAGACGCGAGTTGAGCAGGCCCATGCCCATCAGCGACAGGCCCATGGTCAGCCCGGCTGCCAGCGCCGACCACCACAGCGCGGCGATGCTGCGCTCCAGTTCCTGGTCGCCTTGTTTGCGGATGATTTCATGCAGGACCGCCGCCCGGGGCGGCTGGTTTTTCTCGACTTCGTGTTGTTCCTTGGCCGAGAGGTCGGGGGTCTTGCCGTCTGTTGGGGTGGTCATGGCGTGGGAACCGTAGAGGGGCTTTTAGCTACGACCCCTGCGGTTCATGGCTGTTCAGTAGCCAGATAAATCTTCGGTGACTGCACAACCGCATTCGCGAGCAAGCCCGCTTGTATGTTTAGACTTGAAGGGGTGGGCGGGACTAAAAGCTCGATTCCGACTCTAGCCAGTACGGACCGTGGGA